>JAZKES010000051.1:24088-35548 GCA_040386995.1 Pseudomonadota bacterium | reverse complement strand
CTGACCTTCGACGGCAAAGGTGGTAACGACAAATTGATTCTGGCCGATGTAGACAACACCGCAAACCTGACACTCATCGATGTTGAATCGGTTGACGGTGGCTCTGGTATTGACACTCTGACGCTGACAAATTCTACGGGCGTCGTGATAGATGGCAAAGCCAACGATGACGTGATCACCGGAGGAGCCGGTGACGACAGCATTACGGGTGGCGCGGGTACCGATAGTGTTATCGGCGGTGACGGCAGTGATAGTTTTTATTTCGATAGCGGTGAGTTCATCGCGGCGGAAACAGTCAGCGGTGGTGATGGTATCGACGCGATTGTGTTCACCGCGGATTCACAAACCATCGTCGACGCCGATTTCGAAAACAAAACATTGATCGAAGCAATCTTCCTCGGTAACGGCACCAATAGTCTGACAATGGGCGCTATGGCTTCCGATGCTACCGACAATCTGACTGTCATCGGTGGTAGCGGTAATGACACAATCGATCTCTCTGCGCACGATGGAGCCGCATCCATAAACGCTGGCAATGGCACCAACGTGGTGACCGGTACCAACTCCGATGACACCATTATCGGTGGCACTGGTAGCGACACCATCACGGGTGGCGGTGGTTATGACAATATCAGCGGCGGCAATGGTGCGAATCTTTTCGTGTTCAGCATCAGCCAGCTCACTTCAGACGTCACCGTGACCGGCGGCACCGGTATCGACACAGTCCGGTTTACGGACGCGGGCACCATCACAGACGCGAACTTCACCTCCGCAACATTGATCGACGTCCTCACGTTATCCGATGGCACCAACAACATTACGCTGGGCAGCAATGTTGCCGCTGCAACGGCAAACCTCACGGTTAATGGCGGCACAGGCAGCGACACCATCGATGCCTCTGCATTGGGTGAAGCCGTCACCATCGACGGGGATTCCGGTAGCGACGTGATCCTCGGCAGCAACCAGGGCGACGTCATCTCAGGAGGCGACGACGACGACACTATCACAGGTGGTGGTGGTAGCGACGACCTAAGCGGCGGCGACGGTGAAGACACCTTCGTATTCACCGGGAAAACCCAACTGAGCGCCGCAACTAATGTATATGGCGGCGCAGGCACGGCGGACACCATCTTCATCGATGAGGCAGCAACAGACATCGTCGATGATAACTTTGCGTATGTCGACGAAGTCGAGTATCTCGTACTGACTGGCGCCAGCACGGTCGTTCTTGGATATAACGCCGCAAATACAGCGGATATAACCACGATTTTCACTGGCACCGGCAACACCAGCATCACCTCCGCAGAGGCTGATCCCTTTACGGTGAATGCAGCAGCATTGGGAGCCGCTGCAACGTTGACGCTTACTAGTAACGGCGCAATGACAGTGACAGAACTGACAGGTAGTTTGGTCAGCAATACCACCAGCGCGCTGAACGTGACTACTGCTGATGCACTCGACAACAGCATCAGCATTACCACGGGCTCAGGGACAACCAATCTGACAGCGAACAATGCCAGCGACATAGTGGAGGTAGACGCCACTGCACTGGCGAACAACACCGCGCTAACAGTGGCAGCAGCAAGCGCCTCGGCGCTGACGGTCACCGGACTGAAAGGAAACCTGGTCGCGACCAATCTGACGGGTGCCTTGACGGTGACCACTGCTGATGCACTCGACAACAGCATCAGCATCACGACGGGTTCAGGCGCGACCAATCTGACGGCGAACCACGCCAGTGACACGGTGACGGTAAATGCCACAGCACTGGCGAACAACACTGCGCTAACGGTCGCAGCAACAAGCGCCTCGGCGTTGACCGTAACCGGGCTGAAAGGAAACCTGGTCGCGACCAACCTGACCGGTGCTCTGATTGTGACCACGGTAGACAATATTGTCGATAACACCATCAGCATTACGACCGGCATCGCTGCCACTTCAGTGAATGTTGCTGCGGGTGCATTGACTGATACTGTCACCATCGCCGCCACTGCGCTGGCCAATGACACTGTACTGACCGTCACTTCCGGCGGTGCAGCAGCAGGTATCGTCAATATCACCGGGTTAACGGGTGACCTGGTCGTTTCCAATCCTACCAGCGGATCCATTGGCGTCGCTTTGGGCGACAACACCGATGACAATGACATTTCGATTGTGGCCGGCGCTGCCGATCTGGCAATCACCAACGCTTTCGCTACGGATACAGTATTTGTCACAGGCTTCATCGGCGACAGGTTTACGGGTACCACTGCCACCTCCGGTAGATACGACGTCACTGCCGGCGCGGGTGATCAGGAGATCTACACAAGTGTTGGCAATGACACCATCACCGGTGGTGCGGGCGCAGACATTCTGTCCAGCAGTAATGGCGCTGACGTATTCATCATTGCTGTAGCAAGCGATCACGCCACCGGCGAATCGATCAACGGTGGTGCGCAGACCGACGTGATTCGCTTCACGTCGACTGTATCAGGAACACTTGTTCTAGATTCCAACTTGATCAATGTAGAGGAAGCTCGTATTACCGACGCTGCGGGTGTCGCGACCGGCACGACGAACGAGAGCATCGATGCCGCCGCAGTGAGTATCGCAATTGCGCTGCACGGTAACGATGGCAACAACAGTTTAACCGGCAACTCCGAAGCCAACGTCATCTTCGGTAACGACGGCGACGACACGATCACCGGTGGTGTGGGCAGCGACGCCATCAGCGGTGGTGCGGGTGCCAACCGATACCTCTATGGCAATGGCGAGTTCGTCGCAGATGAGACAGTAACCGGTGGCTCCAATGTCGATAGCGTCATTTTCACCGCAGATACACAGACCATTGCCGATTCAGCCTTCACCAACAAGACGCTGATCGAAGCCATTATCCTGGCCAACGGCACCAACAGCCTGACCCTGGGCACCAACGCCGCTGCTGCTTCAGCAAGCCTCACAGTCACTGGCGGTACTGGCGCCGATACCATCAATGCGTCGGGGCTCGGTGAAGCAGTCAACATCAACGGCGGATTAGGAGCCAATGTGCTGACTGGCAGCAACCAGGCTGACACCATCAACGGTGGTGCCGAAGCCGACACCATCACCGGTGGCGCTGGCAGCGACAACCTTAGTGGCGGTAATGGCGCCAACAGTTACCGTTATGGCAATGGCGAGTTCGTCGCAGGTGACACGGTAACCGGTGGCTCCGGTGTCGATAGCATCGTTTTCACCGCGGACGCACAGACCGTTGCAGATACCAGCTTTGCCAACAAAACACTAATCGAAGCCATCATCCTGGCCAACGGCACCAACAGCCTGACCCTGGGCACCAACGCCGCTGCTGCTTCAGCAAGCCTCATCGTCACCGGTGGTACCGGCGCAGATACCATTGACGCGTCGACGCTCGGTGAAGCTGTCTACATCAACGGCGGAATAGGTGCCAACGTGCTGACTGGCAGTAATCAGGCTGACACCATCATCGGTGGTGCAGCAGACGAAACCATTACCGGTGGTGCTGGCAGCGACAATCTCAGTGGAGGCAATGGCGCCAACATTTATTTTTACGGCGATGGCGAGTTCATCGCAGATGAAACCTTAACCGGTGGCTCCGGTGTTGACAGCATTGTTTTCACCGCGGATTCACAAACTGTTGCAGATTCAGCTTTCACCAACAAGACGCTGATCGAAGAGATTTTTCTGGCCAACGGCATCAACAGCGTGACACTGGGCACCAACGCCGCCGCTGCATCAGCAGGCCTCATGGTATATGGCGGAATCGGTGCTGATACAATCAATGCATCCGCGCTTGGTGAATCCGTCAGCGTATACGGAGGCGGTGGTCATGACTTCCTTTTCGGTAGCAATCAAAACGACACTATCAATGGCAACGCCGGTAACGACACTATTGTCGGCGGCGCAGGCGCGGATGCGCTTTATGGTGGTTCAGGTGACAACACCTTTGTATTCGCATCCGGATCTGAGTTGGCTGGAGATTCGTATGTCGTTGGCGGTTCGGGCACCGACACCATCGAGTTCCTGTCGGCCGGAACCATCACCGATAACAACTTCTTTAATATAGCTGGCGACTCGATCGAAAAAATCGAGCTGGCAGATGGCACTAACGACTTCGAACTTGGGAGTAATGTTCACTATGGTACTCAAACACTCACCGTCATGGGCGGAACGGGCGCCGATACCATTAACGCCTATTGGCTGGACGAAACAGTCACGATCGACGGTGGAGATGGGGACGATCAAATTACCGGCAGTTCAGAGGCAGATAATCTCAGCGGCGGTGAGGGTGCAGACAATTTCATATACGACGTCGAGTTTCGCAGTACGGACCAGTTTTCCGTCGACAGCATTCAAGACTTCACCGACATGGATGGACTGACATTTACCGCTCTGAACATGGACGATCTGCGTGGAACCGGCGAATTTTACGAGATCGGGGATGGCACAAGCTTTAGCCTGTATGACGACACAGGCTTCTTCGTGGCAACCAACACAGTTGCGAGCTTCGATGAAGCGAATATTTATTCTGCACTTTCTGGTATCGCAGATAGCCTGAATCTTGGTGATGTCATCTATGCCGCGATTTCTGATGGCATCGATTCGGTCATCGTTCGTATCAGCAATGACATTGCCAGCAACGAGTTGAGCGTTAACAATGACACGATGGAGTTTGTCGTGACCCTCGTGGGCGTAGATACAACAGAGCTGGGAGGGCTCTCAATCCCGGACTTTGGCCTTGTCGGCTAGGACAGGAAGACGTCACAACCCACACCTTCGTGGGGAAAACACGGCTAACCCAACCCCCGCTGCTCAAAAGGCTCGGGGGTTTGTTTTTTGGACTGATGCATTATTCAGGAACGATCAGAGTTTTGATCGGATAGGAGCGTTGATTAACTGCCCTGTTGCATAAGACTACGCTGTGGCCTTAAAACGACATTACACACTTGCTTGTGCTAAACGTTAACCACCTCCAGGTAACACAAACCCCGAACCGTAGCTCGGCTATTCAACGGGTCGGCAGTTACCAGCACATGCGAAACACCCGCAACGCACCTCATCCAATTTAAACAAGCTGGACGCGTAGCCAACCAACTCCCTCCGCCCCGGCCAACGGACCTGCTGTCACTCCCTATACTCTGCTTTAGGCTTCCTATAGGCTATCCACGCTCGACCCAGAAATCAGATTACAAAAGGACGCAGGACCGCACGCTAAAATAACAATATAACAACAGAGTTCGGGGGCACACGTATGAACATGAAACTAAATCCCTTTCCGATGCCCACCTCCATCGGACCGGTAGCAGGTGCAGAAAACTGGGGCGAAATGTACCCCTACTACACGCGGGTACAGCCAGACGACGATAAACGCTTCTGGTTCTATAACTCCATGCATTTCTCCGAACCCATGTCGGCCTTCGACATGATCACCGCCGAAGCGGCCTACCACGCGATGGGCGCTTACGTGAATCGTGTGTTCGCGTTCCCGACCGGCAAGGGTATCGACTATCGCTGCATCAACGGTCGTATCTACATCAGCGCCAACGTTGCGAGCGACCCAGCCGAGATTCAGGAACGCCTCGATATTTTCCGCCGCCGCGCGGGCCACTATTACGAAAACTGGAACAGCATCTACTCCGGATGGGAAGGTCGCATGGGTCAGCTGATCCAGGACATGAACGCAATCAAGATTCCTGAACTGCCCGCGTATGAAGATGAAAGCGTAATCACGAATTCCACTGGCATCGCGCAAAACCATTACCTGCGCGTGGCTTATCACCGCACACTCGAACTTTATTCACAGATGTGGCATCACCACTTCGAAATGCTGATGCTCGGTTACGGTGCGTATGTCGTGTTCTTTCAGTTCTGCAAACAAGCGTTCCCGGAAATTACCGACCAGACTGTTGCTCGTATGGTCGCCGGTATCGACGTGTTGATGTTTCGCCCCGACGACGAATTAAAAAAACTCGCCAAACTGGCAGTAGAGCTGGATCTCGACAAATTTTTTACGGTAGATGCGGATCCAAAAACCATTCTGCCTGCACTCGAAAAACACGGCGCCGCCGGCCAGCGTTGGCTAAAGCAGCTTAATGAATCACGCGATCCATGGTTCAACATCTCCACGGGTGATGGTTTTTACCACTACGAACGTAGTTGGAACGATGACCTGACAGTGCCCTTGTCAGCCTTGCCGCATTACATTGCGAAGGTACGCCAGGGCGACAATCTGGAACGCCCGACGGAGTCACTGAAACTCGAACGCCAGCGCATCATCGATGAATATCGCAACCTGTTACCGTCCGATGAAGAGAAAGCCGCGTTCGACCAGATGCTCAGTGTTTCGCATCTGGTATTTCCGTATGTAGAAGACCACAAGTTTTATTGCGAACACTGGCTGACTACCGCCTTCTTCAACAAGATGCGCGAGTTTGGTGATTTACTCGCGCGTTATGAATTGATCGAAAAACAGGAAGACATCTTCCATCTGCACCACACCGAAATCAGCCAGGTGCTCAGCAACATCATGAACGCGTGGGCCGCGGGTTCCGCGCCCTCACAACCTGATTACTGGAAACCGATCATCACGGAACGCCGCCGCATTTTGAAAGTACTGGGAGAGTGGCAAGCACCACCGGCCATTGGACCAATGCCCGGCAACATCGAAGACCCTGCGCTGCAAATGTTGTGGGGCATCACCACCGAAACGCTGCATGGCTGGGCGAGTGTTGGTGAAGGCCGCAATGACAATGAAGTGCGCGGTTACGCGGCGTCTCCCGGCGTGGTCGAAGGTGTGGCACGTGTACTGCGCAGCATCGCCGATTTCGGCGAGATCAAGGAAGGTGACATTCTGGTATGTCCGATCACTCATCCAAGCTGGGGCCCGCTGTTCAGCAAAATCAAAGCAGCGGTGTCGGACATTGGCGGCACGATGTCGCACATGGCTATTGTTGCGCGTGAATATGGCATGCCCGCCGTGGTAGGCACTGGTGATGCGACCAAACGCATCAAGAATGGTCAGCGTCTACGCGTCGATGGTGACACCGGCGTTGTGACGATACTGGATTGAGCACATGACCATGACTTCAACAGCAGCGACCAGACAACAACCCATACTGTGGTTCACAGAACTCGGCATTCATGACCGTCCAGTCGCGGGCGGCAAAGGCGCAAGCCTCGGTGAAATGACCTGCGCCGGCTTGCCGATTCCATCCGGCTTCGTCGTGAGCACCATTGCGTTTAATCAGTGGTTGCAGGATCTCGATCACAAACACGCCATCCGCGCGCGCATCACTGGACTCGATAAAGATGATCTGCCCGCGATTCAGCAATGCACGGCAGAGCTGCGTGCGTTGATCGAACACGAACCCCTGTCACGTCAATTACACGACACGATTGCATGCAACTACGCAGAACTCGGCACCACCCATCCGGTGGCCGTGCGCTCAAGCGCCACCAGTGAAGACAGTGCGGAAGCCAGTTTCGCGGGTCTGCAAGACACCTATCTATGGGTAAAAACCGAAGCTGAGCTCATCAGCAAAATACGTTCGTGCTGGGCTTCGCTTTATAGTCCCGAATCGGTCAGTTACCGGTTGCGATTGAATGTGCCCGAAGCCCAACTCGCGATGGCGGTGGTTGTGCAGCGTATGGTTAATTCGCGCTGCTCCGGCGTAATGTTCACGCGCAGTCCCACCACGGGTGATCGTTCGGTTATCACGATCGAAGGTAGCTGGGGGCTCGGCTCAGCGATTGTCAGTGGTGAAGTAACACCCGATCGTTTTGTGATCAACAAGGTCACGCGCGACATTCGTACGCGCGTAGTCGCCGACAAAGCCATGGAGCACATTCCTGCAGAAAGTGGTGGTGTACTTGAACAGGAAGTCAGCGACGAACGCCGCAAGCAGTGTTGCCTGAGTGACGAACAAATCCATGCACTTGTCGCGCTCGGCAAAAAAGTCGAACAACATTATGGCAGTCCTCAAGACATTGAATGGGCACTGGATCAGGACGGCAATATTCTGTTGCTGCAAAGTCGTCCGGAAACAGTATGGGCAAGTAAAGAGCGTGCTGCTGTAGCAAAGCCTGCCGCACGCGCCTTTGACCATATCTTCAATGTGATGGGAGGCGTGAAGAAATAATGAGTTTGAATTATCAGGATGTACAGGCGTTATTAAAACTGCTTGATGAAAGTCCATACAACGAACTAACACTGCAAACCGATTCTTTCACGTTGAATCTGCAACGCAACACAGATGGAGCAGGCTGGCAGCAAAGCAGCGATGTGGCCGCCAAGCCTCATGTCATTCAAGCCAAAGCAGCCGACACTACTGCCGCTACAGCAGAGCCCCCAGCATCTGAAGCAGGTTTGCTCGAGGTACGCGCCCCGATGATAGGCACCTGGTATCGCGCGCCAACGCCGGGCGCCGAACCGTTCATACAAGTCGGCAGTGTCGTTAATGAAAACTCCATCATCGGCATCATTGAAGCAATGAAGCTCATGACATCGGTACCAGCCAAACTGCAAGGTGCCGTGGTCGAGATTCTGGCCACTGATGCGACTCTTGTTGAAAAGGGTCAACTGTTGATGCGCGTCAGGCCGCAGTAATGAACATCCATCGTATCCTGATCGCTAATCGCGGCGAAATTGCAGTTCGTATTATTCGCACGTGTCGCGAGCTTGGTATTGAAACGGTGCTTGCGGCATCCAGTGCCGATACCGAATCGATGGCCGCTCGCCTCGCAGATCAAGTCGTCGTGTTAGGGCCCGCACCCGCAGCCGCGAGTTACTTGAATATTGCGGCGGTGATCAATGCCGCGCTACAAGTAAAGGCTGATGCAATTCATCCGGGTTATGGTTTCCTTTCTGAAAATTCGCGCCTCGCAATTGCGTGCAACAATGCTGGTTTGATCTTCATTGGTCCTACGCCGTCACAGTTGCTCGCCATCGGCGACAAATTACTTGCGCGCGGCAACGCGGTAGCTGCCGGCTTACCCGTCGTGCCCGGTGGTGAAGTGAACACACGCGCCGAAGCCGAGGCGCTGGTCAAAAATTTAGGTTTGCCGGTACTGATCAAAGCCGTCGGTGGTGGCGGTGGGCGCGGCATGAAGCTCGTCACCGACAGTGCAGCGCTGCATGAAGCCCTCCAGTTGGCGACTGCCGAAGCACAGGCCGCATTCGGTGATCCACGCCTGTATATCGAACGTTATGTGCAGAGTGGTCGTCACGTGGAAGTCCAGTTGCTTGGCGATGGCAGCAACATTATTCATCTCGGCACACGTGACTGCTCCGTGCAGCGGCGTTACCAGAAATTGATTGAAGAAGCACCGGCTCCGAACTTGAGTGATGCGCTGCGCACTGCCATTCATGACGCCGCTGTGATGTTCGGCAAACACTTGCATTATGTCGGTGCTGGAACCGTCGAGTTTCTGGTGGATGTCGAACGCGACAGTTTTTATTTCCTCGAAATGAACGCGCGTATTCAAGTGGAGCATCCCGTCACCGAAGCCATCTGTCATCAAGACCTGATCGCCGCACAGATCCGTATCGCCGAAGGCAAGAGGCTGAATCTGCGCCAGCAGGACATCCAGTTTGATGGCCATGCGATCGAATGTCGTCTTAATGCGGAAGACTGTGCAGCGGATTTCCGTCCGGTGCCCGGCACGATAACAACCGCATTATTTCCTGCAGGTGTTGGCATTCGTATGGACACCCACATGCAGCAGGGTGCAGTGATGCCGCCCTACTACGATTCATTGCTTGGCAAATTGATCGTGCACGGCAAGGATCGCGCGCAAGCGCTGCAGCGTTTACAAACCGCGCTGCAGAGTTGCCACATTGAAGGTGTGCCGACCAACCTGGTGTTGCATCAATCGGTGTGTGCCGCTCCGGCATTCCAGCACGGTGGTGTCGATACTGGTTTCCTGCCAACCCATCTCGCTGCACATCCCTTGAGCACCAACACGCTGGATAAAAAGACGGAGGCAACCGATGGCCACGCTTAAACTGGTGGATGTCAGCATTCGTGATGGCAACCAAAGTCTCTGGAGCATGACGGGCATCAACACTGCCCAGATGATGCAAGCGGCCCCGTTGATGGAACGTGTCGGTTTCAAGGCAATTGATTTCACGTCGAGCACTCACATGGCGGTCGGCGTGCGTTACAACAAGGATGATCCGTGGGAACGTATTCGCCTGATGCATCGCATATTGCCGAAGGTGCCACTGCAATTTATTTCCACGGGCTTCCGTTTCATCTCATGGGAAACCGCCGATCATGATTTCATGCGCCTTGCCTATCGCACATTGATGAAGGCCGGCATTGGCCGCTTCGTGCTGCTCGATCCGATGCACGACATGGAAGCCATCATCGAAGTTGCGAAGCTTGTGAAGGAAGAAGGTGATGCGCAAAACATGGGCGCACTTACGTTTACGTTGAGTGATGTTCACAACGATGCGTTTTATGCGGACTGTGCACGGCAAATGGCGCAATCCGGTTATTTCGATTTGCTCTACTTAAAAGATCCGTCCGGTTTGTTGAGTCCCGAACGCGCACGCACGCTGATTCCAGCGATCAAACAGCAAATCGGCAAGATGCCGCTGGAGCTACATTCGCATTGCACGATTGGCTTGTCGCAATTCAACTATATGGTTGGTGCAGAACTCGGCATCGATGCGCTGCACGTAGCAGTCGGACCACTTGCACATGGCTCATCCCTGCCCTGCGCGAGCCAGACTGTTGCGAATCTCAAAACCCACGGCCACGACGTGGAAGTCGACGAACAAGCGCTGCGCAAACTCGAACAGTATTACCACGCACTCGCACGCGCGGAAGGACTTCCTGTTGGACAACCACAAGCCTATGACGCGTCCTATTTGCGCCATCAACTGGCGGGTGGCGTACTCACGACCACACGCCGCCAATTGGCCGAATTAAAACTCGAACATCGTTTCGATGAAGTTATGGCAGAAGTCGAACGCGTGAGAAATGAATTGGGTTCGCCGATCATGGTCACGCCGTTCCCGCAGATCGTCACCACCCAAGCCATGTTTAATGTGCTCGCGGAAGAGCGCTACAGCAACATTCCAGACCAGGTGATTCGTTATGTACTGGGCCGGTTTGGCCGCCCCACTGCACCTGTCGAGCAGAATGTACTGGACCGCATCATGGCGTTACCGCGCACCGCAGAAATCCAGCAAGAACCTACCAAGATGACGCTGAAAGATCGCCGCAAGTTGTTTCCCGCCAGCATGTCGGATGAAGAGTTTTTGTTGCGTGCGGTGATGCCAGCGGATCAGGTCGATGCGATGCATACCCGTGCACCCGATCAGCTTTATTACAACCCGACTCTGAGTCCTGTACTAAAGCTGCTTGGCGAATTGAAAAAACGTCCTGCAGTGTCGCACCTCAAGGTGCAGAAGCAGGACTTCAGCCTCGAGCTGCGCTCGGGTGATGCGCAGCCGGGCAA
>JAZKES010000051.1:20643-23988 GCA_040386995.1 Pseudomonadota bacterium | reverse complement strand
TGCAGAAGCAGGACTTCAGCCTCGAGCTGCGCTCGGGTGATGCGCAGCCGGGCAATTGAATTATCGGAGCACTACTCCGCTGCTGTTATCTAATTTCGATAAGTAGATTTGCGCGATTTTTTGCAAGTCACTACATCATCCTGGGTTCCTCACCCGGATACAGCGTATGCACTTCGTCGCTCTGCCAGTAACGTTTGCTGTCCACGTCCATCAGTGTCAACGGGCCGGTGAAGCCAGCGCCCGTATCGAGATTCCAGACACACGCTGCTTGTAGCGGCTGTTTGGTGCCGACGTGAATGGTCGGCGTGTGTCCAATGAAAACCTCCGGATACAACTTCAAACGCGCGGGATAACGCGCATCGTTTTTCTCGAGTGCAGGATCAAGCGCGAGCGCGGTTTCCCACAGCGAACGATCCCAGTACAACATCGGTTTGAAATATTCCTGATGAAAGCCGCGCACGTGTGTGAAGCCGGCATGAACGAACAGGCGTTGATTTTCATCCTGATAAAAATCGACTAATTCTTTTTCAATGAAGTCGGCATGTTGATCCTTCACAGCCTGCGACAAGGTCTGGTAAGCAAGCAACGTGCTGCGCCCACCATGTTTGAGCCAGTTGGGATTCTCGATGCCGTTACGCAGCCACTCGAGCAGCATCATGTCGTGATTGCCACGTAACAGAATACATCGATGCTGCTGCTTTAACGCCTGCAGGAAATCCAGCACAGCGGGCGATTCACTCCAGCCATCGACATAGTCACCAAGAAACACCAGCAAATCTGCAGACGTAATTTCGGCACGCGCCAACACCTGCTCAAGCGCGCGTAAGCCGCCATGGATATCGCCGATTACGAGGGTTCTGCCTGCGTTCATGCATTGGTTTCCGTTATTAGCCGAGCGCAATTTGAACGCGCCCTTTGTTGATAGGCAAGCAACTATTCAGGCCTGCTCTTTGGTGTCATGCAAAAGCATCCTGTAGCAATCATCCTCATGTCGACAACATCGACAGAACAACAAGACAGGCCGACGAATCGGCCAAACATAAACATAAGGAGTTGCCAAGGGCGATGCTCACATCCATGCCATCACATCAAGGCAACGCAAACACCCAAACCGTTGCCCCACGATTCGATGGGCTTTGTAGTTCCGGAACCAACGGCGCAAAACTGCGCGCGTGAAAACCGCCTTCACCCACGACCAACGCCAGATACTGTTTGCCATCAACACTGAAGCTGACCGGGCTCGAACTCGACACATCGTTCAAGCGTGCTTCCCACAACAATGCGCCATCCTCGCTGTTGTACGCATGGAACTTACGATCGAGACTTGCAGCAAAGGTCAGCCCGCCTCCGGTACTGAGCACGCCGGAGGTAATTGGCGCGCGTTGCCGAATTGTCCAGCGTGGTTCACCCGTCGCGAGATCCATCGCCTGCAACCGGCCATAGTTGCCATCGCTATCGGGTCGCGGGCGAATGCCCCAGTTCACGCCAGACGAAAGTCCACCCACTCCACCGCCCGGCACAGGATAAACATCCATGCAGGCTTCGTTGAGTGGCATGAACAGTAAACCCATTTCCGCGTTCCACGATGCAGGCAGATAGTTTTTTGCACCCGCGCCATGTGGACACACCATCTTGATGCTTTGTTTGTCGGGATACAGTTCCTTGTTGACGGTTTTTGCGCCGGTAACAGGATCAATCGCGGAGACAATATTCTGCAGGCCAAGGTCGATCGCAAATACGAATGCGCCGGTTTTCGCATCGAGCGCTTCATAAATACCGATCTTGCCAGCGGTCAGCACGAGCTTACGATTAACACCTTCGACGGGCAGGTCAACAATCTGCCGTTCGAAAGCCCAATCGAGGTCCCACTGATCATTCGGAAAATGCTGGTAATACCAGACTAATTCGCCTGTCTCGGGATCAACTGCCAATGTCGAATTGGTATACAGCGCATCGCTGCTCACGCCAGGACTTTCGTTCGGCGCGAGTAACGGGCCGGTGTCATAAGTATTGCCCGTACCGAAATACGCGAGTTTTGTTTCGGGATCATAACTGCCCGGTGTCCACACGGATGCACCGCTGCGCTTATCAAACGGAATCCCGTTCCAGCTTTCGCCACCGTTCTCGCCAGGCTTTGCAATGGTGCCCAGGCGCCAGAGCTCCGCACCGGTTTCAGCATCCAGACCAACAATCTGGGGCCCACCTGGCTTCGCGCCAACACCGGTACCCGTCGTGCCAACCATCACTTTGCCTTGTGCAACAAGAGGGCCGCCGTTCAGACCTTCACGTATACGAAAATCACCGACGCGCTGATCCCATGCAACCTTGCCCGTGTGTACATCAAGTGCCACCACATGAACATCGGAGGTACCAAAATACAGCTTGTCACCATGCAGCGTGAGTCCGCGTTTATGGAACGGCGCGGCACCTTCTTCGAGTGTATGGTTGTATTGCCAGAGGATGTCGCCGGTTTCGGCGTTCAACGCTTGCACGATGTCGCCGTATCCCTGCACAAACATCGTGCCGTTGCGAATGATCGGCACACCTTCCGTGGAACCCGTCGGCAGCGTCCAGCTCCAGGCCAGGCGCAACTCACCAACGTTGGTTGTATTGATGTCGGCAAGCGGACTATAACCATGCGCGTTATAACCACGGCGCCAGCTCAACCAATCACTCGCGGGGGGATTCGTTAAATCCGCATCAGTAACGGGTTGAAAGTTTTCGAGCGGATTCGGCAGTGGCCGCAGTTCGAGCTGCGTGTAAGGCGAATAATCCATGAAGCTGAAACCACCCGCCGGCAACACCATAGAGGCCAGTTGACGGGCATCGGTCGGCAGCGGCTCGTCACCGGCGATGATGTCGTTCTGCTGAAGAATATATGCAAGCAGA
Source organism: Pseudomonadota bacterium (assembly GCA_040386995.1). Lineage (GTDB taxonomy): Bacteria > Pseudomonadota > Gammaproteobacteria > Pseudomonadales > Pseudohongiellaceae > CAILUG01. The sequence continues at coordinate 21,099 of JAZKES010000051.1, read as the reverse complement.
TCTGCATAGGTTGCTGCGCTCAGCGAACCTGGATTCGCGGTTGGCATTGTGGTCCGCATTTTCTCGAATAATTCAAGCACGCTGTGTCCACCATATTTCTGCATAAACACCGTGCCTTTGAGCGGAGCGCCGAGTGGGCCATCACTGAGATTCGGGCCATGGCACATCACACAACCACTCTGATAGGCTGCTTTACCCGCCTGGCTCTGCGCTGCGGTATAGGTAAGCGCAACTTCCTGCGCAAAGGTACCCGTGGAAGTAGTGCTGATCGCAACACTCAGGCAAATTAGCGACAGGCTCGTTTGTAAACGTACGGTCATGGATTTCGATCCTTTCTAGACTTGTGGCATATTCGGCCAACTGTAGCACGACAGAACGGGTTCATTTATCAGAAAATGCACCCGTCAATTGTTCGCAACCTGATGAGTCGCAAACGATGACGCAAACCCATTCTGA
>JAZKES010000051.1:0-20543 GCA_040386995.1 Pseudomonadota bacterium | reverse complement strand
CCGTCAATTGTTCGCAACCTGATGAGTCGCAAACGATGACGCAAACCCATTCTGAGCAAGTCCTTTATGGCGACGTATGATGACGCCGGCATAAAAGATTTCATCACAGCGTCAGGGGCCCTTGATAAGTCCTCAGGTCCCCGAAGCGGACCACAAAAATAACAACAACGACAAGACAGAGTTAACAACGAATGTTTGAGCAACTGCGCGTTTCCCTCAAAAAATCCCGCGAATTTCGCACGAATGCCACCCTCACACGTGCCGAATTCGAGGCAACGAAATTACGCAAGTTTCGCGAGCTCGTGCAATTCGTTAATCAACGTTCACCGTATTACGCGCGTCTGATTCGTGAACATAATATTCAGCCTGAAAGTTGTGTACCGCAGGACTTTCCGATGCTGACCAAATCGCTGCTGATGGCGAACTTCGATGAGATCGTCACGGACCCACGCATCAGCAAACAGGCTGTGGCCGATTTCCTCACTCGTTCTAAAAACCCGACCGAACGCCTGTTCGATCACTACACCGTGATTCATACGTCAGGCTCGTCCGGTGAGGTTGGTTATTTCGTGTATTCGCCAGAGGACATGGGGCGAGCGATGGCCCGACGTCAACAGCGCCCGGGTTTCAAACGCGGCAAACGCCAACATCGCGGCCGCTTTCGTGTTGCCTTCTATGGCGCCACCGACGGTCACTACGCGGCCGTGAGTATGATCAGCATGATGCAGCGAGGCGTGATGCGCGCGCTCGTCAAGCTGGAGCTGATGGAGGTGAACAGTCCACTGCCCGACGTGTTAAAAACATTAAACGATTTTCAACCGGAGCTCGTCATCGGCTACACAACCGCACTGAAAATCCTGGCCGAAAAACAGCGCGCAGGTTTGCTAAACATCAGCCCGCGGCTGATCGCCACTGGTGGAGAAGGCGCTACCGCAGATGACAAGGCTATGCTCACGCAAGCATTCGGCTGCGGCGTGTTGACTACTTACGCGTGCAGTGAACATCTCGGCATGGGCTCGGCAATGCCTGGCAGCGACCAGATCGTGTTGTTCGATGATGATCTGATTTTTGAAATTCATGACGATCATTGCCTTGTGACCAATCTCTTCAATCGCACGCTGCCGCTGCTGCGTTATCGCATGGCAGACACCTTGCAACCTGTGCCCCAACACAACCATCAGCCTTATCTGGTCATAGAAAGTCTGGTGGGCCGCAACGAACTGCAGCCCGTGTTTATCAATCGTGACGGTGTCGAAGATTTCATCAGCCCGCATACGATCAACGAAGTATTCGTTAAAGGCCTCGCTCGTTTTCAGTTGCACCTGCTCAGTTCTACGTCGTTTCGTTTCATGGTGTGCTTCGATCCACAGTTGTCGCCCGCTGAACACGAACAATGCCGCACCAGCGTAACGCAGCGCCTGCAGGAGATCCTCGCGCGTAAACATATGGAAAATGTGCAGTACACGGTAGAAGTAACAGATGACTTGCCGGTGAATCCGGTAACGCGCAAGTTTCAGTTGATCGTGGACAAACGTGGTTCGGTGGCTACATGATTAATTCAGAAAAATAGCAGACTGCAAATCTGGTGTCAGGACTCGCACGAATCTCGCTCCACGTTACTACGCAGCATTCTGATGAATGTGCGCAATCCATTTCTCCATCTGCACGAATTTGTGTCGCGCTACTCTAGCTCAACAGTGCCCTACTTCCCCATCGCTCGAAAATGCGTTGAAATATTACAGCCGGACAATTTCTGTGAAGTGCATGTAAAGCTACGATCCAACAATACAGGATCGTCAATGCTTCAGCAGAATGACGCTGGCCAAGCAGTAATCAAGCGATAACATTCTGCCTATCACAAGGAGCACAGCATGGAAGCACAGGAACTACATCGCGGTCGTTTGTTCGACCACATTCAACTGGTAGTACGCAATCTCGAAGCCAGCGAAACCTTCTACACCGCAATCCTGCAAGCACTCAATATTCCCGTCGGTGGCACCGGCAACGGCTTTTTCTGGGCCGATGAATTGTGCATTTCGACCGCCGACAGCGAAGCCGCGCAAGGTGTATTAACCGGACGTCATCACCTGGCATTCCAGGCGCCAGACCAAGCCACAGTCCAAACCTGTTACAAAGTCGCGCTGGCCAACGGCGGTAAGGACAATGGCGCACCCGGTGATCGTTTTTATCATCCGGGGTATTACGCGGCGTTTGTGCTGGACCCCGATGGCAACAACATTGAATTTGTTTTTCACGGCAAGGCAAAACGTAATGTGCCGTCGGTAAAAATCACGTTTTGATTTCAGGCCCGTTAGTAAAATGTTCAATACTGTCGCCTCGCCAGGTACTTTTTTACGCCGACCAAAAAGCGTGGCGACAGGTTACGGGCTACAGTGGCAAATGTCCGCGTTGTATTTTCTGATCCAGAACTCACCTTTCAGCACACCATAAGACTCAGCTGTTGGATACGATACGCAAGCTCATCTACGCGAACTATTGAGAATATTTACAAACAATAAAATTTCCCATTTGCACTCAATGCACATTTTTGGAATTAGTTGCACTAAAACGGTCAATACAACATAGCATTACAGTGATTTCACTTTTTAATTTTTGAGAGTAGAGTTTTAAGTCCTCATAAAAATAAACAGGAGGACATAAAAATGAGACAGGAGTGTGCGCGCTTTTCAGCAAAAAATAATGCGGGTACAGTCTTTAACGTAATCGCTTATCAAAATTATGTGGTGCATAAACCACTGTATGGCAACCCGATGGTTCTGGAGAGTGGAGTGGAATTCTGGACTGATACGGGTTTGCAGCTTGCTCAGATCGATGGGGAAAAATTCCGCATCGCGATGACCAAGGAAGTCATCAGGCGTCTTGAATAGTTGCACACTATTATGCCTGACCAAATGTTGTAGCTCGTTACGCAAGCCTTGGTTATTTGTGCTCGAGGCTTGCCAGAGTAAAGAAATTTTTAAAGTCACTGCGACGTTTACTGCTCATTCGATAGGTCAGACTTACCCCTCCAATTCTGCCGACAAGAAAAGACGCACCAATAGTGCGTGCGTGTTTTCCCGTTGCCGTTAGCCGTTCATCGTTCAGAGAAAATATTCGGCGACTCCCTGAGTAAAATCATTATTTAGCAAAGCCTAACAAGTGGTGGAAATATTTTGGTTGTTGACCCCAGCGTTGCGTTCGTTAACCACAAGCACAGCCTGTGGATCTTCTTTGTTAACCTCTATCAGGTAGTCGTAACCTGGCTTCAGATCGATGCAGGCTTCGATGAAGTCATTCAACGGCGTGCTACCGCCGGAGTTGTTTTTTCCTGGTGCACCGGCCGAAGCGACGTGTAATTGAAACTCAAGTTTGCGAGCGCCTGGTTTGACGAAATAGCCACCGCCAGCAGGAGTGCGAATACGCGCATCGTCAAGTTTCACTAGCCGGGTTTCACGATCAACCGAGTTAAGTCGCGCCAGTAAAGCGGTGTCTTGAGTTTCGGTTCCTTCGAGGTGAGGGATGGCACAACCTGTCAGGCCAAGGGTTATTACAAGCAACATATTTCTCATGATGTCCTCCGTTTATCCATAGTGGTTAAGCAGGAAGGCGACAAGTAGCTGCGGATTCGGGGGGATATAGGGTCCGAACTACCTGCCACATTCACTGCCTGACCCGACTATATGAAAGGATACAGTTCTGAAAAATACGTATTTCTTACGCTAATACTTCGTAAATACCGAACTATCGAAATAGTCGAGAACTTAAAAGTTATCTGGTTTTTTTTGCGATGGCCTTGTAGATCAATATTCGCGATGTGCAAACATCCGCGTCTTCGCTGCTTCATAAATTGCATTGATCGCAGGATGACTGATCCTGCGATTAAGAGTGATCGCATAATACATTTCGCTAACTTCGCTGATCGTGCCGATCACCTTGACGTTGTAATCGCGCATGACTTGTTTCTCGATGATAGACGGCATAAAAAACACACCCTCGCCTGCCTTGCCGAACGCCTTGAGCAACGCACTGTCGTCGAAATAGCCTTTTATCTTGGGCACCAGATCCATATCCCGCAACCATTGCCGTACCGCACGACCGCTGTAGCTGCTTTCTGTTGGCATCAGCATTGGTGCGTCGTGAAGACAGCGCGGAAAACGCTTGCGATATGAAGCCGCTTTGTCGGGACTTGCAAAAAAGCTGATCGTACTTTCACCGAGGAAGTGATTAAACGCTTTGACGTTATGGCTTGCGGTCAACGGCATGTCGGCCAATACAACATCGAGGCGATTGATAGCGAGTTCCGTCACGAGTTGTTCGAAGTTGCCCTCGATACAAGTCAGTGTCAGATCCGGACCAAATTTGAGCGCGGGTTGGAGGATGTCATACGCGATCTCTTTGGGAATCGAATCGAGAATCCCCACCACCACACGCAACTTGCGGCTGACTTCGCCACCCTCCAATGTTTCCTGCAGCTCGTCGCCCAGTGCGAAAATCTCTTTTGCATAACGCAGAACGAGCTGCCCGCTTTCGGTGAGTTTGAGTCCCCTGCCGTGTTTTTCGAATACACGAGTCTTGATCGAATTTTCGAACAACCTCAGCTGGCCACTGATAGTTTGCGGTGTGAGGTGCAGAACTCGCGATGCACGCCCAATACCGCCTTCGCGAGCAACAATCCAGAAATAGTAGAGGTGTTTATAGTTCAATGATGCCGAGCGCATACCGTATCCGTGGCGAGGGACTGAGGGCTCGGATATTCGGATACCCGCATTCCCAAGGCAAGGCTTGTGGCGCCTTGCGTTACGCTCTCAAGGAAAATTCAACATGGATGACTGCGCGATTCGGCGGACGATTATTTCGTCTTTAAGATTCAGTGTCGTCTTCTTTGGATGTCATCTCGATTCCACATTTTTCGCGGTGCCCATGGCAAACACCGATCACATTTGCAAGTGGGAAAGAGTGCACTTGATGAGGAAACTCTGTGGAACTGTCTGGCTTCTAATTTACAAGCCCACCGCCGTTACCTACACTGCCACGCTAGTATTCTTCAGGGATGAGGGTCGTGTTTTATTTGCGCTTCGTTGTTTCCTTTTCCCGCGCTTCACAAGCGACTTCGCATTAACAGATCTTGTTTAGTAATTTGCTGCAACTGGTATCGAGACAATGAGCAGACTTTCCCAATGGTGTGCATGGCTAAGCGTGGCACTAATGCTTGCCGCTTGGGTATGTATTGAACTCCTCGGCGATCGTGTGTGGTGGACCTTGCCATTACTTTATGGACCACGCTGGGCTGCCGGAGCACTTTTTGCGGGTTTGTTGCCCGCGTTGTTGTGGGCGCGACCAAGCGCGGTAAAAGCCGGTTTGGTGATGACGCCATTTTTTGTGTTTGGTCTGCTCGATGTGCGCGTTCCGTATGGCAACTTCGACGCGAACGAAGCATTGCCGGTACGCATCATGGAATTGAATTCTGGTGGCGGTGTTCGTGGTCAACGCGAAGGAAAGGTATCGTCAATCCTGGCCGAACTCGAACGTTCACAGCCGCAGTTCGTGGTTATTGCCGAATGTAACTCCAGCATTTCTGATGCGCTCAAGGAGAGCGGTGACTGGTATGTGCGCAGCAGTAATACACGCCTGTGTTTTGCAAGCCGCTGGGAAGTGACGCAGTGGGAAGTCCGGGATCCCAAAGACATCTGGAAAATGAAAGGTTCAGGTGCGATCGCGCGTGCAACTATTGCAACCCCCGGTGGTGCACTTCGCGTTGGACTTGTCCATCTGGAAACCCCACGCGAAGCACTTGAGGAGTTCATGGATCTGTCGAACATTCCCACGCTTGGTGAACAGACGCGCAAGAATATCGCACAGCGCGAACTCGAATCGATGTTGGCGCGCGAATGGATTTTTGCGGGTGACAAACTGCCGACGATCGTAGCGGGTGATTTTAATCTACCCGTGGAAAGTGCGATCTATCGCAGACATTGGTCCGACCTGCGCAATGCATTTTCGCGCTCCGGCTTCGGCACCGGTTACAGCAAACAAACCAGTTTCTGGGGCAGCAGAATCGATCACATTCTCACGACGTCAGACATCGTCGCCGAAAAAGCCTGGACCGCAGCAAGCATTGGTTCGGATCATCTGCCGGTATTTGCGGACCTTACATTGCCGATGCATTCGGCGTTGTGATTCCCACTAAAGCAGCAATTACACTCATGAAGAAACGCATGGAATAACGTGGCACGTACAATTCAACAGGGTGAGACGCGCAGAATAAATCCGTTAATGTGTAATGATTCACTCTCCGCGCCAATTTTCCATTCACCGCTTTTTCCCAACAAAATTTGGCTACTCTGCAAGTTTCGCCGCATCGTCCATCAGCTCCTGCGTTTCCACTCCCGTACAAATCAATGGTAACAGTTGATCGAAAGGTGCGAGCACAAGCCGCTGGGTTGGCACAACCCATGGCGCGGTCAATACGCCGTCATCATAAAGTGTGGCATCGATGAGCAAAGTGTTCGCATCTGGGCGCTGATAACGTTCGACGACGCGCAGCTGATCGGAGTGAAACGACACGCGACCTTCTGCGGATATCCAGGTGTCATCCGTGAAATTTTTTGTCTCGACCACAAAGGTATCGTCTTCCCAGTGACCTACCGCATCGCCACGAAATGACGGCGGCACCACGCGATGTTCGCGGCCATCGGTTGGGATCAGCTGATAACCATGGAAGGTTTCCTGCAGGAATACCATCATGTCGGGATTCGAAATGATCTGACCCAACGTGCCCACGTCGAAAAGGCGCACGTTGAGTGTGCCAAATGCAGTAGGTTTACATTGCAATGTCGGATCATCTTTATCGCGCATGGTTTTCATGCGCGCAGCGGCTTCGGGTGTGTAGAGTTCGGTATACGAAGGCACGGGTGGTGAACCTTTTCTGCTGCTGTTGTACTCGGGACTGCCGAGATCACCACCAGTCCACCACACACCACTGAGGTCTGGATGACCATCGACCATACGAGGAGCCGGCCCCGCGTCCTGCGCAAAAGCCGGGTTAAACATCAATGCTGTAAACATCGTACATGTGATGGAGCTGATAAGGCGCTTGCTGGTGACATGCGAATTCAGGAAATTGCTTACTGACTTTTTCATCTCAATTCCCCGCATTCTGCTGTGGCCCGAACATACCGTAGAGCTTGCCGTCAGCCGTGATCAGCTCGCGCAACATTCCGTTGTTTGATTCATTACGCGCGCGAAAACCATTGATCGTAACTGTGTCGCCTTTCTTGATAACCTGCGGTGAATAGCCGTTACGCAGCATGCCGCTCGGCGTGCCGGCCTCGAACTTCCACTGCACGGTTTTGCCGTCATCACCAACAACATCAAGAAAGAAATGCGAATGTGGATTGGTGAGACGAACCTCGACGACAGTGCCTTTGATGGAGATTGCATCCTCCAGATCATAGGCGGCGGCAAATGAATGATGCGCTGCTGCGGTTACGCTAGTCAGCAACGCAATACTTGCGGCAACCAGCGTGAGTACCCCTCGCTTTGTTATGAATAGCTTTGTTATGAATGGCTTCATGCTGTGACTCCTTCCTCGTTTGGGTGGATGTTCTTGATTTGCGCCGATCATCCGGCAACACGTGGCTGCCGTCAAACAGGATCGCAGATTGCCATGGCAATGAGTTGTGGGACAATGAAGCTGGCAGGTCCATAACTATATTTACATCAAGGGGGAACCATCATGCGTTATACGTCAGTCGTCCGTACCGGTCTTTCTCTGCTACTACTGAGCAGCGGTCTTGTCATTGCCCAGCCACCGGGCGTCACCATGGAAATGATCAACCGCGAGCTGCCACTGGAAGGCGCGCCCTTAGCCGAACCGGGCCCATATGCAACAACGTCGGAAGCCGCATTCGATTCAAAACGGCACATCCTGTTTCGACCATCAGAACTTAATGCGTTTCCAGCCCAGGACAAACTACCTGTAGTCGTGTGGGGTAATGGTGGGTGTGCCATCGGCAATCCCAAATATGCTGGTTTTCTCGGCACAATTGCATCGCACGGCTTCCTCGTCCTGACCACTGTTGCTATCGAAGGAGAAGCGCAGCGCCAGCAGAATGCCGATGACCTGCTCGGCGCTATCGCGTGGGCTGAAAAAGAAAATGGCCGTGCAGGGTCGCCGCTGCAGGGCAAGATCGATACCTCGCAAGTCGCGGTGATGGGACAGTCCTGTGGTGGCTTCCTTTCGGTCAGCCTCGGCACCGATCCACGCGTCGACACAATTGGTGTATTTAATTCGGGTGTGTCCGCACCAACCGCCGGTGCGCCGGCTGGCCCCTTCCCTACCACTGATGCTCTCGCAAAAGTGCATGGGCCAGTGCTGTTCATCAACGGCGGCGAAGTCGATTTCATGATGGGTCCTTCACATACCAACTTTGAACTTGTGACCCATGTGCCTGCGTTTTATGGCGCGCGTGAAAACGCCGGACATACTGCGACAATGTATCACCCTGGTGGCGGAGAGTTCGCCAACGTCGCGTCCAACTGGCTGCGTTACCAGTTCAAGGCTGATGCTGAGGCGGGCAAAATGTTCGTGGGTGAAGATTGCACTCTGTGCACAAATCCAAACTGGGTGACGGAATCGCAAGGACTGAAATAGATCCCTTATTTTTTATTACCGCTTTTGGTCTCGCGCCTTCGCGCGCGAGGCCTCCTTACTTCTTGTCATCTCCAGCTCCTCTTCCTCTCTTCTCCTCTTCTCCTACCCCTATACTTACTTATATTCCGTGTGGTCGGCATCACGGAGTGTTTGCCGTATTCGCCGTTTCCATTTTGAAAAATTCACAACCAGCGAAGAGTAAGCACTCAAGTCCCCACTTTCTTTAATCAATCCTTCATCAAACCCCAGGATCAACCGGAAAATTTATCTTTTCCAAAACTGATCTTAACTTGAGCTTTATGTTGCCTCTCTAAAATTGCGCAAGTCTTAACAAGGCTTATACAAAATTACCCGGACTCGACATATCAACCTCAGGGCCCACTCATCGGATGACTTGCGCACGCTTCTTCAGCACCACCGCCAGGCACTTTCCGTATTCCGTAATTGCACGTATCCCAATCCATAAAATGGAGGCTTTAACCTAATGAAAAATTCACTACGCATGTCTATTTCCCTCGCCGTTCTGGGCTACCTTTCCGGAGCGCAGCAAACATTTGCCGCAGAGCCAACAGCCGCCGCAGGTGTTGAAGAAATCATGGTGTCGGCCACCAAACGTCAAACCAATCTGCAGGACACACCAGTCGCCATTTCAGTGATGAGTAACGAAGAAATGGGTAAACGCCACGTCATGAGCCTGATCGATCTGGCTGACGGCGCAATACCTTCTCTACGAATCGCCACCTTCGAGGCGCGCCAATCGGCACTGACCATCGGCATGCGTGGCATCGTCCCGCTTGATGCGAACCAGCCAGCGCGTGAACAGGGTGTTGGTGTATATATCGATGGTGTTTACCTTGGTCGTCAGCATGGTCTTAATGCATCGTTACTCGACGTGCAACAGATCGAAGTATTACGTGGCCCACAAGGCACACTGTTTGGTCGCAATACTGAAGGTGGTGCGGTCAACATCATCAGCCGAGCGCCGACCGGCGTGTTTGAGGGACGCCTGAATTCGAGCGTCGGTAACTACGGCAGCTATAGCCAGTCGGCGCATGTCGACCTGCCCGAAGTTGCAAACATTTCTTTCAAGATCGACGGCATACTCCAGCACCAGGATGCGACGGTTGAAAACCCGCTGCCGGGTAGTGTTGGCTGGAACTTCGCCAATCGTTCTGGTGGTCGCCTGTCTGCTCGTTGGGAGCCGACTGATAGTTTCACCGCTGATTTTTCGTACGACCTCGGCCGCGATGAAAACACCCCGTTCTACAGCCAGCTGATCAATTACAACCCACGTGGTTTTACGGTACTCCCCGCTAGTCAGCCCTCCGGTTCCATTCCGGCAAACACCATCAGGGCATTACCGCCGGGCGTCGTTGTGTCGGCAGATCGCGTAGAAGATGCGGACATCGGTGTGCCACAGGAAAAGAGTCTTGATAAAACCGAAGGCGGGGTGATGAATCTGCGCTGGCAGCTCGACAACGTGGAATTGCGCGCGATTTCAGCGTATCGCTCAGTCAGTGATGATCAGTGGGACAACTCAGGTGGCGCACATCGCACACCGGTATACGTCACGAACGGTAATTTCAGTCGCTACAGTCTGTCGCAAATGAAACAGCATCAGTTCAGCCAGGAACTCCAGGCAGTAGGCAGCTATAGCAACATCGACTACGCATTCGGTGTCTATTATTTCACTGAAGGCGCAGGTGATGCGGCAGCAACGCCAAACACCAACAAATGGAATGCTGATGGCACAGGTTTCACGCTGCTTGATCCAAAACTCACACTTCCGGGCTTCCGCTCCATTGACCGCGCAAGTAACGCAACCGCAAAAAGTCTCGCAACTTACGGGCAGTTCACCTGGACGCCTGAATCAATGGATGCGTTGCACCTGACATTGGGTGGCCGCAAAACATGGGACGATAAAAATGGCCTGCTTTACAAGGTCAACAATGCCGACACCAACCTGACCTTCGATCTTGAATCGGATCATTTCGATCCACTCGTCACACTTGCTTATGACGCAACCGATGAAGTTCATCTATATGCGAAATATGCGTCCGGTTATCGCTCAGGTGGCGCAAGTTCACGTTCGCTGATTTATCGTTCGTTTGGTCCAGAGACAGTCAAGTCTTATGAAGTAGGCGCAAAAACCGAGCTGCTTGATCGCATGATCCGCCTCAACGTTGCTGCATACAGAATGAACCGTGATGGCAGCCAGGTGGATTTCAACTTCTTCGATCCGATCACCAACCGCAACACACTCGAAACAGTGAATGCGCCAGGTACAACAAAAATCGAAGGTGTCGAGATTGAGGTGAACGCTTACCTGACAGATGCGCTGACCATCAACGCTTCCTACGACTACACAAACACGGACGTGCCCGCATCGCCAAACCCGTTGCTGCCGGGTAATCCGATCCAGCCGGTATTTATCGTGTTCACGCCAACCAACGCCGCAAGCATTGGCATGGACTATGTCGTACCGCGCGGTGACTCGGAACTGCGGTTCCATCTCGATAGCAATTATTCCGGTGAAGTGCACAGCTTCGATAATGAAGATGTGAAAACCGACAGCTCATTGATTTTTAATGCGCGCGTTTCACTTGCCGATATCGCACTTGGCAATTCGGGCACGATGCTGACGTTGTCGGGCTGGGCACGCAACCTGCTTGACGAAGAACACATCTATCGCCGTTCAAATGCCAACGGAGCAGTGCTGGGTGATTACGCAAACTTCAATACACCACGCACTTATGGTCTCGAAGCATTAGTATCGTTCTGAAGAAAGTAACAAAACTTGCAGGTGAAAAGAGCGGCTGATGCCGCTCTTTTTTTTAGAGGAACTAAAAAAACATAGGGAATGAAGGTTTGCGTCTAGTGATCCGAGGCAGGTCTACCGCAAGCCTCACAGCTCTGCAGCATCGCCATGCACGACCTTTCCGCCCACCAGCGTCAACACCGAATGAAGTGTCTTGATACCCTCGTCGGAAACCGCACCTTCGTCGAAATAATTCCTATCGAGTACAACAAGATCTGCGAGGTTGCCAGCTTCAATACTGCCGATATCTTCTTCCTGCAGAAACCAGCGATTGGCAGCGGTATACAGGCGCAGTGCGTCAACACGCGAAAGTGTCTGCTCGCCGTTGATCAATTCACCACGCGCATTGCGACCACTCACAACGTAATAAAGCCCGAGCCATGGGTTCATGGGTGAAATCTGCATTCCGTCCGAACTCATACCCATCGGCACACCAAGCTCTTTCAACATGCGAAATGGCGGCCCATTTTGCTGACTGGTGCCGCTGATGTAACGCCAGCCACCAAGCACACTCACGCCACCACCAAGCGCCTGTAATTTGCGCGCGTATTCTTCGGTGATAAACGGTACATGGGCGACCACCCATTGCAGCTTCGTGATGCCATCGCCACCGATCTCATCACTGATCTGCTGCCAGCCATCGATAATCGTTTTGAAATCCGCCGGCGTGAGTGAATGGTTTTCATTGCGCCAGCCCGCCTGTGCAACAAGACGCGTGCCGTTGAGCCATTCTTGCGTGGCATTAAAAATGATTGGACTCGCACCTGCGGTAAGTTCACCTATGCCGACCACCTTCAGCATGTCGCCGCCAAACTCGGGAAACACATTGTCGAGTCGCGCGCGTAACTCAGGCGTAGCCGGGTCGGTTTCCATGTGCAGGAAATTGAGTCTTACCCGATTGGGCAAGTTGTTTTCGTGATACAGCGCCAGTAGTGCATCGTAGGCGTGATAAGGATCAAAACTCGCTGCGCCATCGGCAGCGGTGTCAGTCGACTCGAAGCCACCCTGGTCCAGTTGTGTGGTTATGCCAAGGCTGACTGCATATCGCAGCGCATCGAGTGTGCCGCGTTTTTGTGTTTCAAGTGTGGCAAGCTGGTTTAATTCGAACAGCGCCTGCGTCGCAGGATTAGGTGTCGGCCCTCCGGCTATCGAACCATCGTCACCAACCACGATACCTTTACTCGTAAAGAAACTTTTGCCCAGGCTGTTCGTTATGCCCGGCCCGGAAAAACCCTGCTGGATATACAGCGGATGCTGCGGCGAAACCGTATCGAGTTCTGCCAGCGTCGGAAACCGCGGCGCGCCCGGTGGCGGCACAAACTGGTTTATGTCGAAACCACCGATTGCAGTAATCCATTCACCTGCGGGAATTTGTGCAACACGTTGTTGCAGCAAGCCCAGAACGTCCTCGATAGACGCTGCACTCTCGAGACGTGTGTCATGCCCGGGACGCAGGCCGAGCAGCACGATGTGGTTGTGATTATCGATCAGGCCCGGCACTACCGTGCGGCCTTTCAGGTCGATGGTGCGCGTGCATTGTGTAGTCCCAGGTGTTTCATCTCCCACATTCACGATGCGGGCGTCCAGTATACGAACCGTTGATACCACCGTGTCGTTATCATCCATTGTGTGGATGATTCCGTTGGTCAATAACAGATCATTGACTGCCTCGCAATTTTGCGACTGAGCATAAGTGGTACACGCGGCAGCAAGCAGCATGGCCAGACAAGTAACGTGGATTGCCTGCTTCAAATCTCGACGATGGATGCGCATGTTATTTCTCTCTTATTATTGATTGGTGGCGGCGGAATAAGATCACAACTCGTGGTTTGAGCGTAAGGTAGTTTTCGCGAGTCGAACGATCAACAGTACTGAAAGCAAAACCAGCAGCATAAACGCTGCACGGCAAAATTTGTTATCGCTGATGCGACTCCGACGCCACGGGAACTCTGGCAGAAATCGGGCGTTGGAGAATACGACGCCACCAACCAATAGATGCAAAACGCCGCAAATCAATATGCCAGTCAGCGGTATCGGGTGGTGCAAATGTCGAAAATCGAGCAATCTCTTGCCTTTACCAAATGATCTCCTTGTCCAGCAGGCACGTAAACTATTATGCTTGCAGGCACTTAGCGCTTGAAGTATGTGCTAATGATCAAAATCCACGGAGGGATTCTGCTTGAACGCGAACCATCATTTGCCGTCAGTTTGTTCATCCGGCATAACCGGACTCGACTACATTCTGCGCGGCGGCTTCACCCGCGACCGCCTCTACCTCATCGAAGGCACTCCAGGCGCGGGTAAGACGACTCTTGCACTGCAATTCCTGATCGAAGGCGCCCAACGTGGCGAGCGCGTGCTGTATATCACTCTCTCCGAATCCCGCATGGAACTCGATGCCGTGGCGGCCGCACATGACTGGTCACTGGACGGCATTCGTATTCACGAAGTACTGCCGTCAGAAAACATTCTGAATCCTGAAGAGCAATACAGCATCTTTCATCCGAGTGATGTCGAGATGGGAGCCACCACGCGCGACATCCTGAACATCGTCGAAGAACTCAAACCCTCGCGTATCGTGCTGGATTCACTTTCCGAATTACAGCTGCTGGCTGCCAACCCTCTCGTATATCGGCGCCAGGTGCTTGCGTTCAAGCAGTTTTTTGCAGGCCGTGGTTGTACGACACTGTTTCTCGATGACCTGACGGCCAGTAATGGTGATCTCCAGGTGCGCAGCATTGCGCATGGCGTCGTTGCACTCGAACGTATGGCGACCGACTACGGTGGAATTCGCCGCCGACTGGAAGTACTCAAATACCGGGGTGTGCCATTCCGCGAAGGTTTGCATGACTACCGTATTCTGACGGGCGGTATCGTCGTGTTCCCTCGATTGATAGCTGCAGAGACGCGCGAGCTGCTTGCACGCGAATGTTTCTCCTCGAACATCGGCGAGTTGGACAAATTATTAGGTGGTGGCATAGAGGAAGGCAGCAGCACGTTGATCGCCGGCCCTCCCGGCACGGGCAAATCAACGCTAGCTGTGCAGTTCGTACAAACGTGCCTCGAACGCGGCAAACCTGCGGCAATGTTTATTTTCGAAGAATCTGCTTCTAACCTGCTCAATCGCTCGGCCAGCATGGGCATCGATCTACGTCCACATCTGAAGTCAGGCCTTCTTACGTTGCAGCAAATTGATCCCGCGCAACTCACGCCGGGTGAATTCATTTTTGACGTGTGCCGTGCCGCCGACAACGGTGCAAAAGTCATAATCATCGATAGCCTCAATGGATTTCTGCAAGCAATGCCCAGTGAAAAACTGCTGGCGACCCACCTGCATGAACTCCTTACCTATCTCGGCCAAAAAGGTGTCGTCACACTTCTGATCGGTGTGCAGCAAGGCATGCTCGGCGGCAACATGAGCACAACAGTCGATGCGAGCTACATTTCCGACAACGTGATTCTGTTGCGCTATTTCGAGGCCATGGGTGAAGTACACCAGGCTATTTCCGTGTTCAAAAAACGCGGCAGTGCCCATGAACGCACCATTCGCCAGATGCACATCACAAACACCGGCGTAAAAATTGGTCCAGTGCTCCGCAACTTCCATGGCATTTTGACCGGCGTACCAAAAGTACTGTCGGCTGAGGGTAATCATGACGAACTATGATCCGGTTTCGCTGCGTATATTGCTGTTCATTCCGTTTGGCAAGGATGCCCAACTCGCCAGCGCCGTGCTCGTGACTTCCGGGATTACGTGTTGTATTTGTCGCACCCAAGCCGAACTTGGTGTGGAGCTTGCGAGGGGAGTAGGCGCTGTTCTGACTGCTGAAGAAGCATTGCCGCCAGGTACTGTTTCCCCGCTCGACGTGTATATCGCTTCACAACCAACATGGTCGGACCTGCCCGTGCTCGTGTTGACCAAACCGGGTGGCGATTCACCCTGGATCAAGGGAACTTATGAACGCCTCGGCAACCTTACGTTGCTGGAACGGCCAGTCCGCACAACTGCGTTGATCAGTGCGTCTCGCTCGGCACTGCGCGCACGCCAACGCCAGTATGAAATCCGGCTGGCTGATCAGCGCAAGGATGAATTCCTCGCCATGCTTGCGCATGAACTGCGCAATCCGATGGCACCGATCAGCGCCGCTGCGCAGATGCTCGCACGCGGCGCAGTCGACTTCACCAAAATGAAACTCTGCAGCGAAATCATCAACCGGCAGATCAGCCACATGACCAATCTCATTGATGACCTGCTCGATGTGGCACGTGTCACGAGAGGTATGATCGACCTCGATCGAGAAGCGCTTGATGTTGGGCATATTCTTTCGGAGGCGGTTGAACAGGTAACGCCGCTTGTGCGCACGCGGCGCCATCACTTGACTCTCCGGCTGCCGACCTCCCCTGCGCTGGTATTCGGGGATCGCAAGCGGCTAATCCAGGTCATGGTAAATCTGTTGAACAATGCCTCGAAATACACGCCCGAGGAAGGTCAATTGACCGTAGAAACACAAGTGACCGATCAGATCGTTATGCTGAAAGTCAGCGACAACGGTATCGGCATGGCCCCGGACATCGTCGACAGTGTGTTTGAAATTTTCACCCAGGCCGAACGTACGTCAGACCGTTCGCAAGGTGGTTTGGGCCTAGGCCTGGCGTTGGTGAAGAGTCTTGTCACGGCCCATGGCGGCAGCGTGAAAGCGACGAGTCCAGGCCTCAGTAAAGGCAGCACTTTCACGGTGTCTCTACCACGTTGGCACAATGCGCCCGAAGAAAAAGCCGGTGAGCGTGAACAAGGAATTGCGCATACATCCACACCCTTGCAGATCATGGTGGTGGACGACAACGTCGATGCTGCAAGCACGCTGGCTATGTGTCTTGAGACCATGGGACACGAAGTAGCCGTGGAGCATCATGCGTCGGCTGCGATCGAGCGTGCGCGTGAATCACATCCGCAAGTCTGCCTTCTCGACATCGGCATGCCAGACGTCGATGGCTACGAACTCGCGCGGCAACTGATCGCGCAAGACGAAATGGCCGATACAGTGCTCATCGCAATCACGGGTTATGGCCAGGAGCGCGACAAACAACTTGCGCTGGATGCTGGCTTTCATCATCACTTTGTAAAACCCGTGGATATGACGAGGCTCATCGGATTGCTGGCGGGGATGGGAGCGAAGTGAATTGATCACAGCCACTTGCCCGAGTGGCTCTTTCGCTTTCGGCTTCTGCTAGCGCAGATCGCATTGCCGTCCCCTCTGCAGTCAGCATTGTGAGCATCCATCACGACATACATTGCAGCCTGAACAACACCGTTCACGCCAGCGAATCCGGGTGGTCCTTTGCGCAACAATGGCAGCTGGTGTGAAAAGAGCTGCATCGACTGATTCAGCCTTGTTGTTGATCTGCGCATTGCGTCTTGATTAATCCATCTTGATTAATCATTCCTGCGCCCCGTGTATTTAATCCACCCTCACTACCAACTCCGGTCGTACATATTCTCCCCTTCCACAGCTGCTTGATGACAGCTTCGACCTTGCCTGGGATACCTGCGGCAAGGCAGCCTACAATCACGCACCACCGTTTAATATTGGATATCGCGAACACGGATGATCAATTACGATACCCGCATAACGGTCTGCCGCTAACTTTTCTGATGCTCATTTGCGAGCCTGGTATTGCGCATGTTTTTGTTTGAAACCATCCTGCTGTTGCTGTTTGGCGCAACCATACTTTCCCTGCTCGCGCAGCGCGTTAACATCCCGTACCCGACTTTGCTTGCGCTCGGGGGCACCGCACTTGTATTTGTGCCGGGTGTGCCCGAGATCGATTTACATTCGGACCTTGTGCTCGCCCTGTTCGTCGCACCGATCTTGCTCGATGCTGCGTTTGACGCGTCGTGGCGCGACCTGAAACATCACTGGCGTCCGGTGTTTTCGCTCGTTTTTGTTGCGGTAGGCATTACCACGGCCGCCGTTGCAATCATCGCGCGCAAACTATTTCCGGACATACCGTGGGCGGCCGCCATCGCGCTGGGTGCTTTACTCGCGCCACCGGATGCGATTGCCGCGCTCGCCGTGCTGCGTCATGTAAACCCGCCTCACCATATTCGCAAAATACTCGAAGGCGAAAGCCTGCTGAATGATGCGTCTTCGCTACTCATCTACAAATTTGCGGTCGGTGCTGTGGCCACCGGTAGTTTCAGTATGGTTGATGCGGTACCCACGTTCGTGGTCGTCATTGCGGCGAGTATTGTGCTCGGATGGCTGTTGGCTTATCCGGTGGTGCAACTGACGATACGCATAAAAGACAGGTCGGTGTCGGTCATTCTGCAATTCGTAACGACGTTTGGCATCTGGTTGCTTGCAGAGGAACTCGGCTTGTCGGCAGTTATCACGATCGTGGTGTTTGGCCTCACAGCAGCGCGGCACACGGGACTTTCTGCACACATGCGCGTTCCGGCTTTTGCATTCTGGGAGATAGCAACGTTTGTACTCAACGTGCTCGCATTTACGCTGATCGGCCTGCAGCTCGCCCCTATTCTGAAAGAGCTGCCCGTCCCTGAGCGCCTGGACATGCTGCTCGCGGCGCTGATTATTCTGGCCGTGGTGATGTTCGTCAGACTCGGATGGCTGATGATCTACACAATGCTTAAATGGAATGGCGATTCTGCACAAGCGGGTGATGGCAGTACATTTGGACCCGCCATGCGATTGAAGAGTGGTCTTGTCATCGGCTGGTCGGGCATGCGCGGTATCGTGACACTCGCTGCCGCGATGGCGTTGCCGGATGATTTTCCGTACCACGACTGGATTCAGCTCACCGCGTTTGTCGTCGCGCTTGGCACATTGGTGCTGCAGGGTTTGACACTTGGCCCACTCGTCAGGTTTCTGCGCCTGCCGGCCGACACAATGATCCTGAATGAACTCAAACTTGCGCGCAGCACTGCTCTGCAAGCCGCGATAACAGAGCTCGAAGCCGACGGTTCACCGGCAGCTGCGCGCCTCATCAGCGAATATCAGGAAGCCCTGAATAAGGCCGCAGATGGCTTTGATCCTTACGACAATCCCACGCACAACTTGCGACAACGCGTAGTACCTGCGAGCCGCAAAGCAATCGATGAACTGCGCACGGCAGGCACGATTGGTGACGATGCGTACCGCATGATAGAAGAGGAACTCGATCTACAGGAGCTGAGTTCAAGTTCCCCCCATACGTCGTGATCTGAAGGTTGAATGACCATTGGGCAGTGCGTCGATCGAACGTATAAAATCTTTCACAAGCCTGGATTACGAATCACGAGATTGCGAATTTCGGTCATGTCTTCTATCGCGAAACGAATTCCTTCGCGACCGAGGCCGCTGTCCTTAACCCCACCGTAAGGCATGTTGTCGACGCGGAACGATGGCACATCACCAATCACCACCCCACCCACTTGCAGGTGATCCCATGCCTTATGCGCCTTGTAGAGGTCGCGCGTAAAAATACCGGCCTGCAAGCCGTACCTGCTTGCATTGACTTCATCCAGCGCCGCATCAAAGTCAGTAAATTTCGCGAGCACTGCAACCGGCCCGAACGCTTCATCTGCGCAGAGCGGCAAATGCGCAGGTACGTTTTCGAGCAAGGTAGCTTCAAGCATCGCACCTTGCCGCTTGCCACCACATAACACGGTTGCGCCCGCTGCTTGTGCCTCATCGATCCATTGCTGCAGACGTTGCGCTTCTTTCTCCGAAATCATCGGACCGATAAACGTATTTTCGTCGTGCGGATTTCCCATCACGAGTGCGCGCGACTTGGCGATGAGTAAGGCCTTCAGTGATTCGTAGATGTCGGCATGAATCAGAATACGCTGGACGCTGATGCAGCTTTGTCCTGACTGATAAAACGCGCCAAAGATCAGCCTGGTCGCTGCGTCTTCGAGGTCCCAGTCCTTGTCGACCACACACGCGGCGTTGCCACCAAGTTCGAGCACCACTTTTTTCTTGCCAGCCAGGCGTTTTAATTCCCAGCCAACTGCTGGCGAGCCCGTGAAACTCAGCAACTTCAAACGTTCATCTGTTGTGAACAATTCCGCACCCTCACGATGACAAGGCAAGATTGAAAAGGCGCCTGGTGGTAATGACGTTTGCGAAAGCACTTCGCCTATCAGCAGTGCGCCAATGGGAGTCAGGCTTGCTGGCTTCAACACGAACGGACAACCCGCAGCAATCGCAGGCGCAATTTTGTGCGCCGCAAGATTCAGTGGAAAGTTGAACGGCGAAATAAACGAACACGCGCCGATTGGCACACGTTTGAACATACCTCGATACCCTTTCGCGCGCGCGGAAATTTCGAGATTCTGTACTTCGCCGTTGATACGCACGGACTCCTCCGCCGCGACGCGAAACGTATCGATCAGGCGCACCACTTCACCGCGACTATCGCGTATCGGCTTGCCTGCCTCGATACATAACGCCTCGGCTAATTCTTCTTGACGTTTCGTAAACTCAGCGACGCAATGTTGCAGAACCGCTTGCCGCTCAAACGGCGCCATCGCAGCCATCGCGGGTTCTGCAGCAACTGCGGCCGCAATTGCGTTGTCGATGTCGGCCGCCGTAGCGAGCGCAGTACGAGTTACCACCTCACCACTGAATTTGTCGGTGACGGCGAGATCCTGGTTGGGGCTGCAGGGTTTGTTCGCAAGGTAGAACGGGTAGTGCGCTTGTAGTGTCATGTGTCGTGCCCCAAGTTGTGCTCTTGATCGTGCGCTGGCTGAATTGTGCCTGAGCGGTGCCGCGTGGTGTTCGAGAAAAATTGCTGCCTCATGCGATCTTGCCCTATTCTCGCATTCCGGTGTACCACGCAAAAAGTGGGCGTAAAAAAGAAGAATCGGTTAAAGCTGGATTTTGGTTGTAGTGACTCAATGAGGAATCAATCAGAAGAACCGGAGTCATATGATCATGGCGGCTTTTGTACAGGTTGTGTTCAAAGTGGATAAACAGGGAAATTCTGGCAAAGCTGCGCCTGCTGTGAACGGCGTTAGGTGTTGCGAGTAGAGAATGATTTCGAGTTTATATCTATACATCGTCATTCCCG
>JAZKES010000050.1:0-2267 GCA_040386995.1 Pseudomonadota bacterium | reverse complement strand
AAGAGCGGAGTAAATTTTTAGAAAAATTAAACAAATTAAATTTATAAAAATATTAGTAGATGGGCTTGAGCTTTAATAACTGTGGCCAGGACTTCTCTCTGTTCAAAGCTCGTCTTTATCTGTCTCCATACAGGTTTATTGCTCTGCGCGATCAGGCTTGCAGAATCGTCCGCGCCATCAATCTTCGACAACAATAGCGCTGATAACAAGCGGCTCACAACTATCTGAATGGCCGCTCTTTGTCTGCTTGATTAGAGTGCCTCAGCGTAATGATGCGGTTGTTCGAGTTAGTTATACCCCTTCTTAAGCTGATAACAATTCGCTTGCTTTGTTTTGATTACAAATGTAATCATAGATTTCACCTGTAATCAGAAAGCGGAAATAGGGAGACACAACATGGCCACCTTGAAAGAAATTATTGCATCGGTTTCAGATGCGGAAGTTGAGGTCTTACAACAGCTCTGGACGGAAGCTCCACTGTCTGCCCAGGAAATTATCGAACGTATGGAGAAGGGCGGCGCCGCTCATCCGAAGACCATCAAGACCTTGATCAACAGACTGTTGACCAAGGGTGCGCTGCGTTTCAAGGAAGAAAACCGCAAATACCTGTATTCGCCTGTCGTGAAGAAGGCCGATTTCTACCGCATCAAAACAGAATCATTTCTGAATAAGTTCTTCGATGGCGAGTTGTCTCCGTTGGTGTCGTTTTTCTCCAGTCAGAAAAAACTCAGCGATAAACAGATCGAAGAACTGAAACAGCTCATCGATAAACTGGAGGCCGACAATGCTGACTGATCTGACCAACATCGCGCGGGATCTGGTTGCGTTATCCATGGTGATGGCCGTGCAAATTGGCCTGGTGCTGCTGTTACGCAAGCCGGTAAGCGCACGGCTCGGTGCAGTTGCGTGTTATCGCCTGTGGCTGTTGCCGTTGTTATGGCTGCCATTGTATTGGGCAGGGCCGACGTTACTCGACACACTCGCGAGCGCGTTTTATCCGGCTGTTTATGACGGCGGCCAGTACCCCGACGCGTTTCAGCAATTCATGCAGTTTGAATTGTTGCGGTTCAATTCTTCGGCTGGCGCGGCGCAAGTTGGAGCTGCGGAGTTCACGGCCAGTTATGGATGGACAGCATTAGCTTTGCTCTGGGCGTCGGGCTCAATTGCACTACTCGTGTGGCACGGACGCCGATGGTTCGATTTCTCTCGCGAGGTCAACAAACTTGCCTCGCCACTGCCCGCGATGGATCTGCAACAGGTAGGTATCAGCGCACATTTTGCTCCCGAATTTCCGGTGCTGTGCCTGCAAGGAATGCGCAGCGCTGCGCTGTTCGGCATTTTCAAACCGATGCTGCTCTTGCCCGACGCATTTACTCAACGTTACGACGCAACGCAGCGCCATATCATTCTTGCGCACGAATCCGTGCACCTGCGCCGCAAGGACAATCTATGGAACCTTGGCGCGCTGTTGCTGCTGACACTGTTCTGGACCAATCCTGTTGTGTTGCTCGCGTGGCGTTATTACCGCCTCGATCAGGAATTGTCGTGTGATGCACTCACGCTGAAACATTGCAACAAAGAGCAGCAAAAACGTTATGCCCGCACCTTGCTCGATTCCCTCGGATCACTTCCCACAAGTGATACGCAACCAGCACTTTCAGCGTGGGATAACCTGCGCGACCTAAAGGAGAGAAGTCTCATGATCAAACATCATCTGCTTACCGCAACACGTCCTGCAACAATGCTGTTCAGTCTCATGTTGATGGGATTATTTGGCGCTTCATTAACAATCACGTTTGCTGAACTCGCCAATGCGGCGGAGTCTGTCGAGCCACAAATAACGAGAATTACCGGACTTATAGAGGAGAAAAAGAATGAGGAGGCGCGTACTGAGTTGGAGCCGCTGCTAAAGGCGGCTGAGCAAGGGCAGTTGACTGCAGATGACCATCTGGAAGTACTACAGATTTCCGCGAGCCTATACCAGACAGAGGAAAACTATGAGCAAGTTCAGGCAGATCTTATTGCAATACTGGAATTGCCAAACCTTCCGCAGGAAACCGTAAGAAGGACAACGTACGCACTGGGTCAGTCTTATTTAGGTACGGCAGAATGGCAGAAATCGGTAGAGTACATTGCGCAAGCCATTGCGATGCCCGGGGCCGGTGAATTGCCTGGTCCCCAATATCTTCTTGGGGTAGCACATTACCAGTTGTATCAATACGAAGAGGCGTTGCCTTATGCCGAGAGGGCAATTGAGCTCGCGGTAG
>JAZKES010000049.1:14994-16444 GCA_040386995.1 Pseudomonadota bacterium | reverse complement strand
TTCACTCGGTTCTCTTCACTCGGTTCGTTTCACTCAGTTCTCTTCACGCGACTTTCTTCAGTTGGTTTTCTTCACTCGACTCCTTTTAGCCGACTCCTTGTAGCTTTTAGCCTACTCCCTTTAGTTAACTTACTTCGGATAATTCCCTCTCGTTAACTCCCCCCTGGCCGACTCTTTCCCGCATATTCGCTGTGGCCGACTTGTTATCACCGATTCTCTATAACCAATTGCCAACCAATTCCTCGCAACAAATCCGATGATCATCAACACCGCGATAAACAGCCGGTTTAGATTCCAGTGTATGCCTTCGGTCGAAACAAATCACATCACGGCGATTCACATCACTAACACAGAAATACTTATCGCTTCTTCAACACCGCAGTAGTCAACCGCGACACACACACCAATTTGTCTTCGGTATCGGTGATCCTGATATCCCAGATCATTGTTGAGCTGCCGATATGAATGGGTCGCGCAATACCCGTGACATACGGTGGTTTGCCCGCACGTACGTGGTTCGCGTTGATCTCGAGGCCGACGATGTAGTGGCCTTCGGGACAGCAAAGAGTTGCCGCGATACTGCCGACGGTTTCGGCCAGCACCACCGAGGCGCCGCCATGAATAATACCCATGTGCTGGATTGTGCGTGGATCAACAGGCATCGTCGCCTTGACGAAGTCATCACCAATTTCGACGAGTTCCATGCCGACATGTTCACACATCGTTCCGACCAGAAATTGTCTTACGTGTTCGATGTCTGCGTTGTTTTTCCAGATTGCCATTTACTTCTCCAGTGAACAAATTCCAGGCAGCACTGCAGGAGTTTTGCCCGTCATGTAATAAACCACCAGGCCGGCCCATTCGTGCAGCGCGTTGCGTAATGCATTGAGATTGCCGGCTGGATTCAAACCGAAGCGCAGCAAGGTATCAGAAGAGGTTTGATGATCCACGGGCCATGGCAATACAGCCCAACCCTGCTGGCAAAAAATACCAACTGATCGCGGCATATGATATCCAGAGGTGATCAGCAGCCATGTCTCGCCTTGTTGCGGCTGCATGAGAGGTTTGCTGTTGATTGCATTTTCGTAGGTATTTCTCGAGTCGCGTTCAAAAACAATGCGGTTCGTATTCATGCCAAGGTCAGTCAACAAATTGCGCGATATATCAGCTTCCCGAAATTCCTGATCGAGGATGCCGCCGTTGCCACCTGTCATCAAAAGTTTTGCCTGCGGATAGTCGCGGGCCAGTTTCACAAACGCAACTTCGCGCTCAGCTGAATTACTCAACTCGCTTTGCGACCATGCTGCCGACATTTGTGCCTGCACTGTGCCTCCGAGCAAGATGATGCCGTCAACTTCGGCAGGTAATGGGGGATTAGCGGTGAAACGTTTTTCGAGCGGATACAACAACCACTGACCAATGGGCACCACGGAGATAACCAGAAGTAATG
>JAZKES010000049.1:11515-14894 GCA_040386995.1 Pseudomonadota bacterium | reverse complement strand
GTCGTGACGGTGCCAGTAACTTCATCATAAGTCGCATCGATATGATAAGCCTGCGCAATGTGGCTTGACGTCAAAACAGCTTCAGGTTTGCCGTCGCAAACAACGCTGCCTGCTGCGAGCAATACAAGCCGATCGCAAAACCGTGCTGCGAGAGTGAGGTCGTGTAACACAACCATGATGCCCCGTCCTTGTGTTGCGAGCGCGCGTAAAAGTTCGAGCACCAGCAGCTGGTGATATGGATCGAGCGCGGCGGTAGGTTCGTCGGCCAGGATCATACGTGGCTCGGTTGCGAGGACACGACTGATATTCACGAGCATTTTTTCGCCTTCCGACAAGGTGTTGAACAGCCGCTCTCGCATTGAAGCAATGCCCGTGAACTTAAGTGCCACCTCAACTGCAGCGTCATTCTGTACAGCCGATGCATCTGCATGAGGAAGACGGCCGAGGCTCACGATTTGCGCGACCGAAAGTGGCCAATATACATGAGGACGTTGTTCGAGATACCCAACCGACTTGGCCTTCTGCAGAGCGGTACAGTCCGCCAAAGCTTTATCCTCGAGTCTTATCACACCTGTCGTTGGAGAACTTACGCCAGCAAGCAACTTGAGCAATGAAGACTTACCCGCACCATTAGGGCCGATCACACCGACTACTTCGCCCGCATTGATCTGCACATTCAGGTTGTTGAGCAATACCGCGCCATTTGCACTCAGGCTCAAATTACTCGCAGATAACAAGACGTGCGGCAGACTGGTCATAGAAACAGATGCCGTTTTTTGAGCAGCAGGTACAGGAAGAAGGGTCCACCGATCGCGGCAGTTATCACACCGAGTTGTAATTCAATGGCACTCGGCAACCACTGCACAATGATGTCTGCGAGTAGCACCAATACTGCGCCGCCTGGCAGGCTGACCAACAACAAACGACCCGGCTGTGCCTTTACTGCACCACGCAACACATGCGGCACAACAAGACCGATGAAACCAATGCTGCCACTGGCGGCAACTGCAGCGCCGGTGCAACATGCAACGCCAAGAATAATCAGCCATGAATAACGATTGACCGCAAAGCCGAGACTCTGCGCGGTGTCTTCGCCAAGACTCAGCGCATCGAGAAAATTGCGGCTGTATAACAACAGGGCCCAGCCTGCGAGCATAAACGGCAATGCGAGCCAGACTTCATTCATGCTGCGATTGGCGACGGAGCCGAGCATCCAGTAATAAATTTCCTGCAGCGCATAAGGATTGGGCGCGAAGTTCAGCGCGAGTGCGGTCAACGAACCTGCCAATGCACTGATTGCAATGCCTGCGAGAATTATCGTGTGTGCGCCCGCAATACGCCGCGCCAGCCCAAGCATCAGTACAACCGCAAACACACCACCTGCAAGCGCAGCCATCGGCAGGATAAACCACGCGTATTGCGAAAGACCGTAATAAAGTACTAACACAGCGAACAGTGCTGCAGTTTGGGAAATGCCGAGAATGTCAGGGCTTGCAAGTGGATTACGCAGAAGCCCCTGCAATGCAGCACCCGAAATAGCAAGCGATGCACCCACCAACGCAGCGAGCAGCGCACGCGGCAAACGCACTTCACTCAGGATGATCGCCGGGATGCTTGCGTTGCCTGCGAACAGATCTTGTATCGCCTCAACCAACTGCACGTGTGCAGGGCCACTGATCAACTCCATCCAGAACAGGAGTATGAGCACCACGAGCAGCAGCACCATTGCGCGATTAATTTTCATTACGAAGTTGTTCTGCGAAGGTGGCATAGGCCAATGCGAATTGCGGGCCGGCACACTGAAAGAGAGTATCCGGCAACGTCACCATTCTGGTGTGGGGTGAAAGCGCGGCGAGTGCAGGATGTTGCAACATCGGATGAGCGAGCTGCGCATCAAGCGCGCGACTTTCGTCGACGAAAATAAAATCCGGGTTAGCCGCGAGTAATAATTCAATCGATAACAGCGCAGGACCGCTGATGCCTGCTTCAGCTGCAATATTGCGCATACCGAGACTCGTGATGAAATCGTCCTGCAATGAAGCGGTGCCATACGTAAAGCCGTTGGCTGCAAAAAACACGGCAGACTTTCCAGCAAGTGTTGGCAGAAGTGTTTCCTTCTGCGTCGCGATGTCTCGCTGGATCTTTGCACTCAGAGAAGCTGCACGTATTTGTGTGCCAGTCACTTCTGCCACCTCACTGATCTGCGTATACACGTCGTCCAGGCTCGCTGCGAAACCCAACCGATGAACGTTGTAATCCATACGTTCGAGCATGTTGGCCGATAACGTTGCGCTGAACTGACTCGTGAGTATAAGGTCGGGTGCAAAGGTGATGATTTCATCAGCCTGGCCACGATTGGCGGGAATACCCGCGGCCTGATCAGCCAACGCAGAATAAACAGGATCACTCGCAAAGTAACTTAACGAGGCAATACGATTTTTCTCCACGAGCAACAACAGCAACTGGTCGGTACACAAATTCATGCTGACGATACGACGCGGCAAATCCTGTGCAGCAACAGAAAGTCCGGAAATCAGCAAAAGAGAGGCCAGCAGGCAGGGACGCAACATGGGGGGATTGTAGAGATATTAAAGCGCGGCATAAAGCCAAAGAAACCAGGCAATACGGATCTGCTGTTTCGGTTCGTCACTTTCGATCAATTGGGAAAATTGCAACGCGCTGCTTTGCGTCGAGCCAACCCTTCAGCTGACCCAATTTATTGTTATACGCTGTGGCACAACTCGTTCAACCGCGCATGATCCTTGATCACGACTTCGCGACCATCGACATCCAGCACATTCTCTTTATGCAGGCGACTCAGCGTGCGGCTGACGGTTTCAATGGTAAGGCCGAGATAGTTGCCGATATCGAGGCGTGACATCGGCAGGCGCATCGCGTTGGGGGAAAGATTGCGACGACTGAACCGTTGCGACAAGCCAAGCAGGAAAGTCGCAATACGACCTTCGGCGCTTTTCTTGCTGAGTGTCAGCATCATCTTCTGGTCGGTTTGAATCTGCTCGCTCATGAGTTCGAAAATGTGATGTTGCAGGCTCGATATCTGCAACGACAATTCTTCTATGCGATTGAAGGGAATTTCGCACACGGTAGAAGTTTCCAGCGCGACCACATTGCAGCCGTGCATTTTTGAGCCAATGCCATCAAAGCCGAGCACTTCACCCGGCAGGAAAAACCCGGTGACCTGTTCAATACCATCATCGTCCACCATATAGGTTTTGATGGAACCTGAGCGTACGGCGTAAATCGAATGAAACTGTTCGCCAGATCGGTAGAGGTGATCACCCATATGAATCGGGCGCGAACGCTGGACAATTTTGTCGAGACGGTCGATGTCCTTGATATCCATCGCCAACGGCAAACA
>JAZKES010000049.1:9776-11415 GCA_040386995.1 Pseudomonadota bacterium | reverse complement strand
AAGGTGGATGGGACAGCCGCTCGCATTCACTTGTCACCGGCCGGTACAACGAGCACTCAGCGTTTGAGTCTTTAAGTAAACCGCGTTGCCCGCTGGTTATATTCAGTCGTCCAAAGGTGCGTGGAATATTTCCTCACGGCCGCCCAGAACTGATCTATAACTATCAACAGAAACATCACGTCGAAGTAACAACAGCCTGGATGGTTTCATACCCGAGAGATAACGTGCTGGACATCGACAACGACACTTCGCAGTACTGGCAGGAGAAACTTTCAGAAGCGTGCAGGCAAACACACGTTGAATCGGCGTCGTTAGGGATCGTCAGTCGCGACCGGATTGTCGCCGTGAACATTAGCAATCAGTCGTCCATGCCCGATCACAGTCTCTCGAAGGGTAGTCCCGCGTTTTGTGTCGCAAAACTTTTCACTGCAACCTTGGTTGCCACACTTGTGGGAGCGGGGAAGCTTGGGTTCGAAGATGTGATAACTGATCTTCTTCCAGTCGCCGCCACAAACACAGCATCAACTGCAAACCTGCTGGCGGGCATTACCGTTGCGCATCTGCTTTCGCATACACATGGGTTGACTGCTGATGGACTGAACGCTGCGCCGGTAAACGCGAGAGGTTTTATCGACGATGAACGCGTGTTTGGAGCGCTGAACAAGAGTGGACGAATTTTTGCGCCGGGAACGTTCTACAGTTATGGCGTAGCTGGTTACATTCTGCTTGGTCTTGTTATCGAACATGTTACCCAGTTGACGTTTGGAGAGTTCTTGCGAATGCAGATAATGGCGCGAATCTGCAACCGCAACATCGGTCTTCCACACACGATCAGTGATACCGCTGATCATCTCCCGATCTGTCCTTCAAGTGGCAACAACTTGAACTTGTCGTTGCATGAACTGATGGCGTTCACGAGCAGCTACCTTAAGCCTGATCACAATCCACTTAATCTGACTGATAACCTCGTCGAGGACATGTTCGGAATACAAAAGCCGATGCCCGGGTGGTCTCCAACAATTGCGGGCATCTGTTATGGCTGGAAAAGATTTGCGAACTCCTGGCATGGCCACGATGGTATGGATAGTCACAACCAGACATACATTCGTGTAAACCGCGCCAGCAACACGGCGATCTGCCTGATCGCCCACTCGCCGTTGCGTAGTCCTGGTGCGTTGTCGTCGCTCCTGTTTCGGCATGATTATCCGGAGCTGAGCCGCAGTACTGCAAAACAACCGGCTATTCTGCTTGATGCTCTTCCGGACGATAACGATGTGATCATCGGTGCCTATGGAGACAGTCGCACCCGTTTTTTAATCAGCCTGAGTGATGGTCGCCCGAGGATCGAAATTTTGTCGATAGCTGATAATGCTGCTAAAAATTCACATCAGTGTTATTTGTATCCGGCAGAAGACAAACTCTTTTTTCTTTCGAAGCCGTGGCAGTACATCACCTTCCTGCAACTTGTGACAGATGGTAATGGCTGTCGTTACTTGTGGGATCACACTCAGCTGTGGCCAGCGCTCACCGAATGAGTGTTGGCAATTCTTTTGGTGCTGCAGCATTACGATATGCGAACGTTAGTGATTATGTTGGATTGAGGTGTTGCTGCGACAATAGAGAACAGATTTCGCTTCAG
>JAZKES010000049.1:5888-9676 GCA_040386995.1 Pseudomonadota bacterium | reverse complement strand
CAGATAATCTGCTCTGGGGCTTTCAAGAATTTCTCAATAGCTCAGCCATGCCTCAATAGATTTGCGATGAACACCTTGTCCATCTTCAGCCTTGTTTAGCCAGATGAACACCAGTCATCACCGTGGATGGTTTATGAGCCGCCACCGATAACTCCCGCTGCACACTTGCAACATCCTCGCGATAACTTCGGCTGCCGCAAAAGTAGTGGTAGGCGGACCATAGATTTGCGAGCCCCACGACCACAAGCGCGTAACGTAGAGAACTTGCGCCAAGCGTCGGCGCGAGATAGTCGCTGATCAAGCCGACCAGCAACGGTCCTATGCCGAGCCCGATAAGGGTCTGGACGAAGATCAGAATGGACGACGCCAACGCGCGGGTATGTGGCGTCGCCAGACTCTGGCACACCGCGTACGACGGGCCGAAAAAAGTTGCTGCGAACAGCGTCATTATCCAGAACGAAGCAATGGCCGAGACGAAGCTTTCGCTGAGATACGCAGAAAACTGAAACGGAATCATGCACACGATCGCTATACCTGGCAGCCACAGGTACCAACGTTGATCGTGATATTTTGTTGCTAATCGATCGGCCAGATAACCACCGAAAAAAGTGCCGACTAATCCTGCACACGCAAACGTCGCCATGAATGAACCTGCCTCGCCAGCACCGACGCCATGAGAGCGAATCAGAAACGAGGCATTCCAGGTACTACCCGCGTACCACACAACAGAATGTAGGCCGGCCGCGATACACATATGAATGTAGGATTTTTGTGTCCATAGATATTGCAAGGCGGACCATAACGATGGCATCGGAGCTGTTGTCGTCTTGCTCGAACTTAGTGCATTGTTTCTGTCGGGCTCCTGTATCGACATATACACGAGCAGTGAAACAATAATACCCGGCACTCCCACTATGACGAACACAGAGCGCCATTCGAAAAATTCGTTGAGCCATCCGCTGGCGAGATTCCCTGTTATTGAACCCAGTGGCACACCCAGCGCAAAAATTGCCAACGCTGTGGCGCGCTGTTTTGCGGTGAAGTAGTCCGCGATGAGTGAATGCGACGTTGGCGAACCGCCTGCCTCGCCAACCGCGGTACCAATCCGTGCGGCAATGAGTGTAAGAAACCCGACAGCAAACCCGCACAGCGCGGTCGCGGTACTCCAGACGAGCACACAAAGCGCGAGAATAAATTTCCGGTTACCACGATCAGCCCAACGCGCGAGTGGAATACCAATAAAAGAATAGAAGAACGCGAATGCAACGCCGCCCAAAAGCCCGAGCTGTGAATCGGTTAGTTCAAACTCGAGTTTTATATCTTCAAGCAGCAAGCTGAGCACTTGCCGGTCCATCGTGTTGATCGCATACACAAGCACCAGCATGATCAACACATAGTTTTTGTACCAACCCTTCGCAGCCAGATACACATGTAGTCCATTACGCACAATATTGCTCCCTGAGGTTATGTCGCAGCGACGCAAGTTCTGAATACGGATCAAGCGATTGCCAATTTCAAGCCGAGCCATTTCGATGAATTTTCTTGCTGTTTTTTTCATCGGGGTAAAAACAATCAGCGGTTTTTCAGTGCTCCATACCAACGTCTTCGCTATCGACTCACTATGAAAGCCTAGTACAAGTTTTGAAAATATCTGGTTTTTTATACGGCGATAAAATTTCGCGCGGTTGCGCCAACACGAATCATCAGCAAGCTGGTTATTTACGAACGAGGAATGTGTAGCAATAGGAATGCAAATTCAGGTAAATGATTTTTGTGGGCGCCACTCCGCGCTTTCGCGGGAACCGAATCCAGGTCGTTACTTCTTCTGGATACCCGCCTTCGCGGGTATGACGTAAATTAATTTAATCGGGGCCTGCTTGAATTTTGCGCATATAGATAGAAGCGTTTAGCGTTTAGCGTTTAGCGTTTAGCGTTTAGCGTTTAGCGTTTAGCGTTTAGCGTCTGAACATTATCGGTGCGGATTGCTCTGCGTTAATCGGTAATTTTCTGATAATTGCGCAGCCTCCGCGCATCACCGACGTCATGAACAATCCTCAACCGCTCGTCATTCCCGCGAAAGCGGGAATCCAGATGGCCCATCTTTTGTCTACTACTCCCCGCCTTCGCGGGAACGGAATCCAGATTGTTGATTTTCTGCATACCCACCCCTGCCTTCGTGCGGACAAACTTTATCAGACGCGGGTATCACGTAATTTGAATTAATCAGAACTCCTTTACGATTTAGACAATTAATGCCGCTGGAAAAAAAACGCTGACGCTCAGAAATTGGCGGGGCAGATTGTTCTGCGCTGATATAAGCACTCGGAAATTAGATGAGCGCCACTCATCACGACGCCATAGACAAATCTTCAATCACCCGTCATTCCCGCGAAAGCGGGAATCCAGGTGCCAGATCTTTGGCTACTACCCACCTTCGCGGGAACGAAATCCAGTGGTTTATTTTCTAGATTCCCGCCTTCGCGGGAATGACGAAAGTTGGATTGATCAGAGAGTCTTTAAGATGTGGAAATTTATCACCTACATAAAAAACCGCTGACGTTCAGAAATGGCCATTACGGATTGCTCTCACTAGTCGACATAGCGCTCAGACATTAGGCGATCTCCGCACCTCACCCACCTCATGGACAAAGCCCCAACCACTGGCATATGCTCGGTCAACAATAATAACTACGCATAAGGGGTGGTCATGGTCGCTTTCAAAAAGGGTCTTGTTAAATTTTTTCCCGCAGTTGTGTTCAGTTTGTGCCTGCCACTTCCCACTCTCGCGCAGCCCGGCGCGGTTAATCCAGCAACGCTGGATTGTGGCATGCAAGGTGATGTCGAGATTGTTTGCGGCACACGCGCTCCTGAAGATTTCGAACTTACGCCAAATGGTAATTTTTTGATCGTGGCCAAGTTCGGCCAGGTGGTGGATCAAGCACTTGATCTGTTCGACCTGAAAGCAAAAACTTTTTCCGCACTTGCAATGTCTGCTGAGAAGAAAGCTGGCTGGGGTTCTGCTGAGTGCACTGATTACATCGGCTTGCAATCAGGCGCGCACGGTTTGTCGCTTTCGCAGCGCACCTCGGGCGAGTGGCAACTGTATGTCGTGAATCACAACGTGCGCGAGTCCATCGAAATGTATGAACTGCAACCGGATGGCGCTTCATACAAACTTCTCTGGCGCGGTTGTGTGCTGGCCGAGAAAGCCTACAACGATGTAGCCGCGCTGCCCGATGGTGGTTTCGTGGCAACACGTCCGCAAGCCATCATGACAGAGGGCCAGGATCTGTTCGCTGGTGCGCCGAGCGGCAACATTGCGCGCTGGAACGCAACCGATGGTGAACAAGTGTTGCCCGGCTCGGAGTATGGTTATCCGAATGGTGTGCTGGTTTCCAAAGATGGTCGCTACGCGTATGTCAGCGGCTGGACCACGCGCGACTTTCATCAATACGATCTCGTCGCCATGAAAGAAGTAAAAAAAGCCGCATTCACGTTTATGCCCGACAACCTGACCTGGACGCCTGATGGCAAAATTCTCGCTGCGGGTATCAACGGCGTAAGTGGCAATTGTCCTTCAAGCTCACAAAACCCCTGCATTCAGGGCATGATTGTCGCGGAAGTCGACCCAGCGACTCTTGCAGTAACGGCGGTGTTTAATAACGAAGGTAAGGCACTGATCAACGGCACCTCAGTTGCAATTGAAGTGGACGACTCAGTTTATGTAGGTTCGTTCCAGGGTGATCGCCTGGTGAAACTGCCACGCTGATTGCCGGAATAGACATAAC
>JAZKES010000049.1:1602-5788 GCA_040386995.1 Pseudomonadota bacterium | reverse complement strand
CATCAATAGAACAGCCCGGAGAGTGCAATCATGAAATCATTAACGCGATTAATCATCACAGTTCTATGTTTGCTGGCCGCAATAATGTGTTATTCATTTAGCGCCCCCGCGGGCGGCGTGTTGTTCCTCGTGTTGGGTGTAGCTTTCGAAGGTATGTTCTGGATGCGAGTGTTTAAGCGCCACAAAGTAAGATCGTAAAAGGTGCCGACATGAGTCCACGAACTTGCAACGTGTTCGTGTGTAATCCGAAAGTGTGTCTTCATACACATGGCAAGTAACAAGCAGTCAGTTTGCGCCAAGCACTGCACTACATGAATTCCGGGCGAGCACGATGCCGTCGCCCAGGCGGGTCATGACGACACAGTTGTGCTACGGCTGGTAGATGAAACATTGGTGACTGCTATCTTGACGAAGGCCAGCGATGTTCACTTTGAAACAATAGACTCGACAAGCAGAGACCGTCTAAAGCAGTACCACCACTTTCACAACCAATATGATGAACACTTCGTCATCGATTCTTCCGGCGAACGCTGCGTTCGCAGTATTGCGTGAAAAGTTCACAGCACTTTTTTTGCGAACAGTTCCTGGTTCTGTGCTCCGGAAAATTGGAGAACCGTCGCTCCAATAAAACACTGCCGCTATCGCTGCTGCAGATCTTCACGAGTAGCGGTGAATTCACCAACGCTTGATGAGCTACTCTGTCAGACATGGAGACAACATGAAAAAAATGCAGGACAAAACTGCAATCATCACGGGCGCCGCAAGTGGCATCGGCAGTGCAGCAGCAAAACTGTTCGCAGCAGAAGGTTGCCGCTTGCTGCTGGTAGACAAAGATGAAGCACAGCTAAAGACGTTTGCAGCGAGCTTCGATGCGGATCAGGTTCTTTATTTTGTTGCAGACCTGCGTGACTCGCGACAGATCGCTGCCTATTCCCGCCATGCACTCGCGACGTTCGGCTATATTGATGCGGCATTGTTTAACGCCGGCATCTGCGGTGCGAACATGCCGATGGAAGAATATCCTGAAGAACTTTTCGATGAAGTACTGGCTGTGAATCTCAAGGCGATCTGGCTCGGCATGCGCGCGGTGATTCCCGCGATGAAAACCCGTCGTAGTGGCAGCATCGTGCTGACCTCTTCGATTCAAGGTTTGTCAGCACTGGCCGGCACCACCGCGTATACCGCCAGCAAACACGCGTTGGTCGGCATGATGAAAGGTGCAGCGCTGGAACTTGCTCCACACAACGTGCGCGTAAACACGATTCATCCGGGTTATGTCGCAACACCCATGATGGCCAACATTCACAACATGGTGATGCCCGATGCACCCGAGCAGATGCAGGCAGCAATTGCCAAGAGTATTCCGATGCAACGTTATGCGATACCTGAAGAGATCGCGCGACTGATGCTGTTTCTGGCATCCGACGATGCGAGTTATTCGACGGGTAGTTGTTTCAGCGCGGATGGCGGTATTCTTGCGGCGCTGCCGTAGCAATCATGAACTTCGTACTGGGGATGCAAATGAACTTTCACTGCGTCTTCACGCAACAATCATTCGATCAGTTTTATTGATGTTTTAGAAAAGATAGCGCGTTGTTGAATGGTACTTGGTTAAGGCTCGTAATCGGAATCTCTCCTAACGTCATTCCCGCGGCGTTTAAAGCTTGACCTCGCGAAGGCGGGGACGGGAATCCAAGGGGTAAAGCGCGCAAACATCTGGATTCCCGCCTTCGCGGGAATGACGAAATGAGAGGAATCTCGCTAAGTAAGCACCATTCGCGGTTTGTCGCATTTGAACAACATAAAAAATTTCCGCACAGCCGCGCTTCGGCTACTCTAGGCTCTTCCTGCCCTGCCGCAACACGAGACGTATTCTTTAACCATGGATAATCTGACTCACACGCTCATCGGCGCTGTTGTCGCTGAAGCTGCCGCGCGTATCATTCCAGTGACACGATCTGTGTTGCCGGCTTCCACGCGTCGTAATCTCTACATGACACTCATGATCGTGGGCAGCAACTTGCCGGACGCCGATCTTGTCTATACCTCCTTCACGGGTGGTACGTTGAGTTATCTGCTGGACCATCGTGGTCATACCCATACGCTGGTTATTGCGATTGTGCTCGCGGCATTGATGTACTTCGCATCATCGGCATGGCTGCGCTGGCGACATGTGCCATCCACATCAACAGATCGTTATTGGCTCGCGTTCATCGCTGTGCTTGCGCCGCTGCTGCACATCGGCATGGATGCTACCAATGAATACGGCGTACATCCGTTCTGGCCATTCAACAACGCATGGTTTTACGGGGATGCGATTTTTATTGTCGAGCCACTCTTCTGGGTCGCGGCCGCACCATTGTTGTTATTGCTGCGCGGCTGGCTGACGCGCGGGCTTATGGCGATCGCTCTGCTGCTTGCAGTCGGCCTGAGTTTTGGCACTGGCCTCGTGCCACTGTCGATGGCGATCTGTTTGGCGCTGCTCTGCGCAGGCTTGTTATTAGTTGCCTGGCGTGCATCCGCGCGCACGGCAGCGGTCAGCGCTGTTGTTGCATGTGTTGTTATCGTGGCCATGTTTCTGTTCACAAGCCGTCTCGCGTACCGCCAAGTCACGGCGCTTGCTGCCGCGCAGTTTCCAGATTCTATTCTTGTCGATGAAGTGCTCGCGCCACTTCCCGTTAATCCGCTGTGCTGGGAAGTTATCCTGATGCAGGTGAACGACGACGATTACACACTACGGCAGGCAATGTTCGCGCTGGCGCCGGGATTGTTCGATGCAGATCGCTGTTCCACATTTTCACTGAGCGGCACGACCACCGTCGCGCTGTCACCGACCACCGCGCCCGATACCGCCAAACTGCAGTGGCAAAACGAAGTGACGATGTCGCTGACTGAACTGCAGGCACTCGTGCAGAACAACTGCGAGGCAGCAGCGTTCACACAGTTTGGCCGCGCGTTATGGATCCAGCGGCAAGGCGAGGGTTGGATAATTGG
The DNA here is from genome assembly GCA_040386995.1 of Pseudomonadota bacterium. Taxonomy (GTDB): domain Bacteria; phylum Pseudomonadota; class Gammaproteobacteria; order Pseudomonadales; family Pseudohongiellaceae; genus CAILUG01. The sequence goes on along the minus strand of JAZKES010000049.1, from coordinate 2,794 downwards.
CGACCTGCGCTACGACCGTGAACCCGAACTCGGTTTCGCTGAACTCGCGTTGCCAGCAACACCAACACAATGTCCATCCAATCTCCCGCCATGGATTCCACCGCGTATTGATGTGCTTGAAAGATAGTGACCAGGCAACATTGTCCCCGCCAACAACAACTGGGGGAAATTGCGTGACTGTATTTCCTGCATACTGATATCACAACAACCTTCGCCAGCCGCGGTGTTGTAGAAGTTATAACAAATCTGCAAAACCCGATTTATTCGGTTGGTGGATTCTGTTAGTTTCAATCTTCAAAATTGAGTCGGCGCAGATGAGGTGACAGTTGATCGCCAGGTGTGTCCGATGTAGAAAGAGCTTGGCCATCTCGCGTTTTATCTGTTTATCCGGTGCTTGTACCAGCCGGAAACTTATCTGATAACTTTATCCGATAGTTTTAACGGATAGCTTTAACTGACAAGAGCGAGACAACAGAGCCACGCAAATAATAACAAGCTGCCCATGAGCAGCAGTAAAGGAGTGCAGACATGACCAACCGACGGCAATTCCTCCAGACAGCCGCGGCGCTCACCGCAGCACCACTCGCCGGCCGCGCCAGTTTCGCAAGTACCCATAAACCAACCTCGTTCGCCGCAGTAATCGTTGACTCCCGTTATGCGGAAGCCCGCGCTTTCGGCGCACGTGCCACACCACTCGGCGCACCCGTGCGTGAAATCGAAGGCGACATCACCGACCTCTGGCAAAACGAATTACTGGGCCACTGGAAAAACTCACGCGCTGCGGTTGTGGGCCTCACCGAACGTCCCGCGTTGTTCCTGCTCGAAAACCTCGCTTGGGAACATGGCTTGCGTGTTGTGTTCGAAGCCGAGCATGAACCCGCTGGCGAAGGCAACGCGATCCATAACATCATTCGTTCTGCAGATCCTGCGCTTGCGCTTTCGCTCACGGCATCAGGAAGCAGCTGGCCTGGCATTCTGGCTGATGCATTGATCGCAGGAAATCTCGCGCCAAAACGCGACTTCCGTCCATCAAGCGCGGGCCTTGCAACACATCTGGGTGAAGCGCAAAAACTGTATTCATGGATCATTGCGCCGCGTACTGCGGTTTAAAACAAAAACAATAACAGGAGTTTCCGATGGCCTTGCCTCCCAATGTAAGTGAAGCGGCATTTACTGCCGCTCTCGAAAAATT
>JAZKES010000049.1:0-1502 GCA_040386995.1 Pseudomonadota bacterium | reverse complement strand
TATGCGCTTGTCGAGCCAGGCGTGAGTTACTTCGACTTATATAACTACATCACCGAACGTAACCTCGATGTATGGATCGATCCACCCGATCCGGGCTGGGGCAGCGTGGTTGGCAACGCACTCGACGGCGGTGGCGGTTGGACAGCGTATCCATTCCGCGATCATTTCGGCGCACATTGCGGCATGGAAGTGGTAACGGGCGAAGGCGAAATTGTGCGCACCGGCATGGGCGCAGCGCCCAACTCCAAAACCTGGCAGCAGAACAAGTGGGGTTATGGCCCGTGGATCGATGGCCTGTTCCGGCAGAGCAACATGGGCATCGTGACCAAGATGGGTTTCTGGCTGATGCCACGCCCTGAAGCACTGATTTCCGCAACCGTGCAGGTGTTCAACGATGAAGACATCATTCCACTGCTCGACATTCTGAACCTGCTCGAAAACAAACTTGTCATCAATGGCTCGACCAATCTGAGCGGCGCGTTCGGCCCGGGCGGCGACGGACCCAAGTGGACATTGACCGTGCCGATCTACGGCCCCGAACCTGTCATTCGTGCGCAGCTCGAATACGCGCGCGAAAAATTTGTGACCATTCCCGGCGCAGTTTTTAACGAAACCCCGTTGGTACGCACACCTCTGTCGGAAGAAGATCGCGCCAACGTGCGCCTCGTCAACTTCGGCATTCCGAACCTGTCGACATTTTCAATGCTCGGCCGCAGCCAGCTGCAACCAAATCCTCCGGGCGGCCATATCGGGTTCTCGCCGATCCTGCCACGCACGGGTGAAGACCTGCTGAAATTTCGCGACTTCTACCGCACGAATCTCGCGGAAGTCAGTGGCAACGAAAACCTCGGCGTCATTGGGCCCGTGTTCATGACCAACTGGGAACGTTCGCTGGTAGGCCTGATCATGTTCCCGATTTCCAAAGACATCGCTGCGAATACCAAAGTGCGCATCGCGTTCGAAAAATGGGTCGCACTTGCCGCTGAACAAGGCTGGACGGAATATCGCGCACCGGCCGTGTTCCAGGACACCGTCTCCGACACATATTCATTCAACGATCATGCATTGCGCAAATTCAGGGAAAAGATAAAAGATGCGGTCGATCCAAACGGCATCATCGGCGCGGGACGCTACGGCGTCTGGCCGAAACACCTGCGGGAGGGCAATGAAAATGCGTAAGCTGATATTTGCCGTCTCCGGCATCGTGATAGTTTCAGGTCCGTTGGCCCAATATGCTTCGGCACAGGAGCAAGGGCAGGTAGTCTACGAAAAATGGTGCTCACCCTGCCACGCGCCTGGGCCCGGTCATCCCGGTACCCAGTCACTGGAGCTAAAGTACAAGGATAGTTTGCCATCTGTACTCGAAGATCGTACCGACCTGACACCCGATGTCGTGAAAACCTTCGTCCGCCAGGGCGTGCTGATGATGGCGCCCTTCCGCAAAACCGAAGTCAGCGATGCAGAGCTTGAAGACATCGCGGCTTATTTGTCGAAGTAGTTGT
>JAZKES010000048.1:0-2323 GCA_040386995.1 Pseudomonadota bacterium | reverse complement strand
TTCGTCATTCCCGCGAAGGCGGGAATCCAGGTTCGCTGGAGCTGTAGATGAACGCATAACGAAGAAGAAAACCCTTCACGGCAAGCTGTAACCCGTTTTGCCAGCCCACACTTCAATGCGACGAACCCCTAAATACAGCCGTAAGGACTCAGGACTGGAACTAGTCAGTAGCGTTCGAGTGACACAACATCCCCGCCACACCCAAGGCCTGCTCGAACATCCATTCCCGGGCCGAGCTCAAAATCTGCACTGCGCGAAACGCCCCCAGGAAATCACCGAACCTGGCCATGTATAACTCTGCACTACCAAAGCTCCCTCCCCTTCCTCTCTACCGACGATCCAATAAACCGCAGTTATTCAGCAACCCGTGCCGCCGCTCGTGCGCCGTCGTCGCCCATTTTAAAACGCACCAAAGCGACCCAAAAACAACGTCAGCAAGCTTGACCCTCAACCAAATTCGTCCCGCTATTTGCCGTGTAATTCGCAACCAAATCGAACGATCCTGAACACTTCTTTACTCTACCTTGCGGCTATTTCCCAAGCCCTTAAAAAGCCCTTCTCAAGCGCCCGATTTCCCGCTTGAAACCCCTCCCAACACCCCCTCAAAATCGCGCTTCCCACCCCAAATTAAACGCCCCAAAATAACCCTCCAGGCACCAACTTGGTTTATACCCGGCAACTCACCAGTTGCGCCCATCTTATCCACAGCTAATTAACAGCAAATACCGCTTGCCTCAAAAAAATATCCCCTGATATAGTGTTCCACATGACGAATTCACCTATATCTTGTGCCTGTCGTCATCTTGTGTCACTGTAGCCCGTATCTGGTTTTGCCCGCGAGAATTGAAAAACAATGCAAAAAACACCAGATTCAGATGACAGATTCTCTCTAAAAGAGTCCCTGAAAAAGTCCGTAAAAAAGCAGCACAAAACCAGCGCAATATCATCGCTACGCAACAAGTCCGACAACAAGTAAAACAACGAGCCACAAAACAACTAAAAATCACGCAGTAACGCATCGATTCCCCGGAGCTAATACCCATGCAAACCGAAACAGAACTATCCCGTACTACCTCCACCGCTCCCGCCCGGTCCCAGGTTAAAAATGACGACAACCTGGCCACTATGGCGCCGGGTCAGCTGCGGGTCATCAAGCGTAATGGCTCGGTCGTCGTGTATGACGATTCCAAGATCACGATCGCCATCACCAAGGCGTATCTGGCGGTAGAAGGTGGCAACGCAGCCGCGTCCACGCGTGTCCATGAAACCGTTGCAAGGCTCTCCGAGGAAATCGGCAACACCTTCCGCCGTCGCATGCCATCAGGTGGCAGCATCCATATTGAAGAAATCCAGGACCAGGTCGAACTCCTCCTGATGCGCTCCGGCGAACACAAGGTCGCCCGTAGCTACGTGATCTACCGTAACGAACACGCCCGCCAGCGCGAAACCCAACAGAAGCAAAAAGTTGAATCCGCGCGCCCCGACCTGCTCGTGACGATGGAAGATGGCAGCACCCAGGCCCTCGACACCAACCGCCTGCGCACGATCATCACCGAAGCCTGCGACCGTCTAGATGGTGTTACCGGCGACAAGATCTACGAAGAAACCATCAAGAACCTCTACAGCGGCGTCAACATCAAGGACGTGCAGATCACACTCGTGATGACCGCGCGTACGCTCGTTGAGTCCGACCCCAACTACACGTACGTTGCCGCGCGCCTGTTGCTCGACACCCTGCGCAGCGAAGCCCTGGGTTTCCTCGGCGTAGCCCAGAGCGCCACGCAGTCTGAAATGCACTACCGTTACGCCGCAACACTGCGCCCTTATATAGAGAAAGGTGTTGCGCTCGAACTGCTGTCACCCGAACTGCTCAAGTTCGACCTGTCCCGCCTCGGCGAAGCCCTGCAGGCAGAACGCGACGACCAGTTCACCTATCTCGGCCTGCAGACTTTATACGATCGTTACTTCATCCAGAGCGAAGGCACCCGTTTCGAACTGCCGCAGATTTTCTTCATGCGTGTTGCGATGGGTCTTGCGATCAACGAAGACAACCGCGAAGCACGCGCAATCGAGTTCTACAACCTGCTCTCGAGTTTCGACTACATGGTTTCCACGCCACAGCTGTTCAACTCCGGCACGCTGCGTCCGCAATTGTCATCGTGCTTTTTGACCACAGTGCCCGACGATCTTTCCGGCATCTACCACGCGATCCACGACAACGCGATGTTGTCCAAGTGGGCTGGCGGTCTCGGTAATGACTGGACACCTGTACGCGCACTCGGCGCCTACATCAAAGGCACCAACGGCAAATCACAGGGCGTTG
>JAZKES010000047.1:61906-72638 GCA_040386995.1 Pseudomonadota bacterium | reverse complement strand
GTCCCCGCTTTCGCGACGGATATGCTTTAAAAGCCGCGGGTATGACGTATTCGCAATTAATCAGAGGTTCCTTAGTAATTCATTTCGCATGATTGATTAAGTAGCAACAGAACCTGATCGGTGGAACATACTGAATCTGTAAATCACTGCGAACCTGCTACTACGTATAATTAACGCAACACCCTGATTCTTTTGTTGCCCTTCTGATCGGTAAAATTTCAGAGCCTGCTGCAAAGTTATACCAGGAAACATTAACTGCCGGGTTTTAACCGGCGCCGAGGAAATGCCATGCCAAAGTATCGTTCCCACACCACGACCCAGGGTCGCAATCAAGCCGGCGCACGTGCGCTCTGGCGCGCCACTGGTATGAAGGACGGCGACTTCAATAAACCTATCATTGCGGTCTCCAATTCTTTTACCCAGTTTGTGCCGGGTCACGTTCATCTGAAAGATTTGGGTCAGCTGGTTGCACGCGAAATCGAGCGCGCGGGTGGTGTTGCGAAAGAATTCAACACAATCGCCGTGGATGACGGCATCGCGATGGGGCACGACGGCATGTTGTACAGTTTGCCTTCACGCGAAATCATCGCGGACTCCGTCGAATATATGGTGAACGCACATTGTGCCGATGCGATTGTCTGCATCTCGAATTGCGACAAGATCACGCCCGGCATGTTGATGGCAGCCCTGCGCCTGAATGTGCCAGTGGTGTTTGTTTCTGGTGGCCCGATGGAAGCCGGCAAAACCAAACTCGCCGCGACGCCAGTCAAACTCGATCTCGTCGATGCAATGGTCGCCGGCTTTGATGACAAGATCAGCGATGCGCAGGTTGATGATTACGAACGTTCTGCATGTCCAACGTGTGGTTCATGTTCGGGCATGTTCACCGCAAACTCGATGAACTGTTTGACCGAAGCACTGGGCTTGTCGTTGCCAGGCAATGGTTCGTTGCTTGCAACACACTCCGATCGTGAACAGTTGTTCTTGCAAGCTGGCCGCACGATCGTCGAACTCTGCAAACGTTATTACGAACAGGACGATTATTCGGTGTTACCGCGTTCTATCGCCAATTTCAAAGCTTTCGAAAATGCGATGACACTCGACATCGCGATGGGTGGCTCGACCAACACGATTCTGCATCTGCTTGCTGCGGCACAAGAAGCCGAACTCGATTTTGATCAGCAAGACATCGACCGGCTGTCGCGCAAAGTGCCGCAGCTCTGCAAAGTGGCGCCATCAACACCGCTCTATCACATGGAAGACGTACATCGTGCCGGCGGCGTGATGGGCATCCTCGGTGCGCTCGAACGCGGCGGTCTGTTACATACTGACGTGAGTACCGTGCACAGCGCGACGATGAAAGACGCACTGGACAAGTGGGACGTTGCGCGCACACCCGACGCAGTCGTGCAGGAATTTTTTCGTGCAGGACCCGCGGGTATTCCAACGCAGACGGCGTTCAGCCAGTCCACACGCTGGAACACGCTCGATACCGATCGCCAGAAAGGTTGTATCCGTGATGTTGAATTTGCTTACAGCAAAGAAGGTGGCCTCGCCGTACTGTTCGGCAACATTGCGATTGATGGTTGTATCGTCAAAACTGCGGGTGTCGATGAAAGTATCCTGAAATTCTCGGGTCCGGCGCGCGTTTTCGAAAGTCAGGACAGCACCGTTAAAGCGATCCTCGCTGATCAGATCAAACCCGGTGACGTCGTCATCATTCGTTACGAAGGTCCGCGCGGTGGGCCAGGTATGCAGGAAATGTTGTACCCGACTTCGTACCTGAAATCCAAAGGCCTCGGCAAAGTATGCGCGTTGCTGACTGATGGTCGGTTCTCCGGCGGTACGTCCGGTTTGTCGATTGGTCACGCTTCACCTGAGGCAGCAGAAGGTGGCGCAATTGGTCTCGTGCAGGAAGGCGACATCATCGAAATTGATATTCCTAACCGTACGATCAATATGGCCGTCTCTGATGCCGAGCTCGCCAAACGTCGCGCTGCGATGGAAGCCAAGGGTAATACTGCCTGGAAGCCCGAAGAAGTGCGCGAACGTAAAGTGTCAAAAGCATTGCGAGCCTATGCGGCGATGACAACAAGCGCAGACAAAGGCGCGGTCAGAAAAGTAGATTGATGTTGTTAACGTTTGATATGTGAAGAATGGTTAGCATGACGAGCAGGGTGCCGATGTTGTGTGTCGGCACTTGCTTGCGAAGGAAGTAGTAGCTGCTGAAACCACGAGACGTGTAATCACAGGAGCAATCACCATGACGTTCCAGGCTTACCTCGACACCATCAAGGCTAAAACCGGTAAGACGCCTGAAGATTTGTTTAATCTTGCACTTGCTTCAGGCATTGTTACTCCCGAATTAAAAGCCGGTGATCTGGTGGCCTGGCTCAAACGGGAATTCGAGTTGGGTCATGGCCACAGCATGGCAGTGTGGAATGTATTCGTGACGAAAGGCTGGGTGCAGCCTAAGCAAACAAAATTGAAAGCCGCGCCCAAGACTGTGGCAAAAAAGCCGTCCAAGAAAAAATAACGCGGGCTTGTTTGCAAAATTGCGTGGTAACGGCAATCGCCGCCTTGCTGATCTATCTTGAAAACACCGACAATAACTGTCGGCCCGCGGTGCACATTTGCTGTCTTCGTTTCCGATTATTTCTCCTTCAATAAATCCTGAGGAAATCTCATGACAAAAACTTCTGCGTTGCTGTTATTAGCCTTCACAAGCTTGCCACTGCTTGCCCAGGATCCGAATGCTGGAGAGGAAGCGCCCGCATCGGCGGCAGAAGTGCTGACTGCGCTGAATGCGCAAGGTGGAACCATCACACTGCCAGGCGATATAGCCACGCTGCAGCTCGCGAGTAATTTTGTTTATCTGACACCCGAGAATGCCGAAACCCTGCTAGTGGAAGGTTGGGGTAACCCACCCGGCAACGAAACCCTTGGTATGGTATTGCCTGCAGGACTTAATCCGGTCGCGGCGGAAGGTTGGGGCGTAGTGATCACGTATAACGAAGATGGCTACATAAGTGATGCCGAAGCAGACGAAATTGACTACGACGCGTTGCTCGCAGACATGAAGGAAGCCAGCATCGCCGAAAGCGAAGAACGCGTCGAGATGGGTTATGGCTCGATGCTGCTGACAGGTTGGGCCGAGCCACCACGCTACGACAAAGCCACGCATAAATATTATTGGGCGCAGGAATTCGATACAGACGGTAGTGAAATCAATTCACTCAACTACAATATTCGCGTGTTGGGCAGACAGGGCGTGCTGAATCTCAACGCCATAGCGGGCATGAACCAGATCGCCACGATCAAATCCGAAATGCCCGACTTGCTGGCTGTCACTGAATTCACCGACGGTAATCGTTATGAGCAATTCGACGCGAACACCGACAAGGTTGCAGAATATGGCCTTGCTGCGCTGATCGCGGGTGGTGTCGCGGCGAAGATGGGACTGTTTGCCAAACTGTTTGCGCTGCTGATCGCGTTCAAAAAAGTCGCATTCGTTGCTGTCGCTGCACTTATCGGCGGCTTCTCGAAATTTTTCGGCAAAAAATCCAACAAGACTGAAGGCTGATGAAACTTCTATTCGGTCTGCTCGCTGCAGGTAAATTAGGCAAGGTGCTGCTCACTGGCGGCACGATGTTGCTGTCGATGATTACCTACTCCTTCATTTTCGGCTGGCCTTATGCAGTCGGATTTGTGCTGCTGATCCTGTTTCATGAAATGGGTCATTACATTGCGGCACGCCAGCGTGGTCTCGATGTCGGTGCGCCAACCTTTATTCCGTTTGTGGGTGCATGGATTCAGCTCAAGGACCAGCCGATGAATGTGGAAACCGAAGCCTACGTTGGTTTTGCGGGGCCTGTTGCGGGAACCGCCGCCGCGATGGTTTGTTATTACCTTGGCAGGGAACAAGATAGCCAATTGCTGCTGGCACTGGCGTATTCGGGCTGCATGCTCAATCTGTTCAACCTGATCCCGATTTCTCCGCTTGATGGTGGCCGGATAACTGCAATCATTTCGCCGAAAGTCTGGTTGCTTGGTATTCCGCTGCTTGGTGCGCTGTTCCTGTACAACCCAAGTCCGATGTTGATTCTTATCGCTTTCCTGGCCTATCCGCAGATCAAACAGGCGCTTTGGCCCGATCGGCACTCACCACAGCCAGAAGGTTATTACGAAGCGAGCATGAATGATCGCGTCAACTATGGTGTGTTGTATCTGGGTCTCGTGGGTTTTCTGGCTGTCATGACCTATCAATTACATTTGACGCTGGGCTGAAGGACGGTTTTTTCAGGGTCGAAGACCCACGCGAATCGCCAGGCGCACAACTCAGTTCAAGCGCTGAACAATCAAACTGGAGACTGCTCATATGGAAATACTCGCCAGCAACACCATCCTTTATTGTCGCGACTGGCAGGCGATGGTTGTCTTCTACCGCGACCTCATGGGTTTCCAGCCCACCTTCACCAAAGACGAATGGTTCATGGAGCTGAAGGTCTCGGACGGCAGCCATATCAGCGTTGCCGACGAAGCGAGATGTTCAATCAAGGCTACTGCAGGACAGGGCATAACACTGTCGTTCAGAGTCGCGAAACTGTCAGCCGTGCAGCGTCAGCTCGAAGAGCTGGGTGCGAAACCGTCAGCCATAAAAAGTCATTCATGGCGTGCCCCGTACTTTTATGTGCATGATCCCGAAGGCAACAGGATCGAACTCTGGAATATCAAGGCTGAATGATAAATCTGCCCCTGGAATTGCCGAGCAAAACAGCAAGTTGCCTTGCGGATTGCTCGGGCGTTTTGCGGCCGTAGTTTGATCTCTGCAAGTGAGCGGCGCGCGGATTTTCTGGCCGGGTCAGGACACATATTCCATACACTTGGACGGTCATGTCCCAAGCATTCTGATGTCCAACCCGCTATAATCCCGGTCTTTCTGCCAAACCCAGCTATAATTCCTATGAAAACTTTACTCTTGCTTGTGTTGTGTTGTGTCGTTCTTTCCAGCTGCGGCCAGAAAGGACCCCTGGTGCCGCCGCCAGCTGTGCAGGCAACAAGTGCTGCTGGCAGATAATAATTAGAAACTGAGTCCTTCATGAACGCATTCAACTATCGCGATAATCAGCTTTTTGCCGAAGACGTCCCCCTTAACGAACTTGCAGCCACCTACGGTACGCCGTGTTTTGTGTATTCACGCGCAAAAATTGAGCAGCAGTTCATGGCGTATTACACGCCCCTTGAACATCGTCCCCACCTGATCTGTTATGCCGTTAAAGCCAATGCGAACCTCGCTGTGCTTAACGTGCTCGCGCGCCTTGGCTGCGGTTTCGACATCGTGTCGGGCGGCGAACTTGTGCGTGTGCTGGCAGCAGGTGGCAATCCCAACAAGATCATCTTTTCGGGCGTGGGCAAAACCATGGCCGAAATGCAGTACGCGCTTGAAATGGGGATTCACTGTTTCAACGTTGAATCAGTGCCCGAGCTCGAGCGACTATCATCAGTAGCCAAAAATCTTCGTCGCACCGCGCCGATCTCGCTGCGTGTTAATCCGGATGTTGATGCAAAGACCCATCCCTATATTTCCACCGGACTCAAAGACAACAAATTCGGTATCGCTATTGAAGATGCGCTCGCGGTGTATGAAAAAGCCAGCAAGTTGCCCGGGCTGAAAATTGTCGGCGTCGATTGTCACATTGGCTCCCAGCTCACAAGTCTTGCGCCATTTCTCGACGCGCTGGATCGCCTGCTGATTCTGATCGATAAACTCCAGGAAAAAGGCATCGCGATCAGCCATCTCGATCTCGGCGGTGGTATCGGCGTGCGATATACCGATGAATCGCCGCCGCTCGCGCAGGATTACATGGATGCAATATTGGCGCGTGTGGGTTCGCGTAAACTGACGCTGGTGTTCGAACCTGGCCGTTTCATCACTGCCAACGCCGGTGTGATGCTCACGCGTGTTGAATACCTCAAAGAAACCGCACACAAGAATTTTGCGATTGTTGATGGCGCAATGAACGACATCATCCGGCCGGCCTTGTACCAGGCTGTGATGGACATAATTCCGGTTGAAGTTGCTGGTTCTGGCCGCACATCTAAGTCCTGGGACCTTGTAGGCCCTGTATGTGAATCGGCGGATTTCCTCGGCCGCGGGCGCGAACTTGCGCTGCAGCAGGGAGATCTGCTCGCTGTTTGTTCAGCAGGCGCGTACTGTTTTGCGATGAGTTCGAACTACAACTCGCGCAACCGGGCTGCCGAAATCATGGTCGAAGGCAGCAAACACACACTTGTGCGCCGCCGCGAAACCTACGCCGAACAAATGGCGCTTGAGACTCAACTGGATTAATCCTGCATGCTGCTGAAGTTCACCAAAATGCATGGCCTTGGCAACGACTTCATGGTGCTCGATCTCGTGCGCCAGCAGATTGCATTGACCCCGACATTGATCCGCACCTGGTCTGATCGCAAAACCGGAATCGGCTTCGATCAGCTGTTGATTATAGAACCCGCCAACCTGCCCGGTTGTGATTTTGCGTATCGGATTTTTAACCACGATGGCGGCGAAGTGGAACACTGCGGCAATGGTGCACGCTGCGTTGCGCGGTTTGTCGTCGATCAACAGCTCACGACCAAAACCGAACTCACGTTCGAGATGGCCAAAGGCACTATTCGCACGAAACTGGGCGAGAACAGCCTCGTAACTGTGGATATGGGCCCGCCGATTCTGGATCCAGTCTCTATTCCTTTTGATGCCAGTACCCAGGCTATTACTTATCCACTGCAGGTTGCAGGCAATGAGTATCAAATTTCCGCGGTTTCAATGGGCAATCCACATGCCGTGATGACGGTTGCCGATACCGAAAACGCACCAGTTGCAGAGCTTGGGCCGCTGATTGAATACCATCCACGGTTTCCGCAACGCGTGAACGCCGGTTTCATGCAAATCGTTAATCCGGGCTCAATCAAGCTCCGCGTATTCGAGCGCGGTGCAGGTGAAACCCTGACGTGTGGCACGGGTGCTTGTGCTGCTGTGGTTGCAGGACGTTTGCGTGGTCTGCTCGCGGAGGAGGTGTCAGTAAACACCCACGGTGGTACTCTGCATATACGTTGGGATGGTGGTCAGAACTCTGTCTGGATGACCGGACCGACCGCAACTGTTTTTGAAGGACAACTCGTATTATGACAATCAGCACCAGCGGCACTCCACAGCAAGACGAAGGGACTACGTCAGCCGCGTCCACTTCCGGTACATCTGCGACTATCGACGAAGCAGCAGTTGTCAGCTGGCTCAAACAACACCCCAATTTTTTCCAGAACCAGACCGAGCTCCTGCTGCAACTGAGTATCCCTCATGCAAGTGGCAAGGCAATTTCATTACTCGAACGTCAGGTTGCGGTTTATCGCGAGCGGCTCGACTCCTTGCAGGATCAGGCACACGAATTTCTGCAGAACGCGCATGAGAACGATACCTTGTTCGAAAAAACCCGCATGGTTATTCTCGATATCCTGCGCTGCAATACCTTAAGCGCATTGACTGAGGTTATCCGCGAAAAATTGAGCGTCGAATTTGCGGCAAGCGCCTCTGCGCTGGTATTCGTTTCGGCAAATCCGCCGACACCTGACGTCATCCGCTTAATGCCAGTAACCGTAAAAGCTGCCTTGGGCGAACTATACGAAAAGCAGCGCACTTATTGCGGTGTATTAAATTCGGCTCAACAGCTGTTGCTGTTCGCAAGCCAAACCCCGGCAATCATCTCGGCTGCCATCGTGCCTTTGCATGTGCCGGAGAATTCTGCAATTCGTACCGACCTTGGCGTGCCTTTGTTATTGATCGGCAGCACCGAAGAAAAACATTTCAACAGTTCGCTTGGCACCTTGTTCCTGGACTTTATCGGCGAGGTACTCGCTGTGCATCTGCAGACCATTTACAAGCCAGCCTGAATAGCGGCTAACTGAGTACCTTCTATTTCATGCCAGCACCTTCGCTCGTTTCCGTCCTCATTCGCACGTTCAACCGGCCACAGCTTTTGCTCGAAGCCGTGAATTCAGTCCTGCAACAAACCTGGAGCAATCTGGAAATCATCATCGTCAACGACAATGGTGATGATCATTCGGCATCGCTGCCCGCCAGCTCGATTGATCCAGTCCGCACGTTGCGCTGGTTCAACATCAGCGGTGAGCCGGGTCGCTCTGCAGCTGCAAATCTCGCGCTCGAAAAAGCCACTGGTGAATATTGCCTCTTTCTCGATGACGACGACTGGCTTGATCCGCCGCATATCGCGAACCTCGTAGCAGCGATACATTCGATGCCCGCAGCTCTGTTGGTTTACAGCGCGGTGAAGACGTATCGTCAAGATACGGGCGAAACGAAAGAGAGTTTTAATCATCCTTTTGATGCAACACGTTTGCTCGCCGAAAATTACATCCCGATTCACGCCGCGCTGTTTTCGCGCGAACTGATCAGGCTTGGCTGTCGTTTTGATACCGCGCTTGATCGTTACGAAGACTGGGATTTCTGGCTGCAGGTATTGCAGCACACCAATTTCCTGTTTGTGCCGGAGTGTACGGCTACTTACCGAATTGCCGCGCAAAGTGGCTTTGGTGAAAAAACCGATGAAGCGCTGCAGGACTTGCGTCTGGACCTTTATCGCAAATGGCTGCCACGCTGGAGCAATCAGCAAATCCTCGCGATGATGGACCGCTGCCGGCAGTTTCCGCAGATTGCGGTGTTGCAGAATGAGTTCGAAGAGCAGGGCAAATATCTGCGCCACATGATCAAGTTTGAAAAAGAATTACACGTCGAATTACAAAGCCGTACGGGCCAGTTAGTAGACACACGCCGCATCCTGAAAGAAACCCAGGACAGCCTGGCCAATGCCATGCTGGATCTGCAAATCCAGCAGGACACAGTCCGGTATTTACGCGCCGACCTCGATCTCATTTATAAAAGCCGCAGCTGGAAAATCACGCGTCCACTGCGCATGGTGTCCAAGGTTCGCACGATGGTGCAGATCGAAGGTGTGGGAAGTGTCGCGCGCCGCATCCATGCGAAGTTGTTCAGAAAACCACCACAAATGCCGGTGGTTACCTCCGCCTTCCCGATGCCAGGTGAATACCACGAGCTGGAATTTCCGCAGTTCGATAAACCACTCATCAGCATCGTGATCCCGGTATACGGCAAGTTTGAATACACCTTTCACTGTCTGAAGTCAGTGCTCGCGAACAGCAGCGAGCAGAGTTACGAAGTGATCGTGGTTGATGACTGCTCGAAAGATGACACTCTCGAGCAGCTCGCCAAAATCAAAGGCATTACTGTCATTCGCAACGAAACCAATGGCGGGTTTATTTTCTCGTGTAACGCTGGCGCGAAAGCTGCGCGCGGCGAATACATCATGATGTTGAACAACGACACCGAGCCGCAGCCGCTCTGGCTCACTGCGCTTGTAAATACGTTCCGTGATTTTCCGGACGTGGGTATGGTCGGCGCCAAATTACTTTACCCCGACGGTACGCTGCAGGAAGCGGGCGGCATCGTGTGGCGTGACGGTTCAGCGTGGAATTTCGGGCGCAATGATGATCCGAACAAACCCGAATATTCGTGGTGTCGCCAGGTCGACTATTGTTCAGGCGCGTGTTTGTTAATCAAGCGCGAAGATTATTTTGCGCTTGGCATGTTCGACAAACGTTACACGCCTGCTTATTACGAAGATACCGACCTCGCGTTTCAAGTCAGAGCTGCCGGCAAAAAAATGTATTACCAGCCGCTTGCGCGCGTGATTCATTTTGAAGGTGTCAGCTGTGGCACCGATGCAACCGGCGGCATCAAGGATTACCAGCGCACGAACCACAAGAAATTTTTTGCGCGTTGGGAAGAAACACTACTTAAACATCGCCTTCCTGGTTTGATGCCCGAACTTGAAAAAGAGCGCAATGTTGAAAAACGTGTGTTCGTGGTCGACGCGCGCGTGCTGATGCCGGATCACGATTCAGGTTCACTGCGCATGTTCAACCTGCTCAAGATTTTCCAGCGGCTTGGTTACAAGGTGACCTTCGCGCCCGACAATCTTCAATACGACGAAAAATACACGCCGCTGTTGCAGGGCCTCGGCATCGAATGTATTTATTTTCCGTATCAGCAAAGTATCCCCGAATATCTGCAGCAATTTGGCAGCATGTTTCAGGTTGTGTTGCTGAGCCGCGCCGACTTTGCTGAAAAATATATCGATGCGGTAAAACTCTCATGCCCCCATGCGCAGGTTCTGTTTGATACGGTCGACCTGCATTTTCTGCGCGAGCGTCGCGAGGCTGAGCTGAACAATGACAAAGGCCTGATGGAATCTGCCGACATGCGTAAGCTGCAAGAGCTGCACACCGCACGCAAGGCTCATCAGACACTCATCGTGAGCCCGGTCGAAATCGAATTATTCAAGAAAGAAGCGCCGGATGTGAAGGTTGCGTTGCTATCGAATATTCATGCCGCAGAAGGGCGCGGTGCCGAATACAAGGACCGCAGCGATATCCTGTTCATCGGCAGTTTCGAACATCCACCGAATATCGATGCGATGTTCTGGTTCATTGATGAAGTATTCCCGCTGCTCCATCAGCAGAAGCCTGATCTCAAGCTCAGGATTGTTGGCGGCAGTGCGCCGCGCAAACTGACAGCAAAAGGAACTTCACACATCATCTTCGAAGGTTTCGTCGATGACATAACACCAATTTTCAATAGCGT
>JAZKES010000047.1:46277-61806 GCA_040386995.1 Pseudomonadota bacterium | reverse complement strand
CACACATCATCTTCGAAGGTTTCGTCGATGACATAACACCAATTTTCAATAGCGTCCGTTTGTCAGTCGCACCGTTGCGTTACGGTGCTGGCGTGAAGGGCAAAATAAATTCGAGCATGTCGTACGGCGTGCCGGTGATTGGTACAACTGTCGCCGCAGAAGGTATGGGACTGGTGCACGGCAAGGATGTGTTGATCGTGGATGAACCAGCGGAATTTGCTGCGCAGATCTGTCGCCTGTATGACGACGAACAACTCTGGTACGGGTTATCGAATGCGGGTCTCGACAACATCGAGCGCTGTTTTTCGTTTGGTGTTGCGACCGATCAACTACGCAAAGTGCTCGCGGAACATCCGGCGATCAGCGTGAAGGAAGGTCAGGAGAAAGAGCAGGCCTGATGCCTTTGAATTCAAAGCGCAGCCAGTGCCAGATCAGTGCGCCGATACCAATCACCAAGCCAGTTTCGACGCCCACATCAATAATGCCGCGCCAGGGTTGCGGAATGTGGCTGACGACCGCGACCAGCAGCACAATGCTGCTCGAGACGATCCACGATGTCAGCATGCGTTTTTTCGTTGCGTAGAAATAACCCATGCAGAAGAGTGGTGCAGTCAGCGCCAACAGCGGCCCGCCTGATTCACGTAGATACAACGCGCGCGCCAACACACGAGGCGCGAGGTTCAGATAGAAACCTTTATAACCTTCTGCATACGCCATGTAGGGCGTAAACAGCAGCAAGACGAGCCAGTGATGAAGGCCTAACGGATAAGGGCTGAGCTCGACAATACGCGGAGTGAGTTTGAAAGCTGCGGATGCAATGATGCCGATGACACCAACCACACCCCAGTAATAACCTAATAAACGCAAGAGAATTCCCGATAACCACGCAAGCCAGCGATCATGCTGACTGTACAGAAAAAAATTGAGCCGCATTGTAGCGAGGTTGCACAATACACACCATGCGGCCTCGGTGCCGGGTTGCTTCATCGCTCGAGAAATTTCTGATTGTGCCCCCATATCTGCCCGGCGGTCGTTACGAAGCGGATCGCGAACTGCGCAAATTTTGTGAAATTGCTGATTTTTATATCGCAATGACAGAGGCAAAAAATCGCATCGGCATGAAGGTAATTTAGCTGGATCATTTAGCGGTAATAGTTAATGAATTCGGGCTGCTATACCCAAAAAAGCGGCCTCAATCATCATGTTATACTGCCCCGGTAACTTTTTAAGTTGAGCAACTATGACAGTAAAACTTGCGGTAGTGATGGACCCAATCAACGCCATCAATTTCAAGAAAGACACCACGCTGGCAATGTTGCTTGCTGCGCAGGAACGGGGTTGGGAGATCTGGTATACGGAACAGGACGGCCTCTACCTCGACCACGGCGTTGCGATGGCTGAAATGCAGGTATTGAGTGTTCGTTACGATCCGCTTGACTGGTTCACCCTCGGCGAACGTGTGCGCAGACCTCTCGCGGAAATGGATGTTGTGCTGATGCGCAAGGATCCGCCCTTCGATAACGAGTTCATCTACAGCACCTATATTCTCGAAGCTGCCGAAATGCAGGGCACACTGATCGTTAACAAGCCGCAGAGTTTGCGCGACTGTAATGAAAAAGTATTCGCCACGCTGTTCCCGCAGTGCACACCACCAGTGCTCGTATCACGTAAAGCCTCTTTGTTGCGTGAGTTCTACGTCAAACACGAGGATGTTATTTTCAAACCGCTCGATGGTATGGGTGGCTCGAATATTTTCCGCGTGAAGCCGGGTGATCCAAACGTGAGTGTCATCATCGAAGTGCTGACGAACCACGGTCGTCACCAGATCATGGCGCAGAAATTTATTCCCGAAATTGCGCAGGGCGACAAACGTATATTAATGATCGATGGCCAGCACGTTGGTTATGCGCTTGCGCGTATTCCTGCACTGAATGAAACACGCGGCAACCTCGCGGCGGGCGGCACGGCGAAAGGCGTAGAGCTTACCGACCGCGATCGCTGGATCTGCGACCAGGTCGGCCCTACGCTCAAGGCGAAAGGACTTATCTTTGTAGGACTCGATGTAATTGGCGACTACCTGACCGAGATCAATGTCACGAGCCCGACTTGTGCACGCGAATTGAACAACTTCTTTCATCTCGATATCGGCGGTGATCTTATGAAATGTATCGCCCAGAAACTCGGTAAAGACTAATCACCATGAGTGTACCTGCCGACAATGCAGATTCGCTGGGCCCGACGCAGGAGCGTTTCGGGTTCACGATGTTCATGTCGATATGTGTCCATGCGGTGCTTATCCTCGGTGTTGGTTTTACGATCGCCACTGAACCGAAAATCATCAGCAGCCTGGCAGTCACACTTGCGCAGTACCGCAGCGAAGAAGCGCCCGACGACGCAGACTTTATAGCGCAGGCAAATCAGCAAGGTGCCGGCACGGAAGATGAGGCGCTTGCACCTGCGTCACCCATCGAATCACGTTTTGCCGCCGACACGATTGAAGACGTCAGCGAATTTCTCGAAGAGCGACCGACCACCAGCACAAACGATCCCGTGGTGGCGCGCAACGCGCAAAACGCCGAAGTGTCTTCCTCGGATGATCCGAATGCATTGCAAGTTAATCCAACTGCCACGGGCGAAAGTTCCGTCAATCAACTGAACCAGAGTATCGCGAGCCTGCAGGCACAACTCGACGTTCACCGCCAGGAATATGCCAAACGTCCGCGTCGCTATACCTTGTCTTCAGCATCGACCAAAGAAAGCCGTGATGCACTTTACCTCGACAACTGGCGCAAAAAAATCGAGGCGATCGGCAATCTGAATTATCCAAAAGAGGCAAGTGAGAGTGGTATCTACGGAACGCTGCGCCTGCTTGTCGCGATAAAACCCGATGGCACGGTCGAGGATATTCGTATTCTGCGTTCTTCCGGCGAGCGTGTTCTGGACGAAGCTGCAGTGCGCATCGTTCAACAAGCCGCGCCGTTCCAGCCGTTCCCTGCGGACATGCGCACCAACGTCGATGTGCTCGAAATTATCCGCACGTGGCAGTTCCACCGTGGTAATACGTTTAGCAGTTACTGATTTTTTGGTTTCTGTCTTTCTTTCAGCCGCAACAAAATTTTTCCTTACGACTTCGCGAATCAAAGCCAGGTAGTCGTTGAGTTTTTTCTTCCACTTCTTCTAATGGATTGCTGCGCCGTAAACAAAATACAAACCACAGCGTTTTTACCGGCAATTGCTCGTGTTACTCTAAGTCCGAATCCCTGAACATTTTGTTATGACTACTACCGAGCCGACATTTCTTGTTGATCATTTCCTGATCGCAATGCCGCAATTGCAGGATTCGTATTTTGCACACACGGTTGTTTATGTGTGGCAGCACAGTCTCGAGGGTGCACTTGGTCTTGTGGTCAACCTGCCGATCAACATGCAGCTCGCTGACATTCTCGATCAGCTGAATATCGAGGACTTGCGCAGGCCTGACGCCAACCAGATTGTGTTGTCGGGTGGCCCGGTGGAAACCGAGAAAGGTTTTATCCTGCACGATGCCGATCCGCGTTGGCCATCGTCATTACGCATCACTGACGCCATCACACTCACCACTTCGCGCGACATACTCACCGCGATCGGACGTGGCGAAGGCCCCACTAATTATTTGATGACACTCGGCTGCTCAGGCTGGAGTCCGGGACAGCTCGAACAAGAACTCGCGCAGAATTCCTGGTTCACTTGTCCGGCGAGTAAAGACATACTGTTCTCCACCGACTTCGCCAACAAGGCCAACATGGCCGCTGCAACGCTGGGCTTTTCCATGGCGCAGCTCACCACAGATGTCGGCTACAGCTAGACCAATACGGATCCCACTTGCAGACCAATACACCTCTTACGTTATTCGGCATCGACTACGGCACGCGCAAAATTGGCGTGGCGGTTGGTCAGAACATCACCAGCACAGCGATGGGTATCGCCGTTATCGCAGTGCGCAACGGTGAGCCCGACTGGGTCGAGCTCGACAAACTTGTTCAACGCTGGAAGCCCGGGGCGTTTGTTGTCGGCATGCCATACAACATGGATGGCACCGAAAGCGAGATGACAGTGCAGGCCAGCAAATTCGCGCGTGTTCTGACTGGACGTTATCAGCGTCCGTGTCATTCCGTCGATGAAAGACTCAGCACACGCGCCGCACGCGAGATCACGCGCAACAACGCCGAGATGCTCGGCAAACGTTATGACGACAAGACCAAGGTTGATGCGATGGCGGCGCAGCTGTTGCTGGAGTCGTGGTTCTCGCAGTAGCAAGTAGTGCTAATTGCGCGGAGATTTCAACCACTCGCAAATATCAAACGAAACACGTATTGCTCGCGAAAAAAGCGGATATCCCGCACCGCTTACATCTCTCGTCACACTTGATGCAGTGTGAGTTGCTCCGCCTCCCGGATTTATTGAAACCAGCTCTTGACCCATGGAAACCCTACTCAGGGTCATCAGATTTTTGATCAAGCGCCAGCTTTACGCAGCTTTTGTTATCTGGAATTCGCCGTAAACAATTTAAATACAACAGGTTAAGCTTCAGCCTGGTAGCGTCCCCGTGCCATAATGGCGCATGAATAAATTCTCCGCTTTACCCGCCTTACCCCCGAGCCTGCTCCAGGCTGTTGATGCCCTCGGTTACACAGAAATGACTGCAGTTCAGGCAGGTGCATTGCCTGTGATGCTGGATGGCAAGGATGTACAGGCGCAGGCCAAAACCGGCAGTGGCAAAACTGCTGCGTTTGCGCTCGCGCTGCTTACCAAATTGCAGCCTGAAGTCGCGCGTCTGCAAAGCCTTGTGTTGTGTCCTACGCGCGAACTTGCCGATCAGGTCAGCAAGGAAATCCGTGCGCTCGCGCGTTTTATCCCGAACGTGAAAGTGCTCAGCCTGTGTGGTGGTATTCCTCTGCGCCCGCAGTTGGCGTCGCTGAAGCATGAGCCACACATCGTGGTCGGAACTCCCGGACGTATTCAGGAATTGCTTGGCATGGGTGAGCTGAAATTTGGCGCACTGCAGACTGTTGTGCTCGATGAAGCTGATCGTATGCTCGACATGGGTTTTCTGGAGGATGTGAGTAATATTCTGAAACTTACGCCTGAAGACCGGAACACCTGGTTGTTCTCCGCAACTTATCCGCGCGAGATTCGCGCGCTGAGCCAGCACTTTCAGCGCAAGCCTGTCGAAGTGACGGTTGAAGCGCAGCATGATGCAAACGTCATCGTGCAACAGTTCTACCGAGTTGAAATAGATGACAAGCCCGAAGCCGTTGTAAAGCTGTTGCTCGAACAACAGGCAGAAAGTTGCCTGATCTTCTGCAATACAAAAATCGACGCAAAAAATCTCACCGATTATTTATGGAAACGCAGCATCCCCGCGCTGCATCTGCATGGTGATCTTGATCAGCGCGAGCGCGAAGAGACCCTCGTGCAGTTTGCGAATGGCAGCAGTCGCGTATTGGTTGCAACCGATGTTGCTGCGCGTGGTCTCGACATCAAGGCACTGCCGCTTGTTATTGCGTATGAACTCTCAGGCGACGCGGATGTGCACACACATCGCGTTGGCCGCACAGGCAGGGCAGGTGAAACTGGTCTTGCGTTGAGCCTGGTTGCAAATGCAGAAATGAGTCGCCTTGGTCGCATCGAATCTTTGCTCGGCAAAAATGTCAGCTGGACGCAGCTACCTTCGCGTCCAAAAGTGTCGGCATTGCCAGCACCGGCGATGCACACGCTCGCAATTGATGCAGGACGCCAGGACAAACTGCGCCCCGGCGATATCGTTGGCGCGTTGACCGGCGTAGGCGAATTGATGAAAGACCAGGTTGGCAAGATCGATGTATTCGCGACACGTGCTTATGTTGCTGTGAGTGCGCCGCTGATTAATAAAGTCATCGAGAAACTGCGCGCCGGCAAGATCAAAGGTCGCAACTTCCGCATCAGAAAGATGTAAGGCACAGTAAGTCATGCGGCTCAATAAATTCATCAGCGAAACTGGTCACTGCTCGCGGCGCGAAGCCGATGAGCTCATTACGGCTGGGCGCGTCACACTGGATGGCGAAGTGGCGAGTACCGGCGCCAAGTGGCTCGAAGGCATGACCGTTTGTGTCGACGACGAAGAGATCAAACTCAGAGTCACGATAAAAAACAAACGCAAACATGTGTACATCGCACTTAACAAACCAGTTGGCATCACCTGCACCACGGATCAGAACGTCAAAGGCAACATCGTTGATTTTGTCGATCATCAAGACCGGATTTTTCCGATCGGACGGCTCGACAAAGATTCCGAAGGATTGATTCTGCTGACCAGCAATGGCGACATCGTCAATCAGATCCTGCGCTCGGAGAACAATCACGAAAAAGAATATCTGGTCGGCGTGAACAAGGCTATCAACGATGATTTCCTGCGCATCATGGCGCGTGGTGTGCGCATTCATAATCAGCTGACAAAACCCTGTAAGGTCGCGAGATTTGCGAAATACGGTTTTCGTATAACACTGACGCAAGGTCTTAACAGACAGATTCGGCTGATGAGTGAAGCGCTGGGTTACAAGGTCACGCAGCTGCGCCGCATTCGTATCATCAATGTGCAGCTTGGACAGTTAAAGCCCGGTGCATGGCGCAACCTGACTGATAAGGAACTTGCTGGTTTGCTGCCGGGATTCAAGGACTGGTAGTTCGAGCACACAGTTTTCTTAAAGTAGACGTGTAGTCTGCACTCTGTAATTCATATCACCTGATCACATCCAGAATATTTCTGGGCATGAACATCCCAGCTCTTGAAAAGCCAGTCGTGTATCCGCTGACAAGTAGTCAAAATAAATCGCGCAAGTTGTGATAGATAAGACCTGAAACATGTCGAGCAACTCGCCCAGCCATGCGAGTGTTCTCAGTAACAATGATTGGTCCGCGACTACAGTTGGTTACTGACCAAGCCATGAGGGATGATGAAATCTCTCCCCAAAAAAAACCGGCAGACTTGCTGCCGGTTTATTGGAATGACACAGGAAAATACGGACTAAATTTGATCGGGTGCCTTGGCTTTCGATTTCGCAATTTCGCGATCAACGATGCCTTTCTGCACGAGACCTTTCAAACACTGGTCGAGTGTCTGCATACCAAACTGCGAACCTGTCTGCATCGCGGAATACATCTGCGCGATTTTGTCTTCGCGAATCAGGTTACGAATTGCGGGTGTGCCAATCATGATTTCATGCGCAGCAACTCGGCCGCCACCCACTCGCTTGAGCAGGGTTTGCGAAACAACCGCCATCAGTGATTCCGACAACATCGAACGCACCATGGCTTTTTCGGCTGCGGGGAATACGTCAACTATCCTGTCGATGGTTTTGGCGGCGGAGGTGGTGTGAAGCGTTGCGAATACCAAGTGACCGGTTTCTGCAGCGGTCAGTGCGAGTCGAATGGTTTCAAGGTCGCGCAACTCGCCGACGAGAATGATGTCTGGATCTTCTCGCAACGCTGAACGAAGCGCTGCGCTGAAGCTGTGAGTATCACGATGCACTTCGCGCTGGTTGATCAGCGACTTCGCGCTCTGATGCACAAATTCGATTGGATCTTCGATGGTCAGAATGTGTTCGTATTTGGCGTGATTGATGTAGTCGATCATTGCGGCCAGTGTGGTGCTTTTGCCGGAACCCGTTGGTCCGGTTACACACACGAGGCCACGTGGGTTGTCGGAAATCTTGCGGAATACATCACCCATTCCAAGCTGGTCCATCGGCTGAATCTTGGAAGGAATGGTTCGGAACACAGCGCCTGCGCCACGGTTCTGGACGAACGCGTTGACACGGAAGCGGGCGAGGCCAGGAATCTCGAACGAAAAGTCGCACTCCATGTGTTCTTCATAGTCCTTGCGCTGCTTGTCCGTCATCACGTCATAGATGAGGCCATGCACGAATTTATGGTCCATATCGTCGACGTTAATACGCCGAATATCGCCATCTACCCGGATTAGTGGGGGTAAACCCGCGCTGATATGCAGGTCGGAGGCTTTCTGCTTGACGCTAAAGGTAAGTAATTCCTGGATATTCATGCGGTTTGCAAGCTCCTATAATCCCGTCAGGGTGGATTGGCAATCATCTATCCCGATAATAGCTTCACTCGTGAGAAACTAGAAACCTTACAGACGTAAATATTTGAACTGATTCACTATGCCCGCAAACATACCTGACAACCTGGCGCGTATCCGTGAGCGCATCAAGCGTTTCGAGGCGCAGTACGAGCGTGAGCCGGGCTCAGTGCGGTTGCTCGCGGCCAGCAAAGCCAAGGGACCGGAGTTTGTACGCGCGGCGCTCGACTGTGGCCAGCTCGAGTTCGCGGAAAACTATCTGCAGGAAGCGCAGGCAAAAATCGCGGCGCTTGCCGGTGCAGGCATTACCTGGCATTTCATTGGTCCGATCCAGTCGAACAAAACCCGGCAGATTGCTGAACTGTTTGACTGGGTTCATACGGTCGACCGCGGCAAAATTGCGCAGCGCCTGCATGAACAGCGACCCGAGAAACTACCTCCACTAAAAGTTCTTTTGCAGGTTAATGTGAGTAATGAAGACAGCAAGTCGGGCATTTCGGTGATCGAACTGCCGGAGCTCGCCGCCGAAGTTGCGGGTCTGTCTCGCCTGAGGCTCTGCGGATTAATGGCCATACCAGCGCCGACGCCCGACTTTCTTGCGCAGCGCCAGGCATTCGCCGTATTACGCGCCGCGCGTACGACTTTGCAGAATCTCGGCCATGTGTCCTGCCAGCATTTGTCGATGGGCATGAGCGCGGACGTCGAAGCGGCGATTGCGGAAGGTGCCACGATGATCCGCATCGGCACGGATATCTTCGGCGCGCGTTCCCCCGCCGCATGAAAAACCTCGAACCGCAGCAATCATCGTTAACAAATCACCGCGGTGCTGCATGCGCCGTAAAGATTGCTGGATGTCTGAACACCGCCTCTTTCGTTAACTACCTGCACATTTCCGCCGAACTCGGGCTGGGTAATTCAGTGTGTGCTTGGGGTACAATGCCAGGATGATTTCTACCGACCTCACGATTGGCTTTATCGGTGCCGGCAACATGGCCACAGCACTGATTGAAGGCCTGCTAGCCACCCGCATCAATGCCTCGCAGCTATGGGCTGCCGACACTGCGCAGGACAAACTTGCCACATTCGCCGACAAGGGCATCAATACAACCACCGACAATGCCGAAATCGTCCGGCAATGCAGCATCGTGGTGCTCGCGGTTAAACCGCAGGTGATGGCAAAGGTAGTGGGCGCCCTTCAACCGGCGTTGGCGGAACATTCCTGCTTACTCATTTCAATAGCGGCGGGTATTTCATGCGCGAGCCTGCAACAGTGGACCCACCCGCAGCAGGCCATCGTGCGTTGTATGCCGAATACACCAGCACTTGTGCAGGCTGGCGCCAGCGGGCTTTTTGCGAATGCTCTGGTCAGCGCCGAGCAAAAGCAGGCAGCGCAAAACATTATGGAAGCCGTTGGCATCGCCTGTTGGCTCGATGACGAAGCGCAGATCGATGCAGTAACCGCACTGTCTGGTTCAGGTCCCGCGTATTTTTTCCTGTTGATGGAAGCGATGCAGGATGCCGCAGTCAAGCTGGGTCTTCCTGCTGATGTAGCATTGCGACTCTGTTTGCAGACCGCATTCGGTGCTGCCAAACTCGCGCTGAACAGCGATGTGCCCGCGGGTGAATTGCGCAGGCGCGTGACGTCACCTGGTGGCACCACCGAAGCGGCGATCAAACAGTTCGAAGCCGAACAGTTTCATGCCATGGTTGAGCGAGCGCTCGGCAAGGCTAATACGCGGTCACAGGAACTGGCACGCACGTAGCGATTTTTTCCAATTATAAGAAGGCTCTGATGAATGCGTCATTCCCGCGCAAGTGGGAATCCAGTTGGTGAGTTTGCTGAATACCCATCCCCGCCTTCGGCGGGACAAGCTTTAAAAGCCGCGGGTATGAAGTATTCGCAACTAAGCAGAAATTCTTTAATACGTAACTTTTTATCAATTAACAAAGAAGAGAAAGATGGGCGGAGCACTGGGTGAAGTCGTAGTACTGATCGTCAATAATCTTGGCGCGCTGTTTATTCTCGCTGTGTTGCTGCGTTTTTTGCTGCAGGCGGTGAGGGCAGATTTCTACAATCCTGTTTCGCAAGCCATCGTCAAGATAACCGCGAAACCGTTGATACCGTTCCGCAAAGTGATCCCGGGTTATCGCGGTTTTGATTTTGCTTCGCTGGTCCTCGCGTTGGTGCTCAATTCAATTTTTACTGCGATCATGATTCTCGCCAAGGGCTTCAGCCTGCCGGGCATCGGCATCGTGATCAGCTGGGCGTTTGTCGGACTGATTTCCTTCATCCTGAATATCTATTATTTCGGTTTGATCATTTCCGTGATCGCGAGTTTTATTGCGCCGTTCAGCGGCAATCCCATCCTGCTGATGATTTATCAGATACTTGATCCGATCAACAGCCGCGTCCGCCGCGTCATTCCCCCGATGGGTGGGCTCGATCTTTCGCCGCTGTTTATTTTTCTTGGCATCAAGGTGCTGCAGATCATTCTGCTCACGCCGCTGATGCAGCAGCTGAGGCTGGATCCTTCTTACGTTATTGGCATCTGAGTCTATGGCCAATTCGCTCAAACAAATTCCAGCCGACTCCGTTGGTATCGTCGCGCCGCAGCGCTTTCATTTTGAAGAGCCGCTGACCTTGCGCAGCGGACGTATCATCGAACGTTACGACTTGATGGTGGAAACTTACGGCACACTCAATGCCGACAAATCCAACGCGGTGCTCGTCTGTCATGCGCTTAGTGGTGATCATCACGCGGCCGGTTATTACGATCCGGAAAACCCGAAAGAAAAACCAGGCTGGTGGGATTGCGCAATTGGTCCAGGCAAACCGTTCGACACCAACAAGTTTTTTGTCGTGAGCCTGAACAATCTCGGTGGCTGCGCGGGTAGCACTGGTCCATCGTCAATCAACCCTGAAACCGGCAAACCCTTCGGACCCGATTTTCCGATTGTCACGGTGCGTGACTGGGTCAACAGCCAGGCGCTTCTTTCCGACCGGCTTGGTATCCAGCAATGGGCCGCCGTTATCGGTGGTAGTCTCGGTGGCATGCAGGTGATGCGCTGGGCGATTTCATTTCCTGAACGTTTGCGGCACGCGATCATTGTTGCCGCGGCACCGAAGTTATCTGCTCAGAACATTGCGTTTAATGAAGTGGCGCGCCAGTCGATCATGAGTGATCCTGAATTTCACGAAGGCCGTTATTACGACTTCAACACTTATCCGAAAAAAGGCGTCACGCTTGCGCGCATGGTCGGCCACATCACGTATCTGTCGGACGCGTTGCTACGCGACAAATTTGGCAAGGACGCAATCGCTGGCAACTTCGGCCGTGATTTGCGCAGCGGCAAACTCAGCTTTGGTTTCGATGTCGACTTTCAGGTGCAAAGTTATCTGCAGTACAAGGGCGAAACCTTCTCGAAAAATTTTGACGCCAACACCTATTTACTCGTGACCAAGACGCTTGATTATTTCGACCCTGCAGTCGACTACGACGGCGACCTCAGCAAGGCGTTCATGAATGGCACATGCAAATTTCTCGTGATGTCGTTCAGCAGTGATTGGCGTTTTTCACCCGAACGTTCGCGCGAAATTGTCGAGTGCCTGCTTAAGGCGAAGCGCGACGTGAGTTATCTCGAAATAGAAGCTGATGAAGGTCACGATGCGTTCCTCTTGCCAGTGCCGCGCTATATGCAGGCACTGCACGCCTACATGAACCGGGTTGCCATAGAGTGTGATTCAATCGGTGCTGCAAGCACTGCGAATGTTGCGAGTGTTGCAAGTGTAGGGGGTGCAGCATGATGCGCGCTGACCTGAGTCTCATACAGGATTGGATAACCCCGAACAGTCGTGTGCTCGACCTTGGCTGCGGCGATGGGTCGTTCCTTGCGCATCTCAAACGCACGAAGAATATCCGCGACTGCGGTCTCGAAATCGATGCAGACAACATTCGTCTGTGTCTCGAAGCTGGCGTCAACGTGATCGAACAGAACATGGACAAAGGCCTGGCCAATTTTGAAACAGGAAGTTTCGATACCGTCGTGCTCGCGCAAACGTTGCAGGCGCTGGACAGACCGGATGAAATCGTCGATGAAATGTTGCGTGTCGGCAACAACTGCATTCTCACGTTTCCCAACTTTGCGTACTGGCGTCATCGTCTGTCGCTGCTGAGTCATGGTCGTATGCCGAAGTCTCCACAGCTGCCGTATGAATGGTACGACACCCCAAACATTCATCATTGCACCATCGGCGACTTCGATGCGCTGTGCAAAAGCAAACGTATCAAAGTGCTGCATCGCACAGTGGTTGATGATCGTCATCTGCGCAGTGCACTCGCCAATTTCAATCCGAATTTTTTTGGCATCAATGCCATTTATCACATCACACGGTGATCAGCATGGGTTTGCGTTCACACGTCCTACAATGCAGGTCGCACACGATGGCACACTTCGGTAAACACGCGCTGGTTTCAACAATACGTTTTGCTGTTCTGGCCTGGACGCTGCTGATTGGCGCTTCAGCTGCCAACGCCGAGTCGCAAGACTTCGACAACTACACAGTTCACTACATCGCAGTTGGCACCACGTTTCTGACACCCGAAATCGCGGAACAGTACAACATCGTGCGCAGCAATCGCCGTGCGTTTCTGAATATCGCCGTCATTCGCAACAATCCCGATGGCTCGACAACACCTGTCGCCGCAACCGTCACGGGTGGCAAAAGTAATCTGCTGCAGCAGTCGGGTGATATAGCGTTTGCCGAGATCCGCGAAGGTGAAGCGATTTATTACATCGGCCAGTTTGATTTTTCAAATGCGGAAACTATTCGACTTAACGTAGACGTGCAGCCCGAATTGAAAGGCGCGGTGCATGAGATCGAATGGACCACGCAGTTGTATGCGGATGAGTTGTAATCAGCGACGCGACGTTGTGCGTGCAATGCTGGCGGACCAGTATCGAAAGTTGTTCGTCGCTTCGCAAGACTCCTGCGCGAATTCTTGAAGGAATGATGATTAGCCGGTCTGGACTTCATCTTCGGTTCGATACGAAAGTACATTTGGGGACCTCTGATTAATTGCGAATAAGTCATACCCGCGAAGGCGGGTATCCAGAAAAATCAACAATCTGGATTCCCGTTCCTGCTTTGGCGGGGACAAGCTTTAAAAGCCGCGAGAATGACGAATTAATCAGAACCTCCTTAGCTCGTCTGGACTTCATCTTCATCTTCAGCTCAATACGAAAGTATATTTATCAAAATTATTTCTGGATAAGTCATGACCACCATCGTCCTCGCCAGCGGCAACCAGAAAAAACTGCGCGAACTGCAAGCCATGCTCGCAACCAAAAATGTAACCTTCGTGCCGCAAACTCAATTCAACGTTACCGAAGCAATCGAAGATGGTTTGAGTTTTGTGGAGAATGCACTCATCAAGGCGCGCCATGCGAGTAAGGCGACGGGCTTGCCTGCAATTGCCGATGACTCCGGTCTCGAAGTAGATGCGCTTAACGGTGCGCCAGGAATTTATTCGGCGCGTTTTGCGAACATTCAAGGCGCAGGCAATAGTGATGATGCTGCCAACAATACATTGCTGCTCGAAAAACTGCGCGATGTACCTGACGTCCAACGCACCGCGCGTTTTCAGTGTGTCCTGGTGCTGATGCGGTTTCCGGATGATCCGATGCCGCTTGTTTGCCAGGGTTCATGGGAAGGCCAAATTCTGCATGCTGCGCGTGGCAGTAATGGTTTCGGTTACGATCCGTTGTTTTTTGTGCCGACGCATAACTGCGCATCCGCCGAGCTCGCGCCCGAAATTAAAAACAGCATCAGTCATCGTGCGTACGCGTTGCAGCAATTGCTGGTGCGCTGGCCGTTCGCCAACTCATGACAACATCAACACTGATCCTGCCGCCGCTTAGCCTCTACATTCATGTGCCATGGTGCGTGCGCAAATGCCCGTATTGCGATTTTAATTCGCACCAGAAGCAAGGTGAGTTGCCCGAAGCGCAGTACGTCGATGCGTTGCTTGAAGACTTGCGACTGGACAGTGCCTATATCCAGGGCCGTTCACTGCAATCCATTTTTATTGGCGGTGGTACCCCGAGTTTGTTTTCCGCAGAGAGCTACGAAAAATTGCTGGGTGCGATCAAGACCATCGTGCCGTTTGCTGAAGACATCGAGATAACTCTAGAGGCAAACCCGGGTACTTTCGAGCAGGAGAAATTTTCAGCTTATCGGCAGACCGGTATCAATCGGCTGTCGATAGGTATCCAGAGTTTTAATGACGTACATCTGAAACAACTCGGTCGTATTCATGGTGGTGATGAAGCCAGGCGCGCGGCATCGATTGCGCGTAATGCGGGTTTCACCAATTTTAATCTCGATCTGATGTTTGGTTTGCCGGGCCAAACTTCTGCACAGGCGTGTGATGATTTGCAAACGGCGATTGCATGTGAGCCAACCCATCTCTCGTGGTATCAACTGACGATTGAACCGAATACCGAATATTTCAGTAAACCACCAACGCTGCCGCAGGACGATGCCATTGCCGAAATGCAGGAGGTCGGGATTTCGTTGCTCGAGAATAATGGTTACGCACGTTACGAAATTTCTGCGTACAGCAAACCCGGACGCCAGGCGCGTCACAATCTGAACTACTGGGACTTTGGCGACTATCTCGGCATCGGCGCGGGTGCGCATGGCAAGGTTACTCTTCCTGAAACTGGCGCCATCGTTCGCACGCGCAAAACGCGCATGCCTGCGCATTATCTCGATCCAGCGCGTGAATTTTCGGCTGAAACCAAAACGGTTGCAGCCGCAGACCTGCCGCTCGAATTTATGTTGAATGCCTTGCGACTAAATGATGGCGTGCCGCTGCACTATTTTGCGGAACGCACTGGCCTTGCCGCGGCGTCACTGCAGAAGAAGCTACAAAAACTGCAGCAGCGTGGTTTGCTGATTGAAGATCCCCTTCGCTTGCAACCCACTGCATTGGGCTTGTTGCATTTGAATGAACTGCTGGTTGAATTTATGTAGTCAGGGCTTTCATCGCACTTTCGTCAGAGCATGTGTGATTGCCGGAGAATTGCGAATACGTCAGCCCCGCGTCTGTTAGAGCTCGTTCCCGCGAGGGCCGTGAGTATCCAGCAGAATCAACAAGCTGGATTCCCGTCACCGCTTTCGCGGGGACAAGCTTTAAAAGCCGCGGGAATGACGAAGTAATCGGAGCCTGCTTAAATGCGGCAGCAACAATACAACGTAACAGCCAACAAAATAAAGTTGCAGCAATAAAACCACACAGCAGAAAAAAACGTTTCGTTGCGAGAGATGACTTCAGCATTTCTGCTAACAATCCATCGAGAGAAATCAGGTAGTTCCAGCGTCGTTGTCGCCAGCAAGGTTGCTGCATTTGTCGA
>JAZKES010000047.1:32755-46177 GCA_040386995.1 Pseudomonadota bacterium | reverse complement strand
AGAAATCAGGTAGTTCCAGCGTCGTTGTCGCCAGCAAGGTTGCTGCATTTGTCGACGTGTGAGGTGAGCCTGCCGATCTTCGTGCTCCGGTACTGCGCTACAGTTTGTTACAAAGTTCCAACACTCTTGCACAAGCTGTCTGCCTAAAATTGCGGCACGATTCGTCGCGACTGAGTTGTCCGGTGGTTGCGGCCAGTGTGATAACGCGGCACAACAAACATACAGGGAGAAGAGAATGAAAAATTCAATTGTTTCGATACTGGCAGTGGGCCTGGCGACATCAGCAACTGCAGAAGTGCCGGTGTATCGTGATCAAACACTCGTCATCAAGGAAGCCCTCGTCGTAACTGATGACGGCGTTAGTTACTACACCGATATCAAAATGGAAGCGAACCCCGATGGTAGTTTTAAACTTGTACAGGCACAGCGCCTTGACCTCGCACATGTGAATGACGTGACTGTCGAGTTTCAGGACGCTCCTTTCGAGATCAGTGTAGAGGTTAATGGCGAGTTGCCGACACCATGCCATCAGCTTGAAGAACCAGTTGTTGTGCGCGATGGGACAGAATTCACGGTTGTGCTGGCGCGACGCGAGCTGCAAACATTTGTTGTTTGTGCGCAGGTAATTGAACCTTTTACGATATCGGTGCCTCTTACCAATAAGGCTCTGGAAGCTGGCCACTACACAGTAACCGTCAACGGCCAGGAAACCGCATTTGATGTGGATGGAATGGCTGCGTTGTAGCCGACTATCTGACTTCCGACCCGAATTTTTCCCGACGTTCGTCCCTCTTGCGGGGAGCGTGCATCCCCCCGTGCCGCTCCCTGTTTTTTATTCTGCGTGTGATGTGTATCAACTAAACGTTGTGTCTCCAAAAAAGCCGAGCGCTAAATCTGCTGTACAATCCTGCCAGAAACACGCAAAACCAGAAGGATACCTGCAAGGATTGGCCGAGAGTCGGGATTCAACCCACCACAGATGCCGCCAAAGGAAATTCACCATGATCATCCCCCTTTATATTATTGATGCGTTTACCTCAACACGCTTCAGAGGTAATCCTGCGGCAGTATGTCCGCTCGACGCCTGGCTGGACGATGCGGTGATGCAGAATATCGCGGCGGAAAACAATCTCGCAGAAACCGCGTTTCTCGTGAAGCAGGACGATAGCTGGAATTTACGCTGGTTCACGCCAACGATGGAGATCGAGTTGTGTGGTCACGCCACACTGGCGAGTGCTTTTATGCTTGCACTCGAATTTCCTGACAAAAAAGAATTTCGCTTTCATACACTCAGCGGTGAGTTGACCGTAACGAAAAGTGATGAACTGTATACGCTGGATTTTCCCGCGCGAGCATTACTCGGGGTTCAACTTAATCAATTGATCTCAGCTTGTCTTGGCGTCGATGTGCTTGAAGTGACACGTGCCGGCAAAACGCTGATTGCCGAACTGGAAAACGAGGAAACCGTTAGAAACCTCGTGCCCGATTTTGCGAACATCAAAACGCTCGACTGTTCAGGCCTCATCATTACTGCGCGCGGAGACGATTGTGATTTCGTGTCGCGCTTCTTCGCGCCGCGGCTTGGCATCAACGAAGATCCCGTAACGGGATCTACGCACTGTGGCCTGATTCCTTACTGGCAACGCCGGCTCGAAAAAAAGGTCATGGTCGCGAGGCAACTGTCGCCACGCGGCGGTGAGCTGCAATGTGAACTCAAGGGTGACCGTGTGCTGATTGGCGGCAATGCCGTGTTGTTCATGCACGGCACTATCTTTTTGACATGATGTTTTCTGACATGACATTTTCTGATGTGATGTTGTGCCCCATCGCCGCTGTTGTCTTCGTTATTCGGTATAGAAACCCGCTACCTTCAATTCAACCACGATGTCTTCTGCACTCTGGTTGTTCAAATACCAACCGTGCACTCCGGTAAACGGTGCTTTTAATGAGCCGCTCTCTTTGCCGTCGGTATGAACCTTGTAGAACATGACTGTGCCCGGTGCATCGCCAACACGTTCGGTGTGGCCATGAAATTCTGCTGTGAGCAGCTCCGGATCTGCCATCGCCACGCTCCATGAATATACGACGATATCACCTTCGTTCATGTTGATCTTGTGCTCGAGGTCGGCACCGGCCGCCACCGGAATCTGATACACACCTTCCTGATACACAGTGCCGTGTTCGAAATACGTTGTTGCTGATAAAGGCACGTCGATCCAGTCGCTTGGTGGCGCGGTTTCAGTAGCGCAACCTGTGATGCCGAAAAGTGATAGAGCCAGAAGTTTGCGTAGCATCGTAATCTCCAATTAATTAGCCTCTGAAAAGCAGAGTTGTTATGAGTTGTTTGCGTGATCATAAACGACTGGGATTGTGTTTTCGCTTTCGTCATGCTCCATAGACCGAAATGTATGCGTGATACTGACAGTGCCGTGTGTCTGCAATGATTCAAACAACGTGATGGAAACAACGCAGTCTGAATCATGAGCGGCACAACATGAGGGTGCTCGAACAATCAGACAACGTTCAGTCCATCAGTGTTGCAGGCGCCGCCAGCCAATCCAGACAGACGTTACCGAAAACGCTGCACCAATCATACATAACATAATCACGAAGGCATCCCATATCGGGCGATGTTGAAACAGCAACGTAAAGTCCATGCTGTGCATGCCGTTGTAGAGCCAGCGCGCAACTCTGTCGGTGTGAGTGAGGCGATTGAGCGCCTGGCCTGAGCTGAGGTCAAAATGAAACCAGCTTTCTTCCGCATCGGCAAACTTCACGCGCAGCACAGGCAGCGGCCAGTAGCGATTGTGGTGCGAGTAATAATAATTGTCGTAGGTGGTGATCACTTCCGTCGAGGCCACGGCTGATTCTGGCAGCATTGCAGTGACAGCGTGTTCGACGTGGGTTCTTAGATCAGCGGGCGTGAGTTCACCAGTCGAACCCAAGACTGTCTTGTCAGTGGACGAACGTGACAGTACTAGATAACCCTCTCCATTCAGTTGCATCCACTCCACTTCTTTTACGCCGGACTGAGTAGCAAGTGATGTGACCGATGGATACGACGCGTAATCAGTAATCTCACCACCTTTATATCTTGAGATGGGGATTGCTGCGCTTGTTGTATTGTCAAAAATTCCCCAAGGCGCCATCGACATCAGGCCGCTGAACATAAACGTAGACAGAAACAGCAGGCTGACGAGTCCGAGCACATGGTGCCATTTCTGCACGCCGTGGTACGGCGTGATACGTTCGCCGCGATATGGCTTTCTGATCCGCAGGCGCATCCAGCCGATGATGCCGCCCGTGATTACACTCACGATGCCTGCCAGTGAAATGTAAATGATGATGTTCGCCCACAAATCAGCATGGCGCCGCAGTTGCCACGGATAAATCCAGTGAATCGTCGAACCCAGCCAGTTCCAGAAACGTTCATTGCGAGTGGTGTCGCGCACAATCTGGCCACTGACGCCGGATACATACACGATAGTGCCAGCGGGATCTTTCATGGCGACTTTATGCAGCGGCCGATGGGGATCGAGCACTGACGATACTGTCCACTGATCGATATCAAGCGTAGCAAGATGCTGCGCACCTTCGTCGCTGGACTCGGGCTGATGGTCAACAAAGCCTGAATCCTGCACCGCAATTTCTGCCTGTGCGGGTGTTATTTCATGCAACACACTGCCGTCGTCCGCGAACACAGTCTGAATACCGCCATCTGCTGTAACGAACTGATAAGCCGGACGGCCGAGTGTTGTTGATAGTCGTATTGAAGCAAAATCGTCCTGTTGTGTTTCCAGTCGTGAAGCCGCTGCGGCTACGTCGATTCGCACTTGCTGCGCTGGTAAGAGCGGCAACATCGCAAGGCGTTCGTCTTCCATCAGTTCAGGGTATTCGACATACATCATGATGATGCCGGTCGCAAACCACAGCGCAATCAGCAGGCACATCGCGATGCCGAACCAGCGATGAAACAAAAAGAGATAACGTTTGACGGTTTTGTTCATGACGTTCAGGCCAGCCGCTCGCCGGCAGTGAGAGGAGAGATTAACAACGCTATTGGTAAAACAAGCTGGAAGAAAGTTTTGCCTCCTCCAGCGAGAGTAATCCGGCAGCAGATGGATCCGTCACGTGCTGCCGGGTCTTGCGACCTCGCTAAAAAATCAAAATGCGTATCGCACGCTCACTTCGTAGGCACGTGGTTCGCCGAACACCCACTGCTCAGGAACATATTCGGACAACACATAGTCTTTTTCATCCGTAAAATTGCGCGCGCGCAGAACAACCGACATCTGCTCCGAAACCGTCCAGCTCGCACTCGCATCAAACACCGTGTATTCGGGCATGGTCCGCGTGTTGGTATCGTCTGCATAACGTTCGTCGACGTAACGCATGCCGGCGCCCAAGTGTAATTGTGTTATCGGCGCCCAGTTCACCCAGAGGTTTGCTGTGGTGTCGGGTATGTTGCTGGGTGTGTTGCCGGCCAATGAATCGGGACCGGAGTAGTAGTTGTCGAATTTTGAATCTACAAATGCGGCGTTGAAATCCACGCTCACGTTCATGAGCGGATTGAGGCGGAAAGTCACTTCAAGTCCATCTGAACTTTGCTGGCCGATCTGCTGGCTAATCAGGGTGCCCGGCAAACGTGTCACAAGGTTGTCTTTTTCAATATCGAAATACGCCAACGTATATTCCGCACGGCCATCCATCAATTGCTGCTTGAGACCCACTTCATACTGGCGGCCTTCGCTGAGTTTGAAATCTGCGTTGGCAAGGTTGATAGAGATTGGCGAGGTTACGGGATCAGCTGCGGTGCTGGTCTGCGCATATAAGGTCATCGTATTGGTGACTTTATAAACCAGGCCGGTGCGCCAGGTGAACTTCGAGAACCCCGCATCAAACTCTGAACGTGCACGGCCGGTAACTTGCGCCTGGTTGACGCGATCAAAGTCGAACTTGTCGTAACGACCACCGAACACGATGCTGAGCTTGTCGTTGAGTTCCAGTACATCGTCAAAGAAATAACCGTTCTGGCGTGTATCAGTGGAGTAGTCCAGTTGGGTGAAGGGAGCGGCAGGGCGATAACCTGGGGTAAAACCAAACAGTGGCACAGTGTCGGACACGTTAAAGCCGCCGGTGTTGAAGTTGTTCAGGTAGTCCATTTCGATATTGTTGATTTCAGCGCCGATGCTGAAACGGTTTTCCATGTTGCCGAAATTGCTGGTGAGCAGGAAGTCGCTGCGGGTACCGATTTGCTCCTGGTCGTGAATGATGCCGAGATAACTCATGCGATCAAGCGTGGTGTCTGACGCTTGATAATATTCTTCGAGGTTCTGCCATTCGCGTTTCGCATTGATCAGGAAGGTGTCGTTGCGGAACAGCAGTGATGGTGCGAGTTGCCATTCGGTATGCACGCGGCTCCAGGTATCGTCATATTCAACGAGGCCGTCGGTGAAGTTGTAATTGTTCTCGCGCATGGAGCGGCTCGCTTCGCCATTGATGAGTGGCGTGCCCCAGTAATTTCCCGCATCGATGTTGGCGTGGTCGATACTGAACTTCATGCTGAACGTGTCGGTGGGTTTGTACAGCAACGAGCCAGCCACGACTTTGCGCTGTTCGTCGGCACGATCAACATAGCCATCTTCATCGGTATAGGCGCCATCGAGACGATAGGCCAGTTGGTCGTTGATTTGGGCGCCGCCGCCAGCCGCGACACGGCGCAGGCCAAAACTGCCGCCTGCTACCAGCGATTCAAAGCTGCTTTCGCCAAACACGGGCGCCTTCGAAACATAGTTGATGGTGGTGGCGAGTGCACCGATGCCATTGATGACTGAACCGGCGCCGCGTAATACTTCCACGCGATCCAGTGTCCAGGTATCAGCAGGGAACGATACGGTACCGGCGGTGACGTACAGCCTGATGCCGTCGTATGTGTTTATCGTGGTGTTGTGACCATCGAAACCGCGGCTTGAGACCTGCAATCCGCCATTACCATTGTTCGCGGTAGAAGACAGGCCGGCTGAGCGCGTGATTGCGTCAAGTGCGCTGTAGTCACCTTTCGTGGCGATTTCTTCGCCGGTGATCAGATCGATACTGGCTGGTGTTTCCAGCGCGGTAAGGCCCAGTCGGCCAGATACGGTATTGGTTGCGGTCAGGCGCAGGCTGCCGACGCCTTGTCCCACAACAACAATTTCTTCAACGTTGCTGTCGGCTGCAAAGGCGGGTGCCTGCATGCCCATAACAGCCAATGCGACGGCGGCGGCGACGATTTGCCTGGCGCGGCACGAGGTTGGTCGTGTCATGGAGGGAATCTCGCTGCCGGTCTGTTGCAACGAGAATTTGTTGCGGTGTTTTGTGTGGGTGGAATACTGCATTACGTTTCTCCAGATTTCTCTTGGTTTAGCCAGTTGTAGCAGTTGTCCCCGGACAGCTGCTGTTCGACAGGGTCCCGGTGCGATGGGATGGTTGGCGCCGTTTCCTGCGAGCGCGGCATTATTCACTGGAAAAAATTTTTATTAGCGTAATTAACGGTTTACAACAGTTAACGAACGTTAAGGGTGGTTAACGGCGGTTAATGAGAAATTAACGGTTTGGCGGACCTCAGCCATCGCGGTTCAGAGCGTTGGAGAAGATCAGGTGGGCCATGCTCGCAAATTCGGCATTGTCGAGCAGCTCGGCCAACGCCACGTTGGTGTTGAACTCGATGCTGATGAAGATATGCAGGCTCAATATCAGCATTGAATTTCCACCCAATGCGAAAAAATTGCTGTTTGAGGTGACCTCACAAGCCTCGACACAGAGAAGCTCGGTCCATTTTTCTTTCAGCCGGACTTCTGTGGCTTCTATCGACAGCGGTGACTGACTTCTAATCATGTCCATAATTACCCGTGGTCTTTGGTCAGGTGCATTCGCGCGATGACTGAGCTTCGCTATAACAACTGGAAGGAAAGCGGGTTTTGGCACCAGATCTTCCAGGTGTTACCAATCAGCCTGAAAACCAGCAGAAATTCGGTGATGTTGTTTCTAAAATCCGGGCCGGTGAGTTTTTCTGTCTGAATTTTTATCCGTGCGTACGCGTATTCGCCCTCAATTGCGATGAACGCCTGGTGGAGCAAGGTGATTCGAAGCTCAAAGGCAGCGAACAACTTCATGAACACCTGCTGCGTTGCCGGGTAGGCAAACGATTCCTTATGCATCAGACGCAGCATGCCCTGCAGATCCTGAGTGTTCTGGCATTCAACAAAGTTCGTTATCGCAATATAAAACGTATCATCTGGTTCAATCGACATCGGCATTCCTCCGTGAATGTGGCCAAGCGTTAGATCTGCTCCGATAAGCCGGCGTTTTACTGAAGTGTGGGTCAGCCAACAGAGCGCACAACCGCGCCGCCATTGTCATGTGCAAACATTGTTGTCTTGTCGAGTAGCACCAGCCCGGTCGGCGTGAGGCGGTAGATGGTGTCCGCAAGCATGTAGGACTGTGGTCTGTGGGCAACCAGAATACGCGCTGACTGCATGCGTTTTATCGCGCGGTTAACATTGGCTTCGGTTTCAAGATCCAGATGACTTGTTGCTTCATCGAGGATGATCAGTGGGGCCTGCTTATAAAAGGTTCTCGCGAGCAGAATCCGCTGGATCTGGCCACCCGACAACGCTGCACCCATGTTGCCGACCAGTGTTTCGTAACGCATGGGTAGCCTGTCAATCTCCGGTGCAATCGCGGCCTGCATGGCCGCAAACTCCACGCGTGTTCGATCGGGTTCAGGATCAAAGAAGCTGATATTTTCGAAGATAGTGCCAGACAGCAGGGAGTCGTCCTGCAGCACACCACCGATGTTGCTTCTGTACTGTTCAAGGCCAAGATGGGAAACCGGCGTGGCGTAGAGATTCAGCGAGCCGCCGGCTGGTTCATACAAACTCAGGATGATTCGCAGCAGTGTCGATTTGCCGCAGCCGGTAGGTCCAATGATCGCCACTGACTCATTGGCGCGTACCTGCAGATTGATGTTCTGGAAAAGATACGGGCCGTCCTCCGCATATTTGAAACTCAGATCCTTTACTTCAAAAAACGGTGCTGACGAATCAAGGGTTGCCGGGCGAAAAAAATGGGTAGAGTTCACGCGTTCAGGTTTGCAGTGCGCGATGTCAGCGATTCTGCCGAGGTGAATCTCTAGCATCCTGAAATCAAAATATTTATCGATCAGCCCGAAGAAACGTCGGTACAACTGCTCCTTGTAACTCAGGAATGCGATCATCATGCCTATCGATAGTTCGCCTGCAATAACGAGGCTGCCCGCCATAAACACGATCGCGATATTTTCCAGACCAAAAATCAGGCTTCGCGCCATCCGGATATAAATGTTGAGCTTCTGAACGTTGATACTTTTGTTGGTAACGTCGGCGTAGATATTTTGCCAAACCGAATTGCGAGCAATTTCTTTACCGAATAATTTGATGCCTTGAATACTCCTGATGTTTTCCATAAACGTGGTGTTCTCAAGGGCGGTACTCGTCAGCAAGCCTTCGCTCTCTCGCCTGAGTGCGCCGTATAGCGAAAACTTCGCGATGCTGTTTATGAGCAGAATTGCTGTCACGAGCATGCTCAACTTCAAACTGTAAATTGCGATAAGCGCGAAGGTGCCGATGACCATCAGGCCATCGATTGCTGCTTCAATTATTCCCGAGGTGATGAAATCCCGGATG
Source organism: Pseudomonadota bacterium (assembly GCA_040386995.1). Taxonomy (GTDB): domain Bacteria; phylum Pseudomonadota; class Gammaproteobacteria; order Pseudomonadales; family Pseudohongiellaceae; genus CAILUG01. The sequence goes on along the minus strand of JAZKES010000047.1, from coordinate 37,475 downwards.
CGATAGATGGAGCCGAAACGCGAAACGATGTCGCCCATGTGCCGTTTCGAAAAATAGTTGAGTGGCAAGCGTAGCAAGTGCCTGTGCAGATTCGCTGCCAGTTGAAACCCGAGACTGTTGCTCATGTGCAACACCACATTGGCGCGCACGAAGTCAGTGGCGACGTTGAGCAAGGTGATAAGCAGGAAACCGAGCGCAAGAATCTGCAGCAGCTCGAGATCGTAACTGATCAACACATCGTCGAGCACAAGCTGTGAATAAAACGGCAGTGCCAGCGAAAAAATCTGCATGATCAACGCGAGGACCACGGTCTGGACGATGCTCTGCTTCAACCCCGTGGTTGTTGTCCAAAGATCGCGTATCGAAAGTTTTCGCTCTTCTATACGCGGTGTGAAAAATTCAGATGGCGCGAGCTCCAGTGCGACGCCCGTAAAGTGTTTGCCGAACTTCTCTGCGGTGTAGGTTTTTACTCCAGTTGCCGGATCGTGAATCACGAATTTATGATTGCGAATGTTCGCGAGCACGACGAAGTGATGCATGTCCCAATGCAATATGGCCGGCAGTTTAAGTTGTGGCATATCGGTGATCTCGAGCCGCACAGGTCTGCCAGACAGCTGCACCCTGTCGGCTAATGTCATCAAGCTACGCAAGTTAATGCCATGTTGCGAAATAGCATGTTTGGTGCGCAGTGAATTGATGTCGATTCGATGTCCGTAATAATTCAGGATCATCGCAATACACGCCAGGCCACACTCAGTTTTTTCTGTTTGTAATATCGACGGGAGCGCGCGTTTCCATTTGAAATTCAGCGGCGTCATTCAAAGCCTGCCTTTCAGGCTATAGAGTGGCGCGAGTAGCCATTCGAATAAACTGCGTTTGTCGAGTTCGATATCTGCCGTGAGCAACATGCCGGGTTTCAGCGCCACCTGTTGACCATAGGCGTTTATCGTTTGAGCGCGGATGTTGGCTGTAACGCGATAGACGGGTTCCTTTACAGGCAGCTGCGATGGCACTTCATTTTCACTGAGAATGGAGCTTGTGACTTGCGTGACGCTGCCGGCGAACAGACCAAACCGCTGAAAAGGAAACGCGGCGTAACGTAAATTAACGTTCTGGTTTTCGCGAATGAAACCGATTGCACTGGTGGGTACATACAAGTGGGCCTCGAGCCGTGAGTTTTCAGGAATGATCGAAATGACCGGTGTGCTGCCGTCGAGTTTCTGACCAAGACTCGAAAGCAGCGTTGTGACAATTCCAGAAACAGGCGCGCGAATCACGGTGCTTTGTTCAACTTCCGCCGCAGCAATTTGTCTGTCGAGTTCTGACACGCGATTCTGTAGCTCGGAAATTTTCTTCTTGTTGTCGATCAGGTAGGTGGCGCTAATAGTTGACGCTTCTTCGCGCGCAAATTGTTTGCTGGCTAGACTCGCTTGCAAATTTTGCAGCTGTTGTTGCCGTTCAAGATAGTTCTTCTCGACGTTGTCCATGTCTGCGTTTGATATCGCGCCTCGGGTGTGTAAGGTGTGTGCGCGGTTGAGCGCATGCTGTTCGATGAGCTGTAGCGCAGTCTCGTTTTTAATCTGGGTTTGCAGTGCAAACAGTTCGGCAGCTATTTTCCTGAGACCAATTTCCTGGTTCACCAGGAGTGAGGCCAGAGCGTCGTGTTCAAGCTCAATCGCTTCTGTAAGCCTGTGTTTCTGTTGTTGTAGTTCATCGAGAATTTCCTGCGAAATATAATTACCTGCAGCAATTTTCTGGTCTATCTGTATCTTGAACAGGTCACTGCCTTGCGCAACAAAATTTCCTTCCTGCGTGTAGAGCTCGCTTAACAGTCCAGGCTGCGGCGCGTAAATCGCAACCACTCCCTTGGTAGGAACGAGAAACCCGCGCACCGTTTCTCGACGCGTATAGTCATTGGTGATCAGAAAAAAAGCCGCGACGATCACGCCAACTGCAATGAGTGCAGTAAGTACGCGCCAGGACGTTGGGCGCGAAATGATGACGTCGCCCCACAATCTTTCATGTTGATGCGCCAGAGCTTCTTCGCGAAAAATTGATGCGGTCATGTGAGCGTCGATCCTGCCGATGAGTAGTGAGTGCCGCTTAGAGTCAACGTGTGGGTTCGACGTCCTGTCTAATCACGCTTGGCTTATGAACTTGCCGACCGACTATAAATAGTACGGATCTTGTGAATTCGCCAATTTCAATTGGCTAGTATGTTTAATAAGTTGCGCTTTGAGAGTGTGCAGAAAACTCCGCCGTTGGGGTTTAATACCTGTTACGAAGGTCCGGCCGTAACCAGCCTTTGAGACCGCCCGGTTCGGGGAGGAAATGTGAATCAGCAGAATGGCTATTCTTCCTGATATCGGGATGGTGATATCCTGAATTAAAACAGGGTAGGCCGGTAAGCCCGCAGTAATGATGGTTCTGTCTGAACTTCGGGTAAGAAAACCCTGCCGAATCCTTTAAAAAATATCGGTGGGCTGCAACGGCGTGAGCGAAATCGTGCTCTTATTATAGGTTGCCTGGTCGTTAACGCTGAATCACCGAGAGTTGCGCGAATGACGCGAAGGGATGCCAGCTCAGCCAGCCCGCGTTGACCAAGCTTCATAATTTTAACAATAACAAAAATTCATACAGGAGAATCATATGGCAGTTATCAGCTTTACGCTCAACGGCAAGATTGAAACCGTGGATGCTGTGCCGGACATGCCGCTCCTGTGGCTGCTACGCGACACACTTGCGTTGACGGGAACCAAATACGGCTGCGGCATCGCGCAGTGTGGCGCATGCACCGTACATCTGGATGGCGCACCGGTGCGTTCGTGTGTGATTCCGATTGCGGGCATTGAAGGTAAAAACATCACGACGATCGAAGGACTTGCTTCGCCAGTCGGGCAATCCGTGCAGCGCGCGTGGCTTGAAAGTGATGTGCCGCAGTGTGGTTACTGCCAGTCCGGACAGATCATGTCTGCCACTGCGCTTCTTTCGCAAAAAGCCCAACCTACCGACGCGGAAATTGATACTGCGATGAGTGGCAACATCTGTCGCTGTGGCACTTATCAGGCGATACGCGAAGCGATACATCGTGCAGCCGATTACGCTGAAGGCCGTGTTGTCGAAAATAGTGGCGTCGAAGGAGGTGTAGCGTGAATATCTTTACCCCGTTCAAACCAGACCGTCGTCGTTTCCTGAAAGCCGGCACAGTTGCTGCTGGTGGTTTTATGCTCGGTACGTCCTGGCTGCCAGACTTGCTCGCGCAGCCACCGCGTGCGGCTGCACCAATAGTGCCAGATGCGTTCATCCATATTGGAACAGATGATGTGGTTACGCTGATTGTCCATAAGCCTGAAGTTGGTCAAGGTACCGAAACCTCAATCGCGATGTTGCTCGCCGAAGAGCTTGAATGCGACTGGAACAAGGTTCGCACTGAATTTGCACCGATCAATGCTGTGTACGGACCGCTGCAAGGTTCGGTCGGTAGCCAAGGTGTGCGAACAAGCTGGGAACCGATGCGCAGAACCGGCGCCGCGGCACGCATGATGTTGATCCAGGCTGCTGCCACGCAATGGGGAATAGACCCTGCGCGTTGTCGTGCGGAGAACAGCATGGTCATCGACACCGAAACCAATAACTCGCTGAGTTATGGCAGTCTGGCTGAAGCTGCTGCAAAACTCGATGTACCAACAGACATCATATTAAAAGCGCCGGGCGAATATCGCCTGCTTGGCAAACCCATGTTGCGTCGCGACAGCGCCGTGAAAATCAATGGCACCGCGACCTACGGCATCGACGTACATTTTCCCGGCATGGTTTACGCCGTTGTTGCGCGTACACCAGTACCCGGTGGCACGTTAGCTTCGTTTGATGCCACCGCTGCGAAAGCTGTGCCTGGTGTGCGAGATGTATTTGAAATTCCGCAAGGTGTTGCGGTCATCGCGGAAAATACCTGGGCTGCAATATCCGGCCGACGTGTACTCGAAACCCAGTGGAACGAAGGTGAAAACGCCGATCTTTCTTCTGCTGGCATCAGTCAACGTCTTGCTGATCTCGTCGCGCAGCCCGGTGCGGTTGCGTTTGATGAAGGCGATGCCGCGGCTGCAGCTGCGAACACCGTAAAAACTGTCGAAGCAATTTATGAAGTACCTTATCTCGCGCACGCACCCATGGAGCCACAAAACTCGGTTGCGTTGGTGACGGCGGATTCCTGTGAAATATGGACCGGCACACAAATGCCCGGTGTTGCGCATCTCACCGCTGTGCAGACATCGGGTTTGCAACCTGCACAGGTAAAAATCAACACACTATATTCCGGCGGCGGCTTTGGTTCGCGCGGTGGCGGACCTGTTGTAGCTGAGTCAATCGAGATTGCGAAGAAACTCGTCGGCACACCAGTCAAACTGCTCTGGAGTCGCGAAGATGACATGTTGTATGACCGCTATCGTCCTGCGTCTGTTGTACATTTCAAGGCAGGTGTTGATGCCGCAGGCATGCCCGTGTCGTGGACAGGTCGCGTATCGTGTTCGTCATTTGCAGGTTTGCGTGATGGCGTTGATCGCGAAGCAGTAGCGGGTCTTGCGGAAGTGCCTTACGCGATTCCACATGGTCATTTCGAATATACCGAACCGGGTATCAAGGTAATCACTAACTACTGGCGTTCGGTGGGTCATTCACAAAATACTTTTTTCACTGAAAGTTTCATCGATGAACTTGCGTTGCA
>JAZKES010000047.1:28072-32655 GCA_040386995.1 Pseudomonadota bacterium | reverse complement strand
AGATTTCGCGGTGTTGCTGCGGTCAACTGTTTCGGCAGTTACAACGCGCAAGTAGCGGAAATCTCCATCGAGAATAATGAGGTGCGTGTACACCGTGTTATCTGCGCCGTTGATTGCGGCATTGTGGTTAATCCCGCAGGTGTTATCCAGCAGATGCAGAGCGCAATTGTGTATGGCCTCAGTGCAGCATTACGCGGCAGCATCACGTTTGAAAATGGTCGTGTCCAGCAGACCAACTTTCATCAATACGAACCGCTGCGTATGAAAGAGATGCCGGTGGTTGAAGTGCATATTGTAGCGAGCACAGAATCACCTGGCGGCATCGGAGAAACTGCAACACCTGCGATTGCGCCTGCTGTTACGAATGCAATTTTCAGCGCCACTGGCAATCGCATACGCAAGCTGCCTGTCAGCCTTTCACTCGCAACCTGAAATCAACTTTCTTATTCTGCCTCGGCAATCACGCCGGGGCAGCATTTCACTCTGGAGAATAATAATGACCCTCAAGCTGTTACAGACCTTGTCAGCAACCGGATTACTCGCATTGCTCGCTGTGAACTCGCCGCAAGTGTATAGCGCAGCTGCAGAAGTTCCGCCCGTTGCCGCCAGCGTTATTGTTGGTAATCTGTATCTCGTTACCGGCGGCGGTGGTGCCAACAGTGTCGCGCTGCTTGGTGATGAAGGTGGGTTGGTCGTCGACGCCAAACTCGATATTGCCTCGGCAGACGCGGAGCTTGCGGTGTTGAAAGGTTTGTCGGCAAAACCCGTGAAATTCCTGCTTAATACTCACGTGCATCCTGACCACACCGGCGGCAATCTGAGTTATGCCAATCAGGGTGCCACGATCATTGCACATGAAGACGTGCGCAAAATTCTTTCTGCCGGCCAGCGCGGTGGTCCGCCCGAACCAGCCGCAGCATTGCCAGTGCTCACCTTCGCGAACGGCGGTGGCATGACACTTCAGGTTAACGGCGAAACGGTCCACATCGTGCACATGCCTGCAGCACATACAGCCGACAACAGCATGGTTTATTTCGTGAATGCCAATGTGTATCAGCTCGGCGACATCTACAGCGCAAGCCGTTATCCCGTGATTGCGGGTGGTACATTAAAAGGATTTATCGACTCCATTAATCTGGTGCTCGGCGAAGCAAATGAACAAGCGCGTTTTATTCCAGGCAACGGACCCGTCGCAACTCGCGCCGATGTGGTTGCGTATAAAACCATGCTGGAAAAAGTTTACAGCAACATCGAGAAACTCGTGGCGGAAGGTAAAACGCTCGAAGAAGTTGTTGCTGCGAAACCTACTGCTGAATTTGATGCAACATGGGGATCACCCGAACGCTTGTTGCCCGCTGTTTATGAGCAGATGAAAGCGGGCGCGTAGTCGGTACTTCGTTATCCGTCTTGAAGCGCATGCAACGTGGTCGATTGGTTTTTTCGGCCAGGTTGCAGCGTTCTCACCGAAGCGGTTTTTTATCACGACGAACAGCCGCCGCTTGTAAACATCATTCCATTCTTCAGTAGGAAAATCCTTGAACGTGTATGTGATTGGGTCACACGTTTGTGTGCGTCCTCCCTAACAATCTACCAGCCGCAGTTGAAAATTTACGCAGTCGGTTTCTTCGCCGACAGAATCAGGTGCCAGTCACTCCACCAGTAAATGCCGTGTTCGAAATACGGTTCGCTGTGCACGCGCAAATCCTCAAAGCCTGCTTGGGCAAAATGGCGCTGCAGCGCCGCAAATGCAAACATGCGCAGTTCGAGTGTAGAACCCGGGCCGCCGTGAAAAAACAGGTGGCGGAATTCTTCGTGTCGACCTTCCGTCGTTACATTCTCCAGCACCCAATCTCCGTTTTGCTCCTGACGCAACTTGAACTGATGAAGACTCGGATAATGTTCATGGGTTTCTGCGTCATGACAGAACGGCACTGAAAAAATGACAACGCCGCCCGGCTTGAGCAACGTATAGAGATTATCGAACGCTTCCTGTATCGGAGGTGGTACGTGTTCGAAGACATCCGAGGTAATAACGAAGTCATTGTTACCAAGCCATTGTGGTGCGGGATTTTTGATGTCGAGCAACGGCTCGCAGTGATAATACGTGTTGGTGTAGGAAAATTTCATGGGAAGTAAATTTGCGTAAGGGTCGGCATCACTCATCCCGATCCCTTTTATTTGCTGCTGCAGAGGTAGATCTGCCAGCACCATCACTTTGCCGAACAAGCGTAGTGTCAGAACTGCTGCAATCGTGCGATAACGTAAAATTGCGTGGCATGAAGAGCAGGGTGCACTTTCTCGTTCGAGGTTGGCAACAAGGCATTTGTTAGGAGCGCCGCAAATATTGCATTGCCAGGATAGTTCTCCGGCAGGAGGTGGCACAGCTGAGGATTTTGCATCACCGAACAGGAGCTTTTTGAGCGCTGACTTCATGCCGAATCCTTGCGTGTACTGATGCGAATTTAATGCTGGGCAAAATACGGAGTTTTATATCTGCTGTCGAAATTGGCGCCGGTTATGTTAGCCGCGGAGTGTGCGCTGGAGGTGATTCAAGGCGCTGCCATCCACCAGTAAGTCCAGGTTTCGCTTAACCGTTCTTTGTCATCGAGCAACGTTGCGTGTAAGCGTATTTCCTTGTTCTCCCCGGGTAGCACTCGCAGGTTCAGACGCCATGTGTCGTTGTGCGGATTCCGGCGAATGTTCTGCCAGACAAATTCGCCACCTTCAATTGCGCTGTCGATTTGTATTTCTGCATCATCGGGTAAGGCATCGAGTTGGCCGCCCGCAAGATCGATAACAAATTCGATCGACCCATCGCCGCGCAGACTTTCGCCGTAACGTGTTGCAACAACTCGCGCCACGTTTGCTGCAGGGCGTTCGCCAAAGTACGCATCGTAGTTGTAAGCAAATACTTCCTGCGGCTGGGGGATTTCCGCCGGTACCCACACAAGCGCGACATTGTCGGCGTATTCGTGCGGGCTTTCGATTTCGAGTAAACGCAGGCTACCTTCGCGCATACCGTCGCCCGGCACGATCCACGCATCGGGGCGCAAGTGATAGTCTGCTTCGATGTCCTGATAATGTTCGTAATCGCGATCACGCTGCTGTAACCCAAACGCGGTGAGTGTATTGCCCGGCAGAATGTCGGTGCGTGTGCGCGCAGGATTGGCAAGAGGTCGCCATATACGTTCATCGGCTGTCTCGATGAACAAGCCATCAGAGTCATGTACTTCAGGACGGAAATCGGCAGGGCGTCGCGCGGTGTTTTCGCCATACCAGAACATCGTCGAGAAGGGTGACAGTCCGAGCTCTTCCACTGCCGTGCGTAATACAACGCGGGCTTCGACATGGAGCTGGATTGGCGTGCCGGGCGTCAACACAAAACGATAACCCGCAACGATGCTTGGACCTTCAGCTATTCCATAAAATACAAAATCGGTATCACCGGGCTTGGGTTGTTCAAACCAGAAGTTGGTGAACTCGGGAAATTCTTCGGGTGTTGGATTGGTCGTGTTCACGGCCATCGCACGTGCAGAAAGACCATATTCATTAAACGACGAAACCATGCGGAAATAACTCGCGCCCTGGAAAAGGCCGATGCGTTTTAGTTCGCCACTCGCATCGGTGTGCCACACGTGAAAGCCGGAGAAATCGAGGTGTTCCGGAAGGAGCGGTAACAAATCTTCCTGGGGGCCGTATTCGAACATGTCAGACGAAAATGGAATTGCGGTCAATGTGCCATCAGCGTTGATCGCATGCATCGCGACACTTCTGGGATAGATATAACCCGGATGAAAAAATTCCAGTTCGAACGGCAGTTGCTGGTCGTGCCAGAAAGCACGTTCGGGTTTGAATTTGAAATCGCGATATTCGTCGTAGCCGAGCTTGGTGAGAAATTCGGGCACCGCGCGTGCTTCGGGATCGTACGGGAGAGTCGCCTGTTGCTGCACGAGACTAGTAAGAATCTCGAGGTTCATGCCCTGCTCTGATGCAGCCATGCTTTGCTGCATTCCAAACAGAGCGCAGATCGAAAGCTGAGAAAGCAACACAAAATGTTTCATCTGGAACCTCTAACGGAATGGCGTTTGCGATGGCAACGCTGAATCCGCCAGTAATCCCTACTAACCAGGATCAAGAGTGGTATCAGGCCTCCATGGCCATTTCTGGCTTGATATTACTCCTAACAGGCGTGCCGGGTCGCTGCTCCTGGGCTCTTTACCGCAAGTTCAAGGACGGAAAACGCATTCTTAATCCGCAGTATCAGAACAAGGTGGATACTACGCCCATCGCTGCGAATGAAAAAAATGCAAAACAGGGCTGAAAATTGCATATCCATCACGGAACCACGGATGAGCTGACAAAAAGTATGAACTTTTTGCGGATTCAGGGTTCAATTTTGAGAAGGCAGTTTTAACTGGCAACGAGGTGCGACACCAAGACAGTTATTTCAGAAGCCGTTTGTATGATTATTTGCAAACGAGGCTTTCGCAGCAGGTGGCAAGACCTGGGTTGCTGAACACTAACTTGAAACGGAATGGCATTTAAATATTATGGAAAACTATCGCAAGGGAACCGCAGATAGA
>JAZKES010000047.1:24040-27972 GCA_040386995.1 Pseudomonadota bacterium | reverse complement strand
AACAATATTTCCGGATTCAGTATCCTTTGCATAGACATTACTGCGGTTGGTGCAAAAACAAGTCAGCACTATGCAAACAACCTGGATGTCGCAGAGTATGTATTTACACAAGCAGGCGGTGTGGGCGCTTGGCCGACATACAATCCGTGCGACATCATTATCTGCAACCAGAGTCTGCACCATGTGACTGAACTTGAGTCACTGTTCAGCATTATCAGCACAACACTCGTCGATGACGGGTTTTTGCTCGTTTCCGACGTGATCGGCAAAAACGGCCATCAGCTCTGGCCTGAAGCGCTTGGTATTGTTGATGAGTTCTGGCGACAGTTGCCGGCGCGTTACAAATATAACCATCTCTTGAAACGCCTTGAGCTGAGGTATGCGAATCATGATTATTCGCACGTAATGCGCGAAGGCATCAGCTCGCAGGACATCCTGCCGCTACTAAACGAGCTGTTCAAGTTTGAGTTATTCATTCCGTTTGGCAATGTCGTTCCGCTCTTTGTTGACCGTCCGTTTGGTTACAACTTCAATGCAGATAGTGAGTGGGATCAGGATTTTATCGACCGTGTGCATGAGAGGGATGAGCAGGGCATTCTGGCGGGAGAACTCAAACCCTCGCAGATGCTTGCTGCCTTATGCAAAGGGCCCGTCGAAACACAATTGGTTGATCCGCGCCTGACGCCGGAATTTTGTGTTAGAAACACGATTCTGGGTCAAGGTAGATTGAAATTTTTCCAGGGAGTCTCTGGATAGGGAACGAGCAACGAAGTACTTACAGACAACTTCGTGTTTGGAGGTTCTCTGGGAATTCCCGGTATTCGATCCCGCGCGTTCGCCAGATCTGATGCGTCGCATGTCAGGGTTTGCGTTCTTCCATCGCAGTGAGTTTCTGTTCAAGCATGCTGATTTGCAGCGTGGCTTTTTCGAGTACACGTTGCTGCGCGGCAAATTCCTCGCGGGTCACTACATTCAGTTTGCCAAGGGTGCCCTGGAGCAGCGCATACATCTCCTGTTCAAGCTTTTGGCGTGCAGCATCTGCAGCTGGAAACAAGCCCGCGGCACGCGCGCTCAGTGAGCGCAGAAATTCATTGTCCAGCATGTGTGTGATCCTCGGTTTTGAGCCCAAAAGTGTAAGTCAGCGCTCGTCTGCGGGGAATGTTTTTTTGGAGTATCTGGCATATACTCCCGGGGCGTCAGCTCTTCAAAGGGACAAATAAGAATGAAAATGATCACAGCAGTAATCAAACCTTTCAAACTCGATGATGTAAGGGAAGCTTTATCAGGTATTGGTGTGCAAGGTATCACCGTAACCGAGGTCAAAGGATTTGGTCGTCAGAAAGGTCACACCGAACTCTACCGGGGTGCGGAATATGTGGTCGATTTCCTGCCTAAAATTCGCATGGAAATTGCGCTGGAAGACTCAGCGGTAGATCGCACTATTGAAGTGCTGATCAAAGCAGCCGCTACTGGGAAGATCGGCGACGGAAAAATTTTCGTCCATGACCTCGAACAGGTCATCCGTATCCGCACCGGCGAATCCGGCCCTGACGCGATCTAGGCTTGATCGGGATCCCGCCAGTTTTTAGCTGACTTCAGGATCCCCACAAAAACTGCAGTACTGACAGCGCCGCCACCGGCGCTGTTTCAGTTCTGAGCACACGACTTCCCAGCGCAATGCCGGTGAAACCTTCCTTCAAGGCCAGCGCCTGCTCGGCAGCCGACAAGCCTCCTTCAGGACCAATCAATAACGCGACCCCGTCTTCAGGGCGTGACCCCGTAAGAGCGTTTGCCTGGCTCAGGTCAAACATGAATTTTTTTTCAGCCTGCACACCCTTGACCCAATCGCTGAGGGCAAGTGGTTTAGCGACGTGCGGAATCTTGACCCGACCACTCTGCTCACACGCGCTGACCGCGATTTGTTGCCAGTGTTCCTGGCGCCGGTCGAGGCGCTCTGCAGCGAGTTTGACTTCGCAGTGTTCGGTAAAGAGCGGAACGATGACACTCACACCGAGCTCGGTACTTTTCTGGATCGCAAAATCCATGCGCTCACCGCGCGAAATACCGAGCCCGAGAATGGTGTGCAGTGGTGATTCGGTTTGCGGTGTCAGCCGGGTTTCGAGCGTCAGGAGCACGGTTTTTTTGCTCATGTCCTCGACATATCCTTCGTATTCATTGCCATCGCCGTTGAATACACACAGCGGATCGCCAATGCGCAGCCGCAGCACCTTGCTCACGTAGTGCGCGGTCTCGTCCTGCAGCTCGACCTGCGTCATCGCATTCAAAACCTGGTCTGTATAAATTCGTATTCTGCGCATGCGCCTGCTTCGTTCTGGATAAAAGAAGAGAATAACCGCTGGTCGTGCTTTGCTCCAAGAATTTAGTCTGCCTGGGGCTTATGGACGAAATGCTGGCTGGCGGTTGTGGATTGTTTGGTGCGGATTTCGTTTGCTGAGCGTTTACCTGATCGAGTGATAACGATGATCCGGGCAGCTATTTTGGAGCTGATGGAGCAACGCACAACTCATTAATGAATATGGCCGAGTTTGTCTCGCTTGGTCGCGAGGTAGGCTTTGTTGTGGGTATTCTCTCCAGTGTGCAGTGGCAGCCGCTCCGCAACTTCAAGTCCAAGCGCCTCGAGTGCAGCTACTTTGCGCGGATTGTTGGTCAACAGGCGCAAGGTACGAATCCCGAGATGGGCGAACATCGGTCCACACATCGAATAACTGCGCGCATCAGCAGCAAAGCCGAGTTCTTCGTTGGCTTCCACGGTATCGGCGCCGCGATCCTGCAGATGGTAGGCCCTGATCTTGTTGCTCAGGCCGATGTCACGACCTTCCTGGCGTAAATACAAAATTACTCCGCTGCCTTCAGCTGCAATACGGCGCATGGCTTCTTCGAGCTGTGAGCCACAGTCGCAACGCAAGCTGAAGAGTGCATCACCCGTCAGGCATTCTGAATGAATACGACACAACACAGGTTGATGGGCAACTGCATCGCCATAGACCAACGCCAGATGTTCCTTGCCTGTGGTGGAGTCGGTAAACACATACAGGTCGAACTCACCCCATTGGGTTGGAAGTTTGGCTGATGCTGTAAAAGTTACTGTCACTGCGAGTTCCGGGCGCGAAGAAAGGGAGCGAACTCTAGCAGAATCCGCCCACCATTTAACCTTTCAGGATGCTCGCGCTACGCATTCCTTAATAATCCATTCAGGATGCAGCATAATGTCGGCATCTATTTGTTGTTGTGGCAGGCAGTGGCATGAACACGATTAATCAGCACGATGCAGTGGTTGTTGGCGCAGGCATGGTAGGCCTGAGCCTCGCACTCGCCTTGAGCAAGTCGGGATTGTCCATTGCGTTGATCGATCCGCAGCCAACGCTTGAACCAGTCGAAACCTTAAGGCCGCGCATGACGAGCACGACGTTTGATACTCGCGTCAGTGCACTCACTCCCGCAAGCCAACAATTTTTAGCGTCGCTCGGCGTATGGGAAACACTTTCGCAGTTGCGTGTGTGTGCGTATCAGGACATGCAGGTGTGGGATGCTGATGGCTCTGGCGCAATTCACTTCAGTGCTGACGAAGTACATGCCGACTGCCTCGGTTATATCGTCGAGAATTCGCTTGTCAGCGCCGTGCTTGCCGAAACACTCGCGGACATTGGCAATGTGACGTTGTATCAACCCGATGTGTTGCTTTCGTTCGACCGGCTTGTAGACGACAAAGGCAAACACATCACGCAGCTTGAATTGAGTAGTGGCCAGAGTCTGCAGTGTAAGTTGCTGATAGGTGCCGATGGCGCGAATTCCCGGATCAGAACACAGGGCGGTTTCGCGACGCGCGAATGGGATTATGGCCAGCAGGCGCTCGTGACAACGGTCAAAACCGAATTCCCACATCAATACACAGCGTGGCAACGCTTCATGAC
>JAZKES010000047.1:0-23940 GCA_040386995.1 Pseudomonadota bacterium | reverse complement strand
TACTGCTCGATTGTGTGGTCCTGTGTTCCAGAACTTGCGCAGGAGTTGCTCGCGTTAAACGACACCGATTTCGCCCATCGCCTCGAACTTGCCTTCGAAGCTCGCCTCGGCCATGTTGAGTCAGTCGCTCCAAGGCATGCGTTTACACTCCACCAGCATCACGCCAAAGATTATGTTCAGGCGGGTATCGCGCTGGTGGGCGATGCAGCCCATGCAATTCATCCGCTTGCCGGGCAGGGCGTCAACCTCGGGTTTGCTGATGTCGTCGCGTTAGCCGACACAATCGCCGCGGCGGTCGCGAGACGAGAAGACTTTGCTTCGTTGCAGGTCTTGAGCCGTTACCAGCGCAGTCGCCAGAGCCACAACCTCGGCATGATGGCGGTGATGGAAGGTTTTAAACGCACGTTCGGCAGCGAAAATCTCACTTTGCGCTGGCTGCGAAACACCGGTCTCAGGGTTGCTGATCAGTCAACCTTTCTCAAACAAGGCCTCATGAAAAAAGCCATGGGCTTGTAGTTGTAAATGATAATGATTATCATCTTTGTCCCCTAAGGGAGTAGACCCATGTTGTCTCGAATCACACTTGTTTCATCCTTTTTGATCCTTGCGGCGTGCAGTCGCGAAGCTCCTGTACAGTCAGCTGCAGAGGCCAATGTTGCCACTCCTGCAGCCGAAATTGCGGACTCTACTGCAGTCGACGCGCCAGCGCCCGCGAACACCGAATCCAGCGGGCCTGTTGTGGTTTATTCGTCGCGCCAGGAATACCTGATCAAGCCTTTGTTCGATCGTTTCACGGAAGAAACCGGCATTGAAGTACAGCTGCAAACTGGTGAAGACGGCCCTCTGATTGCGCGGCTCGAAGCGGAAGGTGACGCCACGTTTGCCGATATTCTATACACCGTGGACGCGGGCAATCTCTGGGCTGCCGCGAACAAAGGTCTGCTGCAACCCCTACACTCGGACGTGCTTGAAAAGAATATTCCGGCCCATCTGCGCGATCCGCAGGGGCTGTGGTCCGGACTGTCAGTCAGGGCGCGCACGATTGTTTATTCAACCGAACGTGTTGATCCAGCGGAACTGTCCACCTACGAGGCGTTGGCCGACCCGAAATGGAAAGGCAAACTGTGCCTGCGTACGTCCAAAAAGGTCTACAACATGTCGCTTGTGGCGACCATGATCGACCGTATCGGAGTAGAGGCCACTGAAGAAGTCGTACGCGGCTGGGTAGCCAATCTCGCGACCCGTGTATTCAGCAGCGATAACTTACTCATCCAGGCAATTGCAGCTGGACAGTGTGATGTTGGGATAGTGAATACCTACTACCTAGGCCAGGAGCAGCAGCAGAATCCTGAGATTCCGGTGAAACTGTTCTGGGCGAATCAGGAAGTGAGCGGCGTTCACGTCAACATTTCCGGTGCCGGTATTACCAAATATGCGCATAACGTTGCTGGCGCCGCCAAGTTGATTGAATGGTTGTCGACAGACGAGCCGCAGCACATGTTTTCTGACCTGAATCTCGAATATCCCGCTAACCCTGCAATTGAACCGATCGAACTTGTCAAAAGCTGGGGCGATTTCAAGCATGACACCATCAACGTTGAAACTGCCGGCCGCCTGCAGACCGAAGCGGTCATGCTGATGGACCGCGCTGATTATCGTTGATGCCTTTGTCAGACCAGGCGTTGCCCGCTTCCTCTTATCAGAATCGCCTTCTGCAGGCCTTAAGCTTGCTGCTCGCTGCCTGCGTCAGCGTCCCGATTATTGTAATCATCTTGCAGTGGGGCACGCTTGGTAGCGGCGAGCAGGTCATCTGGCAACATCTGTTCGATACCAAACTCGGCCGGCTTGCGTTAAATACACTGATACTTGTCTTTGGCGTGGGCGCGGGCGTCACGCTACTTGGCGTGAGTCTGGCCTGGCTCACCAGTGTGTGCGAATTTCCTGGTCGCCGGATCTTTGAATGGGCACTGATGTTGCCGCTCGCGATTCCGGGTTACGTCATGGCATTCGTGTTCCTGGGTATCTTCAGTTACGCGGGTCCGGTGCAAACGCAGTTGCGCAGCTGGTTCGGGGTGAATTCGTGGTTTCCGGATATTCAAAGTCCGGGCGCGGTGATTCTGATCTTCTCGCTTGTGTTGTATCCGTACGTATTCCTGCTCGCACGCACCGCGTTTCTTGCCCAGGGACGCAGCACAATGGATGCTGCCCGCGTACTCGGTTTGCCGCCATTCGCAGCGTTTCTGAGAGTAGTAATCCCGGTAGCACGGCCCGCAATTGTCGGTGGCGTTGCACTGGCACTGATGGAAACACTCGCGGATTTCGGTGCGGTGAGTGTGTTTGGCTACGACACGTTCACGACTGCTATTTATACGTCGTGGTCGGGGCTCTTCAATCTGACGGTTGCGGCGCAGCTCGCTTCACTACTGCTGTTGTTCGTCGCGGTCGCCATGACGCTCGAACAATACGGCCGCAAACATCAACGCTACACCCAAAACGAACGCCGCAAAACCTCGCGCAGTTATCAGCTGCGCGGTGGAAGGGCTGTTGCTGCGACGCTGTTCTGCTGTCTGATCCTGTTAATAGCATTCGTTATTCCCGTGACGCAGTTGCTCGTGTGGGTCAGCAACAATTTTGCGACGGACCTCGATTCCCGCTACGTCGAGTTTTTTCTTCACACCATTGGCCTTGCTGCAATGGCGGCGGTTACAACTGCGGCAATTGCACTTTTGTTAGCACTCGGTAAACGCATGGCTGCAAGCACTGGTATGCGCCGCTGGCAACAACGTGCAGAGCGCATTGCAACACTGGGTTATGCATTGCCTGGTTCGGTGTTGGCGGTCGGCATCATGCTGACCTTCACCTGGGTTGATCAACTTCTTGCTAGTGCTTTTCAGATGCAAGCCATACTCGTGAACAGTGTGGTCGCGCTGTTGCTCGCTTACGTGATTCGTTTTCTGGCAGTGGCGCATGCGCCAGTCGAGTCGGGTCTGCTTGGCATTAAGCCTTCGGTCATTGAAGCGGCGCGCAGCCTTGGCGCTTCACCCTCACGTGTGTTGCGCGAAGTGTATGTGCCGATGTTAAAACCCGGTTTGTTCACTGCGCTGCTTATCGTGTTTGTCGATGTGATGAAAGAAATGCCTGCCACGTTGATGGTTCGTCCATTTGGTTGGGACACACTCGCGGTGCGTGTTTTCCAGATGACTACCGAAGGGCAGTGGGAACGCGCCGCGTTGCCTGCTCTCACACTCTTGCTCGCAGGATTAATCCCCGTGATCCTGCTCGTAAAAAATTCGCGTTTCATGCCGCGAGGCTGTTAAAAAGCTACTATTTTTCGCGAGTGGCGAAGCAAGCGTACTGCCTTGTCTTTCCTTCACTTTTCGCCTTGCAGGAAGACTATGTCTTCCCTATGATGCAAGGCATGTCATTGAGAGGGGTGAAGCTCCGGCGCAATAAAAAATGAATAACACACCGGTGGATTTTTACTACACAGCAGCACACGTTTGGCTACATCTGGATGATGAAGGCATTGCCACCGTGGGCATCACCGACTACGCCCAATCCGAATTAGGCGACGTGGTATTTGTGGAACTGCCAGAGTTAAACAGCGAGATCAGCGCTGGCGATGAAATCAGTATTGTCGAATCAGTGAAGACTGCATCCGAGATATACGCGCCGGTTTCTGGTGAAGTGCTGGCAGTAAATGAAACGCTAAAAGACACTCCCGAACTTATCAATTCCTCTCCCTATGACAAGGGCTGGATTCTCAAAATCCAGATGACCGACACAGGTGAGCTTGAGGAACTTCTCAACGCCAGCGAATACGTAGATTCCTGCTCCGCGTAAGCGTCGAGCGATCATCCGCGTATTTGCAACCTGGTCATAACTCTTACCGCTGGTTGCACAAGTGATAGACACCGATGGCTACAGACCCAATGTTGGCCTGATCATTTTTAATGATGAGGGCAAACTGTTGTGGGCAAAGCGTATTGGCCAGGAAGCCTGGCAATTTCCGCAAGGCGGCATCCAGCGCAATGAATTGCCGCGCGATGCAGCGCTGCGTGAGCTGCACGAGGAAGTAGGTCTTGTGCAAGACGATATTGAAGTTGTCGCGTGCACAACCGCCTGGCTGCATTACGAATTGCCACCACACCTGATTCGGCAAAAGTCCCATCCTGTGTGTATTGGTCAGAAGCAATTATGGTTTCTGCTGCGCCTGGTGGGTGACACGAGCAAGATCAGGTTTGATCGTGGCAGCAAGGCGGAGTTCGATAGTTTCCGCTGGATCGACTACTGGGAAGCACCAGTACATGTAGTTGAGTTCAAGCGAAACGTATACAAGAAAGCGCTCGAAGAATTGCAGGGGGCTTATACCAAAGCCCTGGAGTTGTTAAGGAACTGACAGAGAGCTGGATGCACACCGGCTGCTCACAACGGATAACCGTACATGCTGGAAAAGCTGCGCAGCATAATTCAGGAAGTGAATGGGGCACGCGATCTCACCGCCACCCTCAACATCATTGTCCGTCGTGTGCAAAAAGCCATGGGCACCAAAGTGTGCTCGGTTTATCTGCTCGATAAAAACATCGGCCGTTATGTGCTGATGGCGACGAAGGGCCTCGATGAAACTGCCGTAGGTCGTGTCAGTCTCGCGCCCGGCGAAGGTCTTGTTGGTCTGGTGTCGCAACGCGCCGAGCCCGTGAACCTTGATAAAGCTCGCTCCCATCCACGTTATTTCTATCTGCCCGAAACCCGTGAAGAAGAATTTGATTCGTTTCTCGGTGTTCCCGTTATCCATCATGGCCAGGTGCTCGGCGTATTGGTCGTGCAGCAAATTGAAAGCCGCGTGTTTGATCCCGAAGACGAGGCATTCCTGATCACACTCTCGGCCCAGCTTGCGGGCATCATCGCAAATGCCGAAGCGCGTGGCGCAGTTGAAGGGTTAAGTCCGAGCGGTATTCGTACCGCTGATCCGAGTTTCAATGGTGTGCCTGGCGCGCCGGGTGTTGCTATCGGTACTGCGCTGGCGGTATTTCCGCCCGCAGATTTGCGCGCGATTCCGCCGCGTCCGTGCAAAGACGTCAAGGCCGAAATCATTTTCTTCAACGAATGTCTGAATGCCGTGCGCATGGACATCAGCGAACTCAAGGTCAAGATCAAGGGTCAGTTGCGGCCAGAAGAACGCGAGTTGTTCGATGCGTATCTTCACATGCTCAGCGACAACGCACTCGGCACCGAAGTGGTAAACCTGATCCAGCAAGGCAACTGGGCGCAAGGCGCTCTCGCGCAAGTCGCACTCATGCACGTCAATGCACTCGAACAGATTGGTGACGATTACCTGCGCGAACGCGCAACCGACATCAAGGATCTCTGCAGTCGTGTGCTCTTCTATCTACAGCAGAAACAAAAAAGCTCCACGAGTTATCCCGACCGCTGCATCCTCGTGAGCGAAGAATTATCCGCCGCGATGCTCGCCGAAGTGCCCAAGGAAAAACTCATCGCCGTTGTATCAGCGCGCGGCTCTGCACATGCTCACGTTGCGATTCTCGCGCGCGCAATGGGTTTGCCTGCCGTGATGGGTGTGACGGATTTGCCGTTTGCCGAACTCGATAACAAACCGCTGATTGTTGATGGCTACAACGGCAAGGTCTTCACGAATCCGTCCAACGAACTGCGCGAGCGTTATCAGGAGATTGTCCGCGAAGAAGTGCTGCTGAGCAGTGAACTCGAAACCATCAAGGATTTACCGTGTGAAACCAAAGACGGTCATCGTGTACAACTGTGGGTCAACACGGGCCTCATGACCGACGTGCTGCGGTCACGCGAACGCGGTGCTGAAGGCATTGGCCTGTTCCGCACCGAAGTGCCGTTTATGTTGCGCGAACGTTTTCCGACCGAAAGCGAACAAGCCGAAATCTACCGCCAGCAACTCGAAGCGTTTCATCCCAAGATGGTGACGATGCGTACACTCGACATCGGCGGCGACAAACCACTGCCGTATTTTCCGATCAAGGAAGACAACCCCTTCCTCGGCTGGCGCGGCATTCGCGTGAGCATGGATCATCCCGAATTATTTCTCGGCCAGGTGCGCGCGATGCTGCGTGCGAGCGAAGGATTGAATAATCTACAGATACTGCTGCCGATGATCAGCAACGTGAAGGAGATCGACACCTCCATCATGCTGATCCGCCGTGCGCATCGCGAACTGTTCGAAGAAGGCCACGCCGTAAAACTGCCACCCATCGGCGTAATGATAGAAGTGCCCGCGATGGCGTACCAGGTTGATGCAATCGTGAAACGCGCGGACTTCGTTTCCGTGGGCAGCAACGACCTCACCCAATATATGCTCGCGGTTGATCGCAACAATCCGCGTGTATCAAATCTGTTTTCCAACCTGCACCCCGCGGTGTTGCGTGTGATGCAGAAAATCGCAACCGACGTACGCGCCGCAGGCAAATCGCTCAGCATCTGTGGCGAAATGGCCGGCAATCCGGCTGCTGCGGTGTTATTGATGGCGATGGGTTTCGAGATCCTCTCGATGAACGCGACCAACCTGCTCAAGGTCAAATCCGTCATCCGCAACCTCACGCTCGAGCAAGCCCAGCGCCTGCTCGCCAAAGCACTCGAACAGGAAGACACCGAATCGGTCAAAGCGTTGAT
Organism: Pseudomonadota bacterium; assembly: GCA_040386995.1. GTDB lineage: Bacteria > Pseudomonadota > Gammaproteobacteria > Pseudomonadales > Pseudohongiellaceae > CAILUG01. The sequence continues at coordinate 17,283 of JAZKES010000047.1, read as the reverse complement.
TGATGAGGAACTGCACAGTGCAGGCGTAGATAAGTTGTTGAGGTCTTCGCGGACGAGTTAGTTGCGTTCTTTCATGCTGGTCAGGTGTTATGAAATTCGCGGCATTGCAAGTTCAGGCTCAGAAACTCAAGCAGCACACTCTCACTGTGTATTTTGCAGCCCGCGACCCACGCACGCCGCTTCTGGTTCGTGCTCTCGCCGTTTTCGTCGCGGCTTATGCGCTTAGCCCAATAGACCTGATTCCAGACTTCATTCCCGTAATCGGCTACCTCGACGACTTATTGTTGGTCCCACTCGGCTTGGCTCTGGTTGTTCGCCTGACTCCACCAACAGTCATGGCAGCGGCAAGGTTAAAAGCGGAGCAATCTGCACAAAAGCCAGTAAGTTATTCGGCTGCCGCATTCATCGTTTTTCTTTGGCTTTTTTTGGCTTGGTTTTTTCTGAGGTGGGTTTTCAACGTTGTCCGCAACTAACAAGCTCTGGAGCGAGCAACTTATGTCGTCACGCCCTTTGCTTTTGAAAAAGCCACGCGAACATACGTGGGTGCCAGAACCGGGGCGTCACGTAGTATGTCGAGAACAGTGATGACTCCTGAGCAAGCGATCAAATTTGTCGAACAACATGGCATCGTGCTGGAGTCGGCCAACGGTCCTGTGCCTTCCCTCGCTCAGACTATCGTCGGGGGTGTTATCAAAGGCAGCTGGTGGTCTCACCCGATGAGCAAAGAGATATTTCGAGCCACGCGTTCAGTGCGTGCGTCTCCCCAGATCCTGGTATGTCGCCTGATTTCCGGCAAGGTCACGTTCGTTCATGAGCGGCTTTGGCCAGCGCTGGTGCGTACGGCTGAACGTTTTCAGCCTGGCCAGTTGTCTCAACTTATAGAAGAACACACCGCGTCGGGCAAACATATCTCAAGGGAAGTGCCATTCCCGATCTGGGTACCGGCAAGTGTAGCCGCTGAAGCTGCCAAACTTGGTGAGAAGCAAGCCATCAGCATTCTCGAGTCAATCATTCCAGGCGTATTAAGTTCTGTCTAACAGCAGAACAGCGATGCACGTACGGCAACCCGCGTTCGTTTTATGGGCGGTATAAGCTAGCCGAATTCAGCGCAAACCACTGCGCCAGTTTTTTTTCTTTAATGCTGCCATCCGCAAGAGCCTGAAACGTGACAACCACATCGGGCTCTGGCGCAGTTAACTCGTAGCCATTAATTTCAAGGAACAGCGCGCCGCTCACAAAAGCCGTGCGTTTGTTGCCATCGACGAAAGGATGATTTCTGGCAATGCCAAAACTATACGCAGCGGCAAGGTCGAATATGGAGATGCTGGATTTATAGCTGAACTGATTTTTGGGACGGTCGAGCGCAGAAGTAAGAAGGGACATATCGCGCACTCCTCCTGCTCCACCATGTTCAGCCAGCAGCATGATATGTAATTGCAAAACAGTGCGTTCCAGCAGCCAGAGGGGCTCCGTCATTTTGCCAGTTCGTGGAGTGCATTTTTGTAGCGTTTCATAATGCCGCGCGCCGCAGTGACCTGTTTTTCGAAGTCCGGTTCATACGGAGTCAGCGTGTATCCCTCGGGGCCTTCCAGCAGATACAAGGTGTCACCGCGCTCTGCCTTTAATTTGTTTAGCGCTTCCTTGGGCAGCAAAATGCCCATCGAGTTACCGACAGCGGTCACTTTGACTTTCAACATGGCAAGCTCTCTGTTGTTACATGCGTTATAACGCAGCATAGTGAGGCCCTTGTCGTTGGTCAAGCGCTAACAAGACCATACAACAGGCACAGCTTGGGTGAGTTTCCTCTGCGTCTGGCCTCCACTTTAAGTCGCCCCTATCCCCCCCTTTGGTTATACTCCCGGCACTGAAACCTTCCGGTATTTGTTGCTTCCATGTTGCCCTTTCCCGAGATTCATCCTGTTGCATTTTCGCTGGGGCCGTTCCCGATCCGCTGGTATGCGCTGACCTATCTGACGGGTTTCGCGGCGGCCTGGTGGCTCGGCAACAAACGCGCGGACCGGCCCGGCTCGGGCTGGACGCGGCAGCAGGTTGCTGACCTCATTACCAACGGCATGCTCGGCGTTATTCTGGGTGGGCGTATTGGTTACGTATTGTTTTATGACTTTGCCGATTTTCTCGCTGATCCAACCATGCTCGTGAAGGTGTGGCAGGGCGGAATGAGTTTTCACGGTGGTTTTCTGGGTGTCGTAATCGCGATGGTGCTGTTTGCGCGCAGTGTCGGCAAATCTGCATATGAAGTGCTGGATTTCGTCGCTCCGCTTTGCCCGATTGGCCTTGGCGCTGGCCGCATAGGCAACTTCATTAACGGCGAACTCTGGGGCAGGGCGACTGATGTGCCATGGTCGATGATTTTTCCGGGCGATCCTCTCGGTGTGCCGCGTCATCCGTCGCAGCTATATCAATTTGCGCTTGAAGGCGTCGTGCTGTTCATCATCCTCTGGTGGTACTCCAGCAAGCCGCGACCGCGTTTTGCAGTGGCTGCGATGTTCAGCGTTGGTTATGGCGTGTTTCGTTTTATTGTCGAATTTTTCCGCGAACCAGATTCCAGCCTTGGTTTCGTCGCGTTCGACTGGATGTCGCGTGGCCAGCAGCTGTCGTTACCGATGATCATAGTAGGGCTGGCAGTGATCTGGCTCGCGTACTCAAAAAACAGTTTCGAGAAAACGGCATTGAGTAAGTAGAGATCAGCCAGTCACATTAGCGATTTGAAGTAACAGCAAACACTCATCTGCAGGAACCAACATGCAGCAATATCTCGACCTCATGCAGCGCATACTCGCTGAAGGCGTGAAAAAAGAAGATCGCACGGGAACCGGCACGTTGTCGGTGTTCGGACATCAGATGCGCTTCGATCTCGCGAACGGGTTTCCGCTCGTCACGACAAAAAAATTACACGTGCGTTCGATCATCCACGAACTGCTGTGGTTTTTAAGTGGCGACACCAACATCAAATATCTGCAGGACAATGGCGTAACGATCTGGGACGAATGGGCTGATGGTAATGGCGATCTCGGCCCGGTCTATGGTCGCCAGTGGCGCGCGTGGCCTGGCAAGGACGGCGAAACTATCGACCAGATCACCAAGGTGCTGCACAGCATCAAGCACAACCCCGATTCGCGTCGACACATGGTGGTTGCCTACAACCCGACCTTCGTCGACGAAATGGCGTTGCCACCGTGCCATGCACTGTTCCAGTTTTATGTCGCGAATGGAAAACTGTCTTGCCAGCTTTATCAGCGCTCGGCCGACACGTTCCTGGGGGTGCCGTTCAATATCGCGTCCTATGCTTTGCTCACCCATATGATTGCGCAGCAGTGTGATCTTGAAGTGGGCGATTTCGTGTGGACCGGTGGCGATACTCATCTCTATTCGAATCACATGTCACAAGTGCAGACTCAGCTCAGTCGCACGCCATTTCCGTTGCCCACGCTGAAAATAAACCGCAAACCAGAATCACTTTTCGCTTATAAATTCACCGATTTCGAAATAGAAAATTACCAGCACCATGCACACATTTCTGCGCCGGTCGCGGTGTAGTTTAGAGTAGTGTAGTTCAAAGCAGTGCAGTTCAAAGGAGTACAACAATGATAATGTCACTCATAGTTGCAATGACGCAAAATCGCGTCATCGGTCAGCACAACGCGATACCGTGGCACTTGCCCAACGACCTGAAGTTTTTTAAACGCATCACGATGGGCAAGCCCATCATCATGGGGCGCAACACCTACGAGTCCATCGGCAAGCCGTTGCCGGGTCGCGAGAACATCGTGATCACGCGTAATCCCGATTACCATGTTGATGGTGTTCATATCGTCGCGTCCGTGCAGGAAGCCATCGAACTTTGCGGACAGTTGACCGCACCAGACCACGAAGCAGAAATAATGGTCATTGGTGGTCAGCAGATATTCGAACAGACGCTGCCGCTGGCCGACAGGATTTATCTGACAGAGTTGCACACCACGATGCCGGGTGATGTATTTTTTCCGCGTGTTCCGAATGATCAGTTTCAGGAAATTGGCCGCGAGAATTTTCCTGCCACTCCGGAGAATCCGTTCACCTACAGTTTCCTGATCCTGGAACGCGTTACTTTCGAATAACCATGAAAACAAAAACTCTGACCAAGCTCGGGATCGGCACCGTCGTCGTGTTGGTTGTATTAGTCGCAACCGCCGGGCTGTTGTTGTCGAATGGCAAAACGCTTGGCGAACGCCACAATCCTTTCAAGGCAACCACTGCTTTTGATTTTGCAGCGGGCTCTTTTGCCGACTACGTTGCGTTTACTAAAGCCACAATCAAGAGTGAACGTGAGGATAATCCCACGCAGGACGTCGTCGATAATCTTGCGTCATTTATTCTGACTCCCGGCCCGGAATGTCCACAGGATGCCAACGGCCGTTATGCGAAAGGCATAGTACTGGTCCACGGACTGCTGGATTCCACTTACAACATGCGACCCATTGGTGAATATTTCCAGTCGCAATGTTTCTATGTGCAAGGTGTGCTCTTGCCTGGCCACGCGACGCGCCCCGGTGATCTGCTCGCGACGTCATGGGAGAAATGGACAGAAGTCACGCACTTCGCTGCCACCCAACTTGCACTACATGCAAATACACTATTTTTAGCGGGACATTCGATTGGCGGAGCGTTGTCTTTGCTTGAAGGCACGCAGAATCCCGAGGTTGATGCATTGATTCTGTTTGCACCAGCACTCGCCGTAACCGATACCGCGCGCTTCGCTGGCTCCGTTTCACTGCTCGGCAAGATTTTTCCCAAAGCCGGTTGGCTCGACGCCGATAAGGATGACGCGGTGTATCGGTATGAGTCGATGAGTTTTTCGTCGGTCGCAGAAACCTGGGCGCTGATCGGCGTAATGCAGGAAGCAATAAAACAATCACCAAGGCAGTTGCCAGTATTCACGGTGGCGTCCATGCAGGACTCCACCGTACTCACACCCGCGATTCTCGATTACATGGCAAGCAATACCAATCCGCTTTCGCATACCTTGCTGTATAGCCAGGAAGAAATCGCCGCCATACCCAACACAACAATTGTTGTGAGCAAGTCGCTTGATCAAGGCATTTTATCGCTTTCACATCTTGGCCTGATGACACCGCCAACACATCCATGGTTTGGTCGCGATGGTGTTTATCGCAGTTGCGGCCACTATGGCAACGAAGAGAACCCGCGGTTCGTGCAGTGCAAAAATGGTGAACGGGATTTTTACGGCGAAACAACACCAGGAAATATCGAGGAAGGGGTGCTGGAACGTATCGCGTTTAATCCGTATTACGATGTTATGATCGAACAGATAAGCAGCTTTGCCGCTGCAGTAAACTAACTATTGCTGGAATAAAACAAGAAGGGAAATACGACCTGTGGCCGAACTGATTCCCTCGCTCAATACCTGCTTGCCCAAAATGACCGCCGGCGAAAAACGCCTTGCACGCCGGCTTCTCGATTTACTCGAGGATGACTATCTCATCTGGTACGACATTCCGCTTGGTAAACACCGGCGTTACCCTGACTTCATTGTGATGCATCCATCGCGAGGGTTGTTGTTTCTCGAAGTGAAAGACTGGCTCGCACCGAACATTAAAAAAATCACACATACTTCGGTGGATCTCCTCACCGATACTGGCATCAAAAGTGTGCCGAACCCAATAGAGCAGGCAAGACAGACTGCCTATCAGGTGATCAATCAACTCGAGTGCGATCCGCAACTCAAAAGTCGCAGCGGACAACAACAGCAAGGCAAACTTTCGTTTCCTTATGGGTACGGTGTGATCTTCCCGATGATCACGCGCGCTCAGCTAAACACCGGCATGCCAGAAGAAATGCGCAGCAAAATGCTGCCGGATCATCTGTTGATCTGCAAAGACGAGATGCTCGAGACCACCACTGCGGAAAAATTTCAGGAGCAGTTGTGGGGCATGTTCAATTACCAGTTCGGCAACAAACTCACGTTGCCGCAGATCGACAGGATTCGCTGGCACCTGTTCCCCGAAATACGTATTCATGAACAGCAAGGCACCTTCTTCAATGAAGACACGTCGAAGGCTGCGCAGACGAATCTCTCGGAACAGTTACCCGAACTGATCAAGATCATGGACATCCAGCAGGAGCAGTTGGCGCGTAGTCTCGGTGACGGTCATCGGGTTATTCATGGTGTGGCTGGTTCGGGCAAGACGCTGATTCTTGGTTATCGCTGTCTGCAACTCGCGCAGGTTTTGCATCAGCCAATTCTTGTCCTGTGTTTCAACATCACACTCGCCGCACGTTTGCGATTGTTCATTCAGGCAAAAGGCATTGGCGAAAAGGTGCAGGTCTATCATTTTCATGACTGGTGTGGCGAACAGTTGCGCGCCTATCACGTCGACGTAATCAAATCGGATGCGCCAAACTGGGAGCGTCAGGTGAGTTCCGTTATTGCGGGTGTGGAAAATGGCCAGATCCCGAAGGGGCAATACGGCGCGCTATTGATCGATGAAGGTCACGACTTCGAACCCGAGTGGCTCGCGTTGATCACGCAGATGGTTGACCCGCAAACCAACTCGATGCTGCTGTTGTACGACGATGCGCAATCAATCTACAAACACAAATCACGACGCAAGTTTACCCTCGCAAGTGTGGGTATTCAGGCGCAAGGTCGCACGACCATTCTGAAATTGAACTATCGCAACACGCGCGAGATCCTGCACTTTGCCTACGAGTTCGCGAAAGAATATTTTACGCAAAACGATGACGCCGATATTCCGCTTGTGGAGCCGCAGGTTGCTGGTCGCAATGGTGAAGCTCCTACAATAAAAAAATTCGCGAGTATCGATGAAGAAGTTGCGTATGGCTTGCGCTGTTTGCAGCAGTGGCAGAAAAGCGGCGTGAGCTGGCGCGATATTGCGATTCTGTATCCTGGCGGTACGGCGGGCACTCGTATGGCCAAGGCTTTGAAGCAGGCTGATATTCCATTTTTCTGGCTTGCGACGAGCAGCAACAAGAAACACTATCAGCCCGCAGAAAATCGCGTGAGCCTCATGCCAATTCCGAGCAGCAAGGGGCTCGAATTTGAAACGGTACTTATTATCGACAGCACTTTTATACCTAATCGGGTGCCCGCAGAAAAAGCGGATTCAGGTGAGGAAGTGCGCAAACTTTACGTTGGCCTGACGCGAGCAAGATCCAACCTGTTGATCAGTTATCACCGGGACAATGCGATCAGTGCAGCCTTGATTAAGAAACAGAATAATGAAAAGCTGTTGAAGAATCCGTAGGCGTTTAATAAGTCCGCACGTGAGTTCGTCACATAATAACAAGAGAAAATATATGAAAACCAACTTCCAGACTTTCCTCGGTTTGCCTCTGCTGTTACCCGCTGCGGCTTTCGCAGCAGAAGAGCCCGCTGCTGGAGTCAAACCGGATTTGTTATACGTCAGTTCGGAACTACTCGAAAGAGCAAATCCCGATTACCCGGGCTCCGCTCTAAGCAGAGGTGAGGAAGGTTGGGTGCAAATGAGTTTTATTGTGACGAAAGATGGTGTCGTTGCAGAGTCGATGGTCAAGGATTCGAGTGGCAATGAAGCTATTGAGAAGGCAGCAATCAAGGCGTTGAATAAATGGAAATTCAAGCCAGCAACTGTGGGAGGCGAGCCAGTAGATAGCAGCGAAACGCAAGCAATAATGCGGTTTGAAATCCAGGGTAATGGTGAGGGTGTCAGCAGAAGCTTTGTCAGAAAATATCGCGAAGTTATGGAGTTGATAAAATCGGGCAACCTCGCCGAAGCAGAAACCAAAATCACTGACTTACGTTTCGCCGAGAAATATAACTTATACGAAGACGCATGGTTCTGGTGGCTTGATACGTTATATGCAGACGCCATAGGTGATAAGGATCGAAAGCGTGAAAGCGTACAAAAATCGCTGGCGATGGGTGATACCAATTTGCCGGGAGATCTTTTTCTGCAAGCATCCCAAACCGCATACATCGTCAATGTGGAAAACTTCTCATTCAAAGATGCCTTGACGTATCTCGACAAACTAAAAGCATCGGAGAAATCGCGTGAGGTGGAGAGCTTTGACGCTGTTGTTGGGAAATTGGAAGAGCACGCAGCAGAACTACGCGCGTTCATCGATGGTGAGCAGATAATCCAGGTCGCTGGCAAAATAGACGATAACTCGTATTGGTATCATTCTTTGGCGCGGCATGTTTTTTCAATTGGAGAGGTGCAAGGCAAGGTCGAAGCCGTCGAGATCCGCTGCAATTTTTACCAGACCCGGCGTTACGAATTTGTCGCTGATGTCGAGTGGAATATTCCCGCGAGCTGGCAGGACTGCAGTTTGTTTGTGAGAGGTGATCCAGCAACAACTTTCACGTTATATGAATTGCCGCCGCGCGAAACATCGTCTGCTGAATAAGCTGCCGCCGACTCAACGCAGGCCAGTGTTTATCTGTGGTACCACAGAACGTTCTGAATCAAAGCTGCACAAAATACGGCATCGCCATCAGTGCGGTGCCTATGAGGACAAGCATGATCGGGCTCGACACAAAATACGGAAAGGCCATCAACAACAGGCCGCTGATGAACGGCATCATTTTTTTCTGCTTTTTGCCATACATGAAATAACCCAAGCCGAAGCTGCCAAAGAACAGACCCCATAACAAGGTTGCGCTACTTTCCATAAGTCTTCCGAAGGAACTAACAGATGCAGGAACAGATCCGGCCATTAAATGTCAGTGCTGAATATTACACTGAAGAACGCTGTTACATTAATGAACTCTCTAATATCGCCGATGATCCAGCGGTATCAATTGCACAGGCGCGGGTCGAGCCGGGCGTTACTACGCGTTTGCATCGCCTCGATGGCATCACTGAGCGTTACGTGATCACGGCAGGTGTAGGCAAGGTGGAAGTGGGAAGTTTTCCCGTGCGCGAAGTCAACGTTGGCGATGTCGTCCTAATCCCGCCAGGGTGCGCGCAACGCATCTCAAACATCGGCGATGTTGACCTGGTGTTTCTTGCAATTTGCTCGCCGCGCTTTGAACAGTCAGCCTACAGGGACATTGACCAGTCCGCATGACCTTTTCTTATAAAGCTGAATCTGCGCCACTAGCGTTCGCTGCCGCTTCTTCGTGGTGCGAAGAAATTGTTGATTCTGATTCTAAAATCCTTGGCAAAACAAAAACACTCTGAGGTAAGCTCATCCGCTACCGGACACCGATGACCGCAATGGTTACTGTCGTAAAACCATCCGCGTGATTCTTGTTAGAAACTGCTTCCGGTCCTGACCGATCTATAACCAAGGAGAAAGCAATGCCTGAAGTCAGCACTGTCGATATTGGAATGCGCAAGGTCCATATTTACCGCTTTACCGGAGTAGTCGTAGATAGCCAGAAGTCCTCTCACACAAGTGTGACCTCACACAACAATGGACAGGTTTCTACCTATACCGATCATTACAACGAAATTTTTATCCAGAACGAAGGCGGCGAGGAAATGTCGGCGGAAATCGGCGGTTCGAACGTGTCGGTCAGGGTTGGCAATAAAGTTTCGATACTCTGGGGAATCGTTGGCAATGCTGAGCGAGGACCTTTCACCACCGTGGTCAACCATGACACAGGTGCAAAAGGCCACATGGCAAAAGGCGTCAATGATGTCTGCGGACCCCCGTTCTACAACATGCTGATAATTTTGTTCGTGTTTATCGGGGTGCTGGGCGGCGGCACTTTGCTCGGTGGCAATTTCGGCGGATCAATTCCTCTTCTCGTACCCACGGGTGTCTATTTCTGGTGGCTTACGGGGCGGCGTAGAAAACTGCGGGCCGCTACGTTGGCAGCCGCTGGCGTCTGATGAGAAAAATCGAGAATCACGCGCGTTTGCATAGGCGGGCAATGAAGTGAATCAGCGCTTTATCGTTTCCATATTGCTGGCAGGAATTTCAGTTGGGCTTGCCTCAGCTTTTTTTCTCACGGCATCTGAACGCCCCGATGAAGGCAGCATCATTTCGGAAGCCACGGCCGGTTTGCTGACGGCGACCGCCGGCAAGGTTTTCGAGGCATCCTGCAACATGGAGCTGGACTACGACGCACAGGTGATTGATCTGAATGCCGACGGGCAGCCAGAAGTCTTCACGCAATTATATGGGACGTGTATCGGTGGGGGCGCAGGCGTTAGCCTTGACCTTTACATCAAGGATGATGATGGGCGTTGGAACTCTCAGTTCGGCTTTCCGGGTGTGTACTCCGTATTAGAGTCCAAAAATCTCGGATACCCGGACATTAGTATCGGTGGCCCGGGAAATTGTTTTCCCATTTGGCGCTGGGACGGGAAGATGTATCAACTTTTTCAAAATTGCGCGCCTTGATTAACAAGAAGGAGTGAATAACTGGCGCCAGTTCCAGAACTTACTCAGGCGCCAGATTTTTAACAAGCCATTGTCCTGTACCGGGCGCAAGTTGCGCTTGCAGCGCGGGAAGGCATTCCTTGAGTTGCCCGGCAAGTGTCCAGGGTGGATTGATCAGAAACAAACCACTCGATGTCATGCCATGTGAGTCGTTATCTTCCTGCACGCCAAGTTCAACCTGCCATAGATCACGTATTTTGTGTTTCATCAATGATGAAATCATCCAGTCGATATTCGTGCGCAGCACGACCGGATACCAGAGCAGCACTTGCGCCGTTGGCATCCGCTGATAAATGTTGGCCACCGCTTTTATCGAGCGCGAGTAATCTTCTTTCAGTTCATAAGACGGATCGATCAGGATCACAGCGCGTTTTTGCACGGGTGGAATCAATGCAGCGATGCGTGAATAGCCGTCTTCCTGTTCGTAGTGAATACGCTTGTCATGTTCACACAGGTCGAGCAGCAGTCGATAATCGGTCGAATGTAATTCACTCAAATGCAGGTGATCAGTGCGGCGCAGCATATTGGCCGCGACCATTGGTGAACCTGGGTACTGGCCTTGTTGAAGAAACGGATTCACTACATCGAAGTAAGTTTGCAGCGCAGCCTTGCCTTCTGCTCCAGCGTTTTTTAATAAGGCGGGGAAGTCGAGTTTTTTTATGCCCGCCGACGCTTCGCCGGTTTTGTGTGCAGCATCGGAGCCTAGCCGATAAACACCAGCACCGGCATGTGTATCCAGATAAAACAGCGGAGCGGCTTTACGCATCGCGTACTCGAGCGTGTTGGCGAGCACGAGATGTTTGAGTACATCTGCAAAATTCCCGGCATGAAAAGCGTGGCGATACGAGAGCAAGGTTGGATCCTTTGGCAATGCTGAGTGAGACTTATGGGTTGTGCGGCGCTTTCATCACGCGTGTTCGAACAACACTCGGGCCGTGATGACTATAAATCGATCAATCGATCAATCGTACGCGACTGATCAATATTCAGTGTATTTAGCCGACTTGCCACGCACCTGGCCAGCCGGATATTTTTCCGCGTTGCGTTGCAGTTTGGCGAGTGCAGCTTCCTGCAGATCCACGTTTAACACATCGGCCAGTCGACAAAGATATAGTAATACGTCGGCCATTTCTTCCTGCACATGCTGGCGTTGTTGCTGATCGAGGTTCGAGGACTGTTGTTCGGTCAGCCATTGAAATATTTCCTGCAGCTCGCCAGCTTCGACAGTTAACGCCATCGCAAGATTTTTGGGGTTGTGAAACTGCTCCCAGTCACGTTCACGCGCAAACGTGCGAAGCTTTTCCTGCAGCGTGGAGATTAGCGAATCCATATGTTGTCCGGATCGATTCAAATGGCGTTTCAGGAAATCCGCTGCTCCGTGTTTGTACTGGTGCAGATTTCCTGATGTATGAAGTGTGACGTGATTGGGCTGATAGTAAAAGTCACTCGATCAACTCCGCTATTGCTCTTCATCTACAACAACGGAGTTGCGAGTCAGCGAACGAGCGATTAATCCTGCATGGTCAGGCGCAACAACCTTCCTTCGGAACCATCATCCTCATCTTCGAGCAACCAGATTGCACCATCTGGGCCTTGTTCGACGGCACGAATACGTGCGTCCATATCGAAGCGTTCGGCTTCACGCGCACTCTCACCATCGAATTCAATATGCACGAGTGATTCGGACGAGAGGCCACCGATAAATGCATCACCCTGCCATGCCGGGAATTCACTGCCACTGTAGAACATCAGGCTTGAAGGAGAAATGACCGGATCCCAGAACACGGCCGGCGCATTAAACTCAGGATTTGTGTCATGGTCAGGAATGTTGCGGCCATCGTAATGATTGCCGTTCGAGACAATCGGATAACCATAATTTGCACCACGCACGACGAGATTAAGTTCATCTCCGCCACGCGGGCCCATTTCGACATTCCACAAGCGGCCATTACCATCGAACGCCAGGCCGAGTGGATTGCGATGACCAAGCGACCAGATCTGCGCAGTGACGTCACCTTCACCAGCAAAAGGATTGTCAGAGGGAACTGTGCCATCGTCATTGAGCCGCAGAATCTTGCCGAGATTTTTTTCCATCTGCTGGGCCGGATCAAATTGCTGCCGTTCTCCCGAACTGATCCAGAGATAGCCATCTGTATCAAACGCAATGCGGTGACCATAGTGGCCGCGACCACTGACTTTCGGATTCTGGCGCCAGATCACTTCAGCATCGGCGAGCTGACCACCATTTGCATTAAGTTCAAGTTTCGCACGCGCGACTGCCGCGCCGGCTCTATCGCCATCGCCAGGTTCGGCATAACTGAAATAGACGAGCTGGTTATCGGCGAATTCCGGGTGCAGCACGATGTCGCCAAAACCACCCTGGCCGCCATATTCGACGTCCGGAACACCCGTGACATCGAGTGTCTCACCATCAACCGTGTGGAGTTTGAGCGCGCCGCGTTTTTCGCTGATCAGCAAGCGACCATCCGGCAGGAAAGCCATTGCCCAGGGTTCGTCGAAATCTGCGATGACTGTGGTAGCGAACGGACGTGTCTGGGCAAACGCAACATCGTCGGCGCATCCACAGGCAGCCAGTACGATGGGCAGCATCATTGCCAATCTGGATGAATTAACCGAATGAATTTTGTGCATTCCATACGCTCCTTGTAGTGAAAGAGAAAATTGTCGAGTCATTGAATATGAACCGATTTTTGTTCTTCGTCTTTCAGTCATTTTATTGTTGTTATGGGTGTGGCGACCTATCAGGGCCAGGAGTGTAATGAAAAAGTTGTCTTGATCGAACTCGCGATTTGGCCGCCCGATGTTTCGAAGTCATGGCTTGGGAGAAGCGCAAGCAATTCACAGGCAGCGCTGTGTCCGAAACTGTGTGACGTTGAGATGAGAGTTGGAGGATGCTCCAGGAACGAAGCATCCGTTGCAGAGCTTAAGCAGCAGTTTAAATGGCGGGAGCGTTCGCTTCGCCGTTATCTGGAGCAAATGCAGAGTTGACCAGGTTCTGGATGACGGTTGGCACACTTGCGCCGCGCTTGATTATTGCGGGACACAAACGTTCTTTGACAAACGATTCCACGCTGGAATTTTCGCAGCCCAGAATACGCATGTAGTCTTTCGCCATATACGCCGGCACCAACTCACCGGGTTTGCCCTGCAGGCATTCAAAACACAGGTGCGCAAGATATAACACCGCTAGATTGATTTGATGTTCTTCGGGCACGGCACTTGGTGGCGCAATTTCGGAATAGGCCTGATATTCAAGTGGCGAGGTGATCTCGAGTGGCAGCTGCCATTCTTTGAGCAGCATGGGTCCGACTATGTTGGGGTCGAGCTGACTGATCAAAAATTCCATTTCAGGGTGATTGCTGCGCAACAGCAAAATCACGCTTTTGCCGATGTCGTGCAATATGCCGAGCGTACTGAGCATCGCGGGTGAACCCAGTTTTACGAGGTGGCTGATTTCAGAACTCAAGGCTGAAATTACTATCGAATGAAACTGCAATTGGCGGAATTCGGGGGTGTTTGGCATCGTGCTCTGAATGCCCGTATTCACGATCAGCTGCTGGATCTGGTTAAAGCCGAGCAACAATACTGCGTGTTGAAAATCGGTGATCTTGTGGCGCAAGCCATAATAAGGCGAGTTGATGACTTTCATGACCGACGCGGTTAACGATGGATCCTGGCGCGCAATTTCGACGATTGTTTTTGTCGATGTGCTGGTTTCCTGCAATATGCCGCTGAGCTTGCTGGCATAGGGTGGAAGCCGGGGCACCTTGGCCAACATCTCTTTTATAGCAGCCGACTCATGATAAAAGTGGGCCTGGTGTTGCAGACGTTTGCAGATTTCGGCTATCACGGGCTCGTTGCGATCACTGCTCGAACGTGTCTGCAGAAACATCCGGTTGCTGACTTCCGCAGAGATTCTTTCCAGATTTTTGAAAATTACCGCGCGGACCGGATCATCAAGATTGTTCAGAATGTTTTCCGGAATCGACAGCACGGTCAAGGGTTCACTCGCACGTAACCTGGCAGTCCTAAGTCCGTCCTTCGTACAAAGCGACAACGACACATAGTCCCCTGAAGTGACTTTGCCGAGCTCGACAATTTGCTCATCCACGCTGTGCTCGATTACGCCTGTGCCATCGATTATCAGGTAAAGGTGGGACGGTTTATCGCCAAAGCCAAACAGAACACCATCGGTTGCAATGGTCTGATTGCTCGCGAGGCTGTAAACCTCATTGAGGTATTTGTCCTTCAAACCCGTAAGGGCTGGATGCTGGTATTTTGTTGGAACTTTACTGGCGAAGGAGTTCATACGCGGCTTTCCGGTTTTCCGAGAGTCTCTCCCTAGAACGACCTGTGCTGCGAATTACTTGAGAACAGATCTAGATAAACCGTAAAAATTTTTAACCGTAATAAATTTTCACTTGGCCGCAGGTTAAGCCTTTCAAGAGATAATTTTTAAAATCAATAGGTTGGCGGGTAATGGCGATATCTCATGAGAAATTGATGAAACCGTTATAACTCAGTAATCAGCTCGATCCACAGGAGCAGGGTTATTAGCGCACGAGCTCGACTCGGGGTATTCCAGCTAACAAACCACGACAAAATGTAGGTCGGCTATAATGATGAGGAATTTCCATATGGCCGAGAAAATGAACGAAGCACAATTTTTAGCAGCATATAAGCAGACACTTGCCGCCATCGAAGAAACGGTGGAAGCCGCAGTCCAGGCCGATGTCGACATCGACTACGAATCCGGCAATGACATGCTCACACTGATGTTCAGCAACGGCAGTGTGGCGATCATCAGCAGGCAAAGCGCGATCCATCAATTGTGGCTCGCGGCAAGGTCCGGCGGATTTCATTTCGAGTTTGATGGCACCAACTGGATTTGCACACTTAATGGCCGCTCGTTGCAGGACATGCTCAGCGAAATTTGCGTGGACCAGGGCAAGATCCAACTCAGTTTTGTATGAGTTGCCAGTGCAGTTCGTGAATTGACAGAGCGGTGGTGCCGACGAATAAAGAAGTTCAGCGGCTAACCAGATCAATCACCTTTAACCGCACAGAACAACGCTTGATGTTGTCCTAGATAACCCAACTTGTCAGACCAGTAAATGTGCGCAGCGGCAGTTTTGAAGCCACAGTCTTTGAGTTCATCCAGCAGCTGCCAGCCAAAATGGTAAAAACATAAACAGCCTGCGTTGCTGATCGGATCGCCGTGATATTCCGGCTCCATCAGGTGTTGCACATTTCCTTCAGCGTCCACGGTTGCCCTGACAAGATTGGTTTGGTTGTCCAGCCTGAACGGTACTGTGAATAACAATCTGCCGCCGGGCTTCAACACCCTGAAACATTCCTGCAGTGCCTTGTGATATTCAGGGATATGTTCAAACACATCGAAGGACAACACAAAATCAAATGATGCATCGGCAAAACTGAGCTTGGTGATACTTTCATTGCGAAGCCCGGAAACTGGATCGACTGAGCCAAAACTTACACGGTCAGCCAGATATTCACTGCCTATCAACCCGGCATATTTTTTTTGCATATGGTCATAAAGCGGCGTGGTCTGCTCCGAGATGTAAATTGCGGAAGTTGGTTGGCAGCCGAGTGTCTCTTCAAGAAACTGCAATGAGGCGCGAATGCGATTGTTGAGTCCACAAAAAGGGCACGTAACCCGTTCGCGCCAGTTTGGAATTCTCAAGCCGTTAACTGTTTCACCATCGCTATAGTTGTAATCGATCATAAAGTCGACTTGTCTGCTGCATGAAAAACAGTAGCCGGGTGCTGTAAACGTGTCTTTGCCGGTGATCAGCTTCAGCTGGTACTGTTCCTGCGCCTTAATATTCGCTCCGGTCTTTTCATAGTGGGAAGCAAGTTCTGCGAGGCTGGTACAAGTTATCGTTTTGAGTTTTAGCGGGTTAACACCAACGAGTCTTTGTAAGCGTAACAACAGCGAAGCTGGACTGAAAAAACTACCAAGGTTGGCCAGAAAATGTTCATTAGCTTTTTTGTTGTTACTCATAAAATCCTTTTGAAAAGCGGCCGCTAGTTAAGCTAGCTGTTATTGAACATTGAAGTGCCCGGCGTACCACAAGAGAATACGTCTCTCGATTAAAGATCTGCTTTGCGCACACAAAACTCAGGCGTCAATATCGGATGCAACAACTGGGTTTCAACATCACTAATACGCAGTACCGCAAGCATCTGAGTGGGTTTGAGTTCACCACTGAGCATACCTGCCTCGTCACGGGCATGGACCCGATCAATAAAATTCTTGTCCCACTCGGCATCGGCATCGAAATTATGGCCGATAGGCCGATCTATAAAAGCAAAGATCACATTGGCAAAAGGGATGAACAATTCAAACTTAAAATTCTGCACGAGTAGCGGCAGAATATCCTGGGCACGAATTCCTTCGAAGCCTTCTTTCGAACAGTCATGATTGATAAATTGGGCTTCATGCCTGCGTAACATCCGGTTGTAGCGATAACTATCAGGAAGTTCTTGCCAGAATTCGTCCACGACCTTTTTGGCTTCTGGCCAGCGTTGGTGACCGTTACGGCCAATCATGTCAGACGTCAGAAAGTAACCATCAGGGTTCAGCGATTTTTTAATCGCGCTGAACAAATTTTCGAGTTCGAGGACATGGTGCAGACACTGGTTCGCAAGGATCAGGTCGTAGGTGCCTTCAGGTTGCCAATGATTAAAATCACTGGTGTTCGGCACAATGTGCTGCGCTACGCCAGCACTCGCCGCAAGTTCGCGCCCGCGCTCCAGCATCCTCGTGTTGATATCCATACATTCGATTGTGAACCTGGTAATGCCAGTTTGCACAAGCCATTGGGC
>JAZKES010000046.1:0-8097 GCA_040386995.1 Pseudomonadota bacterium | reverse complement strand
CCCGTGATACGAAACGCGCGCTGCTGGTTAAACGTGCTCAGTGCGCTTGGGCTTGTCACGAGTTCGAGTTCTACAAGTGAACGCAACGGTATCAAGCTGCCTTCCGGCGTACGAATCATCAGGTCGAGCATCGCTTCGGGTGTGGCGCGCGCGCCGGTTTCGACGAGCGGAATCACGCGATACGCCTTGCCATTCGAGTTGAAACGATTCGCGTCCATTTCGGCGAGCAAAGTAGCAAGCTGAAAACTTACGCCGTTGACGTTCATGCCGAGATCCGCGATGCGATCATGATTAAACAGCATGCGGTATTGCGGCAGGTTCAGCGTCAGGTCGCTGTTTGCATAGAGAAACTGGCCACTCTGCTGCGCGGCTTGTACGAGTTGCTGCGCGTAGACCGCCATGTTTTCGTAACTGTCGGTCGACAGTACAACGAGCTCAACATCGGACTGCCCCGCACTGGGCAAACTCGCCGACAGCGACGGAAATACCCGCAGGCCCGTGATCGACGAGAGCAGGGCAGTGATCTGCGGCAACATCTCCGTCACAGACTGATCACGTTCTTCGAATGGCACAAGTTCGATACCACCAAAACCACCGGTGGGATTGATGACCTGCCAGATCATGTCGAGGCCGCTGACTTCATCCTGAATCTGCGCGATAACGTCGTTCATATAATCATCAGTGTATTCGAGTGACGCTTCGGGCGGCGCTTCGATGATCAGGAAAATACCGCTCTGATCTTCAACCGGCGCGAGTTCGGTCGCGGAGAACATATACAGCGGCACCATCAACAACGAGATAAAAAACGCAACAAACAACACCTGGTTACGCCACAACAAGGTTTTCGCGAGTAGTCGTTCGTAACGCGTTTTCAGGCTGTTAAACCCGGCATTTACGCGTTGTGTCATACGACTCTCACGCCCATGTTCGGCGCACACCCACGAACTCATCACGGGTGATAACGTGATTGCGACGATCCCGGATATCACAACTGCGGTCGCAAGCGTCAACGCAAATTCACGGAACAGGCTGCCCGTAAAACCCGAGATAAAACCAATAGGTATATAGACCGCCGCGAGCGTGAAACTCATCGCGACAATTGGCGAGAACAATTCGCGCGAACCAATCAACGCGGCTTCGAAACGACTGCGTCCTTCCTGGATATGACGCGCGACGTTTTCCACCACGACAATCGCATCGTCCACGACAAGCCCTACTGACAACACCACGGCCAGTACCGTAAGCAGGTTCAACGAAAAGCCCAACAGATAAATAACCGCGATGCTGCCCAAAATAGAAATCGGAATCGCGACGAGTGGTACGAGCGAAGTCCGGAACGAACCCATCAACACGAGTACTACAATACTCACGAGGCCAATCGTTTCGAACAGCGTGGTGAAAATTTCGCGCAACGAATCGCGCATGTATGTCGTGCCGTCTTCCGCGATGCGGATCTCAAGGCCTTCAGGCAATGCCTCGTTGATGCTTGCAAGTTTTACATACACTTCATCGCCGACTTCAATCTCGTTTGCACCCGGCATCGGCCAGATCGACAGATAAAGTGTCGTGTCCTGATCGAGACGTGCGTTGGACGTACCACGCGTTTCGCCAACCTCGATACGCGCGACATCACCAAGACGAATCACGCCGCCACTGCGTTCGGCAATCACGAGGCTGCGAAAATCATCGGCGGTCTGCAGTGTTGCGTTGCTGAGCAAGTTGAACTGCTGTTCGGCGTTTTCGGTTTTACCAACGGTCGCGATAACGTTGTTCGCGCGAATGGCTTCCATCACTTCGTCGGCGCCGATGTTCATCGCGGCAATTCGCGCTGGATCTATCCAGATACGCATGGCTGGTGAACGGCCGCCTTCGATACCAACGCGCTGTACGCCGCGAATACCCGCCAATAACGGACTGACCTGGCGCTCCATGTAGTCACTCAGTTGCTGGCGCGACCAGCCTTCGCCGTGTACGTCGAGATAGAAGAGTGCGTTCGAACGATCGGCACGTACAACTTCCACTGCGGGATCTTCGGCGCCTTCGGGTAATTCATAACCAATCTGCGCGAGGCGCGTCGTGAGTTCGGCAAGTGCACGCGTGCTATCCGCGTTCAGGTCGAGCCACGCGATTACGCTGCTCGTGCCGGCGGTGGTGGTCGTGTCGACATAGTCGACGCCCGGAATACTCATCGCAACTTTTTCGATGGGCTCGGTGATGAAGCCTTGCACCACGTCAGCAGAAGCACCGAAGTAGGCTGTGGTGATTTGTAATGACGTGCTTTCGATCTGCGGAAACTGCAGCACGGGAATCTTAAACGCCGCGAACGCACCGGCGAGCAGGATCACGACCGAGATGACAATTGCGAGGGCAGGGCGTTTGACGAACATATCCATTAGCGACCTTCCCCGGCAGCGCCGCTCGCGGAAGTATCAGTCTGACTTGCACTGCCGGCTTGCTGCGCCGGGTCAACCGTTTGCGACTGTGCTGCGCTGCCTTGTTCTGCGGTGTCGACGGCATTACGTTCGCGCGTGAAAACAAGAATGCCTTCATACAGTTTGAACGCGCCTGCGGCAGCGATCCTGTCGCCTTCCTTTAACCCGCTGCTTTGTTCAAGCAACGCAAAATCGGTATCAATTGTGCGCACTTCCACCTGCTGGCGTTTTGCGCGCAGGCCTTTGCCGGCAGGATCGTCGTTCAACATAAACACATATTGGCCGAGTGGATCCTGTTGTACTGCGGTGGCGGGAATCTTCAGTAAACGTTCGACACCTGCGACCGGTACTTCAAGCTTCACCATCGTCTGCGGTGTATAGCGCTGTTGATCATCTGCAATTGTGGCGCGATACCCGCGGCTGCGGCTGTCGGTGTTGACCACCGTGTTTTCCGCGATGATGGTTGCGTGTGCGGCTGCTTCGGAACTCTCGCTACCAATACCTTTCACCAATACGTCGCTGCCCGCGCCAAGTTGCGGATAAAACTGCGGCACCTGGAAGTCGATCCACATATCGCCTGTATCACCAACCAGATTGGCGACAAGTGTGTTGCTCTCGAGGTACTGGCCAACTTCAAAGTTATGCAGCCCAGCGCGACCAGCAAAAGGTGAGGTGAGTGTCTTCTTCTCGATAGTGCGCTCCAGCACATGCACCTCGGCTTGCGCGGCACTGAGGTCAGCTTTGGCTCGATCGAGAAGATCCTGGGTCGACAGCCTCGATTCAAACAGCTGCAGGTTACGGTCGTAGGTGCGCTGCGCGAGTTCGGCACGTGCACGTGCGACTTCAAGGCTGGCCTGCTCGACGGAGGTATCGAGCTGAATCAACAATTGGCCCGCACGCACGGGTTCGCCCGACCGGAAGTTGACTTTGGTTATCTCTCCTTCGATTTCATTGCGCAGATCGAGCCGCTGCGGTGCGACGATTTCGCCCATTACGCTGATGTTCGGCGTGAATTCCGCGGTGCTAACTCTGGCTTCTTCGACCGTTTCAGATTGCTCGGGATAGGCCTGGCCTGCAGCGATGCCCGCCTGGATTTCCCGGAACTTGAACGTGCCGAGTGCGCCGAGCACCAGCAAGCAGCCACCAATCGTGACAGTCCATCTCATCATTGCCATGTTGTTATCTCCACAAATAAATTCGTTTTGGGCAGTGTTCGGGTAAATACACCTGCCCGTGCAGCGCAGAATGACCGGCACTTAACATGCGAGTTTGCTTGTCATTCACGCCATGACTGATCACTCAGTCTTCGTGTCTATATTCAGAACCGACCGGCAGACACGCTTATGCGTTCCAACTGCTCAGCGCAAGCCAGCTTCAGCCAGCAGCACACAAGTGCGATTAAGCAGTTCATCGGTCAACGGCGTTTGCCAGGGATACGCATTCAGCAAACGTTGCAGCCCGCGTACCACAGTCGAGTCATACGTAAGCCGCAAGTCATCCGGACCAAGCACACGCGCGCCTCTGTGCCGCATGACCTGTACGTGGCCAACACACAGTGACCACGTCGCCGTGTTGATTTCATTAACGAGCGCGCGGCGTTCGTCCGGCGCGACGATTAGCTCACCCTGTTCGGCAGCGTCGAGCATCAGTCGCTCAAAAAACAGTTCGAGACTCGTGTCGTGCGCGAGGTATTTCTCGAGCCAGCGTGGTGACGCGCGGCGCAAGATCGCCTCGTTGCCGAGCAATGTGATCAGTTGCGAACCAAAGCTGTATGGATACGTGTGCTGCGCATCTACCAGTTGCAGCGCGATGATGCGCGCCACGATCGGAAGGGGCATGGCCATGACCCGGCGCGCCACTTGTTCAAAGTGCAGCTGCGCGCGATAACCCAGCGCAACCAATACGTCTTCCTTGCTCTGGATGTGTTTATAGATGGAACCCATGGAGAGACCGGCTTCCGCTGAAATCGCGGACATCGTGAAGTCCAGCAGGGAAGCGGCTTCGATACACTTTACGGCGGCCTGCAGGATCAGACTCTCCTGCGCCTGGCTGCTCGTCTGGAGGGGGGCTGGCATACGTTGAAACTCATTCGAATATAGTTCGAACTATATTCGAGGCAATAAACCAAAGTAAAGGAATGTTTTAGGGCGAACGGGAGGAGACAACCGAATTCAGATAATCGAAAAATTGTCGTTAACACAGATGACGGCGCCGCACACATCAAGCTGGACGGTTGGTAAGACCCTCTTGCTGAACGCAGGTGCTCAATGCACACAATACTTTGAACAAAAGTCAGGGTTCAGTAGCGAGATGTTCTCATGCTCATCTGCAGATTGCTTCAAAACCTCTTACTGCAGTAGCCATTCAAGCGAATTTTCGGTGCGGCATGATAGTTGCCTGATGTCAGTTGCGACGCTCAAAAATGAATCGCGGCTATATCAAATATAAAGTTGTTATGGGAGGGGATATGGATATGTACAAAGGCATGCACGCAGAAGATTTCTGGATTGACGTAGTGGAGGGTTCATACGATGAAGGAGAACCTTTGATCTATGTCCCACTGAGTGCACTACCGAGGGGGATTGCGATGAGCCTGGCCGTGAAGCTCGGCATTGCGGTGTTTATGAAAGGAGATAATTACCTGTTCAGCACCAACCAGGAGTTTACAAAAGAACTTCTGATTGAAGAGGACACTTTGCATTAATTTTAGTGACCAGACAGAAACGTACGCGGGTTGCTGAACAAAGTCTGCCAGCAGCACAGTTTAAGTCCCTACCTGGACACCCCTGTCTTGACAGTGTGAAGTCCTGAAGTGCGCGAAATGGCTCAGCCCTTCGCACCCCTCTTGTCAGTAGGCCAATATGCTGCCGACAGGATATTAGCTTAGTACCAGATATTTCTGTTGCGCAAGCGAATATTTTTAAATCGCTTGGTCAGTTAAACATCCCTTGATAAATCGCGCCATTTGCATCTCTTTCGCAAATGCGAATTTTTTTTAACCTCACTCTCATCAGTAACGTTTTGCGATACTAAAATGATCGCAAAAGGTAATGACGCTGCGCTGGTGCGGGAGTAGGATATTTTCCAGAGGTGAAAAAAATGGACGCTCAACATTATCAGGTACGCATGGATCATGAATCACGCTTCTACTACAGCAGGTTAATCACAGGTGAATTGAGAACCTGTATAGCTGGCAAGATACTTTCGCAATACCAGGAACGTAAAAAATGGAAAGAAGGACGGCGCCTGCAATTTGACATGGACTTGTATCGGGATTATTTGTTCGACGCATGTAGATCTGCTGAATGCGAGAGACTGATACCCGAGGATGCAAGGTTCGAAGTTGCACTCATCCTGGGTAGCGACGAAAAATTCTACGAAGAGCTTTTTACACGCTCTGAAACTCTTTAACGGGTAAAGCCGCGAGAGTCCCACGTCACCTAGTGATCCTGTAGCCGGTATGCCGGCAAATCTTCATTGAGATGTGCCTCAATACGACAAACTGTCTGCACGTGTATGGTTCAAATCCGGTTTGTACCGTTCCTGGCACTTTCGCTTCGCCTCGAAACGGCTCTATACTCGTTCCATAACAACAATGATAACCGGACCAAAGTCCGGCAGGGGGCTTCATGGATCGTCGTAGCACTGTCGTATCAAGCACCGTAGTAACAAACGCCGTAGTAACAAGCACCGTAGTAAAAAGCATCGTCAAGAAAAGCACCATCGCAAAAAGTTATAACAAGAAATTGGCAGTTGTTTCCCTCCTTATCGTAAGCACACTCTCCTCACCAACCTTCGCACAACACGGCGCCACTGATGGCCAATGGCGTGCTTACGGTGGTGATGAAGGCAGCACACGTTATTCCTCTCTCGATCAAATCGATGCAGACAATGTCGCCGATCTCGAAGTCGCATGGGTGTGGAAGTCCGACAGCTTGTTGCCAAACGCAATCGCAACCAGCGAGACCACGCCGATCATGGTTGATGGTGTGTTGTATTTTTCGATGGATCAACGTCGCTACGTGATCGCTGCGGATGCCGCCACCGGCGAAACATTGTGGATGTATCGGCCTGACGAAGGTGAGCGTTTTGTTGCGGCGCCACGCAAGATTCATCGTGGTGTGTCGTACTGGAGTGATGGCAACGGCGACGACCGCATTCTGTTTGCCACACCTGGTTTTAGTCTTG
Source organism: Pseudomonadota bacterium (assembly GCA_040386995.1). Lineage (GTDB taxonomy): Bacteria > Pseudomonadota > Gammaproteobacteria > Pseudomonadales > Pseudohongiellaceae > CAILUG01. The sequence continues at coordinate 1,477 of JAZKES010000046.1, read as the reverse complement.
TTGCACTTGATGCTCACACGGGACGACCCGTTGCTGGCTTCGGCGACAACGGCATCGTCGACATGATTGAAGCACTCGATCTGGATTTCGACGGCGACATGCTTGGCCGCCTCGGCAATTCGTCACCCGTCGTGATTTCGCACGACACGATACTCGTGGGCCCGGCGATGGGCCGCTTGAACAAAGTGAATGCGAAAGGTGATGTGCTCGCATTCGATGTACGCACCGGTGAAAAGAAATGGGCGTTCCATACAATTCCGCGTCCGGGCGAATTCGGTTATGAGTCATGGCACAACAACTCTGCCGACTACACAGGAAACGCTGGGGTGTGGGGACCATTCTCGGTCGATACCGAACTTGGATACGTTTACCTTGCTGTCGAAGCACCCACCAATGACGTCTATGGCGGCGCACGGCCCGGCGACAATCTGTTTTCGAGCAGCCTCGTATGCGTCGACATTCGTACCGGCGAACGCCTGTGGTATCAGCAACTCGTGCATCACGATATCTGGGACTACGACAATCCCGGCCATCCGATTCTGCTCGACCTGAACGTCGATGGCAGAGAAGTGAAGGCAGTTGTGCAGCTGACCAAACAAGCCTTCGCGTATGTATTCGACCGCGTGACGGGTGAACCCGTGTGGCCACTCGTTGAAACTCCAGTGCCGCAAACCACGGTACCCGGCGAGTGGACGTCCGCGACGCAGCCGATTCCGAGCAAACCACCGGGCTTCGACGTGCAGGGTTACAGCGAAGACAACCTGATTGATTTCACTCCCGAGCTCCGCGCAATGGCAGTTGCCGAAATCACCAACTACACAACCGGCGCGATGTTCACGCCGCCGTCAGTGGTGTCACCCACAAACAAGGGCACGATTGTGTTTCCGGGTTTTGGTGGTGGTGGCAACTGGCAGTCAGGTGCAGCCGATCCTGAAACCGGCTTCGTGTATGTGGGTTCGTCAACAAATCCGTCTGTCATCGGCCTCGAACCGATTTTACCTGCGCGGCCCGATGATCCTGACTACTCCGACTATCGCATGAGTGGTTCTTCACCAATGCTGCCGAACAACCTGCGCTACATGAAACCACCTTACGGCCGTATCACCGCCTACAACATGAACGAAGGTGAAATCGCGTGGCAAATTGCGAACAGCGATACACCACCTGCAATTCAGGCCAATCTGGATGCAGCCGGAATAAAAGATATTGCAGCTACGGGTAATCCGTCACAAGCAGGTTTGCTTGTAACAAAGACCTTGTTGTTTGCGGGCGAAGGTTCAGGCGGCCAACCAATCTTGCACGCATACGACAAGAAAACGGGTGCGCGAGTTTGGCAGGGTGATATTCCGGGTGGCAATCAGTCGGGCTTGCCAATGACCTACAGTCACAACAATCGGCAATACATCATCATGGCAGTTAACGGTAACGCGCCGGGCACCACTGGCAACGGTGCGAGGCTCGTGGCATGGGTGCTGCC
>JAZKES010000045.1:0-2080 GCA_040386995.1 Pseudomonadota bacterium | reverse complement strand
AAAGCCGATCGCGACATGATGTTTGCAGGTGAAGAAGTGCGCATTATGGATGCGACTCAATTCAGTGCACTCAAGGATGCCGAGACTATCTTGCTCAACAATGAAGATTACGATGTGTTCGGCGACGGGAGTGTGAAGATAATTTCTGCACCGGGGCACACACCCGGTCACCAGGTGTTACTGGTCAACCTGGAAGAATACGGCCCTGTCTTGCTCGCGGGTGATCTCTATCACTTCCCGGAAGAAATAACGACGGGCCGTTTCCCTACCTTCGAATTCGATCCCGCGACTTCGGCAGTGTCACGTGAAAAAATCCAGCAGCTTCTGCAGGAAACTGGTGCACAGATGTGGATCGGCCACGATAAGACTATTCACAGCAAACTGATGTTTGCGCCGGCTTTTTATCAATAAGCTCCGGCATCATCCTGCGGGCGATATTCAATGGCATATCCGGGAGAACATTTGTCCTACGCGCGGAAGCAAATCATTGTGCGAATACACGCGTGTTCAACGATGCAAACGAACTAACAAGCGAATAATCAGATGTCATTGAAAAATAACTTCCGATTGACTCATGACATACAAATCGTGTCATGACGTATTGAAGTATGTACCAGTGCAAACCGTTATTCCTCATTCAACACCAACACTGTGGCACTACACCGTCGTTGCTAAAAGCCCCCTGAATCATCAGACATAAAAAAAGCCCCCGTTTTTACAAACAGAGGCTTTCATATTTCGAACGACTATTACGACTGACTGTGAACTTACAGCTGTTTAACAAGTTCCAGCGATTTCAATACATTTTCTTCTGGTGATACACCGCCAACGGTGCCAACAACTTTACCGTCTGTACCTACAACGAATGTAGTACGTTCTGCAAAGCCGTGAGCGATGGATTCGCCGCGCGTATCAAGTGCGCCTTCACGTGCTTCACGGATGTTGAGCTCGTAGGATTTTGCAATGCTGCCATCGGCATCAGATACCACGGCAAGTTTGCCGGCACAGTATTCAGGATCAGCGGAGAACACGTTCAGGCGATCGATGCTGTCGAGTGATACACCTACAACGGTTGCGCCTTCAGCATTGAATTTTTCCATGTTGATAGCGAAAGTGTGTGCCTGGACATTGCAGCCCTGGGTGTAGGCTGAAGGATAGAAATAAACAACAACGGGACCTTTAGCCAGGTTTTCTTTTAGTGAATACGTAAACTCGGCACCTGCCAATGAAGCTGGCGCGCTGAAATCCGGAGCGTCAATTCCTGACTCGAGTGCAGCCTGCGCAGAAAATGCAATCAGACCGGTTGCCAGTGTGGCAGCTAATAATTTTTTCATAGGTTTTTCCTTTTTTGACTGTGGTTGCAAACGGGCGAATGATAGGGATTTACTCATACATGGGCAATGACCGGAGGCATAAGAAAAACTCACAGGGTATAGCGCGGCATCCCACACTTATATTGTTTGACTTGGTTTTACCGCCCCAATAAGCTGCGCAAAATCCAACAAAATCAGGTGTTTCAGATGTCACGTACCAGCGTAATTATTTTGCTTGCCGCGTTCAGCTTGCTGCAAGCTTGCAGCAATGGCGACAATCCCGCTGCGGCAACCGAAGCTGGCACCGCTGCACCACAGGCAACTGCGCAATCAACGGCAACTCCTGCGCAAGCCCAGCTCACTGTAACTGATGTGGCCCCAGCAGCAGCGGATGCTGCGGCATCCACCTATCAGAGCCTGCAAGGCGAACCGCTTGAACTAAGCGCGTATGCCGGCAAAAAAGTCTTCCTTAACTACTGGGCCACCTGGTGCGCTCCGTGTATCCGCGAAATTCCGTCTATCGCACGTGCGGCAGGTATTCTCGAACAGGAAAATTTTGTGTTTCTGCTTGCCTCCGACGAGTCAGTTGAAACCATCGGCGATTTTCTCGCCGACCGCGAATTCACCGGTAACTTCATCAAACTCAACGGCTACTTCGGCAGCCACGGTATCGATGCAGTGCCAAGCTCGGTATTGTTCGATGAAACCGGCGCCATCGTAAAAAGCTGGCCGGGTGCATTTGAATGGGATAGTCCTGAAATGCTGGC
>JAZKES010000044.1:38671-63331 GCA_040386995.1 Pseudomonadota bacterium | reverse complement strand
GAATAACCTAAGCTGTTTTTATTATTTCTTTTGCTTGAGCTCGCTCAGTAGACTGCCGCCCATTGAGGAGTTCCCATGACAAGTCCATCTCTGGCGTCAGCCACTGCCAGCTACAATCCTGCCAACACCAAACCCAGGAAAAAAGTCAGCGTATTGCCGGGCTTTAACCTGACGCTGGGTTATACGCTGGTGTATCTCTCTTTTATCGTGCTGATTCCGCTGGCCGCGGTGTTTCTGCGTACGTCCGAACTGTCTCTCGCCGAGTTCTGGGATGTTATTACCGAGCCGCGAATCATGGCCTCTTACAAATTGTCGTTCGGGGCGTCGTTTATCGCCGCCGGGATCAATGCAGTATTCGGCCTCATGCTCGCGTGGGTGCTTGTGCGGTATTCGTTTCCTGGCAAAAAAATTGTCGATGCATTGGTGGATTTACCATTCGCTTTACCTACCGCTGTTGCAGGTATTGCGTTGACGGCACTGTATTCGCCAAACGGCTGGATCGGCTCCATTCTTGAAGGCAAGCTTGGTATCAAAGTCGCTTATGCGCCACTTGGTGTTCTGATTGCGCTGGTGTTTATTGGTCTCCCATTTGTAGTGCGAACGGTTCAACCAATTCTTGAAGATCTCGAAACCGAACTTGAAGAAGCGGCAGCGAGCCTCGGTGCAAATCGCTGGCAGACATTTCGTTATGTGGTGTTTCCAGTATTGTCGCCTGCGGTGCTGACCGGCTTTGCACTCGCGTTTGCACGCGCGGTGGGTGAATACGGTTCGGTCATTTTTATTGCTGGAAATATTCCACTGGTGTCGGAAATTACGCCACTGCTGATCATCACCAAACTCGAACAATATGACTACGCTGGTGCTACCGCAATTGCAGTTGTGATGCTCGTGTTCTCGTTCGTGATGCTGCTCCTGATCAACGGCTTGCAAAGCTGGAGTGCAAAACGCACCGGGAGAACGCTGTGAGTTCAGCAAATAACACGAGGTTCGAGAACAATGCCGCCACGCGTGAACCGCGCTGGCTCAAGTGGACCTTTCTGAGCCTTTCGCTTGGTTTCTTTCTATTCTTTATTTTGATGCCGTTAATCTCGGTATTTTTCGAAGCACTGCGCCGCGGCTGGGCACCTTATCTAGAAGCGGTGATCGAGCCAGACGCGTTATCGGCGATTGCATTAACGTTAACCGTTGCGCTTATCGCAGTACCGCTCAATCTCGTGTTTGGTGTTGCCGCAGCGTGGCTGATCGCCAAGTTTGATTTTCGTGGCAAACAATTACTGACGACCTTGATCGACCTGCCATTTTCGGTATCACCCGTGATTGTTGGTCTGATGTATGTGTTGATCTTTGGTGCCAATGGCTGGTTCGGTACATGGCTGATCGATCACGACATCAAGATTATTTTTGCGCTGCCAGGTATTTTGCTGGCCAGTATTTTCGTGACGTTTCCGTTTATTGCGCGCGAACTGATTCCGTTGATGCAGGCACAAGGCCGCGAGGAAGAAGAAGCCGCTGTGGTATTAGGTGCAAACGGCTGGCAAGTGTTCTGGTATGTAACCTTGCCCAATATCAAATGGGGTTTGCTGTACGGCGTGATTCTGTCGAATGCACGCGCGATGGGTGAGTTCGGCGCAGTATCAGTGTTGTCAGGCAAACTGCGTGGCTCCACCACCACGATGCCGCTCCACGTAGAAATCCTTTACAACGAATATAACTTTGCAGCCGCGTTTGCGGTGGCATCTTTGCTCGCACTGCTTGCGCTCGTCACACTGGTCATCAAGACCTGGATCGAACACAACGGCGCAAAACGGCATAGCGATGCAACACTCAGCATGGAACCGACGTCATGAGTATTCAGGTCAATAACATCAACAAACGTTTTGGCAATTTCGTTGCGCTCGACAATGTGACGCTGGAATTTCCCGCGGGTGAACTTGTCGCGCTGTTGGGTCCGTCAGGCTGCGGCAAGACAACCTTGCTGCGTATCATCGCGGGTCTTGAACACGCCGACAGTGGCAGCGTTGTTCTCGAAGGCGAAGATGCGTCCGGCACACATGTGCGCGAACGTCAGGTGGGTTTTGTATTCCAGCATTACGCGTTGTTCAAACACATGACAGTGTTCGACAACGTTGCATTCGGCTTGCGCATGAAACCACGCGGCGAACGCCCCTCGGATGCCGTGATCGCGGAGAAAGTACACAAACTGCTGAATCTCGTGCAACTGGATTGGCTCGCTGATCGTTTCCCCGCCCAGCTGTCGGGCGGCCAACGCCAACGTATTGCTCTTGCACGAGCGTTAGCGGTCGAGCCACGAGTATTACTGCTCGACGAACCATTCGGCGCACTTGATGCAAAAGTGCGCAAGGAACTGCGCCGTTGGTTGCGTAAATTACACGACGACCTGCACATCACCTCGATTTTCGTAACACACGATCAGGAAGAAGCACTCGAAGTAGCTGATCGCGTAGTCCTCATGGATCACGGTCACATCGAGCAGATCGGTACGCCCGAAGAAGTCTACAACCAGCCAGCTACACCGTTCGTTTATGGCTTCCTGGGTTCGGTCAATCTGTTCCACGGCCGTGTCGAGGAAGGCAATCTGAAAGTGGGCGAATCAACCGTGCCGCATTCCGATACCGAATTTGCACAAGGGGCTGAGGTGTATGCATTTGCCCGCCCACATGAACTCGAAATCGTGACTGATCCCGCCGCAACGGATGGTCTTTCTGCGAAAGTGGTGCGCGTGTTTTCGTTCGGTGTCAGCAGTCGCGTAGAACTCGATGGTAGCGGCAGCGCGGATGGTCAACATTTTGAAGTTGAGTTGACCCAGGCAGAAGTGCAGAAACTTGCGCTCACGCCAGGTCAGCAGGTGCGACTATTACCATCACGCTTGAAATTGTTCGAGCGGGCTGCTGGATAGTTGTCGTTGTGGGATTTAATGTCATAGAGCACGGCCGGCGTCTTGTTTGATTTTTAGAAGACGCCGTGAGTCCATCCATGGGGGCTTGGCTTCGGCATCCATGCCCAGGACCTTCTAAAAACCAAACAAGTTCTGAATAATTTGTCATTCCCGGAACAATTCGTCATTCCCGGAACAATTCGTCATTTCCTGAATAGGTCGTCATTCCCGCGAAGGCGGGAATCCAGATTGTTGACCTTTATGGATACCCGCCTTCGCGGGTATGACGTAATTTGAATTAATCAGCGGTTCTCTAAACAAGCAACCAGCTTTGGACAGTTGGTTTTCGTACGGTAAAAGCCTGGATGATAGTCGAAGCAAAATGCCGCCAGTCGGACAGCCCAAGTGGTGCTTGCGACGTATCATTCATCAGATGGATGATAGGTGCAGTGCACAAATATCTCCTCGAATGCTGACCGCATATTTTCGTTACAAATATCCGCAATTGGAATTAAATACACACCTTTACAAAGTAGTACGTTGAACCAGGCAAGAGAGTGACCATGAACTTTCAGCAACTTCGCATCATCCGCGAAACCGTGCGGTGCAATTTTAATCTAACGGAAGTAGCAAACAGTCTTTATACCTCGCAGTCCGGTGTGTCGAAACACATCAAGGATCTCGAGGATGAACTTGGCGTCGAGCTTTTTCTGCGCAAGGGAAAACGTCTGCTTGGCATGACTGAACCGGGTCGCGAGATGGTCAAGATTGTCGAACGGTTACTGCTGGATGCACAGAACATCAAGAATCTGGCTGACCAATATAGTCAGCAGGACAAGGGACAGTTGGTGCTTGCAACGACGCACACGCAGGCACGTTACGTATTGCCGAACATCGTGCTGCAATTTCGCCTGCGTTATCCGGAAGTGAAACTGCAATTGCATCAGGGCAGTCCGCAGGAAATTGCACAGATGTTGCTCGAAGGCAGGGCCGACATCGGGATTGCTACCGAAGCACTGGCCGAAGTTGAAGGCTTGATTTCGTATCCGTACCACAGCTGGCGTCACGCGGTTGTTGTACCGGTTGGGCATGCACTCGAAAAGAAAAAGAAACTGACACTCGAAGCAATTGCTTCTTATCCGATTGTCACTTATCACGAAGGTTTTACCGGTCGCGCCAATATCGAGAAGGCGTTTGCGGATGCGGGTTTGAAGCCTGAGATTGTGCTGGCCGCTCTCGACGCCGACGTTATCAAATCGTACGTAGAACTGGGCATGGGCATCGGCATTGTGGCTTCACTTGCATTTGATCCACAACGCGACAAGTCGTTGCATAAGCTCGATTGTTCTCATTTGTTCCCGGAAAATGTTACGCGTATTGCGATCCGTGAAGGTCATTTGATGCGCAAGTTTGCGTACGATTTTATCTGGTTATGCGCACCGCATTTGTCGGAAGAAGTGCTTAAAAAAAGCCTGAACGGAAAAGAGTAATCATTACCGATGTCGACCTTACGCATTAAAATCAACTCGATCAAAAACAACTCGATAAAAAGAATCTTGATTGTTTCTGTTGCGGCACTGATGGGTCATACCGTCAGCGCTGCGCCAGCACCTGCAACCTATTACGTTGAGCCCGGAACCTACGGTACGCAACGCGAACCGGATCCCCCCGCCTATGTGCGCAACTTCGGTGAGAATAATTGGCTGCAAGCCGGTTATGAATATCGGCTGCGCTACGAATATCGCGATGACGATATCCGCCGTATTCCGGTGGACAGCCTCGACAAACCACTGCTGCAACGTGTTCGCGCTTATGTCGGCATCAAAAATGTGCTCGACCCACTGCGGTTCGCAGTAGAGTTTACCGACTCGCGTCGCAACCGCAGCCAGTTTGCGCGCGATGATCGCGATGTCAACGAAATGGAAATCATCCAGGGTTATGCCGAGCTCTATTTCCCGGCTGCGCTTGGTGAAGATCCGCGTGGTAATGCGCGGCCAGTAAGTTTTCGTGCAGGACGTATGGCGTTTGAAGAGCTTGATAGGCGTCTTGTCGCACGTAATGATTGGCGTAACACCACCAACAATTTTGATGGCCTGCGGCTCACACTTGGCCAGGACAGCAACGACTGGGAGCTCGACGTCATGTCGCTACGTCCCGTGACGCGGCAATTGACGAGTCTCGACCGACCGAATCAGGATCAGTTGTTTAACGCTGTCATCGGCCACTGGCGCAGCAAGTCGCCGTTACTCACGGTTGAACCGCACTTTCTGCAACTGCGTCAACATGGCAGTGCAGCCAATAGCAATCGCGAACGTAATATCAAGGCGCCGGGTTTACGTGTTTATGGTCGCACCGGCACGACTGGCGTCATCAACTACGATGTCACCTATATGAATCAGTTTGGTCATGACGGGTCAGAAGATCAGAAAGCGGAAGCATTGACGGCTGAAGTTGGTTACGCGTGGCAGCAACATCCGTGGCGCCCACGCCTGAGTGCATTTTATGGTTATGCCAGCGGCGACCGTACACCGCTGGATGATGATAACAATCGCTTCGAACGTTTCTTTGGTTTCGCGCGGCCGTGGTCATCCGATGATTACGTGATTTTCGAAAACATCCATGCACCAAAACTGAAAATTGAATTTCAACCCAAGACAGGCTGGCGTGTCGATGCAGGCTACAGCGCTTTCTGGCTTGCGAGTGATCAGGACCGTTTTAGCAATTTGCTCGCAGGTACCAGCGCCAATCGCGATCGCAACGGCAGGAGTGGCAATTTTGTCGGCCAGGGTATCGACTTGCGTGTGCGTCACAACGTGACCCCACAATTGTTGGCCAATGTTGGCTACACACATTTTGCGACCGGTGATTTCGTGCGCAACAGACAGCAGGCTGCCACGGGCATGAGTTCATCCGATTCGGATTTTTTCTATATCGAATTCACGTACGTGTTGGCGCCTGATAAATAGGGAAGCTACGAATAAGGCGGTATTGCCGGTATATCTCATCATTCGCGGTATACCTCGTCATTGCCGGCACACATCCTAATCTCCGATATGCCTCGTCATTGCCGGCATACATCGTAATCTTCGAGATGCCTCGTCATTCCGGGTATAACTCATAGTTGACGGATCGATCGTCATTTCTGGTATGCCTCGTTATTCCCGCAATACCTCGTCATTACTGACATGTCTCGTCATCCTCGTTATATCTAGTCATCCTCGTTATACCTCGTCATTCCCGCGAAAGCGGGAATCCATTCTGTTGATATTCTGGATACCCGTCTCCGCCTTCGCGGGCACAAGCTTTAACCACCGCGGTATGAAGTAATTTTAATTAGTCAGGAATTCCCCGCTTCATAGAAAAAACGTACGAAACCTTCTTCACCCGGTCTCGTTGATAAAATCTCCACGCGCTCGAGTGAAGCTGTCGTTCTCCACTTGAATACACACGGACCGGTTAGCGCAGTTGCTTTAATCGGCCACCGCCATTTTCCAATTCAACAAAAGTTTGCATTTCACAGGCCTGACAGACCTGCTACTCGGCGATCCTCAAAACCTATGCACCATCGCAGTCCTGGTTTTTTACTCCACTCGACGTAATACTCCACGCGGTATAAGCTTCCTTCCGCAGTTCCATACATGTTTATTACATTGCATGAGCGGCATACACGGACGTGCTTTTGCTGGAATTAGTCCAATGACGTTCTAGCGCAAACGCCGGATATTCATAACAACAGGAGGTTATCAATGCAGATCAACAAAAACGGTTCCGCCCACTGGGAAGGTGGTCTAAAAGACGGTAGTGGCACAGTCTCGACTGAAAGTGGTGCGCTGGCCGAACATCCGTACGGTTTCAAATCGCGGTTCGAAGGAGTGAAAGGCACCAACCCGGAAGAGCTGATCGGCGCTGCACATGCCGCGTGTTTTACGATGGCGATGTCGAAAGCACTTGGTGATGCGGGCCTTGTTGCTGACTCCCTGGATACCAGTGCGCGGGTCACACTTGAGCAGGAGGGTGACGGGTTCACGATTACCGCGGTACATTTGACCCATAAGGCAAAAATACCTGGTGCTGATCAAGCAACGTTCGACAAGCTGGCGACGAAAGTGAAAGCCGCGTGTCCGGTATCGAAAGTACTGAATGCGGCTATTTCGCTTAATGCGACGCTGGTTCCTTGATTACGTAGATAGCAGCACGAACAGCATTGGCTCAGGTGTTAGCGGAGCCAATGTCTGCATCTGTTTTTACTCGTTTCTTTTTTTTCTTTCGTCGCTGGATAGTTGCCAGTTCTCGCCGCCAGGCCCAAAAGTTCTCTCATTCCACGCCATCAATTTTTACGGGTGGTGATGTGTTTCATGCCGGTAATTATTACTGATGTCGTGAATTATTTTCCCGGTTATGAACCTTCATTAAAGCAGCGATAAAGCGCTATTGAGCCAAGCTCGACAGTTCGTGGATTTTTCCTCGAAAATTACGTCGTTAACGCCACATTTGCAGGAACTTGGACCAACCTTTCTATTGGCATGCCGGTTGCAACCACTTGCACTACCGAGACGCAATATTGCTGATCATGCAGTCACAGGCTTCATGTGCGAATAACAAGCGCGTGGTTGTGGCTATACCGAAGTAACTAAACATGCTGCGCAAAATTTATGAGTAACAATTCAACCGATAGTGGCTTGAAGTCATCGCTGACAGGCATCGTCGTTGGTGCACTTCTGGTGGGGGCGCTTCTCGGCGTTCTCATCTACTTCGATGTGCATCTTAAGCTGATTGAATTGCTTGAGTGGATCGATGATCAGGGTATCTGGGCGGCGGTACTTTTTATTGGTGTAATGGCCCTTGTCGTTGTGTTTATTCTGCCTGGCATTTTCTTCACGATGGGCGCGGGTTATGTGTTCGGGATTGTGGCGGGAGTCATCTACGTGGTGATCGGCACCACACTTGGCGCTGCTATCGCATTCCTGATCGCGCGGCATATGTTCGGTGAACGCGCGCGAAAGTTTGTGATGGGCAAGAGCAAGCTGAGTCTCGTGAATGATGAAATGACAAAGCATGACTTCAAGGTTGTGCTGCTGACGCGCCTGATTCCATTATTTCCCGGCAAATTGTCGAATTATTTTTTCGGCCTGACCAATTTCAATTTCTGGCGTTACGTCGCCGCTTCTCTGATTGGCTACATTCCGTTCACGCTGCATAACGTATATCTCGGCTCACTTGTGTCTGATCTTACTGCGGTGGGTGAAGGTGGCATGGCGCGTAGTCCAGCACAGTGGGCACTTTACGCATGCGGATTTATCGCGACGGTTGTGGCCATCATTTATTTCAATTCAATCGCAAAAAAAGCCCTTGAAGGTTACACCGCAGAAAGTGAGCAAAGAGACATCGGAACATGAGTTGGAACAAATGGGCACCGCTGCGCTACATCATTAGAAAGGCAGCACAAAAGCAGGGCTTTCTCGACCCTATTGAATTGCTCGCGAGGCTCAGAAGTTTTGCGCAACCGTCCGAAGTTGGAGAGCCGATTGAGCTGCTCAGGGCTGGCGTGGTTTTTCATGCCAGAGGTTTGATCAACAGCAAAGTAATTCAGTACAACCTCGACTGGGTGTGGCCTTACTGGATTGAAAAACAGTACCACCCGAAAAGTGATTCGTTTATTCCACGCGCATTTTCTGCTTCGCACATCAATCTTACGCATCGTAACTGGACGGCAATCGGGTATCCCGATTCTGAGCAGCTGCCGCTAGTTGATCCTCGAGGCCTCGTTACGCCGCTTTATGATGGCTGGTCGATCGATGTGTGGATCGTCACGCATGATGGCCGTTACCTGTTGCCCTCACAGACTGATAACTGCACGCAGACACTGCATACCGAGAATGGTATGTGTATTTCCACGCGCACAAGCGCAGGTGAGCTCAGCTTGACCAGCACGAGCCAGGTGGAATTACGCATGCCATCCACCGAGTGTGTGATTCAGCTGCAGGCGCAGGCCGATGCAGCTGGCTGGGTGGTGGTATCGTTACGACCCTACAATCCAGAAGGCATCAGTTTTATCGACAAGGTAAAACTGCTGGATAACAGAAAAGGTTGGCTGGTCGAGGACAAGGATACGGTGGAGTTCAGCCTCGCTGCAGAACATCACCAGATTTCCGATTACGACACGGGTGACGTGTTTCTGAATCTCAATGCGTTTGCCGAAAAGTCAGCGGGTGAATGCAAGGCTGGCATGCTCACTGCTGCAGCATTTTTTCCGCTCAATGCAGCCAATCAACTCGATATGACTGTGCGTATTCCGTTGCCTTCAACGCCGACGGAGAAACTGCAGCCCAATACATGGATGGATATCAAGGAGCAAGTCTGCAAACTGAGTTGTCCCGATCCGCAGTATCAGTTTCTGTTTGACGCAGCAGTAAGTTCTCTTGTTTTGCATTCGCCGTACGACGTCTACCCAGGGCCATATACGTATAAGCGATTCTGGTTCAGGGATGCGGCCTTCATGATTCAGTCATTGCTGTGTCTCGGCATGAATGATCGCGCGCGCAGGGCGATCTCGCGCTTTGCAGAACGACAGACAACTCTAGGTTATTTCCGCTCGCAGGAAGGTGAGTGGGATGCCAATGGCGAAGTGTTATGGATTTTACGGCGCTTCGAAGAATTAACCGGAACCAAACTGCCACCTGAATGGCACACGCCGATCAAGCGTGGCGCGCAGTGGATTTGCCGCAAGCGGCTGCCCGAGACACCCGATTCGCCACACGCGGGATTGTTGCCGCCAGGTTTCAGCGCCGAACATCTCGGACCGAATGATTATTATTACTGGGACGATTTCTGGTGCATCAAAGGACTAGAAGTGGCCGCTGAGATGATCGAAGAAACCGACGCTACCGCTGCAGAGTCATATCGCAAGGTAGCGACACAATTTTCTGCCGCGGTTGAAAGAAGTCTGGCCACCTGTCGCAAACGTTTAAAACGTATGGCGATGCCGGCGGCACCTTATCGGCGCCTTGATGCAGGTGCGATAGGTTCGCTCGCTGTTGGTTATCCGTTGCAGGCTTGCGCTCCCGATGATCCGGGCTTGCTCGACCTCGTCGAATTTCTGTTGCAAGACTGTTTTGTCGACGACGCATTTTTCCAGGACATGATTCATTCCGGTCTTAACGCCTACCTCACGTTACATGTTGCACAAGTTCTGCTGCGCGCAGGCGATCCACGTTATCTCGAACTGATGGATGCGGTAGCGGTGCTCGCGAGTTCGACAGGACAGTGGCCTGAAGCGATTCATCCACGCACATTGGGTGGTTGTATGGGAGATGGTCATCACGTGTGGGCTGCCGCAGAGTGGGTGATGATGATCCGCAATTGTTTCGTACGTGAAGAGAAAGACCGGCTGATTATCGGCGCAGGTATTCCTGGTCGTTGGCTCGAGCATGAGTCGCACATCACCTTTGGACCCGCACCAACCTCATTTGGCGTTGTCAGTATCACTATAGTCCCCGATTCAAAAGACCAGGTAGTCATCTTCTGGAAAGGAGACTGGAAGCTCAATAGTCCTATCATCGAAGTGAAGCTCCCGGGATTCAAACATGTCTCTCCCGAACCCGGCATCACGTCGCTTATTCTCGTCAGAGAGGAGTCAGTACCCGCATGAACATAGCTTTTCTTACCAATACATATTTGCCACATGTGGGAGGTGTCGCGCGTTCGATTTCATCTTTTGCCGAACAATACCGCAGCATGGGCCACAAGGTGCTGATCATCGCGCCGCAATTTCCCGATGCACCCGAAGACGAAGTAGATGTCATCAGGGTTCCTGCATTACAGAAGTTTAATGCGAGCGATTTTTCCGTCGCGTTGCCAATTCCGACTGGCCTGAGCGATGACCTCAAGAATTTTGGTGTCGATATCATTCACTCACATCATCCGTTTCTACTCGGCATGACAGCAGTTAGAATGGCGCGTTACCTCGGTGTGCCGCTGGTGTTCACACATCACACGATGTACGAGCAATACACCCATTACGTGCCAGGTGATTCACCGCAGTTCAAAACCTTTATCATCGAACTCGCCACCGGTTATGCAAATTTATGCGATCAGGTGTTTGCGCCGAGTGAAAGTATTCGCGACCTGATTGTCTCGCGTGGTGTGACCAAACCTGTTGCAGTTGTGCCGACCGGAGTGAATCTTGAAAAATTCGCGGCTGGTGATCGCAAGGCTGGTCGCAGCCGTTACAACATTCCGGAGGATAAATTTGTTATTGGTCATCTCGGACGTCTTGCGCCCGAAAAAAACCTCAAATTCCTGAGTGAATCAGTAGTCGAAGCCATGAAGAAAAATCCGCAGGTGTATTTTCTTGTGGTGGGTACGGGTCCTTCAGAGCAGGAGATACGCGCAGAGTTTGAAACCGCTGGCCTCACTGATCGTCTGGTTGTTGCAGGTGTGCTGCAGAATCAGGAATTGGCTGACGCGTTGAGAGCGATGGATGTATTTGCGTTTGCATCGAAAAGTGAAACACAGGGAATGGTGCTGACCGAAGCAATGGCGGCCGGCTTGCCGGTGGTTGCGCTTGATGCTTCTGGTGTCAGGGAAGTAGTCAAGGATAAGAAAAATGGCCGACTGTTATTCGACGAGACAGTGTCTGCATTTGCAAAAGCTCTGCAGGGCATGATCGACATGCCTGCGGAGAAAATGGAAAAACAGGTTGCGAGTGCATTGGCGACAGCCAAAAAGTTCTCCATGCCTGCTACTGCAAAGAAGGGCATTACGACCTATAAAAAAATCAGCGCGGCGCTTGATGCGGGCAGAGGAGAAGGAGACAGCACTCTGGACGGGATCATCGCGGTGATCAAAGCGGAATGGGACATTCTGGCCAACGTGGTTCATTCAGGCGAAGAAGCCATCTCCAGCGCCATTCTTGGCGACAAGAAGGATACTCCGGAATAATCGGGGTGTTCAGCCGGGAGCTGTATGATCGTTCGTGTCGAAAAAGTAGTTAAAAAATTCCGCCGCCTGGTATGCCGCAGCCGTTGGCTCGCAAAGATACTGGGATTTCCTCTTGATGAAGGATCCGCGACTCGTCCGGGTCTGATCATGATCCAGATTGACGGGTTGTCGCAGTACGAATTTCGCAAGGCGCTTTACAAAGGTGAGCTGCCTTTCCTCAAGCGTCTAATCGACCGCGAAAACTATCAGGAACACAGTCACTATTCCGGGTTGCCTGCGTGCACACCTGCCGTGCAGGGCGAAATTTTTTACGGTGTGAAAACCATCGTGCCAGCGTTTGCTTTCAGGGATCCAGACCACAAACGCGTTGTGCGCATGTACGAGCCTGCGATAGCGGCAGGTTACGAGCAACGTCTCGATGAACAGTGTGATGAACCACTTCTCAAAGGTGGTAGCGGCTACTGCAATATATTCACGGGTGGGGCAGCGGAACCACATTTCTGTGCCGCAACGATGGGCGTGAAGTCAGCACTCGAAGCTGCAAATCCTTTCGCACTTGCGCTACTCATCATTACCAACTTCGCGAGTGTGCTGCGGATAATCGCGCTGGTCTTCATCGAACTGGGTGTGTCGATAGTCGATTTTATTTCCGGTGTTTCGCGCGGTCGCAATTTTCTCAAGGAACTGAAATTCATTCCGACGCGAATCGGGATTTGCATTGTGCTGCGCGAATTACTCGTGATCGGTGCGAAGATCGACATGGAAAGGGGACTGCCGATTGTGCATTTGAATTTCATCGGCTTCGATGAGCAGTCGCACCGCCGCGGTCCGACTTCCGCATTTGCGCATTGGACTCTGAAAGGCATCGACTACGCGATCAAGCGCGTATGGCAGGCCGCACACATCTCGCCGCGGCGCCAATATGATGTGTGGATTTATTCTGATCACGGCCAGTGTATTGCCAAATCATTTCTGAAGACTCGTGGTTATCCTGTGGAAGATGCGATCAATCAGTCTTTCGCAAAGCTTGAACAAAAAGTGCCGCTGATAAAGATGTTGTCAGGTAAAGATGTGCAGCGTTGCTGCCTGATGGGTAGTCATAAGGAAATAACAAAACATGGTCATGAGTTCACTGACGCCGATCTTGAAGAAGCAAAACTCGAAGTAGCCGACCTCGGGCCAGTAGCATTTATTTATCCCGACAGAAAGTACAGTCCTGTCGAACTTACGATAGTCGCGCAGGCGTTAGCGACGGATCACCGTATTCCTGTTGTTGTTACAGAAGGTGAAGACGGCACAATGCAAGCGATCACCGCTGAGGGCATTTATAAACTGCCTGATCAGATAGAGGAACTGTTCGGCGCAGAGCATCCCTTTGTTGCGGACATTGGCGAGGATCTGCTGGGCTTGTGTGGTCATCCTAATGCAGGTGCGCTCGTGTTGCTCGGCTGGCGCAAGGGTATGGCCGAGTCGATGACGTTCGTGCCGGAAAATGGCTCACATGCGGGTCTCACGCATGAGGAAACCAATCCATTCAGTCTGTTGCCCAAAGACACTCAGCTTCCGGACAACGGCAAGCAATATTTACGGCCTGGTGAATTACGTCTCGCAGCGCTGCACTTTTTGAAACGCAAACTTTTCAAGACCACACCACGTTCGGCGCCGTTCACCAACACCGAACAAAAAACCCTGAAAGTCATGACGTATAACGTGCACAGTTGCATCGGCCTCGACGGCAAGCTTGATCTCGCGCGTATCAGTCGTGTTATTGCGCAGGCTGAACCCGACGTTGTGTGTTTGCAGGAACTCGATCTGCTACGCGTACGCTCGGGCAAGGACGATCAGGCGCAACTGATCGCGGAGTTGCTCGAAATGAATTATCACTTTCATCCCGCGATGCACATGGAAGAAGAGCAATACGGCGACGCTATCCTGACGCACTTGCCCATGCGAACGGTCAAGACGGGTGTGTTGCCAGGCGTGATCCCGGGAAGTAAACGCGAGCCGCGTGGCGCGCTTTGGGTGTCAGTGAGCTTTGACGGCAAGGAAGTGCAGATCATCAATACTCATCTGGGCTTGTCAGCGAGTGAACAGCAGCTGCAGATTCAGGCGTTGCTGGGCGATGAATGGCTGGGTTCGGCGTTGAACGAAAAGGCTCCGGTAATTTTCTGTGGTGATTTTAATTTTCATCCCGGGTCGAGGCCGTACAGGCGTGTTGTCGGCAGGATGAAAGATGCGCAATTGCAGCTAGCAAACCAGAAACCGAAAAATACTTTCTACAGCCGGTTCCCGCTCTTTCGCATAGATCATATTTTTATCAATGAACAGGTGGAAGTTGTCGCGATAGACGTGCCGAAATCCAGGACGGCAAAAAATGCGTCGGATCATTTACCTCTCATGGCTGAATTCAGGATTATCTAGCGAAACGTTCGTTGGATGATGGCTGCTGACTGAAATTGCAAATGTAGGAAGGCTGCGAACAAGAGTAGTACCGGGACGGTGTTACTAAACATAAGGTATTGCTTGTTGCTTAGCGAAGTTGTTGCGTGGGAAGTTATTGCGTTTAGAGGAGAGTGCTGAAGAAGAACTGCAAAGGAAAAAAGCCAATCCCTGGCTCCCTGTTCCCTTGAAGCTTAAAGTAATTCGCCAATCCTTGGCGTCCCTGTTCCCTTTAGTGCCAAAACCTGAAACCAAAAGCCATCCTTGGCTGTATGATCCCTGCGATTCCAGGTCCTGAATTAAAACGCCAATCCCTGGCTCCCGGTTCCTTGTGTTTTCAGACTGGAAACAAACGCCATCCGTGGCAGCCTTATCCTTTTAATTCCTGTCTGAAACGAGTTGCCAATTCCATGGCTCCCGGTTCCCTGCGGTACTAACCTTCTAACAACGCCAATCCGTGGCGCCTTTATCCTTGAGGTATTTCCTTGTGGTACTGCGACGTATCCTTACTAGAGTTCTGTAAACAAAATGCCAGATCCGTGGCTCCTTGTTCCCTGTGATGTCCAGAACTCCTGCACCAAGTGCCAATTCCATGGCTCCCTGTTCCCTACCTTGAATAACGCCAATCCGTGGCGGTGGTACTCCGTAATTACTGCATCGTCCTTGATGCTTCCTTCTGAAACAAAATGCCGTCCGTGGCTCCCTGTTCCTTGTCTTGTTACTTCTGTTTCTTGCAAATTAAAGATCTCAATTCAGACCTTAGAATATATAACGTACACCTGCGCCCCAAGTGACGAGTTCATCACCTGCGTCGATGCTAAGATTCAAACCCCAGTTTGGGCCGAACTCATACATCACGTTACCAATTACGCTGACACCGTCAGCATCTTCGATATCGGTGTAACGTAAGCCCAGGCTTCCTTCCCAGGCTGGAGCGAACTGCGTGCGGAATTTTGCGTCAACAAAATAGCCATCGCTTGGGTCTTCGTTCAGATCGTCGAAAGAGTCTTCAAGATCTTCGACGTCAAAATCGTTTTCCCTTCCGCCCAAATCAAAATCGCCGTAATCGAGGTCTGAATATGCACCGCTAAGCACTAGATCGGAGGTGTCGTTCATTGGCATTACAAAACCAACGCCAAGATTCAATCTCTTGATGTCAGTGTTCGAAGGTACAACTACGCCTGAATTGTCAGAAAAATTGAAATCGGATTCGGTATCGGTGTAATCACCAAAAACAAAGAACGCGTCATTGATCGGGAAAGACAGGGTTAGGCCGTATCCGCCGCCGTTGTCGAAGTCGTTCTTGAATATGTTCAGGTTTTCGTCTTCCTGATCGATATCAAGGTTGATGTAATCGGCCTCTACATAGCCATAGCTGAGTTCATCGTTGGCATCCGCCGCGAAGCTCGAAAGGGGAAGCGCGCAAAGGCTGAGCGCCAACAGTTTTGGTATGTGTGGATTTAACGGTTTCATAATCTCTCCTAGATTTGTTTAACATCAGGACTATCCTTCGCCAGTTCCCTGGCTGGGTTCCTCGAGCACAACAATCTAGTGGCACAAGAGGTATAGCCTACCGGGGTAAAAGCAAAGCGTGTGCCATAATCTGGTGCAGGTTGGATATAGAGTTAAGTATTTGAAAAAATTATGTTTTTTTTCGTTAATGCTAAGGGTTGAATTGAGTCGGCTGACAGAGTGAAAGCTGAGCGGGAACATAAGGGATAGGCATTTGTAAACTTTACAAACCATCCTTGCAAAATGGGGATGGTGATACTCGTAGAATCCGGGTGATTTGGAGAGCAGGGAAGGGCTTGTGACGCCGTCTAAATGAAGTTCTGGAGAGGCATTTTGCTAGCAGGAAAAATTCCCGGGCCAAAAAAAAGGGAGACTAATCGCTCCCCTTCCCTGGAAATTCTAGTCCTTGAATGTCATAACTTGGGACGTCGTCCGGTGATAGCAAAAATGATTGCCAATATCAAACCCACGACAAACAGAAGCCAGGCAATACTGGTAGCAGTGCCAGCGATACCACTCATGCCCAAGACGCCCGCAATAATTGCGACGATTAAAAAAGTAAGTGCCCAGTTAAACATATGAATTCCTCTTATTAGCCCGATTGATTTTTGAGAACTACAATTACGACAAGGCAGAATTCGTGCCAATAAAATTTTCCATAGAAGTCATTAGCTTATGAATGTTTCAAGGGTGTTGTGGAAATTTTATCTGTAATTCTTACCGATTTGTACGCCGTTTCTCCCCACTGATTTTCTGTAAGCCGCAAGATGAGTCAGGTGTTCCTTACATCAGGTGTCGCGCCTGATTTCTGGAATTGCAATTCTGTCCCTGATTTCGCCTGTTTTGACTGACGTGACCAGGTTCATTCGTCATGACTGTGAAGGTATAGTCCCTGTGTAATTCATATATCGTGCAATGAAATATTTACCAAATAATTTGCAGGATTATTCTTAACTGAAAAGTATTTTATTGGCGGGAAATAATAACTTGCAGGGCTTTTCCAGATTGGCACACCGCTTGCTCTATCCCAAGTGTTAGAAGGAGTTAAATTCACATGGAACGAGGGATAAGATTATGAAAAGTCATATCAAGGGAATTGTGTTTGGCGTCATGACGGCATCTTTAGTAAGCGGCAGCGTGTTGGCTGAGGATTGGCAAGGGGATACCAAAGACGCCTGGATCGACGGCAAGCTCGAAGCTTCCTATCTCCTCAACAGCGAGCTGAATAATTTCAGGATCAACACTGACGTCGAGAATGGCAAAGTCCTTCTGACCGGTTCGGTGCCTTCAGACGCTCACAAGGAACTTGCGGCTGAAATCGCGAAAAACCTGGACGGCGTTGTCGATGTCACCAACGAGCTCGAAGTAGGGGAGACAGGTGAGGAATATGCCGACAATGACCGGGAATTCAGTTCCAGGTTTTATGACATGACCACTACCGTCAGTCTGAAATCAAACTTCGCTGCCAATGACGAGCTTGAAGCTAGCGAGATTAATATCGACACAAAAGAGGGAGTTGTGACCTTGGAAGGTGAGGTTGATTCGAAGGCAGAAAGTATGCTTGCAGAAGAAATCGCTTCCGGCTATGACCATGTTTCCAAGGTAAATAACAACTTGCGTGTTGTCGCCTCAACCGACTAACACAGAGTGACACGCAAAGAGTGACAAGCTCGTATATATGGGCAATAGTAGAGTATGGAAATTGCTATCGGTGCCTCCGTCATGTTGAAGTACCGATAGCGTCTTGCAAGGAATCTTTCCCAAAGGGAATGGGGCTGAAGATAAATATTTGCACCTGATAGCTGGTTACGCAATTTAATCTGAAATGAATAAATAACTGCTATCTGGTGTCAATATAGAAGCAGTTACCTTCGTATACTTTATAACTTCTATGATTGAGAAATTATGAAGAATCAACGCTCTGCGTCTGATTACAAACGAAACTTGTCTGCTTTTTACGTGATAGTATTGCGAAGAATTTTTTAGTTATTTTTAGGCTTTGGAGGCTGTTTGGCGAAAGTACTTCTGGTTGATGATGATGCGGCATTTACGTCGGCCACAGCGCAGCTGCTAACCCTGCTCGGCCACGAAGTAGAGACTGCAGATACTGTGGCATCGGCGAGCACGCTGTTGCACGGCAATACCTATGATCGCGTATTTCTGGATCTTATGTTGCCCGATGGCAGCGGTTTTCATTTGCTCGATCATATCTCTCACGACACATCCCGCGTCACCATAATTACAGGCCATCCGGCGGTAAAAGCCCAGGTGATGAATCTCTATGGGATGAATGTTAACTATCTCGTGAAACCCATCACGCTTGATCAGCTCAAACGCCTGTTTGATGAAGCGGATGTGAATCCTGCTACTGGCGCGGCAAAACGCCATTTCGGTGAGCTCATTGGTGAATCTGCGCCCATGCATGCGCTGTATAACATGATCACCAGAGTCGCCGCTTCTTATGCCAACGTGCTCATGCTCGGCGAAAGTGGAGTGGGTAAAGAAGTGGTAGCGAAAGCGATTCACAAGGCGAGTAATGCCCCTGGTCCATTTGTGCCAGCAAACTGCGGCGCATTTTCAGCTGAATTGATCGGCAGTGAATTATTCGGGCATGAGAAAGGCGCATTTACAGGAGCCATTTCGCGAAAGACCGGTCTTTTCGAGCAAGCGGAAAATGGCACGCTGTTTCTCGATGAAATTACCGAGATGCCACTGAGCCTGCAACCCAACCTGTTGCGTGCGCTCGAAAGCAAAATGCTGATGCGAGTTGGTGCAACGACGCAGATTCCAGTTAATTGCCGTGTCGTCTCTGCTACCAACCGCGATGAACAGCAGATCGTCGAAAGCAATTGTCTGCGTGAAGACCTTTATTACCGGCTCGCTGTTTTTCCAATTTATATTCCCCCTCTGCGTGATCGCATGGAAGATCTGCCGCTACTTGCGCAAAGTTTTCTGGATACGCTCAACAGGGAGAACAATACCGCTTATACCCTGGCATCAAGTGATCTCGAGCGTCTGATGAGTTATGACTGGCCGGGCAACGTGAGAGAGCTCAGGCACAGCGTGCATCGCTCTTACATTATGACCAGTCCGGATGCGGAACATCTGAGTATTCCGGATTCCTTCTCTTCACCTTTTTCGCGCAGGAAAACGAGTCCTGCACAACCCATGCTGGTTGGTCGGACTATAGAAGAAGTGGAGCGGGAGCTTATTACTGAAACACTTAAACAGTTTGATAACAACAAAACCCGCGCTGCTGAAGTGTTAGGAGTGAGTGTTAAAACACTGTACAACCGACTTGGCAGTTACGAGGCTGAAAATGCGCAACAAAACTGAACGCTTCCTGCATGATGCAAGAGGTCCGTTGAATACCATTTCAGTCAACGCAGAGCTGGCCAAACTGCTCGCGCAAAAGAATGGTGCGGGGGACAACATCGTCAATGCGCTGAATATCATTCTTTCCGAGTGTCAGCGCTGCAATCAGATCCTGTACGAATTCGGTGCTGAAAGTTCGGGCGACAGCATGGAATGATCTGTCATGAACAGCATCGCCAACCTCAGGATGAACTTCAAAGATACTCTCCTGCCACTGGTGCTGTTCACACTGTTCTTTTTCGGTAACGGCATTCTCGGATATTTTTCGATCAGGAGTGTTGCCAACGACCAGGAGCTGGTCAATATCTCCCTTCGCAATATCAACCTGATCCATGAGCTTCTGGTAGAAGTACTGCGTGCCGAGTCGGGCCAAAGAGGCTACCTCCTCACCAATATGGACGCATACGCCGAACCGTATTACGAGGCCATGCAAAACATCGATGGCAAGATTACCAACCTGGGCGGAACCGAGCTTGATGCCGAGCAGAGCAACCGCTTCTATGAGATACAACTGCTTGTTACGCAAAAGCTCGAAGAGCTGAAAGAAAATTTCGAACTGTTGCGTGACGCCAATCAGCTGGAGGCGTTAAGAGGCCTGATGTCGCACAGAGGCCTTGCGCTGATGTTTGATATCAATGAAATCGCTTCAATGATGGAACAGCATGAGAGCGATTTGCTCGATGCCCGCATGTTGACAGCGGAGCAAGGCCGCATCAGCGCGTTTTTTCTGATTCTCACGTCTAACCTGGTAGGTCTGTTGCTGGTGTTTGTGAGTATGATGCTGGTAAGGACTGGTCTGAAAAAAGAGCAGCAATTTCTCGCGAATCTGCAGGAAGCCAAGGACGACCTGGAACTCAAGGTTGAAGAAAGAACATATGCCTTACAGCATTTTTCCAATGAGCTGAAACGAAGTAATCGCGAACTGCAGGATTTTGCGTTTGTCGCTTCGCACGACCTTCAGGAACCGCTGCGCAAGATCCGCGCGTTTGGTGACCGCCTTCAGCAGAGTTACGCGGCAGCGCTTGGCGAACAAGGGGCAGATTATATTGAGCGTATGCAAAAAGCGTCTGCGCGTATGTCACGTCTGATCGAAGATCTGCTGTCGTTCTCCCGCATAACAACGAAGGCAAAACCGTTTCTCCCGGTTTCGCTGGGCAAGGTTGCAGAGGAAGTGATCGAGGATCTCGAGGTGGCTATCCAGGAAAGTGGTGCCGTCATACACGTAGATGACCTGCCTGAAATACAAGCTGACCTGTTTCAAATGAAACAATTGTTTCAGAATCTTTTATCCAACGCGATCAAGTTCAGAAAAGCCGACGTAGCGCCACATATCTCGATAACAATAGCAGCCGGGGGCGATACACCTTCTGCTTCTGGAGCTGACCTCATCACTCTCCTTTTTGCCGACAACGGCATAGGCTTTGATGAAGTTTTTCTTGATCGTATTTTTCTGCCTTTTCAGCGCCTGCATGGTAAATCTGAATATGGTGGTACGGGTATTGGCTTGGCAATATGCCGCCGTGTTGCAGAGCGCCATGGCGGCAGTCTCACTGCCACCAGCAAGGTTGGAGAAGGCAGCACGTTTATCGTGACCTTGTCGCGAGAAAACCAGGTCTTCGACGTTGAGGAGAGTATTAATGAAAACTGATTTCCGCACCGTGATCATACTGATGGCGGATGATGACGAAGATGACAGGTTGTTGACCCGCGACGCACTAAACGAAAGTAAGGTAGTCAATGAATTTCACTCAGTGGAAGACGGTGTGGAACTCATGAGGTATCTGCGCAAGGAAGAAAAATACAGTGACGGCAAGCTATATCCGCTGCCAAGTCTCATTCTGCTCGACTTGAATATGCCCCGCATGGATGGCCGCGAAGCGTTGGCCCTGATTAAAGCGGATCCGCAGCTGCGCAGTATTCCGGTCATCATCCTGACTACGTCGAAAGCAGAAGAAGATATGTTGCGCGGCTACGAACTTGGCGCGGCATCGTACATTACCAAACCAGTCACGTTTGAAAAGCTCGTGGAACTGATGAGATCGCTCGGACGTTACTGGATAGAGTTCGTGGAACTTCCCAATCGTCGGTAAACAAAAAGGACAGCGTGTTGAAAAGGAAAATTCCCATCATCCACATCCTGATCGTGGAAGACGACGAGGATGATTATGTCCTGACGTCGCGGTTGCTGCGGCAGGCGGAGTCGTTCGAGTTTGTGGTCGACTGGGTGGCTGATCCGACACTGGCGCGCGAAGTGTTTAGAGAAGATCGTCACGACATTTGCCTGATGGACTACAGGCTGGGTGCTGAAGTAAGCATCAATCTCGTCAGGGAAGCGTTAAGCCTCGGCTTTACGGCTCCGATCATCATGCTTACAGGGCAGGACGATGCGGGAGTGGAAATTGCGGCCGCGGCGGCTGGCGCTGTGGACTACCTTGTAAAAGATAATCTCGGACGCGAGCAACTCCTGCGCTCTATTCGTTATGCGCTGGCCCGCAGTGAAATACTCGCAGAACGTTTCGAGCGCGTACGCGCTGAAACTGCCAATCGCTCCAAAACCGAATTTCTCGCTATTCTGAGTCATGAGATAAGAACTCCACTTACCGCAATCATTGGTTATACGGAATTATTGATTCATCAGCATCAGCAGACCAATGCCGATCTTGCGCACAAGCTGCAGATCATCAATCGCAATGGTACACATCTGCTTAGTCTGCTGAATGACACACTGGACCTCTCCAAGATCGAGGCGGGCAAACTGGAGATCGATATTGACCGCATCGAGCTAGGTCCTTTTGTATTAAATGCAGTTTCCTTGATCAAGGAAATGGCCGAGGCAAAACATCTCACGCTACAGATCAGCGCTCGAACCTTGCTGCCGCGTTTCATTCAGAGCGATGCGATGCGCTTGCGGCAGATACTTTTCAATCTTCTCGGCAATGCCATCAAATTCACTGAGGAAGGCACCGTCGAGTTGCAGCTCAAGATGGATAACAACTTCCTGGAATTTCATGTGCTCGATACGGGCAAGGGCATCAGTCGAACCGATCTTGATAAAATTTTTGCGCCGTTCACGCAGGTGGCGCGCGGGCAGAGCGAAGGAACAGGGCTTGGACTGACGATCAGTCAGAAACTTGCGGAAAAACTCGGAGGCGCTATTTCTGCGCATAGTATTGAGGGTGGTGGCAGCCGGTTCATTATTCGCATAGACCCCGGCACGGTGAGCTTTGATGAGTTGGCGAGTCTGGATCCTCTACCTGTCAGCATGCCAGTGCCGCTGCGACCAGGGAAGTTGCTCTCTGGTTCCGTGCTGGTCGTCGATGACGTGGAAGATATCAGGGAGCTGATCAGCAATATTCTCGCAGCAGCAGAAATAAAAACGGTTACGGCTAGCAACGGCCGAACTGCGTTGGCTAGTCTGGAGGAACTTGGTTCTTCTGGTATTGCTGCCGTATTGATGGACCTCAATATGCCTGTACTGGATGGGTACGAAACCTTGCGCATCATGCGCGACCGCGGCTACAACATGCCAGTGATTGCGCTGACAGCAGCCAGCCTGAAAGGAGAACGGGAGAAATGCCTGCGTGCCGGATTCTCCGCATACCTGCCCAAACCGGTCACCGCCGCAACCTTACTCGCAGAGATAGAAAGACAAGTTCAAAACAGCTACGCACAAACAAATCAGCGGGTTGCTAATGGCAGCGAACGTATACTCGTGATTGAGGATAATACTGATGCGAATGCTGCTATCTGCATGCTGCTGCAGCTGATGGGACACGATGTTACTGGTGCACATAATCAGCGAGAGGCCATCGATTTCTTTGAGCAGACGCAGCCGACTATCGTGCTTGCTGATATTCACCTTGGCGATTCTGATGGGCTTGCGTTGCTGCAACAATTCAGCGCGCGGGCATCAGATGTCAGGTATTTTGTGTTGAGTGGTGACCGTGCCGACATTGCTGATGAGTTGCCGCCCTACATCGAAGGTTTTATAACCAAACCGGTGACCCTTGGCATGCTTAGCTCGGTTCTGGGCGCCGCAAAAACAGGTGAGTGAGAGAGTCCGGGAAGTACCTCGAATTCAACGCGGTCGAGTAGCTGTCTTTCTGACGTCAGGATATCGACCGTCCAGTGACCATACGCATCAGGCATAAAATATTTTTTTGACGCATAGGTCCGGTAACCTTCTACCGCACCGCCTGTTGTTGTTGATGCAACTTCTTCTGCGTAGGCGCCATGCCGCCAGTTAACAATTATTCCTTCGCTTAATCCCAGTGGCGCTGTGATCGAGGAATGGAGATGTAGTCCGCGCTTCAACTGTTCAGCGTTTACTTTGGACAAGCTATTTCCCATGTGCTGATCGGCAATGCCATTTGCGAGTATTGAACTTTCCACCAGTATTCCCGCAGGAGGAATGTGAGCTCTCACGCTCCACACGATTAACGGAAATGCGAGCGCCAGCACGAATATACGTAGCGATATATCCTTATGCCGGTGATTGAGCGGAGCCCCTACTACCAGCCATAACAGAACAAATAACAGTGCTATGTTGAAACTTTTTTCAGGCGGTATCGTGACTGCGATAGGCAGCAAAATCAGACTGGCCACAAAACTGCACAGGCAGTGGAATGCCACGAACGATGAGTGTCGATTCAAAATGAATTTTTGATATAACGAATCTACCGTGCTGAGCAACGCTGACAATATGACAAATGCCGTTATAAGCACTTGTCCGGGATCCTTGCTCTGGGTGGAAAGAACGAGAAAGGGCAACGAGAAAAACAGGATACCTTGCTGTACGCCTCGCATGACAAGGTCGATTGCAACCTCATTGTCACCAGGGCTGCGTATTTTGTGGAATTTGTAACGTATCGAAGTTTGAAAGCACAACCACACCCAACCCGCGAGCAACATGGCCGCGACTACCCTGGCGAGGGCTTCTTCATGCTGCACTGAAACGTAACTTACGCAGCCGCCAATAAAACCAAACAGGGGCATCCACCCCAGTCGCTGCAGGCCCGCCTCCCTTCTTGCAGCCAACAGCATACAACTACCTCGAGTAAATCTGATTTCCTTCCACAGTCACATCCGACCCTTCGCTGATCCCGGTTGTATCAGGTACTCTGATGATTCGCTCATCACCATTTTCCATCTCGATACGGACATCGTACATAACATCCTCATCCCGATTTTTTTCTATTGCATTCCCTGCTACTGCGCCGCCAACTGCACCCGCCACAGTGGCGATCTTGTTACCGGTGCCGCCACCAACCTGATGCCCTGCGATGCCTCCGACTATAGCACCTAGAGCGGCGCCAACTCCTGTACTTTCTCCCTCCTCGGTTACAGCAGTTATAGACCTGACCCTGCCGCAAGTGAGGCAGTTGGTTTTAATTGCTTTTCGGTCAGCTCGTTCTTCGCGAGCCGAGTTTCCAGAACTCACATCATCGCGAGTGGCTGCCTCAACAACAGACAGGCCTACGCACGGAATGAGGGCGAGA
>JAZKES010000044.1:12620-38571 GCA_040386995.1 Pseudomonadota bacterium | reverse complement strand
AGAATCAGATTGATCTCTGCTTCACCAGCCTCGTAATAGGCGATGAAATGGTAATGCTGCAGCTTACCATCGGCGGCTTGCAGCGATTCCTCCTCACCCTCCATCGCAATGGGTTGTGGTGTTTCGAAATATTTGAGATCGCCCAGACGATCTTGCAGCACTGACATTACTTCGGACAGTTCTTCATCAGTACTCGCTGCAATTGTAGTTTCTGCCAGCAATGGTTTGACTTCGTGCAGATTCCAGCTCGACAAAACCGGGAAGGCATGTTCTATGAACTCCCGGTCTTTGGCGATTTCGTCACTGCTCTCGACAGTACCATCAGCAGTTTGCGGATCACTTTGGAGCCCGCTGTTATCTTCGCCCCTGGAATCACCTTGTGTTTCAGGCTGTACGGGGATGGGCACTGCGTCAGGAATACCATTTGCCAAATTTTCTATTGCGCTGTCAGTTGACCTGAAATTTGATCCAGGCTGAAAGACAACAAAAGCAAGCGCGACGATTACCGCGGGAAGCATTAGCCATACAAGGTGATGTTTATGCTGGTTCATCAGCGTCTCCGGTGTCTCCTCGCTGCAAAAATTGCGAAGACAAGAGCATTGCGAACTTCACTGCCATACTGTTGCGAGTTTTAGGAGATGCTATCAGGATACCGATACCGGCAAGGACTACTACGACGGGAACAAGTTGCTGCCATGTGAATTTGGGTTTTACTGCGACGGGCTGTCTTCCCCGAAAGGTCTGCACATCCTGGTACATATGACCGCTTAAATTTTTGACCTTTTGCTTAAGAATTTCCTTGTTCATTTTTAAATCTCTCCTTGAGGCTCGCAATGGCCATCTGCATATTCTTCTTCGACTCCGGCATGCTGCAAACTGCGCGTGTTTTGCGAATCTGCCTTTCCAGCAATAGTGCCAATCCGAGCTGAAGAATAAAAAACGTTACGGCGGTGAGCAGGATACTTCCTGTCAGCGTGTACATACCCGTAGCAACGAGGATCGAAAAGCTGATCCAGGTCAGCAGATAAACGGGCAACCTTACGATGTTCAGCACCACCAGCGCCGGTAAAGCTGACAGCGCTAGCGATGCTTCGGCTTTGAACAACCGAACAAATGCCAGGATAAAGTCCAGAGCCAGTACAACACTTTCCTGTAATCCTGGCGGTGGCAGATCAGGCAACACCGGATCTGCGGACGTTATTGAATCGACTTTAGGAGGCGATTCGTCTGCTTTAACACTCATGTTGTCCTATTTGCCGAAGAACTTGGAAAACAACACCCCACTTATAAACGCTATACCGGCGCTCGTTAGGGGATTTTCTTTGATGTATTCGCTCGTGCTGTCCTGTAACTCGTTCTTTCTTTCAGTGGCTTTCAGCAACGCCTCTTCAAGATGTTCCTTGCCACTGTCTTTCAATTCAATCCCCGCAGCGAACGCGGCGATCTTCAGGTGTTTTTTCGCTTCCACAAAGTTTGCGTAAGCGTCCAGAACTGCCTTTTTGGCAATTTCGAATTCTTCATTCGCGTTAACCTTATCATTGAGTGTTTCGTTCATATCATCTGCAGTTTTGCTGTTCATGTTACTTCCTCGATGGACCATTAAGTACCTCGGACGACTCCAGTCATTGAATGACTGGTATCGGCCAAGACCTGAAATCGCTTTCAAGCAAACATGTTGCAACCCCTATGCCAATAAGGCCGGGCTTGGATGTCCCTTGCCGCTAAGGGGTTTGCTGCAGGTCAGGACCGGGATTTTCCAGCCCCCCTAAAATTCTTTCATGCTATCGGTAATTCTTACTTCTGATTTGATTCACATCTATAGAGTTAAAAATTTAAAGTCAGCATTGGGCTTTGGCATCCCGCAGGGTAAAGCCCTCAGAGTGGGAATAGTGATGTGTTAATGGAATGCTGGAACTTGGAACTCATGATTCAGATGCGATCACGATCGAACTGGCCATGATGAAGATAAATGCAGGACCATCCCCATCCTCGCACAATTCCTAAATCTATGGCTCGCTCCAGGGTTGAGTCATACGAGCGAATTTTGCTACTACCCGTCATGCTAACTAATCGAGATGATGCAAAACGCGAATAAACAGATCAAGTGTTTTCGAGGACGAAACACGCAAAAAATTTCAGGCCTTTACTCTATTGGGGCGAATTCCTGGAGATCTAAATTCTTTACAGCATGGTCAAGATTAGTTGGCGGTCTCCTCTTGAGCTGCCAATAAATACTGCTCGGCCATCAGGGCATATTCCTCAGGCCCAACGATGGTATTGTCGTCTTCATGATTGTCGTTGCTATAGACGAGACCAGGTAGTGCGAGCTCGGCTTCTTTTTTTGACAATAGGCCATCCATTTCAACATCGGTGATAACCAGGGAAGGGAAAAGTAGTCGGGCCTCTGTAATACTCAGAGCCCCATCCTTGTCTTTGTCGATGGCTGCGAATTCCGGAATTACGGGCGTATCTTGCGCGAAAGTCATGGCGCACATAAGGCCACCAGCAAGATGAAAAGCTAACATTGATGTTTTCATAAATATTTCCTTCGGGATAGTGAATGTCAGTAGGAAAGGGGCAACATCTGTGCCATCTATCCATGTGTTTGAGCTGCTCGCACATTGGCTGTTGCGATTGAATGTCGGTCGAACCACAGTCCTGTGGCTGAATATTTTTGACACTAGACTTCGTTTTCTTCCTCCAGCAAAAAGAAACCGTCGTCGCCATGTTCCTGATACAAGGGCATCAGCAGATACCCATCTGAAGATGCGTTGACATCGCCATAACGATTTGTCGCCAGCAGAGTGTCTTGTCTGACATAGTCAAAATTTTCGAAACCACTTTTCATTCTGAACTCTTCACCATCTTCTATCCTGTAATGCACTAACAACCTGTAGGTGCGTTTACGGGTTAAAGAATCGACTGCGAGTATTTGTTCATAATGCTGGAAGTTCTTCAGATCCTGTTTTCGCAAAGCTCCGGAATAAACCAGAGTTAGCCAAAGCATTGCGATTTGATTGATGAACGCGGCTGCGCTCAAATGCTGCCCCGCTTCAAAAGTAAAACCGCGATAATTGAGTTTGTTGCAATACTCAGCAAAACAACCTGGAATAGCTTCCTGAAGGCCTATCACGTTATTGAGGGGAAATCTGTTTGCCAACTGCAGGCTTTCAGTGTGAACGTTAATGCTGATATACGGAGTTGTGAGCGCGGAAGTTGTGTGGCAATCGATAAAACAAATATCTTCATACTGGTTTCCGAGCTGCGCAAGAATGTAGGTTAGTTCGGCGAGTTCCTGTGCTTCTGCGCCAATGCCGTCTGCAGATTTAGCATTGATAAGTTCGGGAAGAAAACAGCGATTCAGGTCCGCATCCACGTATCGTTGCTTTCTCGAACACGCGCGTAAGTTACCGACCAAGCCAAGGAAGGTGCCAGCAATCAGTGGCGCCTGACTTTTGAGCATTTCCAGAAATGCTCTTATAGCTTTAACCCCGCTGGGTTCGTTGCCATGAATGCCGGCAACAGCAAGTATCAATGGACCTGGCAATCCGCAGGAGTAACTGCCGACAATCCTTTCTGCCGCGACATTTTGCAGCCAGGCCATATTGGATGAGTTTGAGAGCTGGGCAATTTCGCTGTTGCGATTAGTGCTGCTGTCATACACGCCTCTCTTTCGCTGGTAGTTGGCGCCAGAATTACTATTTTTATTTTCCGAGCGTGGGCCAGAAGCATAGTTGCCATATGTATCGCTGTCAGTTTCACCTTTATTCGTAATCATGGCTGTGGGCTTGTCCAAATGGATACTAATCTCCCCTTGATATGAAATCCTTCAGGTTGTCTGCGAGATCAACTCAATATTTTTTTAGTAAGGAAGCCAGAATGTAATGATGACGCTGAAAAACCGTGGGGCGTTTTTGGGTATCTGGGTATCAAGATTTCTGGACCAAAGCTTTAAAAGAAATTGCTGACTCGATTTACCTGAACTTCATCGAGGATAAGTAAAATCAAATTCGTTGTAATGTTTGTGCAGGCAATAGTCAGGCCAGAAATAGAATAGATTAATAAAACAATCAGATAGAAAGGTTTGAGTTAATTAGCGAACGTGCGGGCACGGCGAAGTTGGAGATCTTGTGTAATGTTTTCATGCTCGCATGCCTAAAATCTAGAGAGGTTGTGCCGCCCCACTAGTACCGCGTCGGCCATTGCGATGGGCCTTTTCAGAAAGGCGTGACCACCCTTTGTTGATAGTCAATGCGTGACCTTTCTGATGATGTTGCTGCGACGTTTTTTATCAAAGCAACAGACTAACCGGGTAGTTGGAATATTCACAAAAGAGGTGCTTGGCAACTCTGCTGCAGATTAAGCATCTTGGTAGTAGCTGTTGACTTAGTGTGTTGAAACTCCCCATTCCTCTCAACACTGGCGCCAATCTGGCACTGATAAGGAAACAATTACCGACTGTAAATGAAGCATTTACGCGCATGGATACAGTTGAGTTTTGGTAAGGTCAAATCAAAATATTGATTCTAAAAGATTTTTGAATTCTGGCTTGGCAGTTGCATATTAATATCAGCTAAAACACGGACGAGGACGGCATTGAAGCCACCACAATGAGAATATCTAGCCCTCTTACTGGAAGTGTCCCATGAAGCCTGTCACGTCGAATAGGGGATTACTTCTTTCTCGCGTCAGCGACTCTCTGCAATATCCCGCCGTTGTACTTAAAAAGTGCTGCTACCGGCTCGCGGAGATCACCACTTACTACCATTCCGCCGCGTCTGAATTTGTTCAACACCATATGAGTGTCTGGAATGTGCTGATGACGATTGATCTCGATCACGTCATTGTGCCAACCCATAACAGATCAGCATCTGCAAAAATGCTCGCAGAGTTGTTAGGTGTTCGATGGGCGGGTGCGGGGCCATTTTCTGCCGTTTATGTAAATGCGAACCTGACTCTTGATTTTGTCGAAACTGAAGGAACATTTGCACCTCACCACTATTGTTTTCGGGTTGATGAAGCGGAATTTAATGCCATTGTTAGTCGTCTGAAAAATGCTGGAATCAAATACCGCAGCACGCCGCGTGGCCCCGAAGATATGCAGATCAATTCCCAACTTGGCAGCTCCAATATCTACTGGAACGAGCCCGATGGCCACCAGTGGGAGATACTCACCGTAGATCACGCCGTTAATCGCAAAGAGCTTATGAGTTGCTGATTAGCAAGCGGGCTCGCGCCTAATAGCGCCTCATTGAGTGGCTTGCTTCGCCATAGCCCCTAAACCCAGAAAACCCTTGCCGATCCAGCCTGCGATTCGCTCATTGGCTACAAACGTTTTAATCGCAGCAATGCGCAGACACTTTTCTGAATACAGTCAAATCCGCGCGGTAATTCCGCCAATCGAGTGCTCCCTGGTTCGATGCGACCAGGGTTTGAGATTCACCAATAATATGTATGGAGTTTCAGGCAGATGATGTTGTGTGCTTGCGCCCGGGTGAACTGAATACATAAGGATGACTTTCGGCGCGCTGCCCATAATTGGCCGACTGGCAAGGATCTGATTACGATTGAAGGTCAACGAAATTCAATAGGTGCGCACCGTGGATTATTGGGTTATTCGTAGGCGCAAATCAGCATCTTTGTCGAGCTCGCGACTGCTGCCCAGGTAATCAAACGTAGCGGGATGGACTGCTGGCTTTTCTTAAACAGTATAGTGAATGGGTTGCTGTTTCATGACACCAACATGTTTGTGATGGTTTCTGATTAGCACTGGTTTTTGATGGCATATCAGCACGATATGAGACATTGTTAAAGTTTGTGCGGGCCAAGTGACCAAAAACGTGATACCTTTGCCAACCATTCAGATGGGGAGTTATTACTCTGCAAAAAAAAGCAGTTTGAATAGCTTGTGCCGGCGCAGTGTTTTTCCCGGCTAGGCCCTTTTCCGAGTCATCGGATAAGCGGCATGAACGTTATAGCATTCGAGAGTTTTACATCGATGACCATAACCCAGAACTACAGAAAGCGCAGAAGTACAGAGAGCGCAGAACTACAAAGAAAATGATCTAGAAAGCGGGTTAAGTTGTTTTTTACAGGGAATATTCGCGTCATCATAATTTCACTCATGCATATGGCTATACCTCGCGTTATGTCTGTGCCAAAACATTTTGTTTTTTTATATTGCAGTTGTCTTGCCAGCATTGCGCATCCGGAAGTAGTGATTTCTACTACTAACGGATTGTCGCGATGTTAATCACGTTTTAAAATTGGTCCTTTAGTATCACTTGGAGAAAAAAATGGAGAAATGTATAAAAATGGTAAAAAAAGTCCCGGTAAAATCATCATTGCTAGCTGTAGCTGTATTGTTCGCGATGAACGGTCCTGTCGCTCTGGCGCAAGATGCTGGCTGGTATGCAGGTTTTAACCTTGGTGAATCACAGGCAGACATTGAGCGTGAAGGTATCGACACGACCCTGCTTGCAAACGGCTTTTTCGTAAACGACATCACCAAAGAAGACCAAGACCTTGCAGGCAAAATCCTTGCTGGTTACAGCTTCAATCGCTTCCTGGCAGTAGAAGGCAGCTATTTCAACCTGGGCAATTTCGGTTCCGTTACTGAGACCCAGCGTTTACTTCCTCCGACAAACCCTGCGTACTCAATGTTTGGTGAAACCAAAGTTCAAGGTTTTGGCCTTGACCTGGTTGCAAAATACCCATTCGCTGACAGATTTGCAGTATTTGCTCGCGCTGGTCTGCATCACTCATGGTTGGATGAAGATTTTGGCGTGGGCCCACCCGCTGCATTCTTTGCAGATCGTGATTCCAGCCACACCGACGAAAAATACGGCGTAGGCCTTCAGTTCGACGTAAGCGATGCAGTGTCGCTGCGTGCTGAAATTGAGCGTTATGCTCTCGACAGCCCAAGCAACGTTGAAGACAAAGTAGACATGGTGTCTATCGGCGCGATCTTCCGTTTTGGTTCACGTCCAGCAGCTCCAGTAGCTGCAGCTCCTGCTCCAGCCGCTGCTCCAGCACCAGCTCCAGCACGTCCAGCTCCAGCACCAGCACCAGCACCAGTTCAGCCAACACGTATCACATTATCTGCTGATGCTCTGTTCGATTTTGACAGCGCAGAAATGCGTACGGCTGGTCGTCAGGAAATGGATGAGCTGATCGAAGATCTGCGTGGTCTGGAATATGAAGTATTGAACGTAACCGGTCACACAGACCGTATTGGTTCAGCTGACTACAACCTGCGTCTGTCACAGCGTCGTGCCGATACTGTCAGGGATTACCTGATTGCTAACGGTATCCCAGCTGGCGACATCACAGCTCGTGGCATCAATGGCTCACAGCCTGTAGTACCTGCCAACCAGTGTACTGGCCCGGTTAACGACGCTCTGAAAGCGTGTCTGCAACCAGACCGTCGTGTAGAAGTAGAAGTAGCTGCAGTACGCGCTCCTGCTGCTCCATAAGTAAATTTGTTGCTGGGGTGATTAACACTCAGCAGTAAAAGTTGATGTAGCGAAAGCCAGGCCGAAAAGCCTGGCTTTTGTTTTTTCAGAAATCCCCTTTCCCAGAATATCCCAACCCGATTTATCCAGCGTCTGGTCATGTAATCCAGAAACTCCTCAGTTGCCGATTTTTTACGAGCCTTGAGTTTCCACGGAATCGGCCGTCAGTAGTGCATTGATAACAACTCACCACCACAAAATCCGAACCCGGAAAAACTTTGCACTGCGTGTAAAAGTTTCTTGTGTATTGGTAAGAAATTACTCGCCTGATCCTGGAGCCCGTTTGATCAGGCGCATTGATTCAGGCGAGAACCGCTTTGCGCCAGGATAAAGCGAGGCTCTTTCATCGCGATTATTCCAGTTTAAGGAAAAAATTTGCATTCGGTTCCATCAATTTATGTATGGCACGTCTGTTGCACCATGTCGTTGCATTCCATATCCAAAAAAAAATAACAAATTTTCCGCGAGAGGAATTTCCTATGAAATTGCAAACTGCTCTTATCACCGGCGCGTCCAGCGGAATTGGCAAAGCCCTTGCCCGAAAATTTGCCAATAGAGGTTATGACATCGTTATCGTGGCAAGACACGAAAGTATGCTCGAGGAAGTTGCTGCCGAGCTCAGTCTTTATCGGGACATTTCAGTTACCGTAATAGCCAAAGACCTCACGCTGGAATCTTCGGCGCAGGAAATTTACGACGAATTAACAGCCCGCAAAATTGTTATAGATGTGTTGGTTAATGATGCCGGTGTTGGACATCGCGGCGTGTTCCATGAAACCGACCTTCAGAAAAGTATCAACATCATTCGTCTTAACGCAGAAGCTGTGACTCGCATGACCAGTTTGTTCCTCCCCGACATGGTGGCCCGTAACAGCGGCAAGATATTAAACGTGGGATCAGTGGCTGGTTTTGAACCAGGGCCTCTCGCTGCTGTCTATCACGCATCGAAAGCGTATGTAATATCGTTCACTGAAGCTCTGGCTGAAGAGCTGAAGGACACCGACATTCAAATTACCGTCGTGTGCCCAGGGCCAACAGACACTGAATTTTTTCGCAAGGCCGGCATGGAGGATCTTAAACCGATCGCGAAAGGCGCGGTGATGGACGCTCAGGAGGTCGCGAACATCGGTTATGAGGCCTTGATAAGAGGTGAGCTTGTGGTGATTCCCGGATCCAGCAATAAATCCGCCGCGATGTCACGTCGATTTTCGGCGGTGCCTATCCCGCCCCAAAATTCCAGAAAATACTACGAAGCGGCGAAACATGAATAACGGCATCACGGTTGTTCAGTATATTGTGATCCGGTAGGGCGACGGAAAAACATTAAGCTGTTGTTCGCCGTGCGGCATGATTTCCATACGAAAAACATACCTGTCTCGTGATCCATACAAGCTAAGCTCAAAGGAAGTTTCATGCTTATCACCTTCACTACCAAGGTACATCCCGATGTTGTTATGTTCGGCGATATCGCCGGGCTGTTACTCAAGGCCATGGGTGAAAATGATCAACCCCCTGGAATTCTGCGCGGTGAAAATATCAAGACCGCTGCCGATAAGTTACGCAATCATTTGCAGATGATGCCAACGGAGAACATCAACTCGCCTGCAGAAGATTCAGATAAGCCAGAAGAAGATATCAAAGAACAACGCAACTACGTCGGTCTGAAAAAAAGAGCTCTACCTCTGCTCGAACTGATGGATGCGGCGTATCGTAAAGACTGTGATGTCATCTGGCGTTAATACACAGCGAGAAATTTTTTTCTTCGTTGCGCCGTTCGCTGTCAGAAAGCTTAAGCTCACTGTAGCTTAACTAGTTCATCCTAAATTCTTGTGCAACATTCTTCGTAATCTCACACAAATTTAACTACTAGCCTGATTTTCATCTTTCCCTCGTGGTTATGAAACAGCGCCATTTTCCCGCGTAAAAATTTGATGCTTGTGCACTTCGGATGAGTTTCGAAATCTGAATCAAGCACAGCAATACACGCCAGCTTTTCAGGGTAGTGCGGAAATTCTTACTATATATTTTTTGAAAGAATCGTATTTAGTAAATCAATACTCTGATATTCAAGGAATTATCCGAGTGGCACGAAACTCGCAATGCAGAAGCTGTCATTAATGACGAAACCATGTGGTGGCAAATTATTCGCCACTCACATCACATAGGGAAATCCGCACTTAAGTTAAGGAGAACAGACATGCCAAATGAAGATATCGTGCAAGGCAAGTGGAAGCAGTTGAAAGGCAAGGTTCAGGCGCAGTGGGGCAAACTCACCAATGATGACGTCGATCAAATACAGGGCACACAGAAAGAGTTAGTGGGTCTGCTACAGGAGAGGTACGGCTACGAACGCGAGTATGCCGAAAAGGAATTAAAAAGCTGGTTGGATAAATACTGAACCCAGGGACGATCATCAACATTCTTATGGAGCGAGAAAAATGAACGAAACAAATCCTAAAGTACTTTCTGCAGGTTCATTGGCGAAAGACAAAGTTAAAAACCCCGGCGGTGACAATTTGGGCGACATCGTCGACTTTATGATCGACCTTGATACAGGGAAAGTGGCTTACGCCGTATTGTCTTTCGGTGGAGTAATGGGCATTGGTAACAAGTTGTTTGCCATACCCTGGAAGGCTATGTCCGTCGACACAGAGGACCATACCTTCGTGCTTGATACATCACGGGAAACGCTTGAACGAGCGCCTGGCTTCGACAAAGACAACTGGCCAGATATGTCAGACCCTAAATGGGGTACCGATATCCATGCTCACTATGGTATCCAGCCTTATTGGCAAAACAGCTTGTAGCCGCAAGCATAGTTCCTGGCATTGGTGCTGAGCACTAGTGCCAACAGCAATTACATCGGCAGGGCAACTAAAGTCAATTCAAGGCTTTTTGACCTGCCAATTTTTTATAGTCCTTCTATCGATATGGTCATCTGATTCATATCGTCCTGTTTATTCTTGCTTCTATAAATTTAAAAGCAGCTTGATCGTTTAGACACTCAATCAGATAGCGTATGCGCCCGTACCGCTTTGATTACAATTTCACTGCATTATTTGGCTACGCCACAAATTTCGCGCCACTGCAGAACGGAGATCTGGTGCATGTACCAAGAGGAAAAGCCCTCGCCTATAAACAACATAAGCGAGGGCTTTGGGGGAGAGTAGCTAGCCGTGCAGGGGTTCAGCCGCGTACTAAGCTAAGTAGCGCTTGCTAGATTCCTGCCTGTAATCAGTTCACAGCATCTTCGATAGCATCGCCAACATCGTCAGCAGCTTCGTCAACTTCTTCAGCTGCTTCCTCAAGGGGGCCGTCGTTATCGTCACAAGCCTGAAGGCCTGCAAGACTTCCCATGAGCAACAATAATGCAAAAGTATTTTTAAAGTTTTTCATCGTAATTTTCCTTATCAAAATTTATCCGGTGGTACGAGTGCTACCTAGCGATATCCGTGCCAACCTCGACTGCACACGCCGAAGGGTTGAATTCTCTGGGGTCGTCGAGCTTGGTGCGGCGAATTCGTGGATGAACTAGAGCTTATGCTGCAAATATTTCCGCATGTCCGAGTAAAAGCTACAGGTAAGTTGCCATCACTGCTCCCTGAATGCCCATTCAGGCTGGCGTCTCAGAAAAGTACGCAAATAAAATACGAAATGAAGTCGCGTTGTTTCAGTTGGCTTTTCGCACCGTTTGGTCAATTAAATCAAGTAGGGTCGGGTGGCATACAGCTTGCAAATTGCAACAAGTGCCATGGCGCTTTAGCAAAAACAAACGCGAGCGGGGCAATCAGATTAGAGTGCGACGATATCTACAGAGGAGATTCAGACATGCCAGGCAAATGGAGCGACAAGGACGAACGTCAATATAAACATATCAAACAGAGCGCAAAAGCAGAGGGCAAAAGTTCGACGCGCGCAATGGAAATTGCGGCGCGCACGGTGAATAAACGCAGGCGGGTAGAAGGTCGAGTTGCAAGCAAACCATCCAGGGCCACGGGAAATCCAAATACAGGTCTTGCATCGCGAACCAAGGTGGAACTCTACAACCGTGCCAGGCTGCTCAACATAAGTGGTCGCAGTTCCATGTCAAAAGATGAGCTCGTGAAAGCCATCGGGAGACGCTAATGGCACCAGCGAAAAAGAACAAGACAACTCTGCCTCGTCGCGAACCTTCACAAGACCAGCCTGGCATTGAGCAGGATATGAAGAACAAGCCGGTGTTTGTGCACGAAGAGTACCGGGGTAGTAATAAGCTTCAGGGTAAGGTGGCAATCATCACGGGTGGTGATTCCGGAATCGGTCGGGCAACAGCTGTGCACTTTGCAAAAGAGGGCGCAGACATATGTCTGGCTTACCTTTCTGAAGACGAGGACGCAGAAGAAACACGTCGTCTGATTGAAGAAGAAGGCTGCAACTGTTTGTTGTCGAAAGGTGACGTGGGTGATTCCAGCTATTGTCAGCACGTTGTTGATGAGGTGCTGGTGCATTTCGGCAAGCTGGATATTCTTGTTAACAACGCTGCCGAGCAACATGCGGCCAATAAACTTGAAGACATAAGTGATGAGCAACTGCAGGCTACCTTTCGCACTAACCTGTTTGGTTACTTTTACCTTATGCGCGCAGCGTTGCCGAAGATGGAGAAGGGCGGTCGTATCATTAATACGTCGTCTGTTACGGCACATCGCGGTAGCAGCCATTTGATCGACTATGCTGCTACCAAGGGTGCGATAGAGGCGCTCACACGCTCAGTTGCACCGCTGGCCGCGAAACAAAACATAAATGTGAATTGTGTAGCGCCAGGTCCGATCTGGACGCCGTTGATTCCCGCATCTTTCGACGGCGAGGATCTGCAGAAATTCGGGCAGAATACCTTGCTCGGGAGGCCCGGCCAGCCTTGGGAAGTAGCAACCTGTTTTGTGTTTCTCGCATCACGCGATAGCTCGTACATGACAGGCCAGACTTTGCATCCGAACGGTGGTGGCCACATCAACGGTTAGCAACAAGCATTACTCTTTTGCGCTAGGAAGCCTTTTGAGTGTCGCTTGTTGGTACATTGGTATCCGTTCGGGCGGCAGCAGTCTTGCTCACCGTCATCTCATCCGCTTTGGGTTCTGCCGAGTTAGCTGCATCGGTTGATGGTGCGAGCTCGGCTTCTTCTTTTTTCTCGAGCTCCTTGTTCTCTTCCTTCTGCTGTTTCTTCTCTTCGACTAACACAGATTCGACCTTCGATGCGTAGCGTTTCGGCCGCAGCACAACGTTGTCGATTGTCGCCATGCTTTTGATGAGTTCCGCACCAAAGAACACAATCAACGACGAATAATAAATCCACAGCATCAGCACAATCACGGAAGCCGACGCGCCACCAAGTTCGTTGAACTGACTGTTGCCGATGTACCAGCCAATTGCGGATTTGCCGAATACGAGTAGCAGCGTGATGAAGACGCACCCTCTGAGTTTGTACTTCGTTGGTATATGTACATCTGGCAGGAAATGCAGCAGTGCATAAATTTCCGCGGTGGCGAGCAGTGCGAGCACGAGGTACTGGATTAGACTAATGAAGATCACTGCGATATCAGGGAACATCGCGATCAGCCAGGCTTGCAGCAGCACGACGGCTGAATCGATGACCAACGACACCATCATGACAAGCCCGAGACTCAAAATAATGCCGAGCGAAATGACGCGATCAAGAATTTTCTTGATCCAGCCTCTGCCCGAACTGACCACCGAAAAAATTTCATTAAAGGCCGACTGCAGCTGCACAAAAATATTTGTCGCAGAGAACGCGAGCACTACCGTGCCGATCATCAGCTGAAATCCCGTAGTTTCTTCGTCTTCAAGTGTGTCGATCAGCACAGTCACGCCTTCAGCACCGCGTTCGCCCACGAGATTAGTGAACTGCCTGATCAGTTCTCCCTGGAAGTCGATATCGGACGCAAGGATTCCTGCAGCATGAACGGAAACCATGACCATGGGGGCGATAGAAAACAGTGTGTAGAAGGAAAGAGAGGCGGAGTAACGGAAGCAATAATCGCCCGTAAAGTTTTTTACCGTGCGCACCAGCACCCGGAAGGCATATTTTATTGTGTTGATCGCTATTTGCATTTTTTATTAATCGCAGTTTGCTTCGGACCAGCCGCAAGAGTGGATCAATATTTTATTGATCTTGTTCCGACGTAGTTTCATTAACCGATTTATCGGCGGTTTCATCGGTTGTTCGCGCCGCCGACTCCGTTGCTAATTCCGGCGCAGGTTCGAGCGGCTCAGGTAGCGCCCTCGGCATCTCTTCATCGTCTTCGAACAGAGAAATCGAGTTATCCAGATTGGCCTGAAAAGCTTCCACAAACGCATTTCTTAGAATATTCACAACCGCCGTGAACATACTTGTCTCTGGATTACTGATATCTCCGTCAATGGGAATATTCGTCGCAAATTGATCGCGTGGCTGATTCTCGAGTAACTCCGTAACGATGTTGACGAGTCCTTCCCACAATAGTCTGAAGGGATTGTCGTGATCTTCTCCAACATCTTCACTCCATTTGAAAACCTGCAGGTTGTAGATGATCGGTTTCACGTATCCTTCCAGCACGCCATCTCTCGCTGCCATCTCCGTAACCAGGTCGAGTGTGCCCGCCTCAATGTCAAAAGGCGCATAGGTCTTGATGAAGCTGTCGAGATTACTCATTGGCAGAGAAAGTAATTTGAGATTGAGATCGAAAGTAGGTTCTTCTCTTGATGCGTCCACTGCCGCATTCACCGCAAGTTCGCTTTCATCCATGGCGAGCGCGGTAATTTCAATGTGACCCACTGATGAGTCAGTGAGCGCCTGACTATTGGAGAGGTTGCGAGCGTTTCCATTTATCTGTTTGAGATAAATGTCGATGGGCGGCTCGGTGTCGAAATTCTGAAAATGCAGCTGGCCATCGTGGATCTGTACCTGGTCGATTAGCAATGGGGTGAGATCGTCTGCAATCGCAACCCAGTTACCGTCCTTGACGTTTTGTTGTTTCGCTTCGTCTTCACTGTCCACGATATTGATGACAGGCTCATAGAGTTCTGCCTCACCAACAATCTGTCCTCTGAACAGCGCTTTCCATAACAACGAAAACTCTACTTCGCGTGCAGCGAACAGTGGCACTGGCACGTCGCCCTCTGTTTTTACTATTTCAATATTGTCGATCGAGTAAGCCCCTCGAATGAGGGCAATGTCGATATCGCCTACCTGACCTGCGTATGCGGGAGATTCATCAAGTTTGTTGTTTACATAACGTTGCACGACGAAAGGCAGTGCGATTCTCAGCGCAAGCAGAACGATAGCGAGGATTAACAGCACCACAACAAGCTGGCGCGTACGATGCCGCAGCGTTAGCCAGATCGAGTGTGGCCTGTCGCTGGAGATTGTCATGATCGATACTCCAGCGGCATTTCACAAACCCGCGATGAAATCAGTGGGTTGATCATCATGGGCGTTTACTCAGGAACAAGCACAGCCTGGCGGTTTTCAATGACACCGCAGGCGATCCTGTCACCAGAATTGCCACTTGGCTGTGTCGTCAAATCATCTTCATCCGCATGAATGATGAACGCTTTGCCGACTATGGAATTCATGCCGACGAATTCAAGATGTTCGTCATAGAAATCCACGACAGCCGTATGGTCGTCCTGCGCGGTGAGGTTGCCCAGATCACCTACATGACGTACCGCTGATTCACGCGCTGCGTGTTGCGCGCCAGCTGGATTGAAGTGATCGCCAGCGGAGCTTGCATCGGGCGTTGTGCAGTTGCCTATCTCATGCAGATGAAAGCCGTGTGCCCCTGGTGAGATATTGATGATCTTGCCGACAACACGCACTTGCGGGCTTTCGGCATCGGCTTGAATAAACGCAACCATACCGGATGTTTCATTGCCTACAGTTGGTTGCAAGGTGACAGTCGCCAGGCGATCGATGCTGCCATTGTTGGTCGTGTATTCGTCTGGAATGATGTCGGACTCACTAATGCGCTCGACGGCCTCAACCTGTGGCTCGCTAGTGGCGTTGCTGGCAGGTGCCGTTACAGGTGGCGGCGTATTTTCCTGCAATGCACTCTGTGAAGTATTGCCGGGTGACACGTCATCCCTGCCGCAGGCAGACAACAGAATGACAGCGGAGCTAACCAGTACGGTGAGATATTTATTGTGTGATTTCATAACTCGTTTCCCTTTGTATCACTAGAAAATTTCCTTTTACTGTCCTTGAAGACGCAACATCTATGCCAGCCATAGATTGCAGGCAAATAGCGGGAGGAAGGACATGGATGTGGCGAAAGGCGCTTATCGGAGAAGACTGCCAGGCAATTTATTCACGTTCGAGTTTTACGGCATGTAATTAATACACGCCGAAAATGGCGATGTGTCTTTAGTCGACGGTAAATGTCGCCTGCAAAGGAATATGATCGGAAAGTTCTTTCCAGTTGTTGCCATTGAGGCACTGGCAAGACTCAAGCGTCAGGCCGCTGTAGTAAATCCGGTCAACACAGAAGAGTGGGTAATGCGCTGGGAATGTTTTGACGTGGTGTTTCTGCGTCTGCATGAACACCTCCTGCAATCCAAGCGCGGGATCAAGATAACGATTCACCTGACGACTGGTCCAGTCGTTGAAGTCGCCAGCGATGATGATCGCCTCATGGTGTTCACGAATCGAGGCAAGGTGACGATTAAGCGCAAAAATCTGTCCTTTGCGCTCGAATCCCAGTAACCCGAAATGTACACACAACACGTGTACACGCGTGGTTGTGCCAGGTATTTCCAATGTGCCGTGCAACAAACTGCGGCTCGCATGTTTGAATAAAGACACGTTGATGTTGGCCCATGCGGCGAATGGATATTTGCTTAGAATTGCATTGCCGTGATGACTGGCATCTAGAATAGCGTTCTTGCCGTATGCGTAATGACTCCATACTTCATCGGCGAGGAATTCAAACTGCGATGCCGCAGGCCAGTTACTGATCTTGCTGGCATGGCCCGCATGTGCCCCTAGGACTTCCTGCAGAAAGACCAGATCGACATTCGCCTCACGCAGCAGCTCGCGGATTTTGTGCAGCACAAAGCTGCGATTGCCGCTCGTGAAGCCTTTATGAATGTTATAGG
Source organism: Pseudomonadota bacterium (assembly GCA_040386995.1). GTDB lineage: Bacteria > Pseudomonadota > Gammaproteobacteria > Pseudomonadales > Pseudohongiellaceae > CAILUG01. Next base: position 21,931 of record JAZKES010000044.1, on the reverse strand, counting down.
TGAGAAGGCTTAACTGCATGGACTAACGCGACCGCCTCTTGCGGAAAATTCTCGGGTTGGCGACGATGAACTTCTTAATGACTTGTTCAAGAAATGAATCATCGCCAGAAGTTTTCAGATAACCGTAGCCCATAAAAGATATAGCTAACGCGCTTAGCGCATTCACGATCAAATCCCACATGGTGTCGACGAGGCCGGACTTCTGCATGTTGAGTCCGAAAAAGCTGTCCATCGCAAATTCGAAAATTTCCCAGAGCGAACCAAATCCCTGAGAGAACATAAACGCAAACAGTGCGATGAATTTTGGTGTGAGGTGCATATCGATTCTTTTGTTCTGGTTCATTACATAAACCAGCAGAAATCCCGCAATGCCGACAAGAAATCCAGAGCCGGCATGTAATACAAGATCCCACCACCAGAAGCGGATATAAAAATCCTGCACTTCACCGAGGAACAGCGACATATAAATAAATATGACTGCGAGAGTGTCGAATTCGAGAGGAATTCTGATGTGAAAATAACGCGCCATCATGATTGGCAGGAACGTAACTAACATGATGATGAGAGATTCGAAGGCAGCCTGATAATTGCCTCCAATGTAAAGTAGCAAGGCGCCAAGCCCGATGCTCGCTTTCAAAAAAACGCCAATCCATCGAGTCAGATTGATAAACTGCGGTTGTTGAACTTGGGCAGGTTCTTCTTTTGGCAGCATTCTTGCTTCTTGATCAGTCTATTGAGCACAAAGAGTAACAGTCACGTGCTACTTTGTTAAGACAAATCCCTCGTGACTCTTTTTTGCTCGCGTTTCGTTCCATGCATTTTCGGAGGATTGATTTTGACCTTTGCAGTTTTGTTCATTGTGTCGCTTCTCGCTACGGTAATCATCGTGCCGCTTGTCGTTATAAAAATTCCGGCTGATTATTTTCGGATTGATGGAGAAACGCCGCAGCCTTTCAGAAACTTTTCGGCTCCTGTGCGTGTGGCCTTAATGATCCTTAAAAATCTGCTTGGTCTAGTGCTTGTCTTAATGGGTATCGCGATGCTTGTCCTGCCAGGACAGGGTGTAATTGTCATTCTGATTGGTGTTTTGTTGCTGGATTTTCCGGGCAAACAACGTTTAGAGCGTTGGTTGATCAGTAGGGGGCCCATATTACATTTTGCCAACTGGCTCAGACGGAAGTGGGATAAAGCGCCTCTGACCTTAGACTGATCTGCGCATTCCAAGTGGCAACACTTTTATCGAAGGATTCACGCCGCCTCTTTAGAACCAGGTTTCAACTTAAAAGATCTTCACACCAATTCATCTGATCATGACATGCCAAAGGCAAGAGGCTGATCACCTTGATCAACACTCTTGCCTTTGGTTGCAAACGTCTTAGGTTTAAAACTTCGATCATCATTTGAACTAATGAGCCGCGTAATACGCCGCCATCGTTTTGCTGATTGATCTCGTTAGGTTAACAACGCAATCAAAATTATGATCGGAATGGGAATGCCAAGAAAAAATAGTAGTATTGAGCGCATATCGATTCTCCATTTTGGTTATACGAAAAGTCCATTACAAATCACGTTGTTTGCCGCCGTAAGTTGCTGCGAGGCTTCCAACAAAAGCACCTGCGAGCAACGATACGAATAACCAGAGTGCTACTTTCGCAGAAGCGGAGCGTGCCTCATCTGCTGCATTACGCGCCGTGGTTTCCATTTCGCGTAACTCACCCTGAAAGCTCGTAAATACTTCGTTTACGCGCATTTCTGCTTCTTGTGCAGACAGCCCGGTATGTTGCGAAACAAGACTACTAACATGGGCAAGATCTTCCTGCGACAGATTTTCCTTCTGGATGGCGCGCGTGAAAATCCGTGTGACTTCCGCAAGAGACGCATCCGTTACAGGTTGGCGATATTGAGTCGCTGCGGCAGTTTGCGGAACTACCATGGTCTCGGCACTCGCACCACCAGCACTTAAAGCTGCTTGCTGCTCAGGATTGAGATCAGGATTCGCCTGGCCTCTTGCGGCATCGGCTGCCTGTACTTGCTCTTCCTGGGTTATGCCCGGCGCATTTGCCGGCTGAGCAGGTGCTGGTGTGCCAATTGGTGGGGTAATCTGTCGTGCAGGCAGGGTGCCGCCTGGCTCACGGCGAAAAAGTGAGTCAGTGAAATATGCGAGAGGGCCGGCTTCATTGTCGGCCATCGCACCTGCGCCGGCTGCTGCAGCGCCTGTGGCGGCCACCGCGGTTTGTGCTACCCCACCTGCAACTGCCGCACCGGCTTTCACGCCACCTGTGATCAACGCTGCTGAAGTAGTGGTGAACAATGCTGCTGTGAGCAGTGTCGCAAGACCCCAGGCCAAGAAGCCATGTGCTGTGTCGCGAAAATAAACCTCATCGGTATGCACGGATAACCAGCGGGTTCGAAGTCTACCGGTCAGGTAACCACCAAGGGCCGATGCAGCGAGTGAGGTAAGAGTAATCCAGAGAATCGCGGATATTCCAAAGGCCTGACCACTAATTCCCTCCTGCGACCACGGCGATATAGACGTTAGACCAAGGCCGATGCCGAGGATAAACAGGATGAGTGAAAGTGCCGCCGCGGTTACTCCTCCCGCAAATATTGCTCCCCACGACACCGCGCTCGCCGCAGATTTCTCTGCATCTGCTGTGCCGTAAACCACATTACGTTCGACAATAGTTTCCATAGTGTTCTCCTTTTCGATCCGGCGTCCGTTAAACATGCCGGCCTGCTGTGATACTGCGTGTTGGTTCTTTGGTCAGACCCTATGTCTGGGATTACAGGGTCCATAGTTATGTATAGATGCCATGTCACTAGCTCTACATACAACATCCTGCATATAGCAGAGCAAGCAATATGCCAGAAGGCATGGGGCATGAAAAACAGCTCGTTACAAAAAGTCGAAAACCAGATGAGGTTCAGTGTCAGCTGAATTTGAGTAAAGCGTGCAACCACAATAGTCGGACTTACACGCGCCGAAACGCATCGCGTATGAAGTGTTATCTGAATGGGGACATGGTCAAAAATCCAGGAAACTTGCTTCCTCGCATATCGCTTGTGCGTCATTAACCTCTGATGCGCCGGTAAATCTTGCCGAACCACAAGAAAAAATTTCACCTCTCTCGAAGAATTTTGTCGATATTTACTGTATTAAATCGATCACCAGAAATTTTCTGCTTATGCATCATGCGTCAGCAGGCTTACTGCCACCTGGACAGTGCTTGGCATGAACTTTGATTGCTGTAACTGTGATTATCATTTTGCCTGACATCGATACTGGCTCGTGCCGATATCAAAATATTTTGCGTTCCAGCGCAGAAAAAAAATCAAACACACATTCAAGGATTGAATAATGACCAAGACCTCTCAAGGAAAACCCGCTGCGTCCGGCAAAGGCGGAGAAACACATCAGCAGGCTGAAAAAACCCTCGACACGTTGACTACCCAGCAGGGTATGCCGATCTCTGATGATCAGAATTCATTACGCGCAGGTGTTCGTGGTCCGACGCTGCTGGAAGACCAGGTCATGCGCGAGAAGATCTTTCACTTTGATCACGAGCGAATTCCAGAGCGTGTCGTGCATGCACGCGGTTACGGCGCGCATGGATACTTTCAGAATTATAACTGCCTCGCGGATCTCACCCATGCTGACGTGTTTCAGCGAGAAGGTGAAAAAGTGCCTGCATTTGTGCGGTTTTCCACTGTAGCCGGTAACAAAGGTTCATTCGATCTTGCGCGCGACGTAAGAGGCTTCGCGGTCAAGCTCTACACGCGCGAAGGTAATTGGGACATCGTCGGTAACAACATTCCGGTATTTTTTATCCAGGACGCGATGAAGTTTCCCGATCTCGTGCACTCGGTTAAAGATGAGCCCGACAGCGGTTTTCCGCAGGCAGCATCTGCCCACGACAATTTCTGGGACTTCATTTCGCTGATGCCTGAAAGTATGCACATGATCATGTGGACGATGTCGGATCGTGCTATTCCGCGTTCATTTCGTTTCATGGAAGGTTTCGGCGTTCATACCTTTCGACTGATTAACGCAGAGGGTGAGTCAGTGTTCGTCAAGTTCCACTGGAAACCGAAGCTTGGCATGCAATCGGTCATGTGGAATGAAGCGGTCAAGATTAATGGCGCTGATCCAGACTATCACCGCCGCGATCTCTGGAACGCAATCAAGATGGGCGACTTCCCGGAATGGGAGTTGGGCTTGCAGGTTTTCGATCAGGAGTTTGCGGACAAGTTTGCTTTTGATGTGCTCGATGCAACGAAGCTGATTCCTGAAGAAGAGGTGCCGATACGAATTGTGGGACGTCTGGTGCTGGATCGCGTCGTCGACAATTTTTTTGCAGAGACTGAGCAAGTTGCATTTTGTACGCAGAACATCGTGCCTGGTGTAGATTTTTCTGATGATCCCCTTTTACAGGGCCGCAACTTTTCGTATCTCGATACACAGATAAAACGTCTCGGCGGTCCAAACTTTACGCACATTCCGATCAATGCGCCTAAGTGTCCGATGCATCACTTTCAGCAGGATGGTCACATGGCCATGCGTAACCCGATAGGTCGCGCAAATTACGAGCCCAACAGCTGGGGTGCCGAAGGTGGGCCGCGTGAAGATCCTGTGCGTGGCTTCAAGAGTTATCCAGAACGGTTGAACGGTACGAAGGTGCGCGTGCGCTCGGAAACCTTCGCCGATCACTACAGCCAGGCGCGGCAGTTTTATATGAGCCAATTGCCCGTAGAGCAGAAACATATCCGCGATGCGCTCGTTTTCGAATTATCAAAAGTTGAGCGTGAAGACATACGCTCGCGCGTTGTCGCACATTTGATGAACATCGATTCCCTCATGGCCGAAATGGTTGCGACTAATCTCGGCTTGCAGGCGATGCCCAAGCCGGCCAAGCCCGCAGTGGAGCCGCGTAAAGATCTCGAGCCATCACCGAAGCTGAGTATCCTGGCCAACGCGCCTGGAATTTTTGCAGGTAGAAAACTTGGAGTGTTGATGACGGATGGCGTGGATGTCGCGCTATTCAAGGCGCTCAAAGATAAGGTTGAAGCGGCGGGAGCCATGGTAGAAATAATCGCTCCGCGAATTGGCGGCGTTGTAGACAACACCGGCAGCACAATTCCAGCGCAGCAGAAGATCGGTGGCGGACCGTCGGTTCTGTACGATGCAGTCGCACTTTTGTTGTCCGAAGATGGCGTGGCTGCGATTGCAAGCGAAGCTGCAGCACGCGATTTCGTGAATGACGCGTTTGCGCACTGCAAGTTTATTGCCTACACATCCGCGTCGATGCCTCTGTTTGAAAGTGCAGGTATTGCGGCGCTGCTCGACGACGGCTGTTTCGAACTGGGCAAAGCCAAATCGATCGATGCGTTCCTCGAAGCGTGTAATGAGCTGCGGTTCTGGCAACGTGAGGAATCTGTGCAAAAAGGCTGAGTTATCGATGACCAACTCATACGGAAATGAAGGGAGGCTGTGATGCGCAGCATGTGGACGGGAGCAATCAGCTTTGGCCTGGTCAATATTCCGGTCAAGCTTTACAGCGCGAGCCAGAGTCATTCGTTGAACCTGGACATGTTGCACAGCAAGGATCTGTCGCCGATCCGGTACGCACGTGTGTGCCGGGAAGATGGTCGCGAAATTCCGTGGGATGAAATTGTCAAAGGTTATGAATACCAGAAAGACGATTACATCGTGTTAACGAAGGACGATTTTGCGAAGGCCGATCCGGGAAGACAGGAAACGCTCGATATCCTCGCGTTTGCGAAACAGGAAGAAGTGTCGCCTGTGTATTTCGATAAACCGTATTATCTCGAACCTGGCAAAGGCGCCGGCAAGGTATACAGTCTGCTATGTCAGGCTCTTGAGGAATCGGGCAAGGTCGCGATTGCCAAATATGTATTGCGTAATCGCGAACACCTCGGATGTATACGGTCTGAAAACGACACGCTAATGATGATTCAGATGCGCTTCGCAGATGAGGTGCGCGATGTTGATGAAATCAAGTCGCCCAAAAAAGCCAAACTCACCAAGCCCGAGATGACGCTTGCACACCAGTTGATTGATCAGCTCACCAAGCCGTTCGATCCGACTGAATACAAGGATACTTACCAGGCTGAACTAGAACGCATCATCGAAGAAAAAGCGGAAGGCAAAAAGCCGAAGGCCGCTGCGGCGCCGAAAAAAGCCGAGGTAAAAGATCTAATGGCTGCGCTGCGCAAAAGCCTGAACGACGGCAAGAAGGCCAATCTATATCTTGTTCACGACAACACGAAAAAGCAGACTGCCGCGCCGACAAAGCATACTCCTGCTAAAAAACGTGCCGCGCCAAAAGCTGCAAAACGAAAGCCTGCCAAAAAGAGTCCCGCCCGTAAAAGCGCTTGAGTGAACGTTTATGTCAATCAAGCGCTACAACGAAAAACGTAATTTCAAGGACACGCCTGAGCCTGCTGGCAAGACTGAAAAATCCAGCGCGAAGGCTTTGCTGTTTGTGATTCAGAAACACGAAGCATCCCACCTGCATTATGACTTCAGGCTTGAACTCGAAGGCGTGATGAAAAGCTGGGCAGTTCCGAAAGGCCCATCACTGAACCCCGAGGAAAAACGCCTCGCGATGCACGTTGAAGATCACCCGATGTCGTACCGCACCTTCGAAGGCATTATTCCGAAAGGCAATTACGGTGCAGGGACTGTGATGGTCTGGGATGAAGGCACGTATTACGCCGATGCGAAGCTTGATAAAAAAGCGAATGAAAAACTGCTAATCGATGGTTATCGCAAAGGTAAGTTGTCGTTTTATATGAAAGGTAAAAAGTTGCACGGCGAATTTTCGCTCGTACGGATGCGTGGCAAAAACACTGAGGACAACGCCTGGTTATTGCTCAAGGCTGACGACGCCAATGCTGATCGTGATAGTGATGTTCGCGACCAGGATAAATCTGCGGTCAGTGGTCGCGCGATGACAGAAATAGCAGCAAGTAAAAAAGCGAAGATCTGGATTTCAAACAAAACAACCAAGTCTGTTGCCTCCGGAAAAACTACCGGCACAAAGAAGAAAGCCGCTGACGGTGCAAAAAAAACTCCTTCCACAACGCGGAAAAGAAACGCGACATCATTTGCGAAAACTGCACTTGAGCTCGGAGGGAAAAAATCGCCGGTGCCAAAAATAAGCGGGCCACAACTCGCGACCCTGATCGACGAACCCTTTGATCGGGAGGGCTGGGCATTCGAGATCAAGTGGGATGGGTATCGCGCCCTGGGTTATCAACCGGCTCATGAAGGCATTAGCCTGATTTCACGCAACGGTCATAGTTTTGACGAACGCTTTCCTGTAATCCGCAACGCGCTGGCTACCTTGCCTTGTGATGCCATCATCGACGGCGAAATTGTCGCGCTTGATGAGGAAGGCAAATCGTCATTCGGACAGTTGCAGAAGTCTGAAGAAAATAACGCCAATCTCGTTTATTACCTGTTTGATCTTCTCTATGTGGCGGGTGTGGACGTACGAGCTTTGCCGCTGCGTTACCGCAAACAGCTTCTGCAACAACTACTCGAGGGTTGTGACGAACGCTTGCAGTACAGCGACCACGTCGAAACAAGTGGTGTGGATTTTTTCGAGGCTGCGAAGAAAGGAGGACTCGAAGGTATTCTCGCGAAAGATCTGGAGGCAACTTACCAGACTGGCAGTCGCACTCGGCACTGGTTGAAAATCAAGCTTGAACAGCGCCAGGAATTTATCATCGCCGGCTACACTCAGCCGCGCCGTTCGCGTTCGGATATCGGTTCATTGGTGCTCGGATATTACGGAACCGAAGGAAAAACGGCGGGTAAACTGCGTTTTGCGGGGCATGTTGGTTCGGGAATGGACACCGCCATGCGTGCTGAATTGAAGCAGAAGCTGGACAAACGGGCGTTGAAGAAAAGTCCGTTTGCAGAGCATGTCCCGACTAATGAGCCTGCCACTTGGGTAAAACCTGAGCTCGTATGCGAAGTGCGCTACACGGAAAAAACCACTGACTGCCAATTGCGTCACCCGGTTTTTATTGGATTACGCACGGACAAGGCAGCACATGATATTCACTGGGATGTGGCGCAAGACAGCGACGTTGCGATTATAACCGCGGAACAAACTGAAACTGCTGCAGGTAAAGCTGCAGGCAGAAAACAGACAGTGACGCGCAAACAAGCAGCGAAGGCCGCAGGAAGATCAGTTGGATCGAAAACAACAGCTGTTGTTGCACAGGCCACTAACGCAACGAGTAAGCGGAAAACAGCGAAAGTCGGTTCGGGAAAAGAGGCGTTAAAAAAAGTCAGCACGAGCAGTGTTAAGGCTACCTCCACCAAAACATCTAAAAGCAAAACCACCGTGGCTAGTAAACCCAGCACTGATAATTCGAAGCCGTCGAGGCCTCACGCCAAGGTTGTTGCAAAGAAAAAAGCTTCGGCAGTTCCTCAACAAATATTCGCCAAAGAACCACCCGAGCGCGACAAACTCACGCTCAAGATCAATAACAAAAGTGTGGCGATTTCAAATCCGAAGCGCATTTATTTCCCCGAGCTGAAAATCAGCAAGATGGAAGTAATCGATTATTACCGCGCAATTTCTGACTATCTGCTGCCATATCTGAAAGACCGTCCATTCGTGCTGCACCGATTTCCGTCAGGCATTTATCACGAAGGTTTTTACCAGAAGGACAACGAGCAGGAGCTACCGGGCTGGATAAAAACTGTGGAAGTCCATTCGGAGTCCACTAACGAAGAGATCAACTATATCGTCTGCCAGAACGAAGCGACTCTCGTTTATCTCGCCAATCTGGGCTGTCTTGAAATGAATCCGTGGAATAGCCGCGTACGGCACCTCGACAAACCTGACTGGATGATTTTTGATCTTGATCCCGTCGATATCAGTTTTGCCAAGGTGGTAGAAGTCGCGCAGGTCATTCATGGCATGTTCGATTCCAGCGGCGTGCCGCACTACTGTAAAACGTCGGGCAAACGTGGTCTGCACATCGCTGTACCGCTCGGCGCCAAATACACCAACAACACAGTGCGAGAAATGGCGGAAGCAATTGCGCAGCTTGTACATCAGGAATTGCCGGGTAGTACGAGTCTTGAACGCAGTCCTGCGAAGCGACAGAAAAAAATCTATCTCGACTACTTGCAAAACGGGCACGGGAAAACCCTTGTCGCGCCGTACAGCTTGAGGCCCGTTGATTACGCAGGCGTCTCCACACCTTTGCACTGGGATGAGGTTACTGCAAAGCTCGATCCGAGGGATTTTACTATTCACACAATTATG
>JAZKES010000044.1:0-12520 GCA_040386995.1 Pseudomonadota bacterium | reverse complement strand
ATATGTCAGTTGATTGCAGGAGGAAGTCGCCATGTCGAATTGGGCGCTTACATTTTTGGTTTTTGCGGTTATTGCTGGGGGTCTTGCACTTACGGGTGTGGCGGGGCTTGCATCAGATGCAGCGCAGAGCCTGTGTTTGATATTTCTGTTTTTGTTTCTTGCAGCGATGGTGGCAAGAACTTTTTTTCATGATGATCCGCCCAACAAGACAGGGATGGGATAACGCGACCTTCGCAGTTAACTCTAGTTCAGCTGTGTAAGCCGCCGTGTTTTGCAACTGATTTCGAGAGCCTGCTTGTTGTGTTGTTTACTGTCCTCGCAGAAACATCTTGTCGAGGTCATTCACCGACAATAACACCCACGTCGGACGACCATGATTACATTGGCCGCTGCGCTCGGTGTTCTCCATGTCTCTGAGCAATGCATTCATTTCCGGAATGGTGAGTTGTCTATTGGCGCGCACAGAGCCATGGCAGGCCATCGTCGACAACAACTCGTCACGTTTTGCCTCTATACGATAACTTGTGCCGTGTTCGGCGATATCGGAAAGCACATCGCGCAATAATTGTTCTGCGTTCGCATTCTTGAGAATGACCGGAATCTGCCGGATGCTCAGAAGTTCAGGCCCCATTCGTTCGATAGTCAAACCTAGTTCCGCTAACTGCTCCTGACAAGTTTCTGCGCAGTCAGCTTCACCTTCACTCACCGCTACAGTTAACGGCACCAATAACGGCTGGGTGCGGATGCCATCACTTTCTGCGGCGGTTTTCATATGTTCGTACGTAATACGTTCGTGCGCCGCATGCATATCAACCACGATTAAGCCTTGAGCATTCTGGGCCAGGATGTAGATGCCATGTAATTGCGCGACGGCATAACCGAGTGGTGGAATATCGGAAGGTGATTCGGGCAGTGTATTGGCGGGCCCAGCTCTGAACGTTTCATAACCGGCGAGCTGATTACGAATCTGCATGGGTGAAGGATTGTTGTGCTGCGTTCCACCGGTATATGAGAGTGTGCCAGGTGAATACAGGGGCATACGTTCCTGCCCGCTGAAGGTGCCAGTGCTAACTCCCGCTTCATATACTGGCTGACCAGTTTCCTGCGATGTTTTTTCCAGACGATCTTCGGGGCGAACCTCGGCCAATGCGCGATGAAGTGCGCTAAATAAAAAATCATGCACGATACGACTGTCGCGAAAGCGCACTTCGTGTTTTGTCGGGTGTACATTCACATCGACGAGTGTGGCATCGAGTTCAAGATACAGTACAAACGCTGGATGGCGACCATGAAACAGCACATCACGGTAGGCTTGTTTAACAGCGTGGCTCACAAGTTTGTCGCGGATCACACGGCCGTTGACATAAAAATATTGCAGGTCTGCCTGGCTGCGTGAAAACGTGGGATGTGAAACCCAGCCCCATAACTTCAGCCCATTTCTTTCGAATTCGATGAAGACAGAATTCTCGACGAACGCCGGGCCACACACCTGCGCAACACGGCGCTGTTTTTCAGCAGCACTTTGCGCTTTGTCATAACGATGGATCACGCGCTGATTGTGCTGCAGCACAAAGCCAACATCATAACGGCTCAATGCAATACGCTTGATGATGTCTTCAATGCGCTGGAATTCAGTTTGCTCGGTGCGCAAAAATTTGCGCCGCGCGGGGGTGTTGAAAAACAGATCGCGTACTTCGACGCAGGTGCCTGCGGGATGTGCGGCAGGGCTAATCGTGGAAGCCATGTCGCGGCCTTCGGTTTCGACTTGCCACGCAGCGTCAGCAGGCTGGGTACGTGAAATGAAACATAAACGCGACACCGAGCTGATGCTCGCAAGCGCTTCACCGCGAAAGCCAAGACTGACAATTTTTTCGAGATCATCAAGTGTGCTGATTTTGCTTGTTGCATGGCGACTCAGTGCGAGCGGCAGATCATCTTTATCAACACCAACACCGTTGTCGCGTACGCGCACAAGTTTGATGCCGCCCTGCTCGAGATCGATTTCGATACGATCGGCCTGCGCGTCAAGGCTGTTTTCGAGCAGCTCCTTGACGACTGAAGCAGGACGTTCGACTACCTCTCCTGCAGCGATCTGGTTCGACAGACGCTGAGTGAGTAGCTGGATTCGGGCGGGCTTGAGAAGAGACACTAAGGGCACCTGAGGAATTGATAATTGCTTGCGAGCCGGGCTGTTCTGCGTGTGGATACGAAGGACTAGACGAGGTAGTCGTAAGAGCGACACAGAAGCCAGAGCGGAGTTTACACGCGAGCCTGAAAGGATTCGAGTACAGAACCAATACAGCTTTTGTGCAGGGCACGACAACCGGGCAGAGTGCTCAGGTTGTGGGGATTTTGAGAACCTGACCGACCTGGATAGAGTCGCTCTTCAGTTGATTGGAAGCACGGATGCGATCCATGGACACCGCATAATTGGTGGCGATACCGGAAAGTGTTTCGCCGCGTGCGATGGTGTGTTCGATGAACACGATCTCTGCTTCCTGTTCTGCTTGCGCAGTGACAGCGACGTCGCCGCCGGGGATTTTCAAAGTCTGGCCGAGTTGGACGGTCGAAGACTTCATCTTGTTGGCCTGTTTGATATCGGCCATCGATACACCAAAACGATTAGCGAGTTCCGACAAGGTATCGCCGCGTTTTACAACGTAAGTGGACGGCGCAAGTTGTACTTCACTACCATTGTCTTTCTGCCATGCGACCAGTGTGCCGCGGGGTGGACGTTCGTAGAACCAGCTCGTAATGCCATTAACCACTGAGCCCGCAAAACGTTCGCGCCACTCGGGTGAATCGAGATTCTTCGCATCGGATGGATTGGTGATGTAACCGGATTCGATCAGCAGGGAAGGAATGTCGGCTGATTTCAATTCAACGAATGCTGCTTGTTCCACATTGGTACGACGCATTTTGGTGACGCGCCCAATCGAGGCTATCAAGCTGTCGCCGATTTCGAGACTGCTCGCAACACTTGCGGTCATGCTCAGATCGAGCAGAACACTCGCGAGAATTTCATCCTTGTCGGTCAGGCTGATGGAACCGACACCGCCGATAAGGTCGGTGCTGTTTTCCTTTTCAGCGAGACGTCTGGCCTGTTCACTGGTAGCACCGCGTTGCGACAGCGCATAGATCGTTGATCCCGTCGCACTCGAGTGATCAGCGGCATCAGCATGAATGGCGATGTAGAGATCTGCATTACTTTCATGGGCTGTTTCAATGCGGTTGCGAAGGCCAACAAAATAATCACCGTCACGAATCATCACGGCGCGATAACCTGGTGTGTCGTTGATGCGCTTCTCTACTTCTCGGGCAATGGCGAGCGTGACCTTTTTTTCCTGCAGTCGTTTGATGCCGATAGCGCCGGGATCTTCACCGCCATGGCCAGCCGAAATTGCGACGACTATGTCACGTTTGTTGCTGACGAGATCACTAACGGAAGCGCTTGCAACAGGGTGTGGTGCATCATCAGCATCGTTATTGTCGTAAAGGTCAATAACAAGGCGATCGCCGTATTGCTCATTTTTGCCGAGTACAAAACTGCGTGGTTGCACTTTCCCGCGCATCTCCAGCACAACGCGAACATCGTGCTCGTTACGCGAGGAACTGTGCAGGCTGGCGATGGGGGTGTCGCTTAAATCGAGATTGTCGAAATTTTCTTTCATCTCGGAATCGATCAGGTCGACAACAACGCGATTCGGATCGTCAAGGGTAAAAACGCGGTGATCAATACCTTCGTTCAGGTCAAAAACCAGGCGGGTGTATTCGGGGGAACGATAGGTTCGAACGTTCTCTACCACGGCTGCATAAGCCATATTCAGGCAGGAAAGGCCCAACAAAAGCAGCGATGTAACTAGGCGCAGACGCATTGGTTAGGTGTTTGCAGAATTAATTACTTCTTAATTTACAGTTATTTAAAGGCGAAAGCTAGGAAATTTCTAGGATGAATGTGGCTCTGGTCACAATTTGCTCCCGCCAATGGGTGCTCAGCAACGTGCTGGGTTTGCGGGTAACACGCGACTGTTTTTTTAATTCACGATGTTCATGTCTGCATATATGATGAGGGCAACGCTGCAGCTTTTGCGCGACCGGCGCAAACTCTGGGAAAAGCTTGCAGGGTAACGCCGTGTTCGGCAGGGGAATTTTATCAATTGATATCTGGATGCTGAAAATGAACGTTGGATATGCGCGGCGACTGGCCGCCAGGGCCTTGGTAGTAGGTGCGGTGTTTGCACTCTGGGGCTGCGACAAAAGTATGGAGCTGCAGGATATCAGCCAATGTGTGGCGCCAATTGAGGGTGGCGGTCTGAGCGCTGTACCACCCAGCGGTCTCAAAACAATTCCGGAGCGACAATGTTTCGGATTGCAGTGGTCGATCCCGTTAGCCTTTGAACCCTACCTGTTTGGTACGCCTGTCGAAAATCTTAACATCACGTTGGGCCTGCTCGACCAGACTCCCGGCGCGCACATGACTGAGGTGCGCAAAGCACGTGAACAACCCGAGGTTGGGGTTTATTCGCAACCGAAGGGCACCGAGTTTCAGGAACGTATACTCGCTGTCAGAAAAGCAGGTGAGGAAGCGTATGGGCTCGAGTCAACCGGCGGACTCATGTACAACATGGAAGTTCTTATGTCGAAGACAAATAATGCCGGACTTACTCTGGTGGTGTTTTATCCGGTGAATCAGGGCTCGTCGATGGTAGTGTGTAATGTTGCATCGCTGAGAGTAGAAGAAGAACCGGAAAATCCTCTTGAAGCGATTAATCCAGCCGTGCTGATACAACAAATCGACCCTTTAACGTTATGCACCGCGACCTCGTATATGGATGAACGACTCTTCGCCGAATACCACATTCTTTACTCGCTCATGCCGCAGTTCGATTTGATTAACGCGGTTCTGATTAACAATATCCTGGAGTTTCGCGTTCGCTGATCAGCAACGCCTGAAAGCCTTACGCCTTTCTATCCTGCGTGGCCGCGAAAGCGGCCAAAGCTCCTGCCAACTTTTCCCCGTAGTGGGTAAACGCCTGCCAGGTGATGCGGCGGCCTTTTCCTTCTACACATAAAGTTAGATCGAGATCAGCAGGCGGCAGTAGCGGTGCGCCTTTTTCTGGCCATTCGATAAGCGTTAGAGTCTGGTCGTCGATGAAGTCGCGCAAGCCAAGATATTCCAGCTCTGCAGGATCGTTCAGGCGATACAAGTCATAGTGAAAAATTTTGCGTGCACCGATTTCATAAGGTTCCACCAACGTATAGGTCGGGCTTTTGACCGCACCCTTGTGGCCGAGCGCGCGCAACAGGCCACGGCTGAACGTTGTTTTTCCGGTGCCGAGATCGCCGCGCAACGTGATGATGCCGCCGTCGCCCAACGCCGCAGCGAGGCACGCGCCGAACGCAAGTGTGGCTTCTTCATCGGCGAGTACACAGGAGTTATTGTTTGAGGTCATGAGCTGGTGAATTCAGAAAATTGTAACGAGGATAAACAGCCTGATGCCGCACGATAGATTCATAACGAATATCGTGTAGCCGCTGTCAGGGCTTTGTCTGGATTATAAAAGCAGTACAACAGAAGTGCAGTCATTGATTGTATTGCAGAGCAGGAATTCAAAAGCTTCATCAGTCTCAGGGATTAACCAGCCGACGGATATGCGGAAACAGATCGGAGGCCAGCAAACCTCGTTGACCACCCGCTTGCGCCGCTAAGTCTGCCGCCTTGCTGTGAATACAAACACCGATGCGCGCGCTGACTGCGAGCGAATAGTGCTGCGCAACCAAACCTGCAAGCACGCCGCTTAACACATCTCCCATGCCACCACTTGCCATGCCGGGATTCCCATGAACGCAGGTTTCCACTTGTTGGCGGCCTTCATGGACATAACACACAAGTGTGCCGGCACCTTTGAGAACCGCCACGCCGCCAAACTTATGCTGCAGTTCACGCACCGCATGTTGGCGATTAGCGTTGACTTCACCCGTTGTGATACCCAGCAGTCGCGCGGCCTCACCCGGGTGTGGCGTGAGAATTCTTTTCAGCGAAACGTCCGGCCCAAGCAGATTTTCGTCTTCACTGATCCAGTTGAGCGCATCGGCGTCCAGAATAATTGGCAGGTGTTGTTCTGCGGCAATCTCCAGCGCAGTAGTCATAACCATTTTCGACCATTCACTGCGTCCAAGGCCCGGGCCGAGCACCATCACAGTGGCGCGCGCAGCATGTAACTTCATATCGGCGGCGGTGATCACGCCGCGCACCATCAGTTCAGGACGATGACTCAAAAAATGTGTCGCATGAGCCGGATGAGTTGCTACGGAAGTCAGACCAGCACCGGTACGTGCTGCCGCTTCTGCGGCCATCAGCGCGGCGCCGCCATAACCCTGGTCGCCACCAACAACAAACACATGGCCGAAATCACCTTTATGCGTTTCTTGATCGCGCGCCGACATTAAATGTTTGAACGCATCGTATGAGAGAGGTCGAATTCTGTTGGTCATGCCGAGGTGCCAGATTTTTTAGATGACCTCACGATAAAGCAGGGTCATGGACATGGCAAGTTAGGTGGCTACTTACAGCGGAGAAGAAAAAAGTGCGGATAAGAAGAGAAAATGTAGCGGTGAAGAGAAAACTGAAACCCCAGATAAAACGAACCCCGCCGGAGGGCAGGGTCAAAGCAGCAAAGCAGCAAAGCAAAAATCGTGTTGGTATTATTTTTATTATTAAAGTTGAATCCTGATGTAGTCGTATCTGTTATTGAACTTGAATGTTTATTGAGCTTGAATGTTTATTGAGCTTGTAAGTGACGTTTACCTAAAGTGATATGACGTGGACCTGATGTTGCTACCTGGCCGCTTACGCCTAATGGAATCTGTTGAACCTTGCCGCCGTTCGCGTAGAAGCGAGCTTTTTGTTCTTCTATGGAAAGTTTGGAAAAATCATCTGCAGGAGTAATTACTGGTTTGCTTTTATGTGATTTTGCAGTAGCCATGGCGTTCCTTATCTCTAAAAAAATGTCGAAGATTACTCTGGTTTCAAGAACTGCGGTAATGCGGATAAAGTCCCTCTAATCAATTTAACCCCGGGCGCTGATTATAGTCAGTCCGGGGCTGCATTTCATGTCTTGACAGAGCCTTTTTTGGGGTAAATCTGCGTGTACCAGCCTCCAGAACAGAGACACAATAATTGCACGATTGCCGCCTGTTGGTGCGGCATGTTCAGGACCGGTCAGGAGGGTTTTTATTGCCGTTATTAACGTGAACTAAAGGCAAGGCGGAGCGCGAGCCCAATGAATACAAGGGCTGCAGCCCGATTGAGTAAAAGCTGGGCTCTTATTGAAGCGCCCAGCCAACCGGCCAATTTGCCAGCAATCAGGGCAATCGCGGTAAAAATAACCAGGGCTACCACTATAAAACTCAGCCCCAGGACAAATAACTGCAGCGGCATGGCCCCGGCTTCTGGTCGGGCGAACTGGGGCAGGAAAGCCAGGAAAAAAATGGCCACTTTTGGATTGGAAATATTCATCAGGATGCCGCGCACGTATAACTGACGCGAACTCATCGTGAGTGGTTTGCGTCGATCAGTCGGAATCACTTCTGCGCGCAGCAACTGCCATGCAAGGTAGAGCAAGTAAGTTGCGCCAACCAACTTGAGCACGACAAACGCAGTGGTGCTCACCATAAAAATTGCAGCGACGCCAAGCGCAACAAGTGTCGTGTGCACGATGAGGCCCGTGCACAGACCAAGCGTGATCATGATGCCGGCCTTGCGTCCGTGCAGCGCGGATTGGGTCAGCACGAAAAGATTATCGGGGCCTGGTGCAAGAGTCAGCAAGATCGACGCGACAATAAATGCGAACACTTCTCAGTCGCCCGTCACGAGGTTCAACAGCGCGGCCTGGCCTTTCGCATTGGCATCGAGACAACGCTTGAGCGCGGCGACGAGTTGCTCAGGTGCTTCCACTTTTTCTCCATAGCCGCCACATGCCTTCATGATGTCCTGATACTCGGGCGAGGTGCCGAGCGAAACCAGCGGCATCATTTTTTCTTTCGACGCGAGTCCTTCGGGATACATCCCAAGCGTAGAACGGTGCACTGCGTTCCAGCGCGCATTGTTCATTACCAGTGTTGTTGTTGGCAGTTGATACATACTCGCAACATGATGCGCAGCAGTCGGGCAGCCGAACATGTACGAACCATCACCGACTAGCAGAATCACATTTTTCGCAGGCGCGCCGATTTTTGCGCCCACTGCAGCGCCCAAACCAAAGCCAAGGCCACCCGCAAGGCTGCTCGACAGATACGACCGTGGTTCTTCGAGCATCAGGAAATCAAGCGGCACGCCCATTTCGTTCACGATGATGGTGTCTTTCGTAACAACTTCATTCACGCAATGCGCTATCCATGCGGGATGAAGTGGTTTGCGCGTTGCTACTGATTTGACGAGCTCCTGCTGCTTCGTTGCACGCTCGGCGGAAATGTTTGTGAACTGCTGAACCCTGTTCGTTATGTTGGCCTGTTTGCCAGCACACAAGTCCGCAAGTTCTTTCTGCAGTTGCACGAGCGCCAGCGATGACGAGCCCGCAATCGCGAGATCCATCTGGAAACCGCGTACCGGATAACGATTGAAGAAAGGATCCGGCGCAATCTGCACCAGTTTCGCATCTGCGCGTGGCGTCACCTTGCTCGGCCACCATGGCACTTCGCAATCGATCGCCACGATCACATCGGCTTTCGCAATCGCCTCAGCAGGATGAACACCAAGGAACATCGGATGTGTCGTTGCGATGTTCAGTTCGCGCGCGCCCGGTTCACCAGGCATCGCCACACCAATACCAAACTGCTGAGCAATGTTGCTCAGTACTGCGACATTAGCCGGATCACGCCCCGTGCTCGAACTGATGATCAGCGGAAACTCTGCATTGGCCAACCACTCGGCAGTCTGGCGAATTCCAGCAACAGAAGGTGTGGAGAGCAGCGCGCCCAGTGCACGTGGACGTGGTGGTACTGCCCGTTTGTCTGTCAGATCGCCGAGCACTTCGCGCGGCATGCATAAATAGACCGGACCTTTTGGTTCACTCATCGCAATGTCGAGTGCTCGACCAACAATTTCCTCGGGCGGCTGGCCCGGCCGTAATTCGTAATCCCACTTAACCCACTCGCGCACGATGCCGCCCTGGTCGAAGCTGTCCTGACCCCAGTGGATACTCGCGTTGCGTGAGCCGATGTGGCCCGTTTCGGTACTTGGCGTACGACCTGCCGTCAGCAGAATAGGCGCTTGATCCCGCGCAGCGTTCATCAATCCACACAGCGCATTCGCCGTGCCGACTGTCACGTGCACCATCACCGCAGCTGGTTTGCCGGTGGCGAGAAAATAACCATGCGCCATCGAAATCGCGACATTCTCATGTGGCACCGTTATGAACTGTGGCGTCTTGATGCCGTTCTGCTGCGCATAAACGAGTGCTTCGATGATCGGCGCAAAGTCAGTGCCGGCATTGGCGAATACATATTCGATGCCGCGATCGAGCAAAGCCTGCAGGTAGTTGGTCGCTACGGAGTGAAGTGAGTTACTCATGATGTTGTCCAGATTGTGCGGCCGCTACAGCGCAAGAAATTAGTCGCTGTGCATGCTCTTGAATAGAGCGGCAAGTATACCCCAGCACATATTTTGTAATTCAGCGTGGGTGAGTTTTTCGTTTGACCAGATGTCCTGCTTCAAGCCCGAGGCCACGAGGTTTATTGAGAATTGAATGCAATCGTGTGACCGGCACTAATTTTTAGCGAGTAGGCGCTTAAGATGTTTCTGAGTCGAACTCAGCGAGCACCATCTATATAACGTGCGAAGCTGAACATAAAGCGGCGGGTCGGCAGCGCAAAGTCGTTAGAGCAACTGCAGCTTGAAGCAAATCTGCGATGCTGAGTGAATCTGTGAATCAAACCGCAAAACAAAACAGTCAAGCGCAGCGACTCGCGCTAACCCTAAACCAGCGGCTTAACAAAATGCGTAATCACAGGTTCACTTCCGGGCTGCAACAGAATTCTGATCCTATGCTGAATCTCCGCATCCTGTTTGCTGATGCGTTCGTGCTGTCGTAAATGATCGAGCCAGGTATTGATCACGTAAGTCTCCACATAACTGCCCGGCTGGCTCGCATCAGCAAATATATGCCACGACACTGCACCATCACGCTGGCGCGACTTACCGAGCTTATACATTTCATCCAGAAATTCTTTCACATTTGCATCGGCGACTTCATAACGCAAGGTAACCATGACTGGTCCTTGCTGCGGTGCGATTTCCAGCTTCGGTTCAGGCACACGCCAGTGTTTGGAAGGAGTGTGATCAAGCTGGTCGTTGCCACTTATCGGCCAACGTCGTGTGAAGAGACACGCGATCGCCAAGCCGCCCGATGCAATCAGCATCGACGTTGGCAGGTCGGTCATTTCGGCAATGCCGCCCCACACAACCGGACCAATCGCGAGTGAACCCATAAAAAACATCTGGAAGATCGCAATGCCGCGCGAGCGTACCCAGTTGGGCAACGCGGTTTGCGCGGACAACTGCGCACTGGTCATCACGGTAATCCACGCCGCGCCACACAAACACAGGCACAACATCGCGACGATGTGATTGTGAACGAGCGCCGTCGCCGCCATGCCAGCAGCAAACACGAGTCCTGCCACGGTGATCAGCTGATCATTGTTCATCCATGTGCGAAATTTCGGCAGCATAAACGCACTGCCAATCGCGCCAATGCTGATCGCGGCAAACAGATAACTGTAGGTTTTTTCATCACCTTCGAGCAGCACACGTGCGATCAATGGCAAAAGAGCCCACATCACGCTCGCGAAAAAATAAAACCCGATGCTGCGATAAATAGTGGCAAGCAATGCAGGGGAGTGACGTGTGTAGCGCAGGCCGGTCATCACTGCTGGCAAAAACTTTTCCGGCGGCAACGTGGTGACGGGTGGTACACGTTTCCAGGTCATCAGCACGGTGATGATGAACACGAGGCTCACTGCATTACACACGAACACCGCACCGCTACCTGAAACCGCAATGATCGCGCCCGCAATCAACGACCCGATCACACGCGACACATTCATGCCAAGTGTGTTCAGGCCAATAGCGCCTTGCAGTTCGGAACGTGGCACCACTTCAGGAATGATCGACTGCCAGGTCGGCATAATCATCGCCATGTTGATGCCGAGAATCAGCGTGAACCCGAGCAGGCTCCATTCATTGATCAAGCCGCCAAGCGTCAGCGCCGCAAGCATCACCGCCACAAACAGCCGGCCAACGTTACCGCCGATCAGATATTTGCGACGATCGAGAATGTCCGACAACGCGCCCGATGGCAGCAGGATAAAAAATGCGGGAAGTGAGGTTGCGGTCTGCATCAGCGCAACCATCACAGGTGAAGTCGTGAGTGTGGTCATGAGCCAGCCAGCGCCAACTTCATGCATCCACGAACCAGTATTGGAGACAAGTGTCGCAAGCCACAACCAGCGAAAGGTTGCGATCTTCAGCGGCGACCACGGTGACTGAACTTTTGCGGTAGTAGTTTGCGACATATCAGGACATCACTTGCAATTTCGCCGCATTATAGCCGCGCATTGGAGCGTGTCTGCACTTTATCAGGGCAGAATTTTTTCGTCAGGCAGCGATATTTCAGCCACCTGTGATGTTGCCAACAATTTTTTGTCGAGCCCACGAAGCGTCGGACTAAACACGTACATTGCGAGCACAATGCCGAGCAGAATTATGCACCCCACAAACGTGGTCGATGAAATACCGTAACGTTCGGCAGCAAACGCAATCGGTAAAACGCCCAGCGGCGTCAGGCCAAACGACAACATCGTGAAACTCGACATCCTGCCGCGTACTTCATTATGCGCAAGCAATTGCACGAGTGTGTTGTTGATCGTCAGGCTCACGTTGGAAAACATATTGGCAAATAGCAGCAGGCCAAGTGCGAGCACAAACGAATCACTGATGCTGAACATTGCAAGCAGAATACCGAACAGTGCGGCACTGGCAACCATCGTAAACGTGCGATGGTTGTTGTCGCCGATATGCGCGACGAGGAACGCACCTGTCACACCACCAAGCCCCACCATCGCCATGAGTATGCCAAGCCCCGGTTCGCCGACATTCCAGATTTCTTCAGCAAACACCACCAACATGCTCACCACCGGCAACGCCAGCATCATCGGCAGAAAACCAAACAGGATACAAAGCAGGATGTCGCGATGTTTCGCCACGTACGTGAACGAATACGACACATCAGCGAACAGCGACTTGCCCGAATGCTGTTCGGGAAACGAACGCGGCAACTTGAGCATCGCAAAGGTCGAGATAACGAACAAAAAAAACGACATCACGTAAGCCGCTTCAATATTGAACATCGCAATCACCAATCCGGCGAGCGACGGGCCGAGAATACGCGCCACGTTCATGGTCGCTGACTGCAACGCCATCGCGTTGCCGAGTTTGTCGCGACCAACCACGCCATAAATCATC
>JAZKES010000043.1:0-17045 GCA_040386995.1 Pseudomonadota bacterium | reverse complement strand
GTAACACTGTGACCAGGCCAACGATTCTTCTATACTCCGGCCAGCAACGCAGATTGCTCAATCAACTTTCGACACCACTCGAAAGGCCAGCCTTACAACCACTAAAACAATGAGGACGATATGAAGTTATTACAAAAGGGGATGTTAGTTGCAGCGACATGGATCGCAGCAAGCTCCGCCAATGCGCAGCTCAGTTGCGACCGCGCTTGTCTCACAGGTTACATCGATACCTATTTTTCGGCGTTAACGGCGAATAATGCCGCCACCGTGCCATTGGCCGCATCCGCAAAAATCACGCACAACGCGAAAGTGATGCCACTGGCCGACACATTCTGGGATGAGGCCAATGAGGCCATTTACCGCTTCGACATCGTCAACGAAAGGATGGGTGATACTGGAACAGAAGCTGTTGTTCTTAATGCCGACGGCAGCAAGACCATGTTTATGGTTCGCCTCAAAGTTATTAACGGTGCAATAACCGAAATTGAAACGATCAAGGCCAATGAAGGTGAAGCAGACAGATTGTGGGGACCTGATGGCCTCACTGAAGTATCGCCAGCACTGCAGCTATCCATTCGCGAGGCTGAGCAGGATTCCCATTATGGCTTGATCGCTGCCGCAGAAAGTTACTGGCGCGCATTCCAGACCAACGGCACACCTGAATATCATCCCGCCGCTCTATTGCCGGATTCGCAACGGTTTGAAAATGGGTTGCAGACTACCGGCATGATTCGCAACGGCGAATACAACTCGACACCACGCGGTTTCGATGAAGGTCGCTTCATTGGTCGTAACATTTGGGACAGACGTTATCCTGTTGTCGACACTGAACGTGGCATCGTGTTGTCGATTGTCAGGTTTGGCTTGAAGGACGGCATGGAAAGCCAAAGTGTTGCGACTTCCAACCCCAGAATCGTGGGTGAGTTCTTCGCGGTAAAAAGAGGCTGGATTCAGGAAATCCATGCCGTGTTGTTCAACCTGCCTGAAGACGAGCCTACCGGTTGGGAACCAGAATTTGGCCCAACTCGCGGCGGTAACTAGATATAAGTGTTATCGGCAGCAGTCAGTGTTCTGGCTGCTGCTGAAGTTCCTTGAGTGTTGTGACTGAGCAGTGTTCAAGCATCCGCAAAATCCTGCCTCGAATAACTCAGAATCCTGCCCTTGCAAGGCTCCTCGCCTTCTTCCTCTTCGTTAAAACGTTCAAAACTGTGACTGAAACCCAGAGACAACATCGCTTTCGTAAAACGCGCACGGTTACCACGATCAGGATCAACAATGATGACATTGGCCGTCGGCAGGCAATGACGCTCGATGAAATCGGAAACATGAGCTGGATGCGCCGGTTGATACAAGACGTCACTGCCAATGATCACATCGAACCTGGCTAACAGCGGGTTGTCGATTTCCCAGTTTCCGTTCTGGAATTTGATTGGCGGCAGCAGATTGTCGAGCACATTCCGATCAAGAAATTCGCGCGCAAGCGGATGATAGTCACTGGCGGTTATATCCACGCCAAGCCGATGCAGAACGATACTCGACAACGCGATGCCGCAGCCAATTTCCAGCACTCGCTTACCACTGAGGTCTATGCCACTGACATGTGTGGCGAGGATCCGCGATGATGGCCAGACCACGCCGAATAATGACCAAGTGGCAGACGAGATGCCTATGGCAGCGGCCTGTTCGTTCTTGTCATGAAACTGCTGGCGATCCTGGAGTGTACGAAGGGGATAAACAAAATTATTGATGGAAACGGTCTGGTGCCGAACCTGATATTGCTGCATTAAACTCCAGGGGAGCTGTGATGAATACGATGAGTATCAACAATGCAGAGGGTGGTCAGAGACCTGTGCACACCGATGTGGCGGCGGCAGTGTAGCAGATCAGCTCACCACTTATTGCGGTTATACTGCTTGCGCACTTTAGAACTACCGAGGCTTCTCAGTTAATGCTTTTTTTCAGCCTGGATCCCGATGTCATCAGCTGGAGCTACCTCCTGCAGTTCGTCGTAGTGGTGCCCTTGGCAATTCTGGCGCTGAAATTACCCGCTCAGCGTTGGTATGAAGCGATCGACTTGCAGAGGGTGCCGCTCAAGACAGCAGTCCACTGGATAACAATCTGGCTGATTTACTGGCTGTGTTCGGCGTTTTTATACTCACATCTTCCCTTGCAGGCTGACCCTTTCTTACACGCGATTAATGGGACGAGGCATTGGGGGCTGACACTCACTTCTCTTCTGTTAGCGCCGATACTTGAAGAAATTATCTTCAGAAGTTGCGGCTTCCGACTGTGGCGTCATACGCGTCTTGGATTATATGGAACCTTATTTTTGACCAGTCTGCTTTTTATGCTGATTCACGCAAGACAATATAGTGAGCCACTGCTCGGATACATATTTTTATTCGGCGTATTGCTTGGATATGCAAGAGAAAAAACAGGATCGATTCTGGTTCCGATTATTCTCCATGCATTGAACAATCTGCTCACGGTATTCCTGGTTATCTGGCTGGGGATGGCAAACTGAATGAACCGGTTGCTTTGGTCAATTGCGGCGCCGCATTGCGAATCATTGATTAATTCAGGCAAAGGTAACTGCGGATTCCGGCTTGAAAGTTTCATACCAGCAGCACTTTTGCTGGAGTAGACAACAAATTTCCCCACTATTGCATGCTGGAAATTTATCTTTGGGGACTGTTACATTTTTTGTCGAAGCCATGGTTTGATATAGACTTCGCATCTTTCTCTTGAAGAATATCTGATGACTGAACTGCTTACGGCCGTTTTTATACTTACCTACCTTGCAATTTCACTTGAGCATCCAATCAAGATCAACAAATCAGCCTCTGCACTTTTAGGCGCGGGCATCTTGTGGTCAATTTATGCAATTGGCGCAACGGATTCTCTCCTCATAAACGAAGAGCTCGCAGAAACGCTGGTATCTACTGCGCAAATAGCCTTCTTCCTGATCGGTGCAATGACAATCGTAGAAGTTGTCGATGCACATAATGGTTTTGATGTTGTTACGTCAAAAATCACAAGCCGCAATCTTTCCGGATTGATGTACACAATTTGTGTTGTAACGTTTTTTCTCAGCGCGATCCTCGACAACCTCACCACAACAATTGTCATGATTTCGTTGCTGAAAAAGCTGCTGCAAAAAGACCAGAACAGAATGTTGTTCGCCGGGATGATTGTGATTGCTGCAAATGCGGGTGGCGCATGGTCACCGATAGGCGACGTCACA
This sequence comes from Pseudomonadota bacterium, assembly GCA_040386995.1. Classification (GTDB taxonomy): domain Bacteria; phylum Pseudomonadota; class Gammaproteobacteria; order Pseudomonadales; family Pseudohongiellaceae; genus CAILUG01. The sequence continues at coordinate 13,801 of JAZKES010000043.1, read as the reverse complement.
ACCACGATGTTATGGATTGGCGGTCAAATTACTCCGATGGGCATAATCAGTACATTGATACTGCCTTCGATAGTCAATCTTGCCATCCCGATGTTTATTGCCAGCTGGAGTCTTCGAGGACAGCTCGCTATTCCGCCTGGCCCAGATAGAGAAGGAGAGAAATTCAGCACGAGTCCTCTGGAGCGAAATATTATGTTCTTCCTGGGGCTGGGTGTTCTGGTTTCTGTGCCAGCTTTCAAGGCTATTACACACCTGCCTCCTTTCCTCGGCGTATTGTTCGGTCTCGGCATTTTGTGGCTGGTTGGCGACATTCTGCACAAAGACAAATCCTTTGAAGCGAGAAGTCGGGTTGATCTCTCACACGCGCTCTCGCGTATTGATCTGTCTTCGATAGTTTTCTTCATCGGCATTCTGCTCGCAGTCGCGACGCTCGAGCATTCAGGCATTCTGGGCAACGTAGCAACCTGGCTTGACGAAACTGTTGGAAGACAGGACGTCATTGTCATGCTGATAGGTCTGCTGAGCGCAGTTGTTGATAACGTTCCTTTAGTGGCTGCCTCAATGAGTATGTATAGTCTTGAACAGTATCCCGTTGATAGCTTTTTGTGGGAGTTTTTGGCCTACTGCGCGGGCACCGGCGGCTCTATTTTAATTATTGGATCAGCCGCGGGAGTTGCCGCGATGGGCCTCGAGAAGATGGATTTCGTGTGGTATCTGCGGAAGATAAGTGGCCTTGCATTAGTTGGTTTTTTTGCGGGTGCCATGGTTTATCTTGTTGAACGCGGCACCACTTTCTAATTGAGATATTTGCCTCACCACGCAGTTTTTTCACTCGCCAAAAATTCAGATCTTATTACTTTCAGCCTTTCTCAATCGCGACGTCACCATGGAATTCATCACCGATTTACCAACTACACTTATGCTTTTGTTCGTCGTGGCGTTATTCGCCGGCTGTCTCGACACCTTGGCGGGAGGCGGTGGTCTGATCGTATTACCGGCCTTGCTGCTGACCGGAATTCCGCCGCTGCAGGCGCTTGGTACCAACAAGATGCAAGGCACCATGGGCACTGCGATGGCAAGTTTAATGATGCTCAAACATAAACGTGTGCGGTGGAATGAGGTTAAACACCTGATGCTTTCGGCATTTATCGGAGCAACTATTGGTTCTGTTGTTGTGCAGTATCTGGATACCGCAAAACTGAACTTTGTTATTCCGCTCGTCTTGATAGTCATCGCCATCTATTTTCTTTTTTCCGGCCAACTCCTCAATTCCATTTCTCCTGCACGCATCAGTTCATCCACCTATCGTTTCGTGGTGGTCCCACTGATAGGAAGTTACGATGGGCTTTTCGGCCCGGGCACCGGTTCATTTTTTGCGTTGTCGGGAGTTGCGCTGCAAGGCAAGGATCTACTGAGCGCAACCGCCATTGCCAAGACACTTAACTTTGCGACGAATATCGCATCGCTGGTGATTTTTATCATGGCTGGAAAAGTTATCTGGATCGTTGGCTTCGCGATGATGATTGGCCAAGCCGCCGGCGCGTGGCTGGGCGCGCATATTCTCTTTCGAATTAATCTTATGTACTTGCGCCTGCTGATTGTTGGAATTTGTATTGCAATGCTGATTCGTTATTTCTGGTAGCGGCTGATTCAGTCGACGATCCGCAACAGAAGCCAACCGGAGAATAGAAACAACCCCGGAAACAGCAGTGCACGCAGCGTTACCAGTGCCAGCAAATCCACGACGTGATTCACCGCAGCTTCCATACGCTGCGACAGCTGTTCCATGCTGGCCTGCATATCGAGACTGTTGCGCATGTCGCTCATCGCATTGCCAAGATCATCTACTGCGGTGTTGAGCTTCTCCATAAGGCTTTGGTCTTCTGCAACATCTGTTATTGGCGCCTGAGATTCAACCAGCGCGTTTTGCGCTGCCTGCTCGTCTTCGATTTGCTGCGATACATCGATCAATGCAGATTCCGCAGTCGCTGTCCGGGCATCCACTACATACTGGGCAAGCGCTTCGCTCGAAATTGCGGCCAACGGAAGTCCAATGCGAATCAGGACGAGCACTACCAACATAGTGCGCACCCGCTGTGGTAATGGCCGCGCTGGACGCCAGATGATGAACGCCGCTGCGACCAGGAACAAAGTGCCGCTTATAAGACGCACGGAGCCTGAGCCCAACAAACCGAGACTGAGTTTCTCAACACCCAGCAAGGTCAGCACCCATATCAGCACATCGCCGAGTTGCTCGATAAGGTCATCAACCGGCTCAACCAGCTCGCCCGGGGCAAACGTAACCCCGACACCGACCGGTGCAATAGATAATTCTGTTCCCTCCGCCGCACTGACAATCGCATCGACACCGCGCACAGAGGCGAACAATTTCAACGTGCTGGATAACGCAGAACCGATCGCATCGTCGGCGTAACTATCAAGCCATGGGGTAAAGGACAACAACGCACAGATCAGCAATCCTGAAACACCCAGGATTTTTAACGGCGAGATCGATGAGAACGAGCTATCAGCATCAACCATAACGAACTTTCATCATCAGAATGAATAGAGCCAATGCCAGCGTAAATGTATTGGCAACGATGATTGGGCCTGACTGTAAAAGGATGCCATATAACAACCAGGCCGATACTCCGGCAGTAAAAATCAGATACATTCCCAATGACACGCCCTCTGTTTGCTTGCGCTTCCAGGTCAGCCAGGCTTGCGGAATAAACGCGACGGTAGTGAGTGTTGCAGCAATATAACCGAACAGATCAGCAGAACTCATCAGGGTATTCCTGTACTACATTTGAGGATGGAATGTTATAGAGGTCACGCTGTTTATATTTAGCCGATGTACGTCGTTTTTAATTGACCGCTATCATGATTTAATCGGCTGATTATGAACACCACCACATAGGTAATACATGATTTCAATCGCGATTTATCTTGCCGGCATCATAATACTCATTTTGCACTTCACGGGAGTCTTGCGTCGCAGCCGCCTTGAATGGCTGATACTGATAGCGCCGATTGCGATTTTTGCTGCGAATTTTCTGGATTTTATGAGCTGACTGACTGCCAGATCACGCAGCAGTGAAATACGCTTACCCTTCCAGTCCGGTATGTCGATGCTTTCCAGCAACGCCGCGTGAAGTACGTTATTGCTCTTAAGGGAGTGGTTACGGCTACCAGGAACCTTCCCGCTAACACAGCTGACCAGGAACGACAAACATCTAGACAGGTTCAATCGGGACTAAGCGCCACACAAACAGTGAACTGTCAAAAATTTGCAACCAGGCGACTGAACCTGATTTGAAAGTTAGTCAGCGGATGACTGTTTGATCGGGATAATTATTTCAACATCCCTTCATAAACGCCGATGTATTTATCCACCATTCGGTCGAGAGAGAAGTGCGCAACAATCCTTTCGCGTGCATTTATCCCTAGCTGATCAGTCCATTCCGGATTTTCGAGCATCTTGTTAATCGCCAATCCTATGGCCGCGCCATCACCGGGGGGGACAAGAACTCCTGTTTCATTGTTGATGATGATATCGGGAATTCCACCAACTTCGGTTGCAACCGTCGGCTTGCCGTGGGCGCCCGCCTCAATAAATACGAGTCCAAACGCTTCTTCCAATGAGGGCTGCACAAATACGTCGCAGGCAGCGAACAGTTCGAATGCATTGGTGACTTCACCGAGCAAAGTAACGTGATTCTGTAAGCGATATTTTTGAATCAGGGTTCGTAATCTTTGATAGTCCGCTGGCTGACCATCACCACCAATATACAGGTGTACATTTGGAAAACGACTCACAACACTTTCCAGGCCCGCGAGAGTGTAATCGTGGCCCTTGATTTCCCCCAGATGCCCCAGAGAAAGCAACATAGGCTGATCGGGATCAAAGCCGATTTTAGCTTTGGCAGCTCTTTTTTCTTCGTTATTCACGATGGATAAATCAACGCCACCGTGAATCAGTGTGATTTTTCCCGGCGCAATTCCAAGCTGATCCTGCATCAGTGCAATTCGCTGCGTGGAAATTGCCACACACCTGCTCATCAACGAGGCGAACAGTTTGTATTTGAAAGTCGGCTGATAAAATTCCAGGTTGGATCGATGATAAGTTCCCACAACAGGGATACGAAACAACCGTCCTGCGACTCCACCAAAGAGGTAGGATTTTTCGCAGTTACTATGAATGATGTCCGGTGACAACTTGGCGACAAGCGCGCTCATCTTTCGAATCATCGAGAGCTTGCCAGACTTTGATGCATCGAGAAAATGGATGTCGGTCAATCTGGGAAACTGGTTTTTAATCCAGTCTAGAGGAGCTTCAAAAACACAGAGTGATACAGTGTGGCCACGGCTCTCCAGTTGTTTTGTAAGATCACAAATACGCCTGGTCCGCCCTCCTTTATCAAAGGACTGAGTAATAAGTAATATATGCATGGAGTTAACTGCGATACCAACTAGTTGTGAACAATATCATGGCTACACTGCTGAGGAAATTTATTCCCCAGCTTTTTGTAAAATGAAGTTGATTGCGCCTCTGGGTTGGACAATGGGTCCCATACCGGTGCGATCCGCCTTCGAATCGCGCCAAATAGTCGATCAATCTTGTTTGCAACAGAAACCGGCAAATGCATCCAGCGTAATAACAGGAACAACCTTCTCCTGATCGCCCAGTAATACATCGCATCTTCCGAATAAAATCGGTATCCCCAACGTTTTTCAAAAAGATCACTTGAAGATTTGGTGATTTTTCCGTTCCAGCGCCGGTTGAAAAATTCGAGGTCGGCAAATTCACTACGTGTGCCAAGATTGTCGAATAACAAAATCGACTTTGGCTCCACCAGCATCCGGCGACCTTTGTTTTTCAGCTGCATGCCCATGTCCAGATGCTCACGGATGGTCATCTCAGGAATCTCCAGTGATTTCAGATCCTCTGTCCTGAACAACACGCCATGCAATTCGAAGGCCTCCGTATCAGAGAGTCCCTGGGGCAACTCTTCTGGCAACGCTCTACGGTAGGTTTTATATTCGATCAGGTATGGATTGCCACCAACTTCAACTACACGCAATTCAGTTGAAAAAAGGTGATTTCGTAATTCTGCACCCTCATCAACCCCTGACTTCTCCAATACGATTGGCGATACCACAGCAGCATCGGTCTCCTCCGCCGCCTTCAACAAAGGCTCAAGCCAACCTTCTGTTACGTGGGAGTCATTATCAATAAGTACCGTGTATTTGCTGGTAACCGAGTCGCGAAGTTTTCTCAGTGAGGCCATCGGAATAAGTTTGCCTGGTGAAACAATACGCGCATTTTTCTTATCGCTCAGAAACGCCTCGATTTCTTTGCGCATCGCGGCTGGGTAGCCCAGATCTACCAGAACAAGTTCGAAATATTCAATTTTTGTGTAGCGGTACAGACATTCGAGATTTTTTACAGTGCCTGAATATCGATCTCGTGGGGTCACCAGAATGGTAACTAATGGGGAACTTTGGATTTCCATATACCTCTACCTGAGCTTTCATCAAACTAATGAATTTTGTTAGGTTACCTTGAACATCGCGATTGCTTGTTCAAACCTCAATGCCCCAAGAATACCAGAAATAACCGCGTGATTTATACGTACACGCTCGCCTTTTGATTCTTCTTGCTCGATAAGCATCAACTTGAATCCACACATAATAATCAGCCGGGTTATATTCTGGTTTAGCTGTTGCAATCGACAATTCTAACGGCTTCTCTCGATCATGGTTTTTGTGCACGAACAAATCTGGTGAACATAAGTGAAGGCTACTACCTTAGATAGCCCAGGGATTTGGTGCTATGTGAAGTTTCCAGCAAGATTCAGCCAATTACTTCTCACAAACAATGTTCCCTGGCGGATGCGAAAAGGCACTCGTAGAGCTAACATCAACTGGCTTTCCGACAACAACAAAGGTTCATCCAGACCTGACTTCAAGCCAACTATTTGATGCAACCTGATTGACGGATATCCAGTGCCTGGACCGGGGCGCCATAGCGGTGCACGAAGACCAAAATCGAACTCAAAGATCGGCCCACCTAACGTCACGCGCTAAACAGTTTTTTTGGTTTCTGTATTTATAATGAACTTATTTTGATAGTAATATGCTCTATCAATGCTCGACATTTGGTGTTCGCTGAAAGCAATTCCAAAACTGCTATTACAACGATTTCATTGCACCTGTATTGTTTTTTATCCACAGAAATACGAATAGTTTTTTATCTCGTCAGATTTTCAGAACCCTGACGACTCTATCGACGCACGAGCATAGACAAAGATTAGTAGTTGATTACTTGACCATAGAAGAGGATATCGATGGTGCATATTCAGGATGATAACGACGCTGTTTCTCCATCCGGCAATTTATCCGGAGTTACTGCATCAAGTACTAGCAACGCTGGTGGTGACGATAGCAATGGCACTATCAATAGAATGCAAAGCGTCGACATGCCCCAGCCGATTAGAAAACCGCTATCCTCAAGCTTGAGGAATAAGCGCTCTTCACCAAATCCTCTCTATTATTCGGAAGACTACGATCCGAAAGTTTTGCTCGCCGCGCTTCAGGCAATGCGCGACGGCGATTTCTCAGTTCGCCTTCCCGGTAGCTGGATCGGCCTGGAAGGCAAAATTGCCGATACTTTTAACGAGATTGTTGCTGCGAACGAACAAGTTGCGAGCGAACTCGAACGAGTCGGCCAAGCTGTAGGACAGGAAGGTAAAACCCGACAGCGTTTCCGCTGTGATCGCCGTCAAGGTGCCTGGGGCGCCATGGAATCATCCGTTAACACACTAATGGATGACTTGCTCTGGCCGACCACTGAAGTGACCCGCAGTGTAGCTGCAGTGGCAAAAGGCGATTTGTCGCAAACTGTTCCTCTGGAAATCGAAGGTCGAGAACTTCAGGGTGAATTCCTGCGCTCAGCCAAAATTGTAAACAAGATGATCGATCAAATGAACGTGTTTACTTCTGAGGTAACACGTGTGGCGCGTGAAGTGGGCGCCGAAGGCAAGCTCGGTGGCCAGGCCAAGGTGCGAGGCGTTTCCGGCGTCTGGAAGGATCTCACCGACAACGTTAACTCGATGGCCAACAACCTCACAGCGCAGGTACGTAATATTTCAGAAGTGACTATCGCGGTGGCCGATGGTGACCTTTCCCGCAAAATCACCGTGGACGTGCGCGGTGAAATTCTGCAATTGAAAGAAGCCATCAATACGATGGTGGATCAACTTCGTTCGTTTGCGTCAGAGGTAACTCGAGTAGCGCGCGAAGTGGGTACAGAAGGTAAGTTGGGTGGCCAGGCCATCGTGCCTGGTGTCGCTGGTACATGGAAGGATTTGACCGACAACGTAAACGTTATGGCTGCGAACCTCACGGACCAGGTGCGTGGTATCGCGGAAGTGGCAACAGCTATTGCGCGTGGCGACTTGTCACGCAAGATCACGGTCGATGTAAAAGGCGAAATTCTCGAACTCAAAAACACCATCAACATCATGGTGGATCAGCTCAACGGCTTTGCCGCAGAGGTAACTCGCGTTGCACGTGAAGTAGGTACCGAAGGTAAATTGGGCGGGCAGGCTGAGGTTCCTGGCGTTGCAGGAACCTGGAAAAATCTCACGGATAACGTGAATTCAATGGCCGGCAACTTGACCGCCCAGGTGCGTAACATCGCTGAAGTAGCAACCGCTGTGGCACGAGGTGACTTGTCCCGCAAAGTCACGGTGGATGTAAAAGGTGAAATTTCGGAGTTGAAAAATACCATCAACACGATGGTGGATCAGCTCAATGGTTTTGCTTCCGAAGTAACACGCGTAGCGCGTGAGGTGGGAACAGAAGGGGAGCTTGGTGGTCAGGCCATTGTGCCCGGCGTAGCAGGTACCTGGAAGGATTTGACCGACTCGGTAAACGCCATGGCCACCAACCTTACAGCCCAGGTGCGTAACATCGCTGAAGTAACGACAGCGGTTGCACGAGGCGACTTGTCCCGCAAGATTACGGTGGATGTAAAAGGCGAAATTTTGCGCCTCAAGGACACCATCAACACGATGGTGGATCAGCTCAACGGTTTTGCCGCAGAGGTAACTCGTGTTGCGCGCGAAGTGGGTACTGAAGGAAAACTCGGCGGCCAGGCAGAAGTACCTGGCGTAGCAGGAACCTGGAAAAACCTCACCGACAACGTGAATTCAATGGCCGGTAACCTGACAGGCCAGGTACGCAACATCGCTGAAGTAACCACCGCCGTGGCGCGAGGGGATTTGTCCCGCAAAATTACGGTGGATGTAAAAGGCGAAATTTTGCAGCTGAAGGACACCATCAACACCATGGTGGATCAGCTCAACAGCTTTGCCTCAGAGGTAACGAGGGTTTCGCGAGAAGTAGGTACCGAAGGTAAATTGGGCGGTCAGGCGCGAGTGCCTGGTGTTGCCGGTACCTGGAAAGATTTGACCGACAACGTAAACGTTATGGCAACTAACCTCACTGACCAGGTGCGTGGTATTGCCGAGGTAGCCACTGCTATTGCGGGCGGAGACTTGTCGCGCAAAATCACAGTAGACGTGCGCGGCGAAATTCTTCAGCTCAAGGACACCATCAATACGATGGTGGATCAGCTCAACAGCTTTGCTTCCGAGGTAACGAGGGTTGCGCGTGAAGTGGGTACCGAGGGCAAACTTGGCGGTCAGGCGAAGGTTCCGGGCGTAGCAGGCACCTGGAAAGATTTGACCGACAACGTAAACGTTATGGCGCATAACCTGACCGATCAGGTAAGAGGCATCGTAAAAGTGGTAACCGCCGTTGCCAACGGCGATCTCGCGCAAAAACTTACCGTGGAATCCAAAGGTGAAGTTGCTGCGCTGGCAGAAACCATTAACAGCATGACCGACACACTCGCGACATTCGCCGATCAAGTGACAACTGTTGCGCACGAAGTGGGCGTGGAAGGACGCTTGGGTGGCCAAGCGAACGTACCAGGCGCCGCGGGTACATGGAAAGATTTGACCGCAAACGTGAACCTCCTGGCAGCTAACCTCACAACACAGGTGCGTGCCATCGCAGAGGTAGCCACCGCGGTAACGACAGGTGACCTTACGCGCTACATTCAGGTCGATGCGAGCGGCGAAGTAGCGGATCTGAAAAACTACATTAACGCGATGATTGGCAACCTGCGCAAAACGACCGATCGAAACACCGAGCAAGATTGGCTGAAAACCAACCTCGCGAAATTCAGCCGCATGATGCAGGGCCAGCGCGATCTAACCGCCGTAGCACAAATGCTGCTCTCGGAATTGGCGCCACTCGTAAACGCGCAGCAAGGTGTAATTTATGCAATGGCGGAAGTTGATGGCGATGTTCGCCTCAGGCAGCTCGCCGGCTATGCAGACAAGTTCGACAAAAATCAGGCCGAGCGTGAGTTCAGGGTCGGTGAAGGTCTGGTGGGTCAATGTGTAGTGGAAAGACATCGCTTGATCATTAAAGAAACAGATCAACAACCACTGCGCATTACTTCAGGTCTTGTTGAAGTAGCGCCAAGAATGGTCATGGTATTGCCAGTGCTTTTTGAAGGCGATGTCAAAGCCGTAATCGAGCTCGCATCACTTAAAGAATTTAATGCGTCGCATACTGCATTCCTCGAGCAACTCGCTGACATCGTAGGAATCGTGTTGAACAACATTGAGGCAACCATGCGTACGGAACGGTTGCTGGCTCAATCGCAGCAGTTGGCGACTGAATTGCAAACACGGCAATCCGAACTTCAGCAAACCAACGAAGAACTTGCGCAAAAAGCGCAGCTGCTCGCTGTACAAAACGCCGAGGTGGAACGCAAAAACCGCGAGATCGATCATGCCCGACGTGCGGTGGAAGAAAAGGCCGCAGAACTGGCGCTCACGTCGCGTTACAAATCCGAGTTCCTTGCAAACGTTTCGCACGAATTGCGCACTCCGTTACATAGTATTCTTATCCTCGGTGAACAGTTGGCGGAAAATGCTGACCGTAACTTGACACCTCGTCAGGTTGAATTTGCTAATACTATTCATGCAGCCGGTACCGACCTGCTCAACCTGATCAGCGACATTCTCGATCTATCGAAAATTGAATCGGGCACAGTCACAGTTGAATCTGAAAAACTGCCGTTTGCAAATCTGCGCGAAATTGTTGAACGCAATTTCCGGCATCAGGCTGACACACGCAGACTCGTATTCTTCACTGAACTCAGCAGAAATCTGGACGAATTTATCTATACGGATCCGAAGCGTTTGCTGCAGGTTCTGAAAAACCTGCTCTCCAACGCATTCAAATTTACTGAGCAAGGCAGCGTTCGCCTGAGTGTAGAAGTCGCGCACAAAGGCTGGACGGCAGGTCATCCGGTTCTCGATCAAGCTACAACGGTTGTTTCATTCTCGGTAACGGATACTGGGGTTGGTATTCCTGCAGAGAAACAGAAGCTTATTTTCGAAGCATTCCAACAGGCAGATGCAGGTACGGCTCGCCGTTATGGTGGCACCGGTCTTGGCTTGGCTATCAGCCGCGAATTAGCACAACTTCTGGGCGGTGAAATAACGCTGGAGAGCACGCCTGGCAAAGGCAGCACGTTTACTCTGTATCTACCTCTTACTTACGGTAACCAGGGTGGCCGCTATTTACCGCCACTTCCCGCGAGAGCTGTGAAAGAAGGTAGTCATCAGCCCGTGTTATTGGCGGCCGCTCGATTGGAGGAAGTGCCCGACGACCGGAACAACATTGGACCAGACGACAAAGTGGTGATGATCGTTGAAGACGATCCACACTATGCGCACATCCTGCTTGATCAAGCACACACGCAAGGCTTCAAGGGACTTGTCGCGATGCGAGGTGATGATGCGATGGAACTGGCGAACAACTATGCGTTGGCTGCGGTGTCACTTGATATTTTCCTGCCGGACATGCTCGGCTGGACTATTCTGAGCCATCTCAAACAATATCCCGACACTCGCCATATTCCCGTGCAAATCGTTACGGTCGAAGAGGAACGCCAGCACGGTCTTGGCCGTGGCGCCTATGCGTATTTAAACAAGTCGGGAAACTCCGAGCGCATAGGGGAAGCTTTTGCCAACCTCCGTGATTTCGTCCAACCATGCAGAAGAAAATTGTTGATTATCGAAGATGATCAGCATCAAACATCCGGTATTGGAAAGTTGTTAAGCCATGATGATGTCGACGTAACGATCGTCAAAAGCGGAAATTCAGGATTGGAACAGATGCGCAACACAGCATTCGATTGTGTGGTGCTGGATCTGACAGTGGCCGATATGTCTGCCTTTGAACTTCTTGCCGATATTCAACGCGACGCCAAGCTGCGCAATGTGCCGATTGTTACCTTCAACAGTAAGGAACTCACCAGAGACGAAGAAGATTTCTTGCGTGTAATTGGTAAAACTCTCGTGCTCAAACATGCACGCTCGCATGAACGCTTGCTGGATAACACAACCCTGTTCCTGCATTGCGACATCACTAAGCTTAGTGAAACACAACAAGACATGTTGCAAAAACTTTACGAGAGTGAAGATATATTATTCGGCCAAAAGGTATTGATCGTGGATGATGACGTCCGCAATATTTTCGCTTTATCCAGCATCCTCGAACGTCATCACATGCAGGTGCTCACTGCTAACAATGGACGAGATGCAATTAACCTGCTTGAACGTACAGATGATCTGGCACTTGTCTTGATGGATATCATGATGCCCGAGATGGATGGTTATGAAACCATGCGCCAGATACGGGCTCAACCGAAATTCAATTTGTTGCCGATCATCGCCTTGACTGCCAAAGCCATGAAAGGAGATCGTGAAAAATGCCTTGAAGCAGGTGCCTCCGAATATGTTGCGAAGCCAGTTAACAACCAACAGCTCGTTGCACTTTTCAGAACCTGGTTGCATCGCTAATGGCATCATCCTCTATAAAAACAGGCAATATGCAAACAACAGGAGAAATGGCTGACATGGCTGAGTACGACCATGAAGTGAATATTCTGCTTGTTGATGATCGACTCGAGCGCTTGTTGAGTTATGAAGTGATACTCGGAGAACTCGGCCACAACCTGGTGCGCGCCCAATCGGGCGCTGAGGCACTGGGCCTGTTGATGAAAATGGAATACGCAGCGATTTTGCTCGATGTGAGCATGCCAGAAATGGATGGTTTTGAAACAGCGGCTCTTATTCGCGACCATCCACGATTCGAAGAAACTCCCATCATTTTTGTAACCGGTCTGCAGGTAACTGATCTGGATCAGCGAAAAGGTTATCAGATGGGTGCGGTCGATTATGTTCAGATCCCCGTAATTCCGGAAATTCTGCGAGGAAAAGTTCAAGCCCTTGTTCAGTTGTATCTTCAGCGTGCAGAGTTATCGCGACTTAACCAGAAATTAGCAGCGGCGAATATTCAACTTGGTAAAGCGCATGAAGAATTAAAGGCCCAAAACACACGCGAATTGCAACAGCTGAACCTTATTCTCGAAAGTGCCAATGGCGAACTAGTAGCCACCAATACCAAACTCATTAAGGAAATTGCTGAACGCGAGCGCGCAGAGAAAGCGTTGTCTGAATCTGCTCGGCGTAAGGACGAATACATAGCCATTCTTGCCCATGAATTACGCAACCCTCTTTCGGCTATTCACAATGCAGTACAAGTTATGCAGCTTGAGGACTCGTCTGAACAACAGCTTGCCTGGGCACAGAAACTATTGCAGCGACAGGTGCAGCATCTAACATGTTTGATGGATGATTTACTTGATGTTTCACGTATTACGAGTGGGCGCATTCAACTCAGAACTGAAGTTGTCGATCTGGTTGAGCTGGTAACTCATGCTACTGAGACAGTGGCGCCATTGCTCAAAAAACACAATCACGAACTTCAACTTTCCGTCCCAGACAAACCACTATGTATTAAAGGTGATGTAGTGCGCCTCACCCAAGTCCTTGGCAATTTGCTGACGAACGCAGCTAAATACATGGACGACGGTGGCATTATCGAACTTTGCCTCGAACAAGACGTTGATAATTGGGCTGTAATTCGGGTCCGCGATCACGGCGTTGGTATTCCAGAAGATTTAATTAGCAGAGTTTTTGACTTGTTTATGCAGGCCCCGACAGCACTTAACCGCGCTCAAGGAGGACTGGGCATAGGCTTGGCGTTGGTTCGTGGACTTGTAGAACTGCAAGGAGGAATTGCCAGCGTAACCAGCGCAGGGCTGGGTTTCGGGGCGGAGTTTCTCGTTCGATTCCCGTCAGTACCGTTACATCAGGAAGACAATTTAATTTCAGTTTTGAATTCGGCCAATAGTTACGCAGTTGGAATAGGAAAAACCTTTCGAATACTTATTGTTGATGACAATGCGGATTCTGCAATCGCCTTGGCTATGTGTCTGGAGAGCCAAGGCTTTGAACTCGAAATTCGTTACAACGGTGAAGATGGATTTGAGGCAGCCCAAAAATTTCGTCCCGATGCGATCTTGTTAGATATTGGACTACCAGATATCGATGGGTATGAAGTGACAAGACGCATGCGTCAAGACCCGCTATTACAAGGTGTTTTGGTAATGGCAATGACTGGCTACAGTGGAGAAGCAGATAAAATGCGTGCGGAATCTGTTGGCTTCAATCATTACATGGTAAAACCAATCAATTTCACGAAACTTCAGGACTTATTGAACAATCATTTCCGGCAAGCACTTGCGAGCGAGATGTAGCCCAATCGCAAGAGTGGGGCATATCAACTCTGCATATCGAAACAA
>JAZKES010000042.1:0-2793 GCA_040386995.1 Pseudomonadota bacterium | reverse complement strand
TACGTGTGGATGGTTTGCCATCTGCACCGAGGCCGAGATCGAGCGTCAGCTTCAGTAATTTATCGGCACCGGTAACATGTTCGGCATGGATGATTTTCACGACGCGCATATCCACTTTCGCGAAATCCGGAAACTCGATTTCAGGCGCGAGTGGTTCGCGTGCAAGAGGGGAGTCGATCACTTTGATTTCTTCTTCTACGCTTTCACTTACGCCGAGGCTGGTTTTACTCGCTTCAATCATGGCGGCAATTTTCTCGGCATCAACACGCGTCATGAGAGGAGTGAATACACCGATGGTGTGATTGCTTAGTACACTTGTGCTGTCTTCCCATCGCAAAGGTGGAACCCGTAGAAAACTTTCTACCTGCGCAGCAAGCGCGGGCAATACGGGTTTCAGGTAAATCACGAGCAGCCTGAACAGGTTGATGCCGGTGGTGCAGATTTCCTGCACGGCTGCCGATTGCGGCTCTGCTTTGGCGAGTACCCAAGGCTGTTTCTCGGCAATCCAGGCGTTGGCATCATCGGCGAGCTTCATGATCTGGCGCATGGCCTTGCCGAATTCACGACTGTTGTAATGCTCGGCAATTTCAGCGGCCTGTTGCTGGAAATTTCCAACGAGCTCGGTGTCAGCCACGTTCGTTGACAATTTGTTGTCGAAGTTACGATTGATAAAACCAGCACAGCGGCTCGCAATGTTCACAACCTTGCCCACGAGATCCGCATTCACGCGCAACGCAAAATCGTCGAGATTCAGATCGAGGTCATCAGGATTGCTGCCAAGTTTCGATGCAAAATAATAACGCAGGTATTCGGGATTCAGATGTTCCTTGTACGTGGAGGCCATGATGAAAGTGCCGCGCGACTTCGACATTTTCTGGCCGTTGATCGTCAGGAAACCGTTCACTGAAATTGAGGTGGGTTTGCGGAAACCCGCAGTAGTCAGCATGGCAGGCCAGAACAATGCATGGAAGTTGATGATGTCCTTACCGATGAAATGCCACAGTTCAGTCGTTGCACCTTCGTTCCAGTACGCGCCGAAGTCCAGGCCTTTCTCGCTGCATAATTTTTTAAAGCTCGCCATGTAACCAATCGGCGCGTCGAGCCACACGTAAAAATATTTGCCGGGTGAGTCGGGAATTTCAAAGCCGAAGTACGGTGCATCGCGGCTGATATCCCATTCCTGCAAACCACCATCAAGCCATTCGGCAAGTTTGTTGGCGACCTGCGGAGCAAGTGTGCCGCTGCGCGTCCAGTCCTTGAGCAGAGCCGTAAACTGCGGCAGTTTGAAGAAGTAATGAACGGAATCTTTCAGCACTGGCGTTGCGCCCGAAATTGTTGAGCGTGGATCAATCAGGTCAGTTGCTGCATAGGTTGAGGCACACACTTCGCAATTATCGCCATACTGGTTTTCGGCTTTACATTTCGGGCATGTGCCTTTGATGAAACGATCCGACAGGAACAGCTGACGCTCGGGATCGAATAGCTGCGTGATGCTGCGCGTCGCAATTGCGTCTGCCTGCTGGCAACGCTTATAGATGTAAGAGGATAGTTCGCGATTTTCTTCTGAATGAGTCGAGTAATAGATATCGAAGTCGACGAGAAAATCGTTGAAGTCGCGATGATGCTCAACACGAACACCTTCAATCAGCTGCTCGGGCGTAATACCCGCTTTCTCGGCACTCAACATGATGCCCGTGCCGTGCGCGTCGTCCGCACAGACATAGTGCACCGTGTGCCCCTGCATACGCTGGAACCGCACCCAGATATCCGCCTGGATATAACCGAGCAGGTGGCCAAGGTGAATGGGCCCGTTGGCATAGGGCAGGGCATTGGTGACGAGGATGTCGCGCGCGGTCATGGGGTTCTCAATTTTCACAATACAAGAAGGCCGGGCATGGTAACGATTCTGGCGGGAAGATTGAAGCTGGAAGGCGGGTGGTCTGGAAAGTGGGGGTGGGTCGGGGTTTCTGCCAGAACTTATCTTGCAGGCCTGGTCAGGAAAAAAAACGTGGTTCTGCGCCACCTGTTTTTTGATGGGCTTATGTAAATGAATACACCGTCATTCCCCTGTTTTTAAGCTTGTCCGTGCGAAGGCGGGGACGGGAGTCCAGGCTGTTCAATTCTGGATGCCCGCGTTCCCGGGTGTGACGTAATTTGAATGAATCAGTAGATGCTTACATTGAAGGCTGGATGAAAGTGGCATCTAACATAAAGTGGCTTGATGGTCGCTCGTTGGTTTTAATGTTGAGGAGGCTCCGATTCTTTCCATTCCGGCGGGTTTTGAGGCATATACGTCGCGAAGGTGGGTACGGAATCAAGATTGTTGATTTTCTCGTCATTCCCGCGAAGGCGGGAATCCAGCTGTTTGATTTTTCTGGATACCCGTCCCCGCCTTCGCGGGGACAAGCTCTAACAACCGCGGGTAAGACGTAGTGTAGTTAGAGGTTGCGTCGATTTAATCGACCGAGAATGCTTTTATGCCTGCTGGCCAGATTGCGAATTTGATTCCGACCACGGACGAATCTTTTTTAGCTGTTCTGCCAACGCGTCCTCTGCAACTTCTGTGTCATGGCTGGCCTGCGCGCGCAGCCAATACCCGTTCGATAAACCAAAAAACCGGCAAAGCCGCAAATCGGTATCTGCGGTGATTGAACGGTTGCCCGCCACTATTTCGCCAATTCTTTGTGCGGGCACACCTATTTCTTTTGCCAGGCGGTACTGCGAGATTCCCATGGGCTCAAGGAACTCCTCTTTCAATAACTCCCCGGGAGTAACGGGAACAAGATTACGCAT
>JAZKES010000041.1:45388-66031 GCA_040386995.1 Pseudomonadota bacterium | reverse complement strand
CGCCTGAAGATTGTTTGCGGCGAGCGCGCCGAAATACACATCTTCGAGAGTGGGTTTGGCAGCCGCCATTCCTTCGGGCCGCGTGTCGGACATCACTCGCACTTCCAGACCATCGGGTCGCAAGCGCGTAGAAATAACGCGATGGTTTTTCTGAATCTGCGGCAATGAATCTTTGTTCGACAACTGCCTCCAGAGTTTGCCTTCAAGATTTTTGATGAGTGTTCTCGACTCACCCGCGAGCAATATTTTGCCCTGCCCCATGATGGCCAACTCCGGGCAGATGTCTTCCACATCATCAACGATGTGGGTTGAAAGCAGTACAACGATATCTTCGCCGAGTTCCACGAGTAGATTCTGAAAGCGGCGCCGTTCGGCAGGATCGAGCCCGGCAGTGGGCTCGTCGACAATAATCAACCGAGGTGAGCCTATCAGCGCTTGTGCGATGCCATAACGCTGTTTCATGCCGCCGGAAAATTTGTCGACGCTGCGATGCCTCGCGTCCCACAGATTGGTTTTGATCAGTAAACTTTCAACAAGCTGTTTTCCTTCTTTGCCGTGAATACCTTTCAGTGCGGCGAAGTGGCACAACATTGCGAGGCATGACGTGCGCGGATAGGCGCCGAACTCTTGCGGCAGATAACCGAGTACCTGGCGCAGTTTATTTTTTTCCTTCAACACATCGATGCCATCGAACATGATCGAACCCGCATCGGGTTGCTGAAGTGTCGCGAGTGTACGCATCAAGGTGGATTTGCCCGCGCCGTTGGGACCAAGCAAACCAAACAGACCTTTGCGAATATCCAGAGTGATATTCTGGAGCGCAGGAATGTTGCCTGGATAAGTTTTGCTCAGGCCCGAGACATGCAACATGGCTTTTTACCTATTCGGTGATGTTGAGATCGCTTTCACCTTCAATGTGAAAATTCTGCATCGTGAAGGTGTTGCCTTGCAGATTTATTGCGCCGTTACCTTGCGAGAACAGATCAATGTTATCGAGCACATTGTTCCGCATCGTGAAGGTCTGGAAGCCGATGACCCTGACGTTCATTAACGGTGCCCTGAAGTCACTGATAGTAATTTCTTCGAGATAACTTGCCTCAAGTGTATCGAGCACTGGCACACCTATGCGCACGATGGCTCGGTCAGTATCGGTACGATTACCGAAGCCGCTTATGAACAAGGTATCGTTTTCGACGCGTGCTGCGAATTCACCTTGCGATTCACTCAAAGGGGAATATTCGATGCTGTAATCCTGCACCTGGGTGACTTCGACGGCGTAATCACCTTCCAGATGTATACGCGTGAAGTTGGCCAGCTGCGTGAGTTCCGCTTCGGACGTGCGTGTCGGCACATACGGAACGAAGTCGGTGACGTAGATGCGGCTCATCACTGTCATCGTTACGACAGCCGCGAATAAGCCAAGCGCGGTTAGTGCTATATATTTCCTACTTTTTTTCATCTGACAATCCCTTTTGTTCATGCAGGCTGACAAGTTGCTCGATGGGCACATCAAGCAATTTCATATTGGCAAACAATGCCGGCACGTCTTCGTCGATAAACTGGCGACGTTTTAATGCGAGCGTGTTTTGATAGGCGGCATCAGTCAGAAAATAGCCGATGCCACGTTGCGTAGTCAGTATCGCATTGTCCTGCAGATAACCCAGCGCCTTGATAACGGTATTGGGATTTACTGAAGTGGTTATGGACAGCTCTTTGACGGAAGGCAGCTTGTCGCTATCGAGCCAGGCACGCGTCAGAACCTTCTCGCAGATAAAATCTGCGACCTGGAGGTAGATAGGATAGTTCGGTTTGAAATCCATTCTAGGCCTCGTGATCCTGCAGACTGGTGTAAGCGATAAACAGCACCCACAAATAGAGCGCGAGCTGAATCATTGTGTGTATATAACCCGGCCATGCAGCCGGGTTGAAACTTGTCGGCGGCTCATCTACCGGCGCGATTGCAAACAACGACGGAAAATAATCCCAGAATATGATGCGCATCGAGACCCAGAATACCGCGATACATGCGACGCAAAAGCCCGCCAGAGCGACACTGGTTTTGATAAGACAGTAACTTCGAAAGTAGATAGCACCGAGCAACACTACTACATGACTCGCGAGATAGGCGTGCGAGACGCCCTGTACTATCGGATCGTTGAACTCAAAAAAATGGGCTGCCTGGTCGGTTATAAACAATGACAGATATTTAGCTATTACTTCGAACAGAAAATAGATCGCCACAAAATAGACATAGAACAGCGGCCCGCTAATCAGGTAACGACTTAATAGTCGTTCAAAGTTGGATACTGGCTGAGTCAGGTAGAAGAACCGTTCGACTGGATGATGCATGTCGCTGAAGATCATGCTTGTTGTGACGAAGCCACCGATGAGCAGACCCAGGCTGAATAGCCATTGATAAAGTCTCGGCGCGTCACCGCTTACACCCGTCATGAACATCAGATAGGTCAGCAGGCCAAATATTGTGGCCCCTGCACTCGCCATCAGGATTTTTCTGCCCTGCGTCTGCAGATCGTTCAAAAACAGCCGTTGAAATCTTGGCAAAGAGAAGAGGTTCATCGGCGTACATCCTGCTTGGTCGTGGATTGGGCTGTTGCGTGTTCGGCGGTGACCATGCCATAGAGCAAGCCGAGGTCGAGCCGACCTTCAATGCCAGTTGGATTGGTTCGCACTACGGCAAAGCCTTCGAGTGTTTCCTCAAAGTACAGCGCATCAATCGGTGCGCGTGTTTCAATCGAAACGCTGAGGCGGCTCGCCAGGCTGTCCATCGTTTCGTGCAGCAGTATCTTGCCGTTCGAGATGATTGCGAGTGAATCGATCAGCCCATCGAGGTCGTGCATCTGGTGGGTGGAGATGAGGAAGCTGCGATCACTGTCGTAATGTGCGACCAGGATTTTGCGGAACTGGCTCTTGCCGCGAATATCGAGGCCGTTGGTTGGCTCATCCATCAACAACAAACGTGTGTTGGTGGCGATGCCGAACGCGAGCAGGAATTTCTTCCTCTGCCCTTGCGACATGTTGTTGAGTTTTTGCTTCAGGTCGAGTTCAAACTCGCTGACGATTTTGTCGAACACGGCAAAATCGAACTTCGGATATAACGCCGCATAACGCGCGAGGTACGTACTGATCGGGATCGGTGGGACAAAGATTTCTTCGTGTAGCAAAAAAATGTCCGCAAGGAAGGTTGGTTCGCGTTGTGCGGGGTCCGCGCCCATCACTCTGCATGTGCCCTGGCGAGGAAAGGCCAGGCCCGACAGCACTTTCAGCAAGGTGCTTTTGCCAGCGCCGTTTGGCCCCAACAGACCACAGATGGTTCCCGCAGGAAGACTAAGGTTGAGGTTGTTAAACAATGGACTCGTCGTTCGCCGGTATGAGAAACCAAGGTTGTGAAGTTCGATCATTTGCCGATTTCCGTTTCTTAAGGTGCGGGTAATATTGATTAGTCGGGCATGGAAGCAAACTTATCACTTTACTATTTAACTAGTAAAGTAGTTTGGTAGATTATTTTTTGTGGGGTGGTATTCGGGATTCCCCTGGTTTGGCTTTTTCGGATTTGCCATCGATGGAAACCCAAGGCGCAATTCTTGAGGTCGACGACGACGCCTGGCCTTGCATTGAACCCAATTAAAACAATCCATCATCCGGAGATCGACATCGCGCCGAACATGCAGCTAGCCGCAAGGCGCGTGCTGGAATATTCGCCTGGTGGAAAGGCGCGGGAACGGGTTTATCAGGAACTAACGCCATGGATTCGCTGCTGACTATTCAGCGCGCAACCGCATCGCTATTGGTTTTGGAAAGCGCCGCTGACCATGTGCAATTTTGCCCTTGCCAGCCTTTTAGGCTATCGTTGCCGCCCTTGCTCAAAGCCTTGCACCACATGCAGAAGTATCTACGCCTACTCACGATTTACCGGGTCGCCGCCCGCTACCAGCTCGGTGAATTGTTGCAGCCCGTACCCCAGGCCAAATGGCTGGTTCTGCTGCTGAAACTACCCGGCAATAACCATCCTGAAATATCTGCGCTGAGTCGCGGAATGCGTTTGCGGCTTGCACTACAGGAGCTCGGGCCGATTTTTATCAAGTTTGGCCAACTGCTTTCCACGCGCCGCGACATGTTGCCGGCCGACCTCGCCGATGAACTCGCCTTGCTGCAGGACAAAGTAGCGCCGTTTGATGGCGTGCTGGCGCAACAGTTGATTGAAACCGCTTTGGGATATCCGCTGACTGAAAAATTCAGCGCATTTTCAGTTACGCCACTCGCCTCCGCCTCGGTTGCCCAAGTGCATACGGCGACGCTGATAAGTGGCGAGGATGTTGTCATCAAGGTTATCCGCCCCGGTATCGACAGGATTATTGCGGATGACGTCGCGCTACTGCGCAGCATCGCCTCAGTTGTAGAGGCGCGTTATGAAGGCAGCAAACGGCTGCGACTACATGAAGTCGTGCGCGACTATGAACACGTGATAAATGATGAACTCAACCTGTTAAGTGAAGCGGCCAATACATCGCAGTTGCGCCGCAACTTCGAACATTCCGAACAACTGTATGTCCCTAAGGTGTACTGGGACTATTGCCGCGAAAACGTGCTTGTCATGGAACGCATTTATGGCATTCCGGTAAGCCAGATAGATGAGTTGCGCGCTGCCGGCATCAACATCAAAAGGCTGGCTGAAACCGGCGTCGAAATATTTTTTACGCAGGTTTTTACGCATAGTTTCTTTCATGCAGACATGCATCCGGGCAATGTGTATGTGTCGCGTGAGCACCGCGAAAACCCGCAATATATCGCGCTTGATTGCGCAATCATCGGCACGCTGAGCAAGGCTGACCAGCAATACCTCGCGCGTAACTTGCTCGCAATTTTCAAGCAGGATTATCGCCGGGTTGCCGAACTACATGTCGAATGTGGCTGGGTGCCGAGCGACACACCCGTGCCCGCCTTCGAATCAACGATGCGTGCAGTATGTGAACCAATTTTTCAGAAGCCGATTCGCGACATTTCATTTGGCCTGTTGTTGTTGCAACTGTTCAGGACCGCGAGCCGCTTCAACATGGAAGTACAGCCATCACTTGTTCTGCTACAGAAAACGCTGCTGAACATCGAAGGTCTCGGCAAACAACTGTATCCCGACCTCGACCTGTGGCAAACCGCGCTGCCGTTTCTTGAACGATGGCAGAAAGATCGGCTGTCGCCACTCGCCAACCTCAGAAAAATAAAGGAACGGTTGCCGGAATGGGTGGAACAAGCACCTGATGTACCTGAGCTTGTGTTTGCGGCGTTGCAACAGGCTGGTGCGAACAAACAGCAGGTACAGCAGCTCACTGCGAAAGTACGCGAACTTGAAAATAAAGAACGCGAACGTTTGGGTTTGCGCAGATTTATTCTGGTATTGATGTTGGTAATTATCGCGGTAGTTTCTTTTTCAACACTTTCCTCTTACTTCTCTTCTTTTTCGTTGCCGCTGTTGGTCTTAATAAGCGGTTTTCTGGGCTTGGGATTCTATCTCGGCAAAAAGTGATAAAACTGTGAAATGCAGTTTATGCACTTTAAGCACCCTTGTTTTTACTGATCCTCCCCCAAAATAGGGGTATGCTAGATACATGAATTCAACCCGTTTCAACGGGCGCAGTAAGAGTGAAAAAAGCGATGCAAACAGACTGGCTTGATGTGATTCGATGGGACGCCAGTGGACTTTGTCCCGTCATCGCGCAGGACTGGCAGAATGGCAACATTCTCATGCAGGCCTTCGTGAACCGGGAAGCTCTTGAGCTCGCCGTACGTGAAAACCGCGCTATTTACTGGTCACGTTCGAGACAACGCCTCTGGCGTAAAGGCGAAGAGTCCGGGAATGTGCAGGTACTTCATGCCGTTTATCTGGACTGCGATGGCGACAGTCTGATTTACAAAGTCGAACAACTCGGTGGCATTGCTTGCCACACAGGAAGAGCGAGTTGTTATTTCCAGAAACTCCAGGATGGAACATGGCAAACAAGCGGCGAAGTCTTGAAAGAACCGCGCGAGATGTATTCGTCAGCGCCAAAAGATTGATGGTTACTGAAAGAATTGCGAACAACAAATTAAAGACTGACAAAAACCAAGTAACTGACAGCTGACGCAAGATGACCGACACACTGACAAAACTCGCAGGCTTAATAGAAGCACGCAAAACAGCTAGTCCGGAGTCATCGTATGTGGCAAAACTGCAACATAGTGGCCTCAACAAAATTCTGGAAAAAGTTGGCGAGGAAGCCATCGAAACCATTCTCGCTGCACGCGATGTCGAGCAGGGAGCCAGCAAGGACAAGCTGATCTATGAAACCGCGGACCTCTGGTTTCATACGCTGGTAATGCTGGCGCAACTGGATTGTTCACCAGCCGAAGTATTGCAAGAACTTGACCGCCGTTTTGGCGTCTCAGGACTGGAAGAAAAGGCCGCTCGCGGCTGATACAATAGCTAACATATTCAACTAATTTTCAGGAGTAATTTATGGGTCTCGGCGCTCCAGGTTTATGGCAACTGATTATCATCGCGGTAATCGTCATGCTGGTATTTGGCACGAAGAAACTGAAAAACATCGGCGAGGATCTTGGCGCTGGTATCAAGGGTTTCAAAAAAGCCATGGATAACGGCGAACCAAATGACAAGGATCCTGACCAGCTCACACGTAATGACATTGGCAGCACCATTGATGTCAAAGCCGAAAAGGTTGAAGACAAACGTTAATCGCAGTTAACCGGTTAGCGACTTCAGGAAGTCCTTCTTATGTTTGATGTCGGTTTTTTCGAACTGGTGATGATCGGAGTGGTTGCGCTAGTAGTTCTGGGCCCCGAAAAGTTGCCCGGAGCGATTCGCACTGCCAGTCTCTGGATTGGCCGGTTGCGCCGTAGTTTCAACAACATCAAGCAGGACATAGAGCGCGAAATTGGCGCGGACGATATTCGTCGTCAGTTGCGCAACGAAGCCATTCTCGACAAGTTCAAGACCACCAAAAGCCAGGTCACCGATACCATGAATATGGTGAAGAAGGAGACGGAAGCTTTTCGCAAGAATGTCGAACTGGAAGCACAGGCCGCAGCTTTTACGAGTACGAAAGCGGGAGCGCCACCATCAAGCGTTACAGCAAGTGCGACTCCTGACGCTCCGTCGCTAGCCGCGACACCGACTGAAACCGCACCTATCCAGAACAGCCTGGAATTTCCATCCGCCACCGAAAGCGCCACGTCAGCATCAGGCACCACAACCGAAAAATGAGCACCCCGGAAAGCAATTCCAAAGAACTACCGCTAATCGCCCATCTCATTGAATTGAGAGATCGTATTCTGCGCTGCGCGGCCGCCGTGCTGCTGGTGTTTATCGCGCTAGTTTATTTCGCAAATGATATTTACTCGTTTGCCTCTGAACCGCTCACAAGCCAGCTTAGAGAAGGCGAATCCATTATTTCGACCAAGGTTATGGATACCTTCATGGCTCCGCTCAAGCTGACTTTTATGCTGGCGGTGTTCATTACTATCCCTTATCTGCTGCATCAGGCATGGGCCTTTATTTCGCCTGGCCTCTATCAGAATGAAGTACGTGTAACGTTGCCGATTCTGGTATCCAGCGTGCTGTTGTTCTACTTCGGTATCGCGTTCTGTTATTACGTGGTACTGAATTATCTATTCGACTTTTTTCTACAGGCAGCGCCGGAAGGCGTGAAGAACATGACCGATATTTCAGCGTACCTGGATACGGTCATGAAGTTGTTCTTGTCATTCGGGCTCACGTTCGAAATTCCAGTCGCCACCGTGTTGCTGATCATGTCCGGCGTAACTACACCAAACGATCTGAAGAAACATCGCCCTTACGTCATCATTGGGTGTTTTGTTATCGGCATGTTTATCACACCGCCGGATCCATTCTCCCAATCGATGGTAGCGATTCCAATGTACCTGCTGTTTGAGCTGGGTTTGTTAGCCGGTCGCATGGTGCATCGCGAAGAAAAACCTGACGAGACGACAGAAGATAGTGCCACGGAAAAGAAACAAGCCTGAGGCGTTGGCTACTGCTGCACAGCCGGTGTCATCAGGAACGCAGTAGAAACGTCACCGGGCCGTCGTTGATCAGTCCTACCTGCATGTCTGCACCAAACTCCCCCGCCGCAACCTTGTGATAATTTTTGCGGGCTGAATCCAGAAAATATTGATAAAGCACCTTCGCTTCATCTGGCGCTTTCGCACTGGAAAACCCGGGGCGCAAACCTTTGTCCGTTGTTGCTGCAAGCGTGAATTGGGAAACCACCAGCAGTCCGCCATCCACGCTCTGCACGCTGAGATTCATTTTATCGTCAGCGTCAGCGAACACTCGATACGCCAATATTTTCTTGAGCAGTCTGTGTGCATCAGACTCAGTATCTTCGCGTTCGATACCTAGAAACACTAAAAGACCTTGATCAATTGCGCCGACAATCTCGCCCGCAATTTCGACGCGCGCTTCTTTAACGCGCTGAATTAAAGCGAGCATATGACGTCTCGGGAAAAACGGGTACTCGCTGATGCTGGACCGAAGTTGCGTGACTCGCTCATTGAGCAGGTATTGCGAATTGGATCAATTCGCGTGGGATGACCCACTTGGAAAATAACGTAAGAAGGGAATACTACTTTTTCTTGAACAGAAAACCTGGTGCCAGCACAAGACGAGCCTGGCACCATATTGTTCATCAAACTAGATACGTGCACCGCGCTTGCGCTCATGCTCAGTCAGTAACTGTTTGCGGATACGGATGGACTTTGGCGTGATTTCAACAAGCTCGTCACTGTCGATAAATTCCATCGCTTGCTCGAGACTGTGGCGGATTGGCGGCGTGAGGAAAATGTTTTCATCGTTGCCCGCAGCACGCATGTTGGTGAGCTGCTTGCCTTTGGTCGGGTTGACCACGAGATCGTTCTCGCGGCTGTGCAGACCAATGATCATGCCTTCGTATACTTCAGTGTTTGTCTCGATGAAGAGACGTCCGCGTTCCTGAATTGTGTTCATCGCATACGCAAGGGTTTTGCCTTTCACCATGGAAACCAACACGCCGTTTTTGCGGGTGCCGATATCGCCTGGTTTCAACGGACCAAAGTGGTCAAAAATGTGAGTCAGAATACCGGTGCCCGACGTCATGCCGAGGAACTGGGTGCGGAAACCAATCAACCCGCGTGTAGGAATAATAAAGGTCAGACGTGTGCGACCCTTGCCATCCGTGGTCATCTCCTGCATTTCCGCTTTGCGGAAACCAAGTTCTTCGATGACACTGCCCTGATGTTTTTCATCAATGTCGATAACGAGTGTTTCGAAAGGCTCCTGTGTTTCGCCATCCACTTCCTTGAGAATTACCTGTGGACGTGAAACGGCCAGTTCAAAACCTTCGCGACGCATGCTTTCGATCAACACGGAAAGATGTAATTCACCACGGCCTGAAACGATGAACTTATCAGCTGTCGCGCCGGGCTCAACACGCAGTGCAACGTTGTGAATCAATTCGCGTTCAAGGCGTTCCTTGATGTTACGGCTCGTGACGTATTTGCCTTCAAGACCTGCAAACGGTGAATCGTTAACCTGGAAGGTCATCGTTACTGTTGGCTCATCAACGGTGAGCGGCGGCATGATTTCGGGTTTTTCGGGATCACAAATGGTGTCGGAGATATGCAAATCTTCAATACCGGTGATGCAGATAATGTCGCCAGCACTTGCTTCAGGTGCATCAACACGTTCAAGACCCATGTGGGTTTTAACAAGACCAATTTTCGCTTTGCGGCTCTTGCCTTCGATATCCAGGACAACCACTGGCATGCCAGTGCGCACGGTGCCGCGTGTGATGCGGCCGATACCTATAACGCCGAGGTATGAGGAGTAATCGAGTGCACTGATCTGCATCTGCAAAGGACCATCAGCATCGACTTGTGGTGGATTCACCTTGTCGATTACCAACTGGAACAGAGGATCCATATTGTCTTCGAGATTGAGTGGATCTTCGCCAGCCTTGCCAAACAATGCGGAGGCGTACATTACAGGGAAGTCCAGCTGCTCTTCGGTGGCGCCAAGGCGGTCAAACAGATCCAGCACTTCGCCAAGCACCCAATCGGGACGTGCACCGTCGCGATCTACCTTGTTGATTACCACGATAGGCTTGAGGCCGCGTGCAAATGCTTTTGATGTTACGAAACGTGTTTGTGGCATCGGACCGTCTACTGCATCAACCAACAGCAAAACAGAATCTACCATCGACAGAACTCGCTCTACTTCGCCGCCAAAGTCGGCGTGGCCGGGGGTATCCACGATGTTGATGCGGTAGTTGTTCCACATAACTGCAGTGTTTTTGGCCAGAATGGTGATGCCACGCTCTTTTTCCTGATCGTTGGAATCCATTACGCGCTCAACTTCTTTACCGCGGGTTCCCAAGGTACCTGACTGCTGCAGCAATTTATCAACCAGCGTTGTTTTGCCATGGTCGACGTGCGCGATGATGGCGATGTTGCGAATATTATTGATCACGGAAAATACCTTGCGGAAGAAGAGTTGGGGCTAAAAGGCGCGGCATTATACCTGAGAGTACTGAGGTTTAGACCGCAAATTTGCCGTCCCCACACAATACCCGTGAATTCTGCCCTGAATTGACTCAATAAGGGCTGTTAATCCAGCACTTCGGCTTGTTTGGCGGTATCTGGTCGATATACCCCAACATTTTTAAACCCTTGATCATTTAGATACGAGGCGTGTAACTGACTCATTACGCCCTTGTCGCAATAAAGCAGATATTCCTGCTCTTGCGCCAATACGGCAAACGCACTGTTAAGTTTGTAAAAAGGAATCCGCTTAATTTCGCTGCCATTCAGCTGCAGTGGGCGGCGCTCTTCTTCATCCGGATGGCGTATATCGATAATCACGTCCTGGTTTTGCAGTGTGGAAACTACTCTGATTTCTGCTTTTACGACGGGCTCCTCGAATTGCATTTTGCGAATATCGAGCACCACTTTCTCTGCGAGCGCCTGCTCCAGAATATTCATGTCAAAACGCAGCTCTTCCCTTTCGATCCTGTGACGCTTGGCCCGGGTAGTGGGTTTCACCGAAATTACGCCGCAATATTCGGGAATTACCGCAGAGAACTCCGCAGTGCCGATCTTGCGCGCGAGATCCACGATGTCCTGTTTGTCGCTCATGCAAAGAGGACGAAGCACTAGCTTTGGCGTCACCTCATCAATAACCGCGAGATTAACCAAAGTCTGACTTGAAACCTGCGCCACGCTTTCGCCGGTGACGAGCGCATCAATCTCAAACTCATCAGCAATTCGAGTGGCGGCTCGCAGCATCATGCGCTTCAAAATCACGCCCATCTGCGAGTTTTCCACTTTTTCGAGAATCTCGCTGACTACGCCCTCAAATGGCACCGTAATGAAGCTAACAGCATGAGAAGCACCGAACCGTAACCACAGATATAGCGCCACTTCTTTCACTGCAATTTCGTGTTCACGGCCACCAAGATTGAAGAATAGATAGTTGGTGCGCAGGCCACGTTTCATGGAAAGATAGGAAGTCACTGCCGAATCGAAACCACCCGACAATAGCGAAATAACCCCATCCTGCGTCCCTATCGGAAACCCGCCAATTCCGGGTTTGCTGCCTTCCACCACGAACAGTTCATCCTGCCGGATTTCAATTGTAACGGTGACGTCAGGATTACGCAGACTTACGCCGCGCGCCTGTGTCTGTTGCAACAGCCCGGCTCCAACATAACGCTCGACGTCAGTAGATCTGTATGCATGAGTACCCGTGCGGCGGCAGCGCACTACAAAGGTTTTGTCTTGCAAACGCTCTGCATAAACGCCTTTGGTCAACTCCACAATATTGTCGAAATCACCTAGCGGATAAACCTGAACTCGGTTGAAACTCCAGATACCGGGTGTGTTACTCAGGATGCTCTCGACCTGCGGAATCAATTGATCATGGGCAGCGGGTAGCAACAGGTGCAAAAAATCCCAATTAGCTTCAACAGTGATGACATCGGGGTGGTTAAAGTTGGCGGCCTTATCAACCAGGCCCAGATGCATTCTGAGCAGTTTGGCGAGATTTTTCCGGAGCTGTTTGCAGAAACGCGTGCGAACAATCCGGCTCTTGGTGGTCATTTCTGGGGAGTAGCGAAGCTGATAATTCATGAGGCTCGTTTTGGCGCATCTAATGCACCATTTAAGTTCGTTAATTTTATTATTGCACCAATACTGATCGTATCGTCATGCAACGTGAGGCGGAAATCGTTTGAATACAGGGCTTTCAAGTTGAAGTTGAATGGCATATATTTTGCTCCCCGATTATTGCTGGTTACAAGCCGCAATACTCCGGCCCCAAGCAAATAAAACCAATTTCTCTTAAATTAACCAAACTGATTTCCAGGGAGTCCTGGAAAAAACTATCCCTGCGGAGGAAACATGTCTGAGAAGACACTCAAGCTGATCAAAGATAACGATGTAAAGTGGGTTGACCTCCGTTTTACTGATACAAAAGGTAAATGGCATCACGTCACTTTTCCTACCGCTGAAGTGAACGCAGGCTTCTTCGAAGGCCGCATGTTTGACGGCTCCTCCATTGCTGGCTGGAAAGGCATCAATGAATCCGACATGGTACTGCTGCCCGACGACAGCACTGCAGTATTGGATCCGTTCACTGAAGAAGCTCAGGTAAACATCGTTTGCGACGTGCTCGAGCCTCTCACCATGCAGGGTTATGACCGCGATCCACGCTCCATCGCAAGACGCGCAGAAGCTTATCTTGTTTCCACCGGCATCGGCGACACCGCATACATGGGCCCCGAGCCAGAATTCTTCATTTTTGATGAAGTGAAATACAAAACCACCATGGGCTACACCATGGCAAAAATCATTTCCAAGGAAGCAGCCTGGTCTTCCGATGCCGACTACGAAGAAGGCAACTCTGGCCATCGTCCACGCGTAAAAGGCGGCTACTTCCCAGTACCACCTATCGATTCCTTGCATGACATCCGTTCCGCAATGTGCGGCACGATGCAGGACATGGGTCTGCACGTTGAAATTCATCACCACGAAGTTGCTACTGCTGGTCAGTGCGAAATCGGTGTTGCATTCAACAGCCTGGTCAAAAAAGCTGACGAAGTTCAAACCCTGAAATACTGCGTACACAACACTGCAGATGCCTTCGGCAAAACCGCGACCTTCATGCCTAAACCGATGGTTGGTGATAACGGCAACGGGATGCACGTGCATCAGTCAATCTTCAAAAACGGCAAGAACGTTTTCGCCGGTTCCGGTTACGCCAACTTGTCTGATGACGCGCTGTACTACATCGGCGGCATCATTAAACACTCCAAGGCGCTTAACGCCATTGGTAATGCTTCCACCAACTCTTACAAGCGTCTTGTGAAAGGTTATGAAGCTCCAACCATGATGGCTTATTCAGCTCGCAACCGCTCTGCCTCCATTCGTATTCCTTTCATCATGGGTGCGAGCCCGAAAGCAGTACGTATTGAAGTGCGCTTCGGTGACTCGACTGCCAACCCGTACCTGTTCTTCGCAGCAATGCTGATGGCCGGCCTCGACGGTATCAAGAACAAGATCCACCCGGGCGAGCCTGCTACCAAAGACTTGTATGACCTCGAGCCCGAAGAAGAAGCATTGATTCCACAGGTTGCCAATGACCTGCTGGATGCACTCGACAACCTTGATAAGGACCGCGCGTTCCTGACAGCTGGCGGTGTCTTCAGCGATGACTTCCTCGATGCCTACATTGCCCTGAAAAAACAGGAGCATGTTCTGGTTAACATGACTACTCATCCGCTGGAGTTTGAACTGTACTACAGCTGCTAAGAGAGCCCAGGTTCGGGACAGATGTCCCGTGTCCAATCCCAAAAAAAGCCCGCACTACAAGCGGGCTTTTTTTATTCCAGTTAAAAAGAGCACCACTACTCGTCGCCTTAATAGTCCACAACTTTATATTCAAATCACGCCCAAAGCCGAAGACCATGCCCCGAATTAAAGCGGAAAACATTCGACGCACCATTTTAAGGCAAATAATTGGCTTAGCTGTTATGATTTAATCCAGTTCTACAGGGGTTTGTCGACTCCCCAAACTGGTGCAGTAATTGCATAGGCAAGGAACTACTTCCTTTCAAGCCAAGAGCATGGACGCAGTACATCGTAAAAACGGGTATCAAAATATATTGAATACCGACAGCTTCAACACCAGCATCCTCGATAGCCTCACGACAGCGGTATTGATGCTGAATGCAGATCATTGTCTTTGCCACATGAACCTGGCGGCACAATCACTGCTAGAGACGAGCAATCGTCATTCCCACAATGCGCACATGAACGAATTGCTGCGCAATTCGCATGAACTCGTTCAGGCCTTATCCGTAGTCAGCAAGAGCGGCTCGACACTGATCACCCGCATGGTCGAGTTGACGCTGACTAACGGCAACAAAATTCTTGTGGACTACTCCATCGCGATATTAAACGAGCTTGGTGAGAACTATTTCCTGATTGAATTCCATGAGATCAATCGCTCGCTTTCCAGAACCCGGAAAGAAACCCTGATTTCAAATCATGAAACCACAGTTGAGATGATTCGCGGGCTCAGCCACGAGATCAAGAATCCTCTGGGGGGCATCCGTGGTGCCGCACAACTCCTTGCCAGTGAATTACCTGACTCACAATTGCAGGACTACACCAATGTCATCATCGAAGAGACAGACCGTCTGGTAAACCTGGTCGACCGCATGACTGGTGCCTACAAGAAGCCAAATATCGGCCAGCTTAACGTGCATGAAGTACTGGAGCGTGTGAGGAGCCTGATAGAGGCAGAGACCAAGGGCTCCATACAACTTATACGCGACTACGACCCCAGCTTGCCTGAAATTAACGGAGACCTTGAACAGTTGATCCAGGCTGTTCTGAACATTGTGCGCAATGCGATGCAAGCGCTGACCGAAAATAAACTCAAAGGCCGTGAGCCCCAGATAACGCTGCGTACCCGTGCCATCAACAACACCACCATCGGCACTGTTACACATCGCCTGATTGCGCGCATCGAAATAATCGACAACGGTCCGGGCATCGCGCCCGACCTGATTGAAAACATTTTTTACCCGCTTATTAGCGGTAGAGCGGAGGGCACGGGACTTGGCCTGTCTATTGCACAGAATATTCTCAAGAACCACGCCGGCTTGATCGAATGCGAAAGCCAGCCCGGCAAAACCCGCTTTATTTTATCTATCCCGTTTATTCACGAAGGTGACAACGCATGACCAAGGATTTGATCTGGATCGTAGACGACGATCGTTCCATCCGCTGGGTACTCGAAAAATCTTTTGATAAAGCCGGCTTCAACAGTGAAAGTTTTGATAACGGCGATGCGCTGCTCGCACGCCTGAAATCTTCTCAGCCCGACGCCATCATCAGTGACATTCGCATGCCAGGCACAGACGGCCTTGATGTGTTGATCAAGGTGCAGGAAAGTTATCCGCAAGTGCCAGTTATCATCATGACGGCCCACTCTGATCTTTCGAGCGCAGTGAAATCCTACAAACGTGGTGCGTTTGAATACCTGCCAAAACCCTTTGACGTAAACGAAGCCGTTGCCGTAGCCGAGCGTGCTGTCAAACACGGCCGTGAATCAAAAGGCGAACCACAAGTTATCCCACCGCCCGAGACCCGTGAAATTATCGGCGAGGCACCTTCAATGCAGGAGGTGTTCCGGGCTATCGGTCGCTTGTCACATTCGAACATCACTGTACTCATAAAGGGCGAGTCAGGCACCGGTAAGGAGCTTGTCGCGCAAGCGCTGCACAGACATAGCCCGCGCTCTGACAAACCCTACGTGCCACTCAACGTAGCAGCAATCCCCAAAGATCTGATTGAGTCGGAATTGTTTGGTCATGAAAAAGGTGCCTTTACGGGCGCTACCCAATCGCGTGTTGGTCGGTTTGAACAGGCTCACACCGGCACTTTATTTCTCGATGAAATCGGTGACATGCCGATGGAAACCCAGACCCGGCTTTTGCGTGTGCTGGCAGACGGTGAGTTCTATCGCGTCGGCGGCCTGACTCCGATCAAGGTAGATGTGAGAGTAATTGCTGCGACTCACCAGAATCTCGAAGCTCGCGTGAAAGAACATCTCTTCCGCGAAGACTTGTTTCATCGCCTTAATGTAATCCCGATCAACCTGCCGAGACTGGCAGACCGTCGCGAAGACATTCCAGCGTTATGCGAGCATTTCCTGCGCAAAGCCGCGCAGCAAATGGGCGTCGAGAAAAAAATGCTGCGCCCTGAAACCAGCAAATTCCTCACTAACCTGCCATGGCCTGGTAACGTTCGTCAGCTGGAAAATTTTTGCAGCTGGATAACCGTGATGGCTTCCGGACGCGAGATTTTTATCACTGACTTGCCAGAAGAGTTTCACAAGCTTGGTAATGACAATCCTGTTGCGGGCAACTGGATTCAGAATCTCAAACACTGGGCAGATCAGGAATTGAGCCTTGGCCATTCGGGCATCCTGCAACAGGCCACGCCATTTTTCGAAAAATGCATGATTGAAGTTGCGCTCAAACACAGTGGTGGCCGCAAACGTGATGCATCAGAATTGCTGGGCTGGGGTCGTAATACCTTAACCCGCAAGATCAAAGAACTTGGAATGGAAGCCGGCAAGGACGATGAAGAGGAAGAACCCGTAGTTTAATCGTTGAAGGTTTAATCATTGAAGGTTCAATCATTGACGGTTTAATCGTTGTCCTTATCTTCTCTGTTTCAGTGATTTCGCTTGCCCCACTTGATTCTGCTTGAAACCCGGGAATAATCCTTCGTGCAGGAACCGACACCTGCTCTGACGGATTATTACCCTTGTATGTTCAACATCGTTCTTTTCGAACCCGAAATTCCCCCCAATACCGGCAACATAATCCGGCTCGCAAGTAATACCGGTTGCCGCCTGCATCTGATAGAGCCACTTGGCTTTACGCTTGATGAAAAAAATCTACGGCGCGCCGGACTTGATTACCATCAGTACAGCAAAGTGATTGTGCATGCCGATTGGAATAGTTTTATCGCAACAAGCCAACCTGCCCGGTTGTTCGCGATTAGCACCAAGGGAAGTCGTTCCCATAGCAACGTAGCATTCAAGGCAGATGATTATTTTGTGTTTGGCCCTGAAACTCGTGGCTTGCCTGCAGAGTTGCGGCAGTCGCCAGTTTTTGCAGATGTGTTGCGACTACCGATGCTGGAGCAAAGCCGCAGCCTGAACCTGTCGAATTCCGTAGCGGTAGTGATCTACGAAGCCTGGCGGCAGCTCGACTTTGCTGGCGCCCACCTACCGGTTTCGCAGGCATAAAAAAAGCGGAGCATCTCTGTTCCGCCTTTGGTTCTCTACTCGAGTAGCAGAAGCTTAATTCAACTGACCGGCAGCGGCGGCTTTTTCAGCCTGGTTGCGTTTGGCCTGTGTATATACAGCTTCGAAATTGATTGGTGCAAGCATCAGTGCTGGGAAGCTGCCTTTTGTTACAAGGGCGTCTACTGCTTCGCGACCATACGGGAACAACACTGTTGGGCAAGTGATCGTTAATACCTGCTCCAGGCGCTCACCTTCCAGGCCAGCTACTTCAAAGATACCAGCCTGCTGAACTTCTACCAGAAACACGGTTTTTTCGTCCTGTTTCACATCAGCGGTCAGGCGCAATACAACTTCATAGTTGTTGCCATCAAGTTTTTTGCTGCGGCTGTTGATGCTGAAATTAACTTGCGGAGTGTAAGTGCGACGGAAGCAGTCTGGCGTATCGGGCGCTTCAAACGAAGCATCCTTGATATAGATCCTTTGAACGCCAAAGCGGGTTTCAGCTGGCTGGGTTGCTGCTGGAGTCACTTGATTATCATTGTCTGCCATGAGTCACCTTTGTTCGCTACTACTGTTAATTTATTAGAGGGCTTATTTCATCACTACAGGAAGATTTTGCGCGTGCCATTCGGACATTCCGCCGAACATCTTGATAACGTGGGCAAATCCATTGGCCTTCAGTAGTTTTACTGCGTCGCCGGACTGATGGCCCATCTGACATACTACGATTACGGGTGTTGTTTTGTTTTTTTCCAACTCGCTAATACGTTCGCCCAGCTTGGCCAGCGGTATGTTGATCGCATCAACTATGTGACCTTTGTCGTAATCCTTGCGTTCACGAATGTCCAGAAATACTCCGTCAGCGCGATTCGCAAGTATTGCGGCGGCCTGAGGGCTGACACTTTTCGCCGCTTTTGAGTTTATATAAGCAAGCAGAATGGTTGCCAAGCCCAACCAGAGGCCAGCAAGAATCCAATGCGCGGTGAGAAAATCTAGAAAGCGGGCCATGCAATATTGTCTAGTTGAGGCTGAAGAAAGTCCGCGATGATCTGTCTTTGCGGGAGCGCGGCAGTATACACAGCTGGCCAGAATAAGTCAGGCACCGAGACCTTGGATTTAGGCTGGATTCACCTCCAGTGTGTCAATTAGAATCCGGGACCTGTGGCATTGATTTATTCGAATTAAATTTGCATCAGTAACCGTCCCTGCTATTGATCAAGTTAGATGTTCAAATCAGGACTCTCCTCCATCCAAACGAAGCCATTCATGACTACCAAAACCGGACCTACCCTGCTTCTCATCCTTGATGGCTGGGGCCATCGCGACAATCCAGCCCACAACGCAATAGCCATTGCCAACACACCCGTTTGGGACAAGTTGATAGCGACTTGTCCTCACACACTGATTCATACGTCGGGTATGAAAGTGGGCTTGCCCGATGGCCAGATGGGCAATTCAGAAGTGGGCCATATGAATCTTGGCGCCGGCCGGGTTGTTTATCAGAGCCTTACGCGTATCAACAAAGCCATTGATGATGGCGAATTTGTTACGAATCCAGTTTTGCAGGAAGCCATCAGCCACGCGCTTGCCCATGACAAAGCCCTGCACATCATCGGCTTATTGTCGGACGGCGGCATCCATAGTCATGAAGATCACATCGCCGCGATGATTGCGATGGCCGAGCAACGCGGCTGCCGCAAAATTTTCCTGCACGCGATGCTTGATGGCCGTGACACGCCGCCGCGCTGTGCAACCACATCCCTGCAACGCTTCAGCGCAAAATTTGCCGAAACCGGCAGCGGCCGCATTGCCACGATCAGCGGACGGTTTTTCGGCATGGACCGCGACAACCGCTGGGACCGTGTTGCAAAAGCATTCAACGCGATGTGCCACGGCCAGGCGCAATATCAGGAAACCGATCCTGTCGAAGCCCTGCAGAAAGCCTATGCCCGCGAAGAAAATGACGAGTTCGTAGCGCCTACTGTGATTTGCCCTGCTGGCGACACTCCAACGCGTATTGAAGACGGCGATGCTGTGATATTCATGAATTTTCGCGCCGATCGCGCGCGCGAGCTCAGCCAGGTTTTCGTCAATCAGGACTTCGCTGGTTTTGACCGCGGAACGCAGCCCCAGCTCAGCAGCTTTGTGACCCTCACTGAATATTCCTCGGCGATCAAAGCGCCCTGTGCTTTTCCACCCGACAACATGACCAACAGTTTCGGCGAATACGTGGCCTCACTTGGGTTGCCCCAACTGCGTATTGCCGAAACCGAAAAATATGCACACGTCACGTTCTTCTTCAGCGGCGGCAGAGAACAGGAATATCCCGGCGAAAACCGGATACTCATTCCGTCGCCGAAAGTTGAAACCTATGATCTCAAGCCTGAAATGAGCGCCTATGAAGTAACCGATAGACTCGTCGCGGCCATCCTGAAGCGCGAATATGCGGCCATCATCTGCAACTACGCCAACGGCGACATGGTGGGTCATACGGGTGTGCTGTCTGCTGCTGTAAAAGCGGTTGAAGTGCTTGATGAATGTATCGGCCGAATTACGAAAGCGTTACTTGAAGTCGATGGCTGCTGCTTGATCACCGCTGATCATGGCAACGTCGAACAGATGCAGGATGAAGACAGTGGCCAGGCAATGACTTCGCACACCAATGGTCCGGTCCCGCTTGTGTTTGTTGGTAACCGCAAACTGAAACTCCGCGAAGGCGGCTCATTATGCGACGTCGCGCCAAGCCTGCTCTGCTTGATGAACCTGCCGCAGCCGTTCGAAATGACCGGGCACTCGCTCGTAGAGTTCATATGATTCGAACCTGGATCTTGTGTTCAGGTCTACTCCTGACCAGCCAGATCCTGGCCCAGAACACCCCTGATCCAAAGGAGCTGGATCGCATCAACGCTGCGATCAGCAAAATCCAGGCTGAAGTCGCCAGCACCCGCAATAAGCGCAGCGAACTGAACGAAGAGATCCAGACGAGCGAAAAAGCGATCCAGGCGGTGAGTCGCCAGATCGAAGAAATTGCGGCGCTTGTTGAGGACAAGGAAACCAAACTCCCCGAGATGGAACAACAGGCAGCCGAGCTGGAAAAAAGCCGCTCACAACAACAGCAGCTGATCGCGAGTTATCTCAAAAATGCGTGGATGAATGGCAATCAGGGTTATCTGAAATTGCTGCTGTCACAGAAAGATCCCCAACAGAGCGCACGTATGATGCGTTATTACCAATACGTGAATAATGCGCGCGCC
>JAZKES010000041.1:39382-45288 GCA_040386995.1 Pseudomonadota bacterium | reverse complement strand
AGCAACCTTGCACTTGGCGCTGACCAGGAACCTTTCAAAGAACGTAAGGGAAAATTGGGTTGGCCTCTTGACGGCAGCATTGTGCAAAAATTCGGCAGCCGCCACACGTTGGGTGATCTGACATGGGAAGGCGTCACAATCTCAGGTAATGCGGGTGCCGATATTAAAGCCGTTCACCATGGCAGAGTTGTGTTTGCCGACTGGTTCAGCACGTCGGGCCTGCTATTGATAATTGATCATGGGGATGGTTACATGAGTCTTTACGCGCACAATCAGGATCTCTTTAAGACCGTAGGAGAGTGGGTCGCAGCCGGTGAAGTTATTGCCGCAGTAGGCAATACCGGAGGCAACCGCGATTACGGTCTCTACTTCGAAATCCGCCATAACGGCAAGGCAGAAAATCCCACTCTCTGGTTTATGGCGCGTAACTGACCCTACAGGTACTGCTTATGAAGCTCGCAACCTTGCATAACTACACAAGACATTCTTTTGCGCG
Source organism: Pseudomonadota bacterium (assembly GCA_040386995.1). Classification (GTDB taxonomy): domain Bacteria; phylum Pseudomonadota; class Gammaproteobacteria; order Pseudomonadales; family Pseudohongiellaceae; genus CAILUG01. The sequence goes on along the minus strand of JAZKES010000041.1, from coordinate 44,792 downwards.
CAGTGCACTTGCTGCCTGCATCTTCAGTGCGTTAACAACTACTGTTGTTGCCGCGGAAGAGCCACCTGTTGCTCCGCTAGCGCCCGCTTCGGAAACAGCCGCCGCCAATCCAAATGATCTTCCATTGCCGCTGGATGAAGTCCGCATATTTGCGCAGGTGTTAAACCAGATTCGCAACTCCTATGTTGAACCAATCGACGATCAAACGCTGATTGAGAACGCCATCAAAGGCATGCTCGCAGGAATCGATCCCCATTCTTCGTATGTATCAAATGACGACTTCGATCAGTTGCAGGAAAGCACCACAGGTGAATTCGGCGGCCTTGGTGTAGAAGTCGGAATTGAAAATGGGCTGATTAAAATCATCAGCCCGATGGATGATTCACCTGCTTCGCGAGCTGGCATCATGCCAGGCGATTTGATCATCAAGCTTAATGATACGCCTGCCCAGGAAGTAACTCTCGGCGACACCACCGACATGCTCAGAGGTGCACCCGGTACGTCAATAAGACTGACCATCTTGCGCGAAGGTGTACCAGAACCGTTCGAAGTAACTGTCACGCGTGAAATCATCCGCGCCCGCAGCATTCGTTATCGCGAGATCGAACCCGCTTATGGTTACGTGCGTATTTCGCAATTCGCCGCTAAAACGGGCGATGAGGTCGTTGAAGCACTCGAAAAAATGCAGGCCGAAACTCCACTCAAAGGTCTCGTGCTTGATCTGCGCAACAATCCCGGCGGCGTGTTACAGGCAGCTGTTGGTGTCGTAGATGCATTTATTACGAGCGGCTTGATTGTTTATACCGAAGGACGTATTGCAAATTCCGCTATGCGCTTTGAAGCAACGCCGGAAGATCCGAGCGAGGGTGTACCACTAGTCGTATTAATCAACGGCGGCTCTGCCTCCGCTTCTGAAATTGTTGCGGGCGCATTACAAGATCATAAACGTGGAATCATCATGGGCACGCAGAGTTTCGGCAAAGGCTCGGTGCAAACCGTTTTGAATCTCGGCAATAACCGCGCAATCAAACTTACCACGTCTCTGTACTTCACGCCCGACGGCAGATCTATTCAGGCGACAGGGATCACACCGGATATCACCGTTGACCGCGGGCAAGTGACAAAAATACCCGACAGTATTGCAGCTTATCGCGAAGCGGATTTGAACAGACACCTTGGGAATGGCAACGTGACGGATACTGAAACTGAAGGAACCGTTCCCATTATTGCGCCGACCGCCGAAGCAGCGACTCCGGAAGTACTGGTAGAGGATTATCAGTTGAATGAAGCGATCAATGTGCTAAAGGGTTTGAACATTCTTAAAGCGAAGGGATAGAACTCCACTGCGAGAGTGCCGTTGTAAGTACAAAGTGGCGGCGTCAGAGGTTTAAGGTCGCCACTTCAGCAAGACTCGCGGATTCAATAAAAATATTATCTGAATAGTTCTAAATTTGCAGGCCGCTTCTGAAGCGGCTTTATCTTGAGAACAAGCAATACTGCCGCAAAAACTCAGCGTATCTCTACGCCACGCTCACGCATATATTGTTTAGCTTGGGGTATCGTGAATTCCCCGAAATGAAAAATGCTTGCTGCCAACACTGCATCTGCCTTGCCAACAAGAATTCCGTCGACAAGATCCTGCAAATTTCCAACACCGCCCGAAGCAATCACCGGGACTGAAACCGCTTCACTGATCGCAAGATTCAATTCGAGATCGAACCCACTCTTGGTGCCATCGCGATCCATACTGGTCAGCAGAATTTCGCCTGCCCCATAACTCACCATTTTTTTTGCCCACGCGATTGCTTCAAGGCCGGTAGGGTTACGGCCGCCATGTGTGAAAATTTCCCAGCGTTTTGGCTCGCCAGGTTTCGACACACTCTTGGCATCGATTGCAACGACAATACACTGCGAGCCAAAACGTTCAGCCGCCTCTCTGACAAATTCAGGATTGAGCACTGCGCTGGTATTGATGCCCACTTTGTCAGCACCCGCGTTGAGCATGTTGCGAATGTCCTGCAATTTGCGGATGCCGCCACCAACCGTGAGAGGAATGAATACCTGGCTCGCGATTGCTTCAACCGTATGAATAGTAGTGCTGCGCTCGCCACTGCTTGCGGTGATATCGAGGAACGTAATCTCGTCCGCACCTTGATCGCAATAACGTTTGGAAATTTCGACAGGATCACCAGCATCACGAATGTCAGTGAATTTGACACCTTTCACTACGCGACCATTGTCACAGTCAAGACACGGGATAATACGTTTGGCAAGACTCATGACTGTCCGTTCCAGCTAAGAAAGTTTTCCAGCAATTGCAAACCATTACGCTGGCTCTTCTCTGGATGGAACTGCACAGCAAAAACATTCTTGTGCGCCATGGCGGCACAGAAGGGTTCAGGGTAATCAGTGGTGCCAGCTATTTCTGCCTGCGCATCCGGGTCCACAAAATAGCTGTGCACAAAATAGAAGCGATCGTTGTCTTCGATACCCTTCCACATCGGATGCACTTTGGCCTGCTTCACGCGATTCCAACCCATATGCGGAACCTTGAGCAACTGACCATCAGCATCCGTCTTATGATCTTCAAACCTTCGGACCTTGCCGGCAAAAAGCCCGATGCAATTTACGCCACCATTTTCTTCGCTGCTTTGCATAAGCGCCTGCATGCCCACGCAAATCGCGAGCACAGGTTTTTGCTTAACCTGCTCACGCAAAATTTCATCGATGCAAAGACGCCTGATTTCACTCATACAATCCCGCATGGCACCCACGCCAGGAAATACGAGTTGATCAGCCTCTTTTAATATCAGTGGATCAGCAGTGATGCTGACCTTGATGCCATTGCCCACATGCTCCAATGCTTTCGCAACGGAGTGCAGGTTGCCCATGCCATAATCAATAACAGCGACGTGTTTCATCCAGAACCATTTATCCCGAATTAACCGGTGAGCGTGCCTTTGGTGGAAGGTATGGTGCCTTGCATGCGCGGATCATGCTCTATTGCCATCCGCACTGCGCGGCCGAATGCCTTGAAGACAGTTTCGATCTGATGATGCGCATTGTTGCCGCGCAAATTATCGATATGCAGGCTTACTTTCGCGTGATTCACGAAACCCTGAAAAAATTCGTAGAACAAGTCGACATCGAAATCGCCGACTGAGCTGCGCTTGAAAGGAATGTTGTATTCGAGTCCGGGGCGTCCGGAAAAATCTATCACAACACGTGACAGTGCTTCATCCAGCGGCACATAGGCGTGGCCATAACGACGTATGCCCGTTTTACTCAATGCTTTGTCGACAGCCTGGCCAAGTGTGATGCCAAGGTCTTCTACTGTGTGATGTGCATCGATCTGCAAATCGCCGTCGGCAACAATGTCCATGTCGATAAGACCATGACGCGACACTTGCTCAAGCATGTGTTCGAGGAAAGGCAGGCCGGACTGAATCTTGAATTTGCCGGTGCCATCAAGGTTAATGCTGACCTTGATACGAGTCTCGTTGGTATTGCGTTCTACGCTGGCCTGACGCTCAGACATGAAGGGATCCTGGTGCGACAACAAAAACACGATTATACCGGCAAAAGTGGGTCGAAAACCACGCGACCATCGCGACATCACACCTCATTGCGTATTTTTCTGCACTCTTTGCGCAATGGCTGTCTTTTGTCGCGAGAACACTTCTCTATATTCGATGCATCTTCCATCACCACACATTGTTTCTATCATTCGCACATTCGCTGGTTATAATCGTTACGCATCATCTTCATCTATCATCATCACTGCTTACACCCTTCATGACAGATCAAACCTTCAGTTCTGCGCTTTTGACCTGGTTCGATAAATACGGGCGCAAACATTTGCCGTGGCAGCAACAGCAAACACCTTATCGGGTTTGGGTATCGGAGATAATGCTGCAGCAAACCCAGGTCAATACGGTAATTCCTTATTACGAACGGTTCATGGCGCGTTTTCCGACACTTGCAGATCTCGCAGCTGCGGACACCGATACTGTCCTTCATCACTGGACCGGTCTCGGTTATTACGCGCGTGCGCGTAACCTGCAGAAAACTGCTGAAATAGTGCGGCAAAAATACGCCGGCAAATTTCCTGATACCGTCGAAGAGTTAAGCGAACTTCCGGGCATAGGCCAATCAACTGCAGGCGCAATCATTGCACTTGGCATGAGGCAACATGCAGTAATTCTCGATGGCAACGTGAAACGTGTGCTTTGTCGCGTGCATTGTGTGGAAGGCTCACCAGATCAGCCGAAGGTCCAACAAAAACTCTGGATACTGGCGGCGACGCATACTCCTGAAGTTCGCTGCGCGGATTACACGCAGGCCATTATGGATCTTGGCGCGACGCTGTGTTCACGCACCAAACCCGCATGTTCACTATGTCCTTTAACTGAATTGTGCGAAGCGCATAAATCCAATCGCACAGCAGACTTTCCGCAGAAAAAGCCAGCCAAAACTCTACCCGTGAAAAACACGTACATGCTAATTTTCCATCGCCAGGCAGAACAAAAAGTGCTGCTGGAGAAACGTCCCCCACAGGGCATATGGGGCTCGTTATGGAGCTTTCCGGAAACCAGCGACATAAGCGAGTTCGATCCGGCGTTGCATGGTCAGCTCATGCTGGACACAAGCTCAGCACGGCAGTGGTCACCTCTGCGCCATACCTTTAGTCACTTCCATCTGAACATCACCCCCGTGGTTATTCCGCTGAACAGTTCACACGTAAGTATCATGGAGAATGAGCGCTGGCATTGGTATGATTTGCAATCACCAGCAGAGCTTGGATTAGCAGCGCCCGTTAAAAAATTGCTGGATAAATTGGCTGCATCCTGAAAATTGCTCGCGCTGATCTACCGGGAATTTTTATGGACGTTGCCATCCTGATAATCTGACTTGGCGACACCAATCCCGCGCACCCGATTCAAGATCGAAGTTAATATAAATCCACGTTAATTACCGAGCACCTATGCCAGCTAAAGTTTTTTGCCGCAAATACCAGAAAGAAATGGAAGGCATGGTCATGCCACCTTTTCCCGGCCCTGACGGACTGGACATTTTCAACAATGTTTCCCTTAAGGCCTGGCAAGAATGGCAAGCGCACCAGGTTCGCCTGATCAATGAGAAACAGCTCAGCATGATCAACCCTGAGCACCGCAAATTTCTAAGTGCGGAGCGGACTAAATTCCTGAACAACGAAGAATTTGCTGCGGCCGAAGGATATGTCCCCGAAACCAAAAAGCCCTGACCAGCATTTGCTTGACTCAAACTAGCCGCGCGGGTTTAATACGCGCCTTTCTCCGCCGGGCGTCTGTCCTGATGGCGAAAAAAGAACCGTTAAAAGGCCATGCGCAGGCATCGCCGCCCAAAGTTTAGAAGAAATGTTTTTGTAACG
>JAZKES010000041.1:37194-39282 GCA_040386995.1 Pseudomonadota bacterium | reverse complement strand
AAAGGCCATGCGCAGGCATCGCCGCCCAAAGTTTAGAAGAAATGTTTTTGTAACGCCCAAGTAGCTCAGTCGGTAGAGCAAGGGATTGAAAATCCCTGTGTCGGTGGTTCGATTCCGCCCTTGGGCACCACTTCAAGTGGCTACCCTCCTGATTTCGTCTACGTTTTATTGCCCTCTGTATCCCCTCGCATCCCTCACGAACAATCGGCAAGTAATATTGCCATAGCGCATCGAAAATAGGACCATCGAGCCCCATCATCCTGGATTGTTCTGAAGAACTGATGACCACCCAATCTATGATTCTGTATCACCACGGCTCGTCAGCATGCGCGGCGAAGGTGCGTTTTGCATTGGCCGAAAAACAATTGCGATGGGATGGCATCTACATTGATATTCTTGCTGGCAAGCAGTTCAAGCCTGAATATCTGGCAATAAATCCGAAAGGAGTTGTTCCGGCTTTGGAACACAATGGCGAGATCATTGTTGAATCCACTCTCATCTGTGAATATCTCGAAGACTGTTTTCCTCAGCACCCGCTATATCCGACGTCAGCGATTGATCGAGTGAAAGCGCGTTACTGGACCAAGGCAGTGGACGAGGAGTTGCATCCAGCCTGCTCCGCTCTCACTTATGTTGTTTCACACCGCTACACTATTTTACGCAATGGTATTGGCAATTTTGAGGAATTTCTCAAGCTTGGAGGATCCGAAGGACTCGCTGCACGCACTATGAAATGGCAATGGTTACAGCAAGGACTTGAAGCTCCGGGCGCTGCTGACAAGATACGACTCTATGTTTCTTATCTGGAAAAAATGGAAACTGCATTGCAGGCATCAGAGTGGCTTGTCGGTGATAATTTCTCGATCGCGGACATAGCGATGAGCCCTTATCTGAACAGACTTGCTGCTCTTGCCATGAGTCCGGTTTGGGAAAACGGACGACTGCCGCACGTGCAGCACTGGTTTAACCGGATTCAACAACGAGACACATTTCAGTCAGCGATTCGCGACTGGGTACCGAAGTCCTTACAGGACGAGATGTATATGAATGGACAACGCAGTTGGCCGGAAATCCAAAGCATTTTAGCAAGCTGAAAGTTATCGCGTACCAGTTGCACGCACAACTGAGTTTCATAATTCAGTATTAACACGAACTCTTTGAAACCTTGCGTGATACCGATGCACTTGCAGTTTTTTGGTGAATCGCAGTGCGTCGCTTTTGATAAGTTCCGAAACTGCAGGAATTTTTTCCGTTCCAGCTACGCTTCAACGCCCTTTTGTTATCAGTCGCGCTACAACCAACATATTTCAGCTGGCTGAGCGCGTAGCAGATATCTCTGAAATAAAAACTTACGGTGTTCCCATCGCATCTTTCAATGCGCGCACGTAAACCTGGCGCGCTGTTTCCAGCACAGCGCTCTGCGCCTGTAGCCTTCTGAACTCTGAATCTACGAATTGTAGATTGATAAGCTGGGTCTTCGTTGCATCAGACAAGGTGTCGGTATCGTATTGTTTTCCGTCGATTGTGATGATGGCCATGCAGGGGCTCCTGTAATTATTGGCGGGAAAAGAAGGGCGCTTTGTACCAGATTGGATATGCAAAGTCGCTAGAGCCGCGGAAATTATGCTGACCTGATAATAAGTATCCAGGATCAGCGAAATTCAGCGAAATCGAACTCGGCATCCCCAATTGCATAAAAGAAGGGATTGAGCAGATTGTCCTTCTGGTTGTAACGATAGGCGCTGAAATTGTTATCAACCAGCATGCCCCCGGCAGCCGACAGAATGGCATGTGCTGCTGCGGTATCCCATTCGGAGGTCAGGGCCAAGCGCGGGTAGATATCAGCTTTGCCTTCGGCCACAAGGCAGATTTTTAATGAACTGCCCATGCTAACGAGCTCAACATCAGCAAATGTGCCCGCGACTTTCGCAAGCCACGCATCGAGCAGTTCACCGCGGTGATTTCGACTCGCAACTACACGTAATTGTTTTTGTCCTTCGACAATTTTTGCCGTGGTGATTCTGGTCCGCACGCCTTGCACTTCTTTCCAGGCACCTTCCCCAAGAATTCCGGCATATAACCAGTCCA
>JAZKES010000041.1:0-37094 GCA_040386995.1 Pseudomonadota bacterium | reverse complement strand
CCTTGCACTTCTTTCCAGGCACCTTCCCCAAGAATTCCGGCATATAACCAGTCCAGCACTGGCACATAAACAATTCCGAGTACGGGCACACCGTTATCGATCAGTGCAACGTTGACCGTGAACTCGCCGTTACGCTTGATAAACTCCTTGGTACCATCAAGCGGATCAACCAACCAATAACGCGACCAGCCCTTACGCGTCGCCCACGGCACGCTGATGGATTCTTCCGATAGCACAGGCAGGCCTGGATCGAGCGCCGTCAATCCGTCGACAATAATGTGGTGCGCAGCCAGGTCGGCGGCGGTGAGCGGTGAATTATCCTGTTTTTTCTTGATCTCGAAATCTGCATGTTCATAGACGTTGAGAATCGCTGCACCGGCGTTTCGTACGATTTCTGCCAAGGGCGCGAGCAACGGTTGGAGATTCATCAGGATTGTCCGCAGATTAACAATGAAACTGGTAACTCCGTTGCGGAGTCCTTATATAATTCACGGGCATTATATAGAGGATAAAGGAGCGAATGGTTAACTGGTCTGCTATTGATACCGTGCTGCTCGACATGGATGGCACGTTGCTCGATTTGTCATTCGACAATTATTTCTGGCTGGAATATTTACCTTCGCGTTATGCAGCGCACCACGCCTGCGACCTTGCAAGCGCACAACAGTACCTGCAGCAACTCTCCACTTCCCTGCATGGCAGTCTTGACTGGTACTGCCTGGATTACTGGAGCGCGCAAATCAGCATGGATGTGGAAGCGCTCAAAACAGAAGTAAAACATCTGATTCAGTTTCGACCAGGCACTGTTGAGTTTCTGGCATTTCTGCAGGCGCAGGGTAAACAGGCGATCCTCGTGACCAATGCTCATCCCAAAGCATTGCGGCTCAAGCTGAGTGCGTCAGGTCTTGATGAACACATTAAAACTTGTTTCAGCTCGCACAACTTTCAATTGGCAAAAGAAAATACTGGTTTCTGGGATCGGCTGAGTGTTCACGCCAATCTCAACTATGAGCGCTGCCTGTTCATCGATGACAGCCTCAACGTGCTGCGCTGCGCTAAGTCGGAAGGAGTTCACAACGTCATTCATGTTTTGCAACCAGATATGAGTCAGGAAATCAGGCCGACGGCGGAATTTCCAGGCCTTATTCATTTCAAGGAGCTCATGACGTTATGAACAAGCCCGCAACTCCTGCCTCGACACCGCGCGAATCGTTAACACGTCTTCGTGTCGACAAATGGTTGTGGGCAGCCCGATTTTTTAAAACGCGCTCACTTGCCAAACAGGCAATCGAAGGTGGCAAAGTGCAGTGCAACGGCGAACGCTGCAAGAGCAGTCGCGAAATCGAAGTGGGATTCACGCTCGACATTCGGCAAGGCTGGGACGAACGCAAAGTCATCGTGAAGGGTTTATCCGAACATCGCCAGGCAGCACCTGTCGCAGCTCTGCTCTATGAAGAAACTCCTGAAAGCATCAGCCTGCGAACAGCACTCGCTGCCGAACGCAAAGCACAACATGCAAATGAACCGGACAATTCAGGCAGACCAACCAAGCAGAATCGACGACAAATTCAGCGCTTCAAGCGTGATTCGCTGGAATAAGAATCATTCAAATCTACTTGTACATTGGCTGATTTCTGGCGCTTTACTTCTCGCCTTGCTCCTGTGGCATAATGCCGCGCGAGCCGAAGTCGGGCTTAACTATAATAATAATTTCCTTGTTTTTTCCATACTTACAATACGTGGACTGAGGACTTCTTCGGAAATCAGCATTTTTGCTTTAGCGCTGAGTTGCCGCACTCAACTTCTCAATGCAGAGACAATGAGGATGTGAGAACGCAGCGAACGCCGCTCTCAGCAAAAAAAACAATTTCTCAAGTCACCTTGAAAGGAAAGGTGCGCGGACACACTCTATTGCACTCAAGCCCTGGGGAAAGCTGTCGGGCAGGTTGCGATTACAAAAACAAGTTGCAGGTTAGTTAGTCAGACCCGCCCGAATCAGGAAGTTTTCTTTTGTCAGAACAGCTCAAGCGCAATCTCTCCCAGCTGAAAGAGACCAGTGGCATCGCCATCCTGGCGAATATCAGCCATGGGTTGGAAAAAGAAAGCCTGCGCATCGATCCGACCGGGCATCTTGCATACACGCCGCATCCGGCTGGCATGGGTTCGGCACTGACTCATCCCTGTGTTACAACCGATTTTTCCGAAGCGCTGATGGAGTTCATCACACCGGTCTATCAAAACCCGGAAGAAAGCCTCGCGTTTCTGACTGATGTGCACACGTTTACCTTCACACAATTACCGCGCGAAGAATTGCTGTGGACATCCAGCATGCCGTGCATCATTGCGAACGATGATTCGATCCCGCTCGCGCAATACGGCTCATCCAATATTGGCCGGCTAAAAACTCTTTACCGCAAAGGCCTTGGTTTTCGGTATGGCCGCACGATGCAAACCATCTCCGGCATTCATTACAACTTTTCGCTGCCCGAGAAATTCTGGGAGCTCTATCAAACACAGCTGGGCAACACCGCTTCGCTAAAGGATTTCAAGACCGAGCAATATTTCGGCATGATCCGTAACTTCCGTAGATACTCATGGTTGCTGATCTATTTGTTTGGTGCGTCTCCAGCAGTATGCAAAAGTTTTGTGCGCAACAATCCGAATCATGGTCTCGAACCTTTCGATGACGGCACGTTGTATCTTCCGTATGGAACATCTCTGCGCATGGGTGATCTCGGCTACACCAGTAAAGCACAAGCCGGTCTTTACATCAGTTACAACAACCTTGCTGACTACACGAATGGTTTACAGAAGGCGATCAAAACCCCGTACGAAGCCTATACTAAATTTGAAACCGGTGATGGTTCACATCCACAGCTCAACGCGAATCTTCTCCAGATAGAAAATGAGTTTTATGCAACGATTCGCCCCAAGCGAATTTCATCCAACGGCAAACGACCAGTACATGCGCTGCGCGAAGAAGGCGTCGAATATCTCGAAGTTCGCTGCCTCGACCTTAATCCGTTTTTATCTCTCGGTATCGATGTAAAGGAAATGTTGTTTCTTAACTGTTTCCTGCTGTGTTGCCTGTTGCGCGAAAGCCCGCCTTCCAGCGCAGAGGAACACAAGACAATCGACGCCAACTTGAGGTCAGTAGTACGACAAGGTCGCGATCCAGCCTTGCAACTCGATAATGGCAGCGCGGTTCTGATGACAACCTGGGCCAACGAAATCCTCGCAGAAACTGCGGAAATTGCACAACTGCTCGACAGCATTCATAACAATTCAACACATAGCAGTGCAGTACAGGCACAACTGGCCAAGGTTGCGAATCCCGAACTGACACCTTCGGCTAAAGTACTGCAGCGTATGCGCGAGCTTAAGACATCTTATTCGCGTTTTGCGCTGAACCAGTCGCTTGCAAACAGCGACTACTTCCGGATACTAAAATTATCTGAAGAAAAAACGACGCAGTTTGAGCGTATGTGCCAAACCTCCAATCTGGAACGCGAAGCCATTGAGCAAAGTGATACACTCGATTTTGAAACTTACCTGCAAAACGTGAACAACAGCTAGGGAGCCGTCTCATGAATTACCTAAGCAGCCGTTTGGTCAATCTTTACATTTTTCTGTTTTGCACAGCGCTAATCGCTATCGCGATGTACATGGAACATGTCATGAGACTTGAGCCGTGCCACCTATGCATCATGCAACGAGTCTTTTTTATCGGAACTGGATTGGTGGCGCTGGCAGGCTTCATTCACAACCCATTAACCAAAGGCAGAAAAATTTATGGCTTCATTACTTCGGCATTGGCACTAGCCGGCAGCGGTTTTGCGATCCGACAAATCTATCTGCAACATCTTCCAAAAGACCAAGTGCCTGCTTGTGGCCCAAGCCTTTCCTACATGCTCGAAGCATTCCCACTTCAGGATGTGATCAAGGCGATGTTTTCGGGTGATGGCAACTGTGCAGAAGTCCAGTGGCAAGATCCCATTTTGCATTTGAGTATTGCCGAATTATCACTCGTCGCTTTTGTGATGTTGATCGGTGTCAGTCTGTTTCAGGCGCTCAGAAAATAAGCAGGAAAAATTTTCGGCACACTCAAAAAAGCTCTCCTATAGTCAAAGTGCAGTTTCAATCAAACAGCACAGAGAGCGTTTTGCATGGCGCCAGTTCCGCATCATTCTTCTGACAACAATCTTGACGCTTCCCTTGGCTTGATTGCTCGATGGCGCTCGCAGCGCCTTGGTTTACGCAAACATTTGTTGCAGTTGATGTGCGCCCGCCTGTCGTCATCGACACCAATGGAACAGGAAGTGTGTCTCGAGAACCTGTGCGTAGAATTGATCGACTATATTTCAATCGGACATTTTGAAATCTATGGCAGCCTGATGCGCAGGCAGTCACGATCAAATCAGGAACTCGGCTGTTTAATTGCCTATCTACATCGCTGCATTGGCAGCTCGACCGACCTTGCGCTCGCCTTCAACGAAAGCTGCGAATGCCCCGATATTTTGCTGGCAAGTGATCAAATGACAGAAGCGCTCACCAAACTTACCCGATCACTGCTCGTACGTTTCGCGCTCGAAGAACAGATGTTGGAACTGACAACATGTGATGATAATTGGCACTGATCACGATGTATGTGAAGGTAATATTTTCCAGATCGACAATTCTCTAAAGCAGCAGAATGTCATGAATTAACGTTGGACCATTGCAGTTCTGGCGCTGACATAGACTTCAATGAGGCTTCTGATTAGAGTAGTCTCCCTTACAAAATTACCGCTCTCTGCATGCATCAGGAGTTTTAACTTGCCAAGCAGTTCCTATAATCGTCGTTTTCCTCAAACACGTATGCGCCGCATGCGACGCGATGACTTCAGTCGCCGGTTGATGCGCGAAACAGTGCTGACGCCAAACGACCTCATTTACCCGGTTTTCGTGATCGAAGGCAAAGGTGATCGCCAAGCCATTGCATCCATGCCAGGCATTGAGCGCTTGAGTATCGATCAGCTCGTTATCGAGGCAAAACATATTCATAGTCTTGGTGTTCCGGCCCTCGCATTGTTCCCCGTGACAAATCCGGCGAGCAAATCGCTGGATGGCCGCGAAGCTTACAATCCTGATGGCCTTGCGCAGCGCGCGGTTAAAGCGATTAAAGATGCCTGCCCTGATCTTGGCGTAATTACCGATGTAGCACTTGATCCATTTACCACGCATGGCCAGGACGGAATCATCGATACCAATGGCTATGTGCTCAATGACGAAACAGTCGAGGCGTTGATCAAACAGGCTATTTCTCATGCCGAAGCCGGTGCCGATATTGTTGCCCCTTCCGACATGATGGATGGCCGTATTGGTGCGATCCGCGACGAACTCGAAAGCGCAGGACATATACACACCCGCATCCTGGCGTATTCCGCAAAATATGCTTCTGCATATTACGGCCCGTTTCGCGATGCCGTTGGCTCAGCTGGCAATCTCGGCAAGAGCACCAAGGAAAATTATCAAATGGATCCTGCTAACTCACGCGAAGCGCTGCAGGAAGTTGCGCTGGATCTCGAGGAAGGCGCCGACATAATTATGGTCAAGCCCGGCTTACCCTATCTGGACATCGTTAAAGCTGTAAAAGATGAGTTCGGAGTTCCTACGTTTGTTTATCAGGTGAGCGGAGAATATGCGATGCACATGGCGGCATTCGAAAAAGGCTGGCTGGATGCAGATAAGGTCATGCTGGAATCTACCCTCGCAATCAAAAGGGCCGGCGCCGATGCTATTCTGACCTATTTCGCGCGTAGTCTGGCCCAAAAGCTGGCAGCCTGAAGAAAGCTATCTGCGTGATAGGAAGTATGGATATATAATCCGTCTTTCTTGAAATACAAAATCCAGCCTCGATATCTGTATTTCCTATTCTTGTCATTTGCACAGCCAATTAGAAGTGCAGTTACGAGTGCAGTAAATTGGCGGCGCCCTAAAGAAATAGTCTAGTTAACAATCTGACGTTTGAAGGAAAATTTATGAATGCGAATATGTCACACGTAACGGATGCCAGTTTTGAAGAAGATGTACTGAAATCCGCAGGCCCGGTCCTCGTGGATTTTTGGGCACAATGGTGTGGCCCTTGTAAGATGATTGCTCCAGTACTCGAAGAACTTGCCGACGAATACGCAGGCAAACTGAAAATCGTGAAGCTGGATGTTGATGCCAACCCGGTTACCGCGCCCAAATACAACGTTAAGGGCATACCCACACTGATTATTTTCAAAAATGGTAATGTGGAAGCGAAAAAAGTGGGCGCACTGTCCAAGTCACAACTTGCCGCTTTTATAGAAAGCACCATCTAGATTAGCCGGGTGGCTCCTCTGAGCCACCCACTTTTCCTCGAGCCTTGACCGCTAAAAAACAGGACTTTTTCGTCTTGAATGCGATTTTTGTCGCCGATGACAAAACCTTATTTGCGACAAAATTTCCACTAGACATGCCCTATTTACGATGATAGATTTGTGACCTGCTCGTCTATCCGACACCTATTCCTTTAGCAGAACTCCGCAAAACCTGGCATCACCAAGCAGTGTTCTTTGCGACTAGATTTCGATGATACCGATTCGAAACTAATTCGAAAAAGATTCGAAAAAAGAAGAATTCTTGAACGTAACAAATTAACCAGAAACGGATATTGCCTATAACCTGCGCTTTCCGATATGTACTTAAAAACACCACCCGCGTGTTGCAAGATCCTCTGGTAAAAAAATTAACCGCCCAAGCCCGAAACCAAATATAAAAACTGAACCCGAATCCCATCAACCTTACTTTTCCTCCTGGATGTCTCTTGTCTCAAGTACCTAACGCTATGAACTTATCAGAACTGAAAACCAGACCTATTTCAGAGCTGCTGCAAACGGCTGAAGAAATGGGAATTGAAAACGTTTCGCGCACGCGCAAACAAGACGTTATTTTCCAGCTTCTCAAGCGCCATGCTCGTAATGGCGAAGATATTTACAGCGATGGTGTACTGGAAATTCTCCAGGATGGTTTTGGATTTCTGCGCTCTGCTGATGCGTCTTACCTGGCAGGCCCTGATGACATTTATGTTTCGCCGAGCCAGATCCGCCGTTTCAACCTGCGTACCGGTGATACGATTTCCGGCAAAATCCGGCCACCAAAAGAGGGCGAACGTTATTTTGCGCTACTGAAGGTTGACGAAATCAATTTTGATAAACCCGAAAATGCCCGCACCAAAGTTCTGTTCGAAAACCTTACCCCGCTCTTCCCCGACAAACGCCTGAAACTCGAAGCCGGCAACGGCAGTACTGAAGATTTGAGCTCACGCGTCATCGACTTGATTGCACCTATCGGCAAAGGCCAGCGCGGCCTGATCGTGTCGCCACCAAAGGCTGGTAAAACCCTTATTCTGCAGAACATGGCAAAGGCCATTATCCGTAACTCACCAGAATGCCGACTGATCGTATTGCTGATCGATGAACGTCCCGAAGAAGTAACCGAAATGCAGCGCTCCGTACGCGGTGAAGTTGTGGCTAGTACTTTCGACGAGCCACCCGCGCGCCATGTGCAGGTAGCCGAAATGGTAATCGAAAAAGCCAAACGCCTTGTCGAACACAAAGAAGACGTCGTGATATTGCTCGACTCGATCACTCGTCTTGCGCGCGCCTACAACACAATCATTCCTTCATCCGGCAAAGTATTAACCGGTGGTGTTGATGCCCATGCACTCGAACGCCCAAAACGTTTCTTCGGTGCTGCACGTAACATTGAAGAAGGCGGCAGCTTGACCATTATTGCCACTTGTTTGATAGAAACCGGTTCTAAAATGGACGAGGTTATCTACGAAGAGTTTAAAGGTACCGGTAACATGGAATTGCATCTTGATCGCAAGATGGCCGAGAAACGTGTTTATCCCGCTATTAACGTCCGCCGCTCAGGTACACGTCGCGAGGATTTACTGACCAGCGAAGAAGAGTTGGCACGTATGTGGATTTTGCGCAAACTGCTTACCACCATGGAAGATGTACCTGCTACCGAATTCATTCTCGACAAACTCAAGGACACCAAGACCAACGAAGAGTTTTTCCAGACGATGAAACGCAAGTAAATAGATAAAAACGCCAATACATAGATTCAAAAAGTAGATAACGCGCAAGTAACAACACCAGTATGCCAGACCCGGTTAGTCGAGCGCAGAGACCCTTGTAATGTATAAAGACCTGCGCGAATTCATCAAGATGCTCGAGCAGACGGGCGAGCTTAAGCGCATCAAGGTAGAGGTTGATCCCTACCTTGAGATGACCGAAATCTGCGACCGCACGTTGCGCCAGGAAGGCCCTGCACTTCTGTTCGAAAATCCCAAAGGTTATTCCATGCCCGTACTGGGTAACTTGTTTGGCACACCCAAACGAGTTGCGCTTGCGATGGGCCAAAGTGATGTTTCCGCTTTACGCGATGTCGGCAAATTATTGGCGTTTCTGAAAGAACCCGATCCTCCGAAGGGCTGGAAAGATTTGTGGGATAAGGCGCCGCTGTTCAAACAAGCGTTGAATCTCGCGCCAAAGGAAATCAACAATCCACCCTGTCAGGAAGTGGTGATAAAGGGCGATGCTGTTGATCTCGACCTTTTCCCAATTCAAACCTGTTGGCCGGACGACGTTGGTCCTTTGATGACATGGCCACTGGTTATCACGCGTGGACCTCGCAAAGAACGCCAGAACCTCGGCATCTATCGCATGCAAAAGATCGGCAAGAATCGGCTGATCATGCGTTGGCTGTCGCATCGTGGCGGCGCACTCGATTTTCGGGATTGGCAGGAATTACATCCCGGTGAACCATTTCCGGTTTCAGTTGCACTGGGCGCAGATCCCGCGACAATTCTTGCCACGGTAACGCCTATTCCCGACACTCTATCCGAATACGGTTTTGCAGGACTATTGCGTGGCAACAAGACCGAAGTTGCGGCAGGTCTGTCCAATAATCTTCAAGTCCCAGCCACTGCTGAAATCGTGCTCGAAGGTGTCATTTATCCTGACGACGTTGCTGAAGAAGGTCCGTATGGTGATCACACGGGCTACTACAACGAAGTGGAAAAATTCCCAGTCTTCACTGTAAACACAATCACCCATCGCAAAAATCCGATTTATCACAGCACTTACACTGGTCGACCACCTGATGAACCCGCGATTCTTGGTGTAGCTCTTAACGAAGTTTTTGTGCCTCTCATTCAGAAACAATATCCAGAGATAGTCGATTTTTATCTGCCGCCAGAAGGCTGCTCCTACCGCCTGGCGATCGTCAGCATTCGCAAGCAATATCCGGGTCATGCCAAACGCGTGATGATGGGTGTGTGGTCGTTTCTCAGGCAGTTCATGTATACCAAGTTTGTGATTGTCACGGATGCCGACATCAATATCCGCGATTGGAAAGACGTCATCTGGGCGATGACTACCCGCATGGATCCTGTGCGCGACACCATCAGCATGGAAAACACTCCGATAGATTATCTGGATTTCGCTTCTCCCGTGTCCGGCCTTGGTTCAAAAATGGGCTTCGATGCCACTACCAAAATTGGTGGCGAAACTACGCGCGAATGGGGCCGACCAATCACGATGAACAAAGAAGTAAAAGATCGGGTTGATGCTATATGGCAGGAATTAGGAATTTTCTAAACTCAACTGCGCGTGGGGGTAAACGCAGCCTGACATCCCGGAGCGTTATTGTCCCCGTCAGAAATAGAACACTTCATGCAATCGGCTATTGAACTAGGTAAAAAAGCCATCCCGCTCTGCATGGATAATCCGCCTGTCGGTTGCGTTCTTGTCCGAAACAATAAAATAGTTGCGAGGGGACATACCAACAAACCGGGGGCGCCACATGCGGAAGCCATGGCGCTGTCGCATCTTACCGGTGAATCTTCAGATGTTGCTGCGTTCGTAACATTGGAACCCTGTTCGTTTCACGGCCGTACACCATCCTGCGCAGCTACGCTGATTAAGTCAGGAATAAAATCTGTTTACGTTGGCATCGTTGATCCTGATTTGCGAAACAACGGCAAGGGTATCGCGATGATGAAAGCGGCAGGTATTGATGTGTATGTAGGAGCACTCAGTTCCGTTATCGTCGCACAGCTGCAGGACTTTCTTGGCCACGCACATTAATCACCATCCTGCACACGCAAAACGTCCACTACGGACTTGGACTCGCACTCGCTAATTGAATACTTCACTGCCGTCAGGCTCGAAGTGGGCGACGTTGTTCATCTTTTGTCGGTATACAGACAACTCCTTGTACATGCGCCTGCGTGCGCGATTTTGATTGCCCAAGGGTCTGTGTTCCTTCAAACCATG
Source organism: Pseudomonadota bacterium (assembly GCA_040386995.1). Classification (GTDB taxonomy): domain Bacteria; phylum Pseudomonadota; class Gammaproteobacteria; order Pseudomonadales; family Pseudohongiellaceae; genus CAILUG01. The sequence continues at coordinate 26,739 of JAZKES010000041.1, read as the reverse complement.
CCAAGGGTTAATTGATATTTTTTTTGCGAAATCGAATTGTGCGGGTGAATCGAATTTTTGTTTCGGGATGTGGATAGTTGCTGCAGGAATAAACGGTGACAGTTTTTCCGGCCAACGCACTCCGGCATTTTCGATCGGCATGAGATGAGAATCAGTTTGTACCTGAATCAAAAAATCAAATTCGACGTCTTTTTCACTCAAGGTCTTCACCATGTTGTCGCGCAGATAGTTGAAGGGCACCTTTCCAAATGGAACTCCAGGTATCTTCTTGTAAACCTCAGTTTTGGGCAGATACGAATAGACCATCGCCTGTCCTTCGCCCAACAAGTACGGCACGCAGCTGTAGTGGCGTTGGCCCAGTGGGTTGTACTGGGTTTCGTTCCAGAGCGCCTGCATGAGCATATCCAGGATATGCGACTCGCGCGGGTCGATAAAATAGTAGAGCGGCATTTGTCTGGTGCTCCAGTATTGCAACCGCGAATTGGACCGGATATCTCCCGTCACGAAAGTTGGCGTGCAAACCGCTGAAAAGTCCTGCGTGAACTTTTCATCATCCATCAGTTTTTCACCAGGCACATCCATGATTTTCAGCGACATGCTGGTGAATCCAACATCCTGTATATCAGCAGGCACATCAGGACCTGGCCCTCCAAACCGGATATAGGCCGGGTAACTGCGTTGCTCTGCAAATATGCCTTTGCGCATGTGCTCAGGCAGATCGTCACGCACCGTGACTGTAGCTTTCACTAGTCCATGAGTTTTGGTGTTGCCGCCGCGTTCGAATTGTCCAGGTTTGAAACGGCCTCGCATCTGCTCTGTCATTTCCGTGATGACTTTATTGAGACTCTCCTCTTCGTGATCAAGTAATTTCTCCTCTGCAAGTGCGAGGCCTTCGTCTGTACGACCACTGTTAATCAGATATTGCACTACCCGCGCTACAGGTTCACGAGTAAGACGGTTTAGTGCGGGTCGAAAAAAAGGCTCGAAACGACGCTCTACGTGCATCACGGAAATCAGAAAACGGTGGAGTGGACGCAGAAACATACGGAGGATCCTCGAATTTTATACAGTACCAGCCGATGTCGTGGTGTTTGTCACGCCAGATGTAACAGGTTCAGCTGCCAGATATCGCAATGCACTAATACTCGGCAGAAAGAAATAAGCGCCACCACGAACAGTGACGAACTGTGGGAGGTCAGCAGTGCATTTGCGAATACCCGACTCATGCGGCTGGCTGAATTGATCCGTACGAGTCCCACCGTAGAGTGGCTTGCGATTTCCCATCAACGGATCTTCTTCGTCCTGCAATCCAGCGAATTTACCGCTGGCAGCCCAGGCGCTCTGCACAAATTCGAATTGGCGACGAATGTTTGCTGCCAGACAAATGAAATGTAGTCCACGTTCCTGGGCAGGATTTTGCTCCAGCAATGCATCTTCGGGCTTTATGAAATCACCATACACTCTGCCTCTGCGCAATATGCGATGAAAACGTGTCGATGCGACCAGATCCTGCTCGCGGCTTGCGTTGTGAAAGCCCAGCACTCGAATCATCCGACTGATGAATCCGGTTACCCCCGGAGTGAAATCGCCTGTACGAGGATTGGAACGGCGGATATGTGATGCAATCGGACACGCTGCTCCCTGTTTATCTTCGTCATATGAAAAATTATTCTTTTCACGATCATCAGGGTCGATACCTTCAACCAGATTTTTTTCGATTGGCATCAGCGGCGTGCCATCGCGTTTTCTGCCCACCATCGCTTCTGCAAGTGCTTCTCGTTTTAGTGGATCATGCCCCGCTTGTGCATCAATAAATTTCCAGAAGCCTGACGCGTCTTGTTCCAATTGCCTGAGCACAAGATAAGTCCCGTTGCGCCCCAGATCTTTTAGAGTTGGCTGATCTTCTGCTTCAGGTAATGCCGCGGCACGTGTGTCGAGCTCGGATGACACCAGGGGACGCGCGGTGTATTCGCCGTATTCATTCGGATAACCGAGCAGTATCTCGCCCAACGCAACGAGGTTGGAATAACTATCACGGCGGTGTAAATCAGCGGTCTGATCTCTCTGCCAGTCAATCTTTGGTTGGCTTACACCGTCGGCGAAACCAAAGGGTTCAGTAGTAACGACGTGGTTGGTGCCGAGATGTGCCTGTTCGGTAAACGCGTCTTTGAACAACGAGGTTTCGAGTTCTTGATGAAGCGTTTCAAGCCGCCCTGGAAGTGCATAGAGCATAAGGATAAGGTCTGGCAGCGCACCCTCATGTCCACCCCAGCGCCAGTTATCGGGCGCATTGGTATTGGTATCGCCAAGGTGCCGCGAACGGCTTGGCTCATACATGCCGGCGAGAAACTCATCGGAAAACTGTGTGAGGACATCCTTGTCTACTCCAATCCGCGCCAAGCCCCGCGCAGTAAACGCTATCTGCAATGCAGCATCAGGAAGAGGATCTGTACTTGCGCCAGAGGTGAATGCAGTTGCCCTGAGCCACTGCCGCGCGGCTGCGGGATCCTTGATATTCAAAAGGAGCATACATGCAGATTTAAGTCGGCCATGGCCGAATCGAACGATGCCCTGGATATCGGTGAAATCGAACGCGGTCTGGTTCGTCATGCTTACTTACCCCAATATCTAGATCAAACTTAACCAGTCGCGGATTTCACTGTCCTCGCGAAATACCGGTGTTTCGAGTCCTTTGCGAATTTTGATGTTGCGTGCGAGCTCAGTCGCAGTGGCATCCGGATAAGCCTTGTACCAAACATCGGTACAGAGCTGATGCCGCCGCAAATGCCGTTTGAATTTTCCTTCGTATTCCGCGCCGCCTTTCACTAGCCAACGCGAAGCCGGATAACCCACGCCATTGCTGAATACCAGATTCAGTCCCCAGGCGACCTTGTTGATGAAGTCGTCCATATACGCTTCGTGGCTGCCATCGTAGTTGCTGAAGAACAGCACACGTCGTTTGTCATCAAGAAAAATCCAGTGCGCGAAATGAATAGTTTGTACACGCGTCAGGTAACCCTTGTTGAACAGATGACGCGCAGCAAAGTTGAGAAGAAATAACACGGCGATAATGGTGTAGCGCCGGAACGCACCGGGTTTAACATCACCGAAGGCAGAAAACTGGTTGGTCACCATGTGATCCTCAAGCGCTGCCAGTTGAGCAGCCCACTGGGGATCAGGCCTGAGCAGAATTTCCGGGTCGGCTTTTTCCTTACGCCGTAATACAAACAAATAGAACGGCGCGAGCACCAAAAATAGTGGCGCAAGCAAGATCAGTACAAGTGGCACCAGAATAAATTCAAGCAGATTTTTTATGCGCCATCCAAATGGAGTCTTCGGAATTGGGCTCAGCGTGAGTTGGCCATTGGCAACCGCTTCCTTGACCACAGTCTGCAGATGCCGATGAATAACGGCGGGATCATCACTGACAGGTGACTGCTGCATCTTCACCAGTTGTTGTCTGAGCAGACGATGCAGCGCAAGTTCTTCATGCACTTGTGCAACCGTGCGACCGAGCCAGTTTACGTAACTCGCCGCGGGTACCACGTTTCTGGCTTGCATCCATTCAAGCAAGGTATCGGAGGTACCCGCAAAACCCTGGCAGCATGAAAATATTTTCTCAAGACCGGGTTTGGCGCGAACGGCAAGTTCAGCGAGGACGACATCGCGCGGACCATCACAATCACCCATGAACACGAGCATGGGCGCCCACGGCTTCGGCACTTCGCCGTGCACCAGAATATCGTCATTGGTTAGCGATTCAACAATCACGAAGCGCGCGAAATGCAGCGTGTGGATTTGGCCAAAGGGCACAAGGGAATTATCAGGGTCAGCCATGCCATGCAGAATATTCATGCGGGCCAGTAATGCCCGCAGCTCACCCAGATGAGTTGGTTCCACGACCGCACAAATCGTAAACGCAGACTGCGGTATCATCCCAATGTCCTTATTTCACTACTAAAAATTACTGTCATTTTCGAAAGTGTCGGAAACCGCCTGGTGTTTATTATTTATACGGCGACCTATGCGACTACTTATCCGATCTGGTGAGAATAAAATCCATCACACGGGTTTTGCCAAACCAGACCTTGCCCAGATAAAGACCAGGCTCCACTTCACGAATCTCATCACGAATTTTTTTGGCAAAAAAAGACGTCTTTGAATAATCGATGACAATAGTCTCTTTACCATCGAGCCAGCTTTTGTCCTTGTAAACTTTCGCAACAACGAACGTAAGACTGAACGCAGTGACCTTGTTGACGAGAATTCCACTTTGGTAGTCCGGTGGAAAAAGGTCGAACACTTTGCCTTGCCACGCGAACATTCGCGCGAGCATCGCGTAAAGTTTCACACCGATCGTGCCGGTAACAACTGCGGTTCCTTTGGTATCGCCCGACGGAATGGTACCGGCCTCAGCCGACTTATAAATTTCATCCAGCTCTTCTCGCGACATGCTGAGCCAGCTTCTTATCGTAGGATTCATAATCATATCGAAACTCCTTTAATCCAGCTCAACGCTGGCTCTGTTGTAAACGAAATTCGCCGGCTTCTGAATACACAGCCTGGCGGACGCGGTTGATGCCACCGACAGGACGATGCTCTGATAACGACTGCCAGGGATTGAAACGCTGACTGTCGCAATCTTGCAACGCAGTATTCGAGGAAAAATCCTGAGCAGCAAAAGTGATGGTTGCTACTTTCTGGTACGGCGCGTCCTCTTCATCCCAGATTACCGAGGCATCCTCAATGGGCATTTCTTTCGGGTCTTGCTGAAACTGCACCATGAAGTCGAAACAAGCACCGCCAGTTGTCAGCTGCTGTTGCATCACTGTGCGCAGAAAATTTTCATCGGCATCATCGGGCTCTTCACCGGGAGTGGCAGTGCACGACAAGGCCGCATATTTCACGGCAATTGTGGCATCCGGCCCGAGTCTGTACGGAGTGGTGCTCCAGAAATCGATATCGAAAGGGCTGTTAATTTTTTCCCGTCCCTTTAACAAAATTGCCAATGAATCCACGTTGAAGGGATTGATGAAAAATTTCCACATCGCGTCATCAGCAGTAGCTTCGATGAAGGATAAAAATTCTTCTGGGTTGGAAGCAAACAGTGCGGGATAACTGTTCATCAGAAAATCCTGCTCGCCTGCTTGTCCCCAGAGCGGCTGACCAGCAACATCAAACACCTTGATCGACATGCCGCGAAAATCCTTCTCGCGATCATCTGCCTCGCTCGCGTTTGCAAATCGCACCATGCTGCGATGACGCCCTGGTTGTGCAAACAATCCATGACGCAGGTTATCGGGGAGGTTAGGTTCTACTGTGAAGTCGGCGTTTAAACACCCCAAGCTTTTTGCCTGATTAAGCCGCGGCACAACACCGTTTGCAGCGCGCGACTCAGTGATTGTTTTGATAGCAGCGATCATCTGGTCGGTGATTTCGGCTTCGTTACTGTTGCTGCTTTCCTCGCCTGGAGCAAGGTCTTCCCCGGAGCAAGACTGTAATGCACCCGTCAGGCCGAGCAGCATAAATACAGGAAACACTTTGCTTATTATTTTTGTTGCCATCACATCTTTCCTTTTATAAGCACATTTTATGGGTGTATCAACGGGTACACCAATGGCGCTTCCAATTTCGCATTTGCGGCGATAGCTGCGTAATTAAATCCTTGAATGTATTTTCGTAGACTAAATTACGCGTCCCTTTTGTGGCCGCATCCCTGCAGACCGAAGTTTCCTCAAGCAATACGTCCTTGCCTGCACTCCTGTACTTGCAGGCAATGCCGAATACTATTGGCTGAATGCAGGATCATCTTGCGCATCGGCGCGTGGCTTCCAGTCCAGTGAATAATATTCACCACGATCGCGCGCCCAGGGATCGAATACATTCACTACATGCATCAGTTCGTCGCGCAGTTCAGGGATGTTGCGCATCATTACGCGCTTCATCGGCGAAACCGCAATGACGTGACCATTTACGGGATCAGGTTCAAGACACTGCTGGCTGTCATCTGGTCGCGTGGTCAACGGATACGGGCAATCGTCGAGAGGTCCATTGTTCAACACCCAGTCGTAACCAAGATGGGAATAAAACTCGGGGCGGAAACTGGAAGTGAAGAAGCGATCGCTGAACAATCGACGCGATGCATTAATAATGAAAATATGGAACTGGGTTTCGGAAATCGCGTAACCGTGCGGACGTGTGTATTCAGAAAGCCAGCCCACAACCATGTCGACGTCTTCGATGTTATCGACACGAGTGCCATTCGGATGACCGAGACAATCGTTAAGCAGATTGCCATTGGCATCACGTTGAACAGCAGTGATGATTTTGCTTTCATCGCAGACGTGTGTGCCGTAAATAGCACGAATTTTACCGACCACTTCTTCCTGCTGTTTGCGCGCTGGTGAATCAGCAGCCAAACGCTGGTCAACAAAATCGTCGTATCCGCTAAGTGCTTTTAAGCCGATCTGACGCCTGAACTCATTAAAACGCGGCACGCCACGCTCACGATCGCGAATAAGATCAAGAGCAGGCACATCGATTTTGGCACCTGGCCCGAGATGCGGCATGTCAAGATTCTGCAGGAACATCGGATGATTCTGCAGCTGCAACAAGCCGAGTCGTTGACGACCCATGCTGAGCGCCCAGTTTTCGAGACCGCGATTGCGCATTTCGCCAGATGCTTCTCCGCGCGCAGTTCTGACGACCGGAATCTTCAGCGCAATATCATTCGGATTTTGCCACTCACGGTATTCGATCAAGTCAGGAACAAGTGGATGCAGGCGATAAACAGTCGTGAATTCTTCCGGAAAGTTGAACGGTGAACCAAAGTGATTGATACCGCCATTAACGTCCTGCGGATTGGTGATGTCCCACGCGTCTTTTTTCCACCAGAGGAACCCTTCCTGACGCGTGTTGTTGAGTCCAAAAATACCGGCTCCTGAAGCCAGCACCGAATACCAGGCGTTATCTTTGTCGCCTTGCTCGTTACGGCCAACCCAACTCGCAATCTTCGCCGACGTACGCGTCAGAATGTTCTGGTCCTGATCGAATATGCTGCGCAGCACGACGGAAACATCATTCTCTTCGGAGTTGAACAGACCGAACCAGTTGGCATTCATGCCTCTATATAGCGGCTCGTCATAAAGTAGTTGCGTGGTCCATTCGATGGTATGGATTTTTGCGATCATTGCAGAAACCACGAGACGGCCAGCTTGAAAAATTTCTTCATCGCTTGCTTCTGCGTAGGTGATGATATCGTCGGGGCTTGCGGGGTTACGGAAGCCGGAATCACGATCAGGTGTGTCGCGCTGCAAAGCTCTGAACCTGTCGACGAAGCTGTTGTGTTCGCGTACAAAAATATTGTGATAAAAGCTCAGGCCGATGTTCCAGTTGTCAGGAAACGCTGCGGCCTCCTGACCCTGCCATTGCGGCTGCACGCTGCAGTCGGGCTGACATTCATCAAGCAGCGGTAAATAACCATTCGGCTGCTTCAACCTGGCTTGATCATCTGGATCACGAATCGCACGTTTTACCGAGATGTCATCATGACCATAGATCTGCGAAGCGTCCCACCAGGCGCTGATGTTATTTTCTGTGGTTCGGAAAGCGCGTGACTGATATTGCTCGCCATCATCATCAAAAGAGTCTGGATCGGTGGAGTCGGCGTACAGGGTGGCTTCCATGCGGTCTTCCGGCCGGCAGCCAAGCGCTATTGCTTCTTCGGATTCACATCCAACTGGAACAAGGCCCGGTGTGTTGCGCCCTTCTTCAGTATGCGAGAACCAGTCATGTGTCATGAACTGGATCCAGAATGCGGCGAGAACGTTAAAGAACGGCGCCTTCTGATAATCACACTCTGCAGCTGCTGAATAGTCGGGTAAACCCAGGCCCTGGTTGCACGTGGTAGAAGTTTGTTGACGAGTGAATAAACTGCGGCTGATCAACTGTGGGTCGGGTTTGTACAACCCTAATCGGTTGCCGTTTTCCGGATCACTGTGCCGCGCGATGGCGAGTGGATTTTTGCCGAGGTCCGGGAACGTCGCTTCGAACTGCGCGTTACGCGAGAAGAGTGTACCGGTCGATCCCATTTTCGGATTCGTTATGTCGTTGCATATACCGGTAAGGTTTCGGAATCGTATTAACTCTCCGGTACACAGCTGCTCGCCATCACCGCCCACTGCTGCATAAAACGGATTGGTGGGATCAAGCCGCATTTCGGGCCATTGTTTTATCGACGAACCCGGTATGCCGCCCAAACCTTTGACGTAGGTTTCGTAAGTGTAATTGTCGAAGAGATTAAATTTGATCAGTTCGATGCGCTGATACTCGAGGTCCATCAAAGAACCATCAATGCCGCGGCCATTCGGCTTGAGGTGTTCACCAAGAATCGTGCGCGCTTCTGCGCCGTCGCTTTGAGTTGAAAGATCCCCGGTTGCCCAATAATTGGACCAATCAACCCAGGGAGTTTCGCGAAAAGGTAGCGGACGTTGCCCGCCTCTACATAATGCAGTTGCCTCTTCAACCTTGCCGAGGAATCGTTCAGAACGATCATCAGCAATTGGCCTTAAGCCTCCCTTGGCCATGTCGATGCAGGCACTAAGTTCTGACTGTGTGGTTGCGCTTTCGTCTTCTGTGCCGCAGGCGGTGAGAGCAAAAATGGAAAGTGATATCAAACTAATATTTAAAAAGAAGGGAGTTTTCATAGTGAACCTTCGTACGTTCCGGATTGTTTTAATTTTCTGACTGGCAGAAATCCCTGCTCAAACACACCAAACTCAAGCTCATGCAGCATGGTCAATTTCAAGACAAGAAGTCAAGACGTCGCGATTAAAATCATGCTGATACCGAGCAGTTTAATGTCTCGAAAAACAAACGGGTTTAAAGCCGTAGTACACGTAGTCACATGCACAAAAAAATTGTTCTGCGCACCAGAATACGCCGATTTAATTTTATCGGCGTACAAGAGAGTTCGGACGACGTGTCGCCACTACTTGCGACGATGCAATTTTGCGCGCGTGAGTGTTTTAAATAAATCAAAATTTTTCAGAGATTTTTATTTAGAAAAGTTGATACGAGAAAAACATTTCGTCAACCCGACTAAAACGCGGAGAGGAAAAATTGATGCGGCCGAAAGTGATATCACGTATCGCAAGACCAACTAACAATATGACGCTGCTTTCATAATGTACGTTGAAGGCTTGGCTTTATCCTGTCACATAGAGCTCACGCATCCCATTGGAACGACTGTTGGCAAAACTTCAACGCAGGAAAACCTGTTGGCCCTCTGGATCGCTTACACGGATGAATGGAAACATGCGGCAGCAAGATGTAGCAGGCGGCTTTTAAAAGAGTCGATGCTTGCAACACCTATTGGAATATTGCGGGTGTTAATTCGAAGACGCAGCTGGATATCGAATAGTTTTGCAGAACACCGACAGGGCTATTTGAGAGTGCTTATTTGATTGACGGCACTTATTTGACGTTAGGCAAAGGCAGCTGCGGCAATTTATACTCAAGCAGCCCCATCGCTTTCTGATAACACGCGAGACTTTTTTCGTGTTCGCCAAGGTGTTCGAGCAGACGGCCTAACTCAGCACTGATCTCTGCACTGAGTTCGTTGTTGCTGGTGGCACGCAAAGCCTGTTCAAAATATTCGCGCGCCTTGCCCCACAGTTGATCACGCAAACTCAACCTGCCCAGCGTCAGCAACAACACAGGATTGCCGGGTTTGTCTTTCAGCCAGACTTCCATCATTTGTAATTGTTGCTTGGGTTGTTTGCTGTTGACGAAACCCAGCATCGCGACGAGTTTGTCACTCCATTGCTGTTTTAGAAACCGAGTGAGCAGCGCTCCTGCTTCAGTATCCTGATTGAAGCGCAGCAGGTTTTGCAGATAGGCACCCGTGAGCACTTCGTTGCTGCGGAGCGATTTCGGCAAGTCCTGCCAGACAAGGCGGAGATTATCGAGACTGTTTTCCGCAGCTTGCTGAAGCTTGTATTGGTACACCTGTTCCTGCAATAACACGAGCTCGGTACCGCCAACCACTTTCTGTTTTTCCAGTTCGGCCAGCAAATCATCCAGGTTATCCCAGTCGGATTTAGCGACATAGATATTCTTCAGTTGCTGCAACGCAAGTGGACTGTTGGGCACGGCCTTGTGTAAAGCAGTCAGAAGTACCAATGCCTGCTCTTGCTGACCAGAGCGCATCGCAAACATCGCGCGTAAATTTTGCAAACCCTGCGTCTCTGCGAGCGCTTTTTTCTCGGCGCGATCCAGGCACCAATTCCAGGAAGCAGTATCACCACGCTGGAACGCCGCAATCGCTGCACCAAGATACGACAGCTGAGGGTCTTCCACTTTCTCCGCATTTTCGACGAGTAATTTATAGGCTTCGAGCCAGCGACCAAGCAACAGATGATTAAAGCCGATAGCCGTTGCCTTGGCCGGGCTTACGCTCACAAAATTTTTCCAGGTGCTTTTGCGGAATAGTTGCAGCGGGTTAATGATACGCAGCAACCAGCGCAACGCGACAAATAACACTGCCAGCAACACAAGCGTGATGATCACGGTGCTTAACGTTGCCTCAACAGAATAACCCCGATAATGAATCAATATATAACCAGGATCGGAAGCCATGATAAGGGCGAGCGCACTGGCCAGACCAAGCGCAAGTAGACACCAGAGAAAAATACGGATCACTGCGCAACCTCAGAAGTTGATGTTGCCGGGATAGACGCGAGAGGAACGATTTGCCGAATTGCATTCAGCGAAGCACTGATGTCGGGCATGCTTGCGACTATCGACGCGTCTCGCAATGTGTTCAACGTGGCAATCGCTTTTGTTTTACTGTCATCCGCACTTTGCAGCCAGCGGTTTATGCCATCACTCGCCGCAGCAACTGCTGAGCGATAAACCTCGGGCTCTGCATTCACCAGAGCAAGTTGTGCAGAAGTGAGCTGCAACTCAATGTTCTGACGTATCAGGAACTGCTGCTCGGTTGTGAGCAATGGCACCACATCGACATCCTGACGTGTGACCACAAAATATTCGCCAAGCACAGAGAGTGCATTATCGAACCAGCCACTTTCCGGCGGCGCTACTTCGCCGGATTGCGGTACAACAAACTCCGGGTTGTCCGAACCAGACACAACACTCATCACACTCACTTGCGAACGAACTTGAGCAAGTTGCTGATAAAGAGCTTCAACATTTACCGCTGGAACAGCTTTGAGATTTGTCATGTCAGCAGCAAGAACGGTGCGTGCCGCTGTGACATCAATTGATGCAATTTTAGCGAGCAAATCATCACTACCAACCAGAAGAGTAGTTGCGGATTTTGCATCGCGCGCAGTGAGCAGGCGTTGTTGTGCAAGTTCAACCAGTGATGCAGCTTCGCTTAACATCACATCGTCTGCAGTCCGACTGCCAAGTTGATTTACCTGCTGACGCGTAACGGCCAGTTCGCTGTTTACAGAATTGAGTTGTGCAGCGAGGCCTGCGATGCGACTGCTGCTTTCGCCAAGTTGAGTCTGCAATTGCTGCTGCGCTTGTTGCTGACCCTGCTCTTGCCGCTGAAGACTTTCTTCAATCTGTTGCTGCATTGCCTGCAAGCTGCTGTCGGTTTGCTGCTGGCTATCCTGCAGAGTTCTGAATTGCCCACTGCTGTTGCCGACCTGGTTGACTAACGCGGCGTGCTCGGTAGTTAAAGTATCCAGCGCGCGCTTCTGTTGCCAGTAGCCAAAACCTAACGCAACAACAGCAACCAGAAGCAAAACGTCCAACAGCAAAACAAAAGCTGAACCGCTACGTGATTTGGGTTTGGGTTTCGGCATTGGCGCGGTTGAATTTGCGGAGGTAAAAGGTTTGTCCGCAGTTGCTGAGCTTGACGAGGTAAAGGGTTTGTCCTTGGTTGCCGAACTTGCCGAAGCAAAAGGCTTGTCCGTAATAGCTGGACTTGCGGAAGTGAAAGCTTTGTCGGCAGTTGCCGAGCTTGCAGCAACAACAAGTTCTTCCGACGTCGCTGCGTCACCTGCGCTATTGTCGCTCGCGCTAGTGTTGTCACTCATGTGCACCTCCTGAAAAACTCACTCGCCGAAAGCGGTCATTAATCCATTAACTATAGCTACATCGGTGGCACCGGCCATTGTTGTAACGACCATGTAGCCTGTCTCAAATGCATGTTCAGCAAGGCGGTCGGAAGTCACACAAAGCGGAAACTGCTGCCACGACAATTTCTCGGGAGCCAACGGTTCATACAACTGCCGAAGATTATCCAGAGCCTCGGCACTGCTTACCACTATCGCATCCGGCGTATGTTGCTGCACACAGCGGCGCAATTGTCCGTTTGTGTAAACCGGAACGACGCGTTCGTAAAGCTCTGCATAATCAACAAGCGCTCCGCGTGAGCGCAACCCTTCTGCCAGAATCTCGCGACCACCAACGCCACGAATGATAAGGCTTTTTTTGCCGCCGATGTTTTGCAACTCCGGCAACTCAAGCATGGCTTCGCTGCTCATGCGGTCTTGAGGATAACATACCGGCAAAGCATAACTTTCAATTTCTGCGGCTGTGCTGGGACCCACCGCAAAGTTGAGAATGTGCGCAGGGTATTGCGGCCATAAACCGACGATGACATCAAGACCAATTCTTGCCGCATTGGTACTGACAAAAAAAACGAGATCGTATTGATCCAGATTCATCAGGCGCTGCTTAACAACAGGAGCAGGATCAACCGGGCGAATCGTGAGCAAGGGAAACGACAACACGTGCGCCCCAAGCTTCTCAAGTTGCAGGCGCAGCTCACCTATTTGTTCAGCTGGGCGTGTCAGCCAGATATTCTTGTTCGTCAGTGTGGTTCGCTGTCCCAGGATACCGGCTTGAATCATGATTGAATAAATTTTCCCCAGGGTCTGTGAACCCTATAGTGCTTCCAGAATGCTCGCGGCACCTTGCCGCAGCAAATCTTCCGCGAGAATTTCGCCAAGTTCTTCATTCATATGCAACGACCCGCTGATTTCGCTGCGCAGGATTTTGCTGCCATCAACACTGCCAACCAAACCCTGCAGATGAAGAATTGCATTGGCGCCCTCGCCGGTTATCCGACCAAGCGCGGCAATCGGAACCTGGCAACCACCCTGCAATTTCGCATTCATGGCGCGTTCGGCCATCACACATATGGCCGTCGGTTCATGATTCAGACACGCAAGCAGCGCGAGAGTCGCTTCATCATCAAGCCTGCATTCAACACCTACTGCGCCCTGGCCACATGCGGGCAAGGAAATATCGACTGGAATAAATTGGGTAATACGCTCGGGCATACCAAGGCGGATCAAACCCGCACTTGCAAGAATGATCGCGGCGTATTCGCCCTCGTCGAGTTTACGCAAGCGTGAATTCACATTGCCGCGCAGGTTTTTTATGATCAGGTCGGGTCGACGCTGTCTTAGCTGGCACTGTCTTCGCAGGCTCGAGCTGCCGACAATCGCACCTTGCGGCAAATCATCAAGCGTCGCGTAAAGATTGGAGACAAACGCATCGCGAGAATCCTCGCGCTCGCAGATGACGGCGAGTCCAAGATGCTCAGGAAATTCCATCGGCACATCTTTCATCGAATGCACGGCGATGTCAGCCCGGTTTTCAAGCATTGCGACTTCGAGTTCCTTGATGAAAAGACCCTTGCCGCCAATCTGGGAAAGCGGTGAGCTCAGCAACTGGTCGCCGCGGGTGGTCATCGGCAGCAGTTCAACAGTCAATTCTGGATGGGCTAACAACAATTGGGCTTTAACATATTCTGCCTGCCACAGGGCGAGTGGACTTTCCCTCGTGGCGATGCGAATTACTTGCTGGGACATGAATTTGGCCAGTTACTTCAATATTTCCTTATTGTACGCGAAGCAGTTTATGACGCCACCCTAACCACCTATGCTCCGCACATAAAAACTGTCAATGTGCCTCGGTTCAGCGGGTATAATCGACGCCGTATTTCCTCCTCTGCATATTGCATAACACATTATCCACACAAGAGATCAGCCATGAGTCAGGACAAACCCTGGGGCGGCCGTTTTACCGAACCCACCGATGCCTTTGTTGAACGTTTCACTGCTTCAGTAAGTTTCGATAAACGCCTTTATGCTGCCGATATCCGCGGCTCGATAGCGCATGCCACGATGCTGAACAAGGTTGGCATTCTGACCTCCGATGAATTGCAGCAAATCGTTTCAGGACTCGAGGCAATCAAGGCTGATATCGACGCTGGCAAATTCGAATGGTCCGTAAAACTTGAAGATGTCCACATGAACATCGAAAGTCGGCTGACTGATCGCATAGGTCTGACCGGCAAGAAACTGCATACGGGCCGTTCGCGCAACGATCAGGTAGCGACCGACATCCGTTTGTTTGTTCGCGATGAAATTGATGAAATTTGTGCGCTGCTGCGCGCCACGCAGAATGGCATTCTGCAACTGGCCGAACAAAACATCGATACGATCATGCCGGGCTTTACCCATTTGCAAACCGCGCAACCGGTTACGTTTGGCCACCACCTGATGGCCTGGTTTGAAATGCTCCAGCGTGATTACACCCGCATGAAAGACTGCCGCGCGCGTATGAACGTTTGTCCGCTTGGAGCAGCCGCATTGGCAGGCACGACATTTCCGATCGATCGCGAGTTAACCGCCAGCCTGCTCGGCTTTGACAGACCCACCGCAAACTCGCTCGACTCCGTGAGCGACCGTGATTTTGCAATTGAACTGTGTGCTGCCGCCGCCCTGATCATGACGCACCTTTCACGCTTCTCCGAAGAACTGGTGCTCTGGACGTCGTCGCAATTTGATTTCATCGACATGCCTGATCGCTTCTGTACTGGCTCATCCATAATGCCGCAGAAGAAAAATCCTGACGTGCCCGAACTTGTACGCGGCAAAAGCGGCCGCGTTACAGGCCACCTGGTAAGTCTCTTGATGCTCATGAAAGGTCAGCCACTGGCCTATAACAAGGATAACCAGGAGGACAAAGAACCTATTTTCGATACGCTCGACACGATAAAAGACTGTCTCAAGGCCTACGCCGACATGGTACCTGCGATCAAACCCAGGAAAGACAAAATGCGCCTGGCGGCAGCGAAAGGTTATGCCACTGCCACCGATCTCGCTGATTATCTGGTCAACAAAGGCATTCCGTTTCGCGATGCGCATGAAGTGGTTGGCAAGAGTGTAGCGTTTGGCATCAAGGAAGGGCGTGATTTGAGCGAACTGACCTTGGCGGAACTGCAGCAGTTCAGCAAGACAATCGAACAGGATGTATTTGCGGTACTAAGTCTTGAGGGCTCGGTGAATGCGCGCAAGCATACTGGCGGCACGGCACCATCCCAAGTGAAGCAAGCGATTGCACGAGCACGTGCGCAAATGACTCCTGGCTAGACGCGCAAAAGATGGTTCGATCCAAAAAATTCAGAGCAATGGAACGACAATAAAGCGAACCGCACAGTTCGCTAAAATAGCCAATATCCTCTTTAGAATCACAATGTTGAGCCAAACTTGCCCTGACAATATACGGGATGTTAGGCTCGCAACCCTAAATTCAGCAGGAGTTTTAGACTATGCGTTTTATCTTTAAAAAAATGGCCATCGCCGCTCTCACATTGGGATTGGTCTCAGGCGTGTCGGCTCAGGAAGGCCACCCAGTAAAAGGCTCATGGATCGGTGAGTGGGAAGGCAACCCCAACGGTGAAAGCATTCTCATGGTAATGGATTGGGATGGCGACAAAATCACGGGTGTGATTAATCCTGGTACCGACGATCTGAAAATCGATTCAGCTACCCTTAATGCCGATGACTGGACAATACACATCGAAGCAGGTGACTACGAATTGGATGGCAAGTTTGAACGACTCGAATTACCGAACCGCTCACTTACCGGTACCTGGAAAGGTGATAACGACAGTGGCAGTTTTGAAGTTGTCAGGCAGTAAACCATGATAAAGCGCAGCAGACTTGCTGACTGTTTTTCTGCTCTCTCTCTGGGTGTTCTGACTCTGGGAGCTACTGTTGCCCTGGCGCATCACCCGATTGAAGCGAAATTCGACAGCACCCAGCAGGCCACCATGACTGGTCGTGTTACCGCAGTGGACTGGCGCAATCCACATACCCACGTGTTCATAAATGTTGAGAGTGCTAACGGCATCGAAAACTGGGCGATCGAACTCGAGAGCCCTATCGTCCTGCGCCAGAGTGGCTGGCGTGACGACAGCCTGCAGCCAGGCGACGAAATTACCGTAGAAGGTATGCGCGCCCGTGATGGCACCCGTCAGGTATGGGCCGAATCTCTTATCCTGGCTGGCACTGGTCATCCGGTATATACCGTGACTGATACAAAACCCGCAGTACCACTGGCACCACGCCCTACACCGCACTGGCCCGATGGTTCGATTGCACTCGGTTCAACCAATGGCGCTGTAGATGGTTACTGGAGCTTTCCAAGTGAAACGGTACTTGTCGAAGACGGCGTCGAAGTAGACGTGGACAAATACGGCATGCTTGCCAATATTGACGATGCAGCGAAAGTCGCACCTCTGCAACCTTGGGCACTGGGTGTATACAAACACCGCCAGCAGCGTTTCCTGCAAGAAGATCCCATGTGGCTCAACTGCAAACCTCCAGGTGGACCACGCCAGTATCAATCGAATCTCGGGATCCAGCTTCTTGAAGATAAGGAGAATTCCCGCATATTTGCGTTGATAGGAAGTGGTAACCACAACTTTCGTATCATCTATACCGATGGTCGTGCACAAACAGGTCTCGTAACGGGCGATGACGACAATCCCCTATACTATGGCCGCTCGTCTGCCCACTGGGAAGGCGAAACCCTTGTGATCTCGACGAAAGGCTTTAATGAAGATTTCTGGTTTAGTAACGGCGGTTTGCCGCATACTAGCCTTCTGGAGTTGGAAGAACGCTTTACCCGGCCTGATGCCGACACCTTGCAGTACGCTGTTACTATTAACGATCCTGGCGCCTACACCAGGGCGTGGTCCGCAAGCTGGACCATGCAATGGGTGGGTGGTGAGGAACTACCCGTTCATTTTTGCCAGAACAACCGGCAGTGAACTTAAGCTATAGAGGAGAAGTACCATGAAGACCAAGCTATTTCCCCAACTGCTCGCCGCCGGAATGATGTTGCTGGCTGGTGGTGCTTTTGCCCATCATTCATTCACTGCTGAATTTGATGACAGCAAACCCAAAGCTCTTACCGGGATTGTCACCAAAGTCGAGTGGACCAACCCACACGTCTGGATCTACATGAACGTTAAAGATCCTGCTACCGGTGAAGTAACCAACTGGGGCGCAGAATTGGGCCCACCCCACGGTTTACAGCGCGGCGGCTGGCGTCGTGACACACTGGCAATCGGCTCTGAAATTTCAGTAGACGGTTTCCTTGCACGTAATGGCAGCTCACGTGTTAACGCACGTACTGTGACCCTGACCGAAACCGGTGGTCGTCCTGGCCAGACTCTGGATGCAGCTTCAAGCCGCAATCAGAGCTCCGAGTAAATGCGATGGCTGTTCTCAGCAACAATCGGGTTGACATCAGCTGCAGTAATTTGCGCCAGCGTGCTGGCACAAGCGCCTGCAGCCAATGCACCGCCACCGGGTCCTGCGCCGCTTAACGCACAGGGCCGGGTATTGTTGGGAGGAGCCTCACCGCAGGACAAAGGTGTCTGGTTACCTGTTTTCAGTAATGCCAATGCAGTCGCTCAAGTAAAAGACGTTCCGTTTCAACCTTGGGCAAAGGCGTTGTTCGATGCCCGCACGATTCACGAACTCGAACCCCACACCCGCTGCAAAGCATCCGGGGTTGCACGCCAGTTCATAACGCCATACGGCGTTGAATTTGTTGAGATGGCCCAGCTGGATCGCGTCTATATATTCGATATAGGCGGTCCACATACTTACCGGACCATTTACATGGACGGCCGCTCCCATCCCGCAGACCTTGAATCGACCAACTACGGTCACTCCATCGGCTGGTGGAATGGCAATACCTTGATGGTGGACTCGGTCGGTTTTAATGAAGACTTCTGGATGCAACGCCGCGGTTTTGCGCACACCGAAAAATTACACACCCTCGAAAGTTTCACGCGCCTCAATGACTCATCCATCGAGTATCGCGTGACTATCGATGACCCTGGCGCCTACACAGCAGAGTGGACTGACGGTTTTAATCTGCGCTGGCAGGCGGATCAGGAATTGTTTGAATATGTTTGCCAGCAAGCCAACTATGCCCACGAATTGATGGTGGGTCAAAAAGGTTCCACAGTGGACCGCAGCAGTCCGATTGTCCCCTAGGGCATAACAGAAAGTTTCCTGCACCCGCCCTGGATTTAAACCCATAGATTCCTCACAAAAATGAAACTCCCCTCAGCACAGCCTTGTCCGGAGCCACCTATGTATTTACGTGCACTACCATTTATTTTATCGACAATTTTTACCACACTACTTCCTGCGCAGAGTTTCGCGCAGGAGCCAGCAGCAACTCCACCCGGCCCAGCTCCACGCAAAGCCTCAGGAAAAATCCTGTTTGGCGGCGCTGGCCCTGAAGACAAAGGCGTCTGGTTACCCGTGTTTGCCATTGGCGCCCACCTGCGACCACTTGAATCCATTCCATTCAAACCCTGGGCAAAGGCTTTATACGACACTCGCCTGATAAATCAGCTTGAACCCCATTCCCGCTGCAAAGCGTCCGGCTTCGTACGCGAATTCCAGACGCCGTACGGTGTTGAAATCACCGAAATCGAGGCACTCGAAAAAGTGTATATCTTCGACATCGGCGGTCCTCACACGTATCGCACGATTTATATGGATGGCCGCGCCCATCCGCGTGATCTCGAGCCGAGCAACTACGGTCACTCGATCGGTTGGTGGGAAGACGACACACTGGTAATCGACACCGTCGCGTACAACCAGGATTTCTGGCTCGATCGCCGCGGTCTTCCACACACCGAGCAACTACACACCATTGAAAAACTGACACGCACCAATCACGACACTATTCGCTACGAAATCGGTATCGATGACCCTGGCGCGTATACAGCTCCATTTGATGGTGAGTTCAATTTGCGCTGGGAAGATGGACAGGAATTGTTCGAATACGTATGCCAACAGGCGAACTATGCGAGTGAGCTGATGACTGGAACACAATCGACATCAATCGAGCGTGTGAGCCACATCGTTCCGTAAGTTCCTGAAGATATGTTCATGGCATATTGTAGTGATGCCATGAACAACTTTGTTATTCAGAGCTCTCGTCATGGTACGTTGTCACTCGCCGACTTGAGGCGCGTGAATGATGTAATTGCTTAAAGAAGGGAAGATCGAAATTCCGATACACATTTCAATCATCGAAAGTTTTAAAGCAGATGACCGCTAGCAGCCTTGATCGAAGGCGCCTCGCAGACAATTGCTGAATCGTTGCAGTGCTGATCACGCTCGGTCTCAATTGCGACCTCTACTCCGCTTCCAGACTCTCCAGTTCCGCCTCAAGATCGAAGTCGGGATAAGCTTCAGAAAACAGCGCGACTTCTTCTTCAAGCTGCGTGTTGATCTGCTCGAGTTGTTCGACCTCGGAAATAGCTTCTTCTCCCAGCGCAAGAATCTCCTGCAACCATTCCTCGCGACTTTGACGGTAGCCTCTTTCGAATTCGTCGTCAGCGCGCATAATTCTCGATCCAGTAACGGTAACCTCTTCCAGTGTTGTGCCCGCAGCTGTATCCGCAACTTCACGTGTTTCTTCACGGCCCGCTGCATCCGAAGGTGCGGTCTCCGCATTAGTTACTGCGGGACTACTTACCGGACCATTCACTGGAGCACTCGCGGCATTTCCTGTCAAAAATGGAATCTGAAAGTCACGCTCCCCAATCGGTGCTGCAGGGTTAGAAGCAGCGGAGGCTCGCGGAGCGGGAGCTGCGTTGCCAACAGCTGTGCCCTGTGTAGTTACGGCTTTGCTCTGCTGTGTGCCTGCCAATTCTTGATCCACCTCCCGCAATTCCTGCGCGACACGTTCAGCAGATTGAGCTGCTTGTTGCACTGATTGTCTTTCGGCCGCTGCTTCATTACGTGCCACGACATCAGCCTGATCATCCAGTTCCGCAATCGCTGCTGCCGCAGCGGGCGCTGGCGCTGCCGTTGAAGTTGCATCAGTAGCGACCGCTATAGGCGGCGCAGGCAGTTGAGCTGCCGGTGCAACAAACCCTTCCTGCACAGCGTCAGAGAACATTGCACTAGTCGTAATTTCATTTTGTTGATCAAAGTACATGGATGTCACGAGCACACCAACCATAAAACTTGCCGCTATCGACAGTCGCTGCCGCAGTTTGTTTTCTTTTGCTGGCGCACCTTTTTGCTTTTCGATCTGCTGCGCTGTATTTTTTTTACCGACACTTGTTTGCACCGCAGCATGCGCAGCCGCAAGAATCACCCGATCAAGTTCAACCGGCGGTTCTTCCGTACTCGCTTGTCGATAGGTTGCAGAAACGCCGTCCTCTCCTGCGAGGTAGGCTTTTAGCTCACTATCAATCGGTGTCTTGTCGTCAGAATTACTCATGATCTACGCTGCATCTTCCAGAACCTGCCGCAATTTTTTCACTGCATATCGCAGGCGGCTCTTAACGGTTTCAAAACTTGTACCGGTTACCTGGGTGATCTCTTCAAGGCTCAGACCACCCTCTTCCTTTAGCAGGAAAACCTGCCGCTGTTCATCGGGTAGTGCTTGCAACATGGTCAGGAAACGCGAAATTTTTTCCTGCGATGAATAGTGCTCGAGCGGATCCGAACTTTCTCCAGCTTCGACATTTTCCAACGCTTCTTCATCGTTTTCGGGTTCGAACTTTCTGAAATGATCGCGCAGCAAATTGTGCGCAATATGGTAAAGCCATGTGCTGAACCTGGCCTTATGTTCATACGCCTGCCGATTATTGATGACCCGCATCCAGAGTTCCTGGTACAGCTCTTCAGCTAATGCCCTGTTGCCACACTGGCGCAAGAAAAAGCGGAACAATTCACCTTTGTAATGTGAATAAAGTTCAGTAAACGCCGCCGCATCACCCTTCGCATAGGCCAACATAAGCTGGCCTTGTTTGTCGGTGTTACTGATGAAATCAACGAGAGACATGAAACGAGTCTACTACCCTGGCACTTGTTATGTGAATGTTTTCAACCAGGCCGGCATCAAGTATGAATCGATGCCGGCGTGTATGTCGGATGTTCCAGGTAAGCTCTGAATAATTCGTCATTCCCGCGAAAGCGGGAATCCAGGTTGTTGATTTCCGGATACCCATCCACGCATTCTCTGGAGCAAACTTTAAAAGCCGAGGAGATGACGCAATTTGAATTGATCAGAGATTGCCTAGTTAACTACCGGACCAACTGACAGAGCTTGCGCAGTTTTCACGAGGTTGATGAATTCACTGCGATAGCCAAATTCGTCATCATCCTTTGCTGCAGCCGCGAGACCCAGAACATCTTCATAATCAAAATCACCCAGTCCTTTGTTATCGCGCAACAGTTGGGAGAATCCTGCGACCGCTGCCGCAAACCGATACGTCGTACTTGTGCTGTTCATATCATCAACTATGTCGCTCACCAATAGTGGTCTTTCAAGTAACTGGCTCGTGTCGCCATCAGGTTCTTTGTAACGCAGTTTGAGATAGGCGAGTTCGTTTCCGTTATCTGCCACCGATTCCGGCACATCGGTTCCATTGTTATAACGCAGCGGATCAACACTTTGCCCAGTACTTCCCGCAAGACTGATCTCGTACAACGCGGTGACCGTATGACCAACACCAATCTCACCCGCATCAACTTTATCATTATTGAAATCTTCCTGGGCCAGCACTCTGTTTTCATAACCAACCAGCCGATACTCGCTTACAACCGCAGGATTAAATTCAATCTGGATCTTCACATCTTTCGCGACCGTCTGCAGTGTTGAACTCATTTCGTCGACCAACACTTTGCGTGCTTCGTTTATGTTGTCGATGTATGCGTAATTGCCGTTGCCCGCATCGGCGAGTTGCTCCATCAATTGATCGTTGTAGTTACCCGTACCAAACCCGAGTGTTGTGAGACTGATACCTGAGCGACGTTTTTCCTCGATCAGTTTTTTGAGCGCGTCAAAATCTGTCATGCCCACATTAAAATCACCATCAGTGGCCAGTAGCACACGGTTGATACCACCTTCTATGAACTGCTGCTCTGCAAGTGCATAAGCTTCTTCAATACCAGCAGCACCGTTAGTACTGCCACCAGCAGACAATCGATCCAACGCACGCGAGATCGCCGCGGTCTTATTACCAGCAGTGGGTTCCAGCACCACGCCCGCAGCACCGGCATAAACCACAATTGCAATCGAATCATCTGCGCTGAGTTGCCTGCTCAGCATCTTCAGCGAAGTTTTCAACAAGCCCAGCTTGTCTTCACTTTCCATAGAGCCAGAAACATCAACGAGAAATACCAGGTTGCTGTTTTTGTGCTCAGTATTTTCCGCGTCGACCGCCTGAATGCCGATGTGCAAAAGATGTTTCCCTGCATGCCAGGGGCTCGCGGCGATTTCGGTGGCGAAGCTGAACGGCTCGTCACCATCTGCACGCGGATAATCGTAGGCGAAGTAATTGATCAACTCTTCAGTGCGCACGGCATCTGCGGGCGGTAACTGACCGCTACTCAGAAAACGGCGCACGTTGCTATATGAGCCGGTATCCACATCGATACTGAATGTCGACACGGGTTCGACACCGGTGCGGTGTATGCCGTTATCGACTAGATCAGCGTATTTTTCTGTGTCTGCCGGCGGTCCATACACCGGCCTCATTTCCATTACCGGCGCGTAGGAAGCAGCAACACTTTGATTCGCCATCATCGCATCCGCTGCTTGTTGAGTTGCCGCGGCTTTCCCGGACACCTCTCTCCTGATTCGTGATCCTGTGACCTGAACTTCCTCCAGCGCCTGGCTAGTCTCGTCCAGCACAGGTGTTGAAGCGGGTGCCGGCAACGTATGGCCAAGTGTATTGGCATCGTCACGTTCACTACTGTTGGAATTGCAGGCAGCCACTGCAGCAGTGATAGCAACGGCCAATACGGTTCTGAGCAAGATTTTGTTTTTCATGACACTCTCCGATGATTGATGGGTATTCGGAGGTGTAAACGGGAAAATTTCGGGAAAGGGTTAAACGATGAAAAATATTTTTTTGTTTCGGGAGGCTCTGATTAGTTCGTTATTCTCTCGGCTTTTAAAGCTTGTCCCAGCGAAGTCGGGGACGGGTACCGGGATCCCTTCGTCATTCCCGCGGCTTTTAAAGCTTGTCCCCGCGAAAGCGGGGACGGGAATCCACGTTGTTGATTTTGCTAAATACCCCCTTCGCGGGTATTACTTATTAGCAACGAATCAGAGGTTCCTTAATTAAAACAAACTCAGGCGAACACGCTCGGCGGTAAACAGTTAGTTGCCGCGAAGAACTGCTCAACCTTCTGCAGCTTCAAGCTCTGTCGTTGCCTCAATCCAGTTCTCTTCTACTTCTGCCAGCTGTCGTTTCGATTCGGTCTGCTGTTGCAGCAACTGAACGAGTTTGGCCTTGCCGCTGTCTTCATACAGTGTGACATCGCTCAATTTCTGTTCGAGGTCCTTGAGCTTTTTCTGATGCTGGTCCATTTGTTGTTCCAACTTTTTGATCTTGTCGCGTAGTGGCTTGAGCTGCTCGCGGCGCTGCGCGGCTTGTTGCCGGCTTTCTTTATTGGCGCTCGATTTCGGCGCCGATTTATTTTTTGCCGCACTGTTGTCCATAACCAGTTTTTCGTAGTCGTCGAGCGAACCTTCGAAAAACTCCACCTTGCCGTCACGAATAATAAGAAACTGATCAACCGTGTTGTTAAGCAGATGACGATCATGCGACACAAGAATCAGCGCGCCGCCATATTCCTGCAGTGCACGCGTGAGGGCATGCACCATCTCAAGGTCAAGATGGTTAGTCGGCTCATCCATCAACAGCAGGTTCGGGCGCTGCCATGCAGTGATACACAGCGCGAGGCGCGATTTTTCACCACCCGAAAAATTACGAATCGTTGCATCAACCTGCTCACCCTTGAACGCAAACGAGCCGAGAAAATTGCGCAGTTCCTGTTCACTCGCCTTGCCATCGATACGCCGCATGATCAGCAGCGGACTTGCATCCTGGTCGAGCACGTCTGTCTGCTGCTGTGCGCAATAGCCAAGCACCATATGCTCGGAATAGTGCACCTTGCCATCGAGCAAAGGCTGCTGGCCAACAAGCGTTTTCAACAGTGTTGATTTACCCTGGCCATTGGGACCAAGCAATCCGATACGTGCGTTGTCGGCAATGGTGATCGAGAAATCACTGAACAGTTTACGGTGATAACCCACACTGATCGTCTCGCAGGTGAGCAGGGTATTCGGAATCTTGACGGGCTCGCGAAAGCGAAACTGGAAGGGTGAATCAACATGCGCAGGTTCGATATCCACCATACGTTGCAATTCCTTCAGGCGGCTCTGCGCCTGGCGCGCTTTAGTAGCCTGGGCACGAAAGCGCCGTACAAAATCTTCGATCTCTGACTTGCGCAGTTGTTGCTTCTCGAACATCGCCTGCTGCTGCGCCATACGTTCTGCTTTCTGCATTTCATACGACGAATAGTTACCGCGATAGCCAATCAGCTTTTTATTTTCGAAACTGATGATGTGGCCAACCACTTCATCCAGAAACTGCCGGTCATGCGAAATCAGCAATACAGTGCCTTCGTAACGCAACAGCCACTGACGCAGCCAGAGCGTGGCCTCGAGATCCAGATGGTTGGTTGGTTCGTCGAGTAACAAAAGATCGGAAGGTTGCATCAACGCTTGGGCAAGGTTCAGGCGAATACGCCAGCCGCCGGAAAATTCGCGTACGGTTTTGGTGAACTCGTCAGCTGAAAAGCCAAGACCGCTTAATAATTGTTCCGCACGATTGTTGATACTGAAACCATCAAGCTCTTCCATCTCGGCAAACAGATGCGCCATCGCATTGTGGTCGTCAGTACTTGAAGCATCATCGAGTTGTTTTTCAATCATGCGATAACGCTGGTGGCCGTCGACAACGTAATCGACAGCGCTGCGATCAGACGCTTCGGTTTCCTGTTTCATTTGCGCACGGGCAAGTTGTTGTGGCTGCAACAATTCACCACCATCAAGCGGCAGCTCGCCCATCAACAGGCGGAAAAGTGTGGACTTGCCACAGCCATTGCGACCAATCACGCCGATCTTCTGGCCCTGATAAATCGAATAACTGGTGTTTTCCAACAAAGGCAATGCACCCTGAAAAAGGGTGATGTTCTGCAGAGTAATCATGTATTCCTGAAACGAGGAGAAGCTAAGTGTTCAACATCGGCCGCGCATTATAGGGAACCTTGTTTGCAATCACTATATTGTTGATAATCCAGGCACTATTCATCCGCAAGAATCCGCATCAAGATCATCATGGAAGCTGACTTAAGCCTGTTTCAACAATACTTCATACCGTGGGCCATCAAGATTGCGGTGGCACTCACGATATTTGTCGTGGGCAAGATTTTAGCTGGATACGTAACCACAATCGTCACCAAGCTGATGGTACGCGCGCGCCTGGACGAGATGCTCGTCCAGTTTTTGCATAACCTGCTTTATGTTGTACTCCTCGGTGTCGTTGTGCTCGCAGCGATTGACCAGCTCGGCGTTAGTATCACATCCGTGCTCGCGATTATCGGCGCAGCCGGCCTGGCTGTTGGCCTTGCACTGAAAGATTCGCTGTCGAATTTTGCTGCAGGAGTAATGATCATCGTTTTCCGCCCTTTCAAGATTGGCGACACGATTACCACCACTGGCAACTGGACCGGTGTGGTGGATGAAATCGGCATGTTTTGTACACTCATGCACACGTTCGATAACCAGCGCGTCATCATTCCGAATTCTGCGGTAATCAGCGGCACCATAATCAACAGCAGTTCGTTTCTCACCCGACGTATCGATCTGCTCTTCCAGGTTGGTTACGCGACCAACATTGGTGATGCCAAAAAGGCGATTGAAAGTGTAGTGTCTTCCGAGGCACGCCTTCTCAAGGAACCAGCCACGTCGTTTGGCGTGGATCAGCTTGGCAACAACACGATCACTCTGTTCGTACGTGCCTGGGTACGCTCCAATGAATATGGAGACGTGCGAACAGAGCTGCTCGAGCGCATCAAGACTGCGCTTGATGCGGCAGGCATAAGTTTTCTGCCTCCTGCGGCGCCACCTGTGCCTCCCGCAGCACCTGCACTGCCAACAATTGCTCAGCCACCGGCAGAAACCAAATGATGCAATTGCCACGCAGGGCATGGCGCAAGTTACGACGAGTCCTTGCTCGTCTTTCACCCGCACCCAAGGATGACTACGCAAGCAAGTACGAAAAAGAGTTGAGCATTTTTAACGACAACACCAACGTCCACGACTTACCGCTGATATTCCACTACTGGTCAACTACCTATCTTGATCCCAAATTTTCTCCTTTCGGCATCACAGAACCCGATCAGTTCTTTTTCTTGTACGTACAAAAATTTCACGCGCGTTTCCCTGAACAACCAATACGCATGGTGAGTATTGGTTGCGGCAACTGCGACATGGAAGTTCGGCTTGCCCAATGGCTTGTGCAAACTGGCATTACCAGGTTCACAATCGAATGTATGGATA
>JAZKES010000040.1:0-2643 GCA_040386995.1 Pseudomonadota bacterium | reverse complement strand
TTATTTTCGAAGCATTCCGCCAGGCCGATGGCACGACCAACCGCAAATTTGGCGGCACGGGGCTGGGCCTTTCCATCTCACGCGAACTAACCAGAATCCTCGGTGGCGAAATTCATCTGGCCAGTGAAGAGGGCGCTGGCAGCGTTTTTACCGTGACCGTTCCCGAGATCCTTACTTTGGCCGTGACCAGCGCCAAGCCATTGCTGGTCAGTGAGTCGATTGTGCTCCCCGAAATAATCTCCCGCTATGGCAATAAGGATCGAAGTGTCGCAAGCCACCCGGTAACTACGCCGCTGGCCAAGGGAACCATCGATGACGATCGTGACCGCATCTCGTCAGCACAGCAGCTGTTGTTGGTAGTGGAAGACGATGAACGATTTGCGCGCATTCTTTATCACATGGCGCATGAACAGAGTTTTCAATGTATTGTCAGCACGACTGCCGATGAAGCAAAGGAACTGGCTGAGCGCTTCGTACCAAGCGCCGTCATTCTCGATGTTGGTTTGCCTGATCATTCGGGACTGTCCGTGCTCGACAGGCTCAAGCAGAACTCGCGCACACGCCACATTCCTGTTCACGTTATTTCCGCGGAAGACTATTCAGAGACGGCGTATTCACTCGGTGCTGTGAGCTACATGCTCAAGCCGGTCAAGCGTGAAGAATTGTTAGACAAGTTCCAGAAAATGCAGAATGGCACGACACATCACATGCGCCGCGTGCTCGTGGTTGAAGATGACCTGGTGCAGCGAGAAAGCATCGGCAAGCTGCTCAGCTCACCCGACGTCGCAACTATTGGTGTAGGCACTGCAGCAGAATGTCTGCAGCTTCTTGGCAGTGATACCTTTGATTGTATGGTGCTCGACCTCTCGTTGCCGGATGAGTCCGGCTACTCGTTGCTTGAAACTCTCAGCAAGGAAGAGCGTTATTCATTTCCACCCGTGATCGTTTATACGGGCCGCGATCTTTCATCTGCTCAGGAACAACAACTAAGACGTTATTCAAAATCCATCATTATCAAAGGTGCAAAATCGCCCGAACGTTTGCTCGATGAGGTTACGCTGTTCCTGCATCAGGTGATTCATGAGCTTTCACCTGAACAGCAAACCATGCTGAAGAAGGCCAGAAATCGCGATGCGATTCTTGAAGGGCGGCGCATACTGATAGTTGAAGACGACATCAGAAATATTTATTCGATCAGCAATATCCTCGAGCCGCGCGGCGCAACCGTACAGATCGCGCGCAACGGCAGGGAAGCTCTGGAAGCGCTCGATCAGTCACTCGATGCGCCAGATAAAGTGATAGATCTCGTGTTGATGGACGTGATGATGCCCGAGATGGATGGCATTACAGCGACACGAAAAATCCGCGCAAATTCTGCATGGAAAAAACTTCCGATCATCATGCTGACTGCCAAGGCGATGCGAAACGACCAGGAACATTGTCTGTCCGCAGGTGCAAATGACTATATGGCCAAGCCGCTTGATGTTGAAAAGCTGCTTTCGTTAGTAAGGGTATGGATGCCGCGTTAGGAATATTTTGTGGATCAGAAAACCGAAGATATAGAACTGACGCTTTTGCTTGATGCCATCTACCGGAAGTACAACTATGACTTCCGCGATTATGCGATGGCTTCGATAAAACGCAGGTTGTCGCATGCGAAGACGCATTTCCACTGTCGCAGCTATTCTGCGCTGCAGGATCTTGTACTGTACGACGCATCGGTGCTGCCCATGTTGTTGTCATACCTCACGGTGCAAGTCAGCGAGATGTTTCGTGATCCAGCCTATTTTCAGGCGATACGTCAACAGGTGATTCCGCATCTGCGTACTTATCCTTCGCTGAAGATCTGGATCGCCGGATGTAGTTCCGGCGAGGAACTGTATTCACTGGTGATACTGTTCCGGGAAGAAGAGCTCGAGAGCCGCACGATTTTCTACGCGACTGACATCAATCCCGACGCGTTAGAAAAGGCGGAGGCAGGCGTGTACGACATCAGCAGAATTTCCCAATTCACAGACAATCACCGCAAGTCAGGTGGAAAATCATCCTTATCCGATTATTACACGGCAGCTTATGGTCGCGCGGTATTCGATAAAAGCTTGCGCAAGCAAGTCGTGTTTTCGGACCACAGCCTGGCCAGTGACGCAGTGTTCGCCGAGATGCAGTTCATATCTTGCCGCAATGTGTTGATCTATTTTGGGCGTGATCTGCAGAACCGTGCCGTTGGCCTTTTCAAGGATTCGTTGAGCAGGCAGTGTTTTCTTGGACTCGGTTCGAAAGAATCCATTCGGTTCACGGATCACATCACTGCGTTCAGCGATTTCAGCAGATCCGAACGCATTTATCAGAAGCGGGAATTACCATGAGTGTCTCCGGCATTAGCGCGGTCGTGATTGGTGCTTCGGCAGGTGCTCTGGATGCACTATCGGTGTTACTGCCCACATTACCGGAAGATTATCCGCTGCCGATCATGATCGTAGTGCATCTGCCGCCAGACAAGGACAGTTTGCTTGCGATGATCTTCGGATCGAAATGCAAAATGAAAGTGCGTGAGGCTGAAGATAAGGAAACACTCGAGGCGGGTACGATTTATGTGGCGCCGCCGGGGTATCACCTGTTGGTGGAAAAAGATGCGACGTTATC
>JAZKES010000039.1:21838-39695 GCA_040386995.1 Pseudomonadota bacterium | reverse complement strand
AGGGTTGAGATAACAACTGTGCCAGCGACTTCCTCCGGACTGCGGTTGTAACGCACGGCAAACAGATACGAAAAAACTGCGACCGGCATTGCGCTCTGCAGAATCATAATGCCGCGCGCCACACCTTCAAGCCCTAGTATGCCTGCCAGTACTACACCTACTAAAAATCCCATCCCGATACGCAGTACGGACAACGCAAAGCTGCGTTTGAAGCTCGTGATCTGGAACCGGGCGAGCGAGACGCCCATAGCAACGAGCATGAGCGGGATCGTGAGGTCTCCGAGCAGACTGGTCGTGTCCTGGATCCAGGCAGGCGGTTTGCTGCCGGTAAACAGAAATCCGAGCGTAATAAGCACGCTGATAAACATCGGGCTTTTAACGAGCTCGAGCAACGAAAGCCTGCCTGACGTGATCGCCATGCCGAGCGTAAAACCGAATACGACGTTGACCATGAAATAAGTCAGGCTGAGTGCAAATCCTTCATCTCCGAATGCGAGCAGACACAGCGGCAAGCCCATGTTGCCGACATTTGGAAACATCTGTGTTGGTAGCCACGTGCGCTGATCAA
The DNA here is from genome assembly GCA_040386995.1 of Pseudomonadota bacterium. Lineage (GTDB taxonomy): Bacteria > Pseudomonadota > Gammaproteobacteria > Pseudomonadales > Pseudohongiellaceae > CAILUG01. The sequence continues at coordinate 39,127 of JAZKES010000039.1, read as the reverse complement.
GCTTGCACACATAAAGCACTGCAGCGCCGATAATGCCGAACAGGATCATCGCGGCAAACGCTGCCCACGCCATGCTGCGGAACGCGACCATGTCGATTTCCAGGTCCATGAAGGTGGAAAAAATCAGACATGGAGCGCCGACTTCCATCACGAGGCGCGACACGAAGGGTGTATCGAATTCGAGACCGCGCTTTACCCAGCCGTAGCCGACCAGAGCACAAATGAAAACCGGCGCAATGACGGACAGTATGTTGAGAATCATGCCTTCCAGGGCGCCAGTTTTTGTGGCACCAGGATTTTCTGCAGGCGGGCATATTTCGGCAGGCCATTTTCGTACGGCGGATAATCTTCACCGAGAATCAGCGGTGCAAAATATTCACGCGCCGCAGCGGTAATACCAAAACCGTCAGCCGTGATGAAATCACGCGGCATTTTCTTTTCTTTATTCGCAACATCAGACAGCAGGGCTTCGCCAACTGACCAACGATATGGATTGGTACTTTCCCGAACGATGGTAGGCATCACTGCGTTTTTTCCGGCGAGAGCAAACTCCACCGCGGCTTTACCCATGGCATAGGCTTGCTCAACGTCGGTACCTGAAGCAATGTGGCGCGCTGCACGCTGCAAATAATCGGATACAGCCCAATGGTATTTGTAACCAAGTTCCTGCTTGACCATGATGGCGAGCGTGGGCGCGACACCACCGAGCTGAACATGGCCAAACGCATCGCGACTGCCCGCGTCAGCGAGGAAAGTACCATCCGCGTAATGCGCACCTTCTGACACTACGATTGCGCAATAGCCGTATTTTTTGACGCAGTCGGCTACTTTGGCGAGGAAGGCTGCCTTATCGAAGGCAATTTCCGGAAACACGATGATGTGAGGTGCGTCGCCTTCCTGCTCGGCCGCCAATCCTGCTGCACCGGCGATCCAACCCGCGTGACGACCCATTACTTCCATCACAAATACCTTGGTGGAGCTTTCGCTCATCGACGCCACATCGAGGCCTGCTTCACGAATCGACACGGCGACATATTTGGCAACTGAGCCGAAGCCTGGGCAGGTGTCGGTAATAGGCAGATCGTTGTCGACAGTTTTAGGAATGCCGATACACGTGATAGGAAAGTTCATCTGCTGGCTGAACTGCGCGACTTTGTTTGCGGTGTCTTGTGAGTCACCACCACCGTTGTAGAAGAAATAGCCGATGTTGTGCGCTTTGAAAACTTCGATCAGGCGCTCGTATTCAGCGCGGTTCTGGTCAAGCCCTTTCAGCTTGTAGCGACATGAACCGAAGGCCCCTGCGGGCGTGTGGCGCAAGGCAGCGATGTCGGCGTCACTTTCGAGGCTGGTGTCGATCAACTCTTCCTTAAGCGCGCCGATAATGCCATTTCGGCCCGCAAACACCTTGCCCAGGTTTTTCTGTTTGCGTGCGGCCTCAATCACGCCACATGCAGAAGCATTTATTACTGCGGTAACACCACCAGACTGTGCGTAAAAAACATTGTTGTTCGTTGGGCTGGACATCCTGAAAGCTCCTTGGGTCGATGGCTGTATTCTACTGAACTCCAGTGCTAATACTGAAATTGTTCAGCCGAATTATTATCCGGAAAGACTGTACCATGCATGACAAGCTCGCATCGGTTTTGCGACAATCCAGAGTCAGTAATAAAGCAGCCTGAACGGCCGCATTAAACGGGATTTTATGCGCATACATATTCTAGGCATCTGCGGCACGTTCATGGGCAGCCTGGCTGTGCTGGCCAAGCAGCTCGGACATGAGGTCAGTGGCTCTGACCAGAATGTCTACCCTCCGATGAGTACGCAGCTCGAGGAGCAGGGTATCAGTCTGTGTAGCGGTTACGATCCTGCGCATATTGTGGCAAATAAGCCCGACCTCGTTGTCATCGGCAATACCTGCTCGCGCGGTAACCCTTCGGTGGAATATGTGCTTGATACGGGGCTGTCATTCACCTCCGGGCCCGGGTGGCTGGCGGAACATGTGCTGCATGGCCGTTGGGTCATCGGGGTTGCGGGAACCCATGGCAAAACTACAACAACGAGCATGGTCAGCTGGATTCTCGAATATGCCGGTATGGAGCCTGGGTATCTGATTGGTGGTGTGCCGAAGAATTTTTCGGTTTCAGCTCGTCTGGGCTCTTCGTCATTTTTTGTGATCGAGGCTGACGAATATGACAGTGCCTTTTTCGACAAGCGTTCCAAATTTATTCATTATCAGGCGCGTACCGTGATCATGGGCAATCTTGAATTCGATCACGCTGATATTTTTCGCAACCTGGGTGATATCCAGCAACAGTTTCATCATTTGGTCAAAACAATTCCCTCGACGGGTTTAATTATCGCGCCGGTGCAGGACAAGAATCTTGATCAGGTGTTTGCGGAAGGTACGTGGTGCGAAGTGCAGCGCACTGGTCACGATGATTCTGCTGCCTGGCAGGTGAAAGCCTTGCAGGCTGATGGTTCGAAATTACAAATTCGGCATGGCAATGAGCAGGCTGAAATCAACTGGCAGTTACTGGGCGAGCACAACATGCTGAATGCAGTTGCTGCTGTAGCGGCTGCCACTCATGTTGGCGTAGCGTTGAGCGTGAGCTGTGCTGCTCTCTCGTGTTTTGAGGGCGTAAAACGTCGGCTTGAGCTGCTCGACACGATTAATGGGATCAGCATTTACGATGACTTTGCGCATCACCCAACTGCAATCCAGACAACCCTGGAAGGCCTGCGTGCGAAGATGACAGCGGCAGGAGAAACCGGTCGGCTGCTTGCCGTAATCGAAGCACGCTCAAACACCATGAAGATGGGGTACCACCAACAGACACTTGCCGCTTCGTTCGATGCGGCGGATGCTGTGCTCTGGTATAAAAGCACGGTTACCAAACTGGATCTCGACGCGATTGCCAAAAGTGCCAAGGCTGAATTCTTAAGCATGACAGACACGGATTCCATGATTGCCTGGTTGCTCGCAAACGTTCGCGAAGGTGATCACGTTGTCATTATGAGTAACGGCGGGTTCGAAGGTCTGCACCAACGTCTAATGGCTGCCCTGCAGTCGCGTTGATACAAGTACGATCCATGGACACAATTCCACTTTTTCCGCTCAACTCAGTTCTGTTTCCCAAAGGCAGAATTTCGCTGCAGATTTTTGAAGCGCGTTATATCGATATGATCAGCCACTGTCTGAAAGCGCAGACAGGGTTCGGAATAGTGCTGATAGAAACCGGCAGCGAAGTCGCAACGACTGGCCAAAAGCTCGATATTCACCGCGTAGGAACGTACTGCGAAATCGTTGACTGGAATCAACTGCCAAATGGCTTGCTGGGAATTACCGCTGAAGGGCGCAGTACTTTCCGGATCGTTGAATCCTGGCGCGAGCCAGATAGTCTGTGCAAAGCGGCCGTGTCATTCAGGCCGATGGACAGTGTTGACGCCGAATCAGTCGACGTAGGTGAAGAATTTGTTGAATACGTGGAACTGCTGCGCGGACTGTCCAAACATCCAGCGATTGAAGAGCTAAAACTCGATATGCGGTTTGAAAATTTACGTGAAGTCGCGTGGCGTCTGAGCGAACTGCTGCCCATCGCCAACAAGGAGAAACAGGCGCTGTTGGAGCAGATCGATCCCATCGTGCGCCTGGAACAGATCGAGTTGTACATCAGCGCCTTGAACCAGTGACCCTGCTCAGTCCAGCAAAATGTAGTTGAGCAAAGCTGAAACTGCCGCCAGCACAACCATCACTCCGGTCAGCCAGCCGAGCAACGCCCATAGGCGGAAAGCCTTGCCCTCAGCGGGGTACATGCCAGACTTTTCATATTCCCGTTCGGGTACAGAATGTGTATCTTCCGGTTTCATGAGATTTCAGTGGTAAAAAGTGAAGCTCATTCTATCCGATTGGATGGCGCTCCAATAGTTATTCAATTCAATTGTAAAGCTGATTTATCAGCAATCAGCCCACAAACGACACGACTGCCACAGCCCGCAAGGACAACCACCGCAATATGGATTCAAAACTTCCAACAATCAGGCAGCTCGAATATTTTATTACCATTGCGAAGTCGTCGAATTTTCGCAAGGCTGCAGAAAAGTTAAAGGTAAGTCAGCCGACCTTGACGATGCAGGTTGCAGCAATGGAAGAGCTCATGGGTGTACAGCTGTTCGACCGCTCACGGGCCGGCACCCTGTTGACTCCAGCTGGTCGTGACTTACTGCCGCTCGCGCGCGATATTCTGGAACGTTATGAGCTGCTGGGCGAAGCAGCGGACAGTCGCAAACAAAATCTCGCCGGAACGTTCAAGATGGGTGTTTCGCCAACGATTGGTCCGAACTTGTTGCCGAAGATTCTGCCGCGTTTACATAGCCAGTATCCTGCGTTGAAATTGCATATCAACGAAGCATTGCCAAAACAGCTGGAGCAGGGGCTCGACGATGGCACTTACGATATTATCCTGACAGTGTTGCCGATGCATGCGGGCGAAAACAAGATTCGCCCGCTATTTACTGAACAAATCAAACTTGTCATGTCAGTAGATCATCCGCTCGCGAAAAAAACCAAACTGTTGAGCCGTGATTTGCATCAGCAGGCAATCCTCAGTATCGATGAAAATCATCACTTGCACCGACAGACTCAAATGGTATGTGACCGCTTCGGTGCGGAGCTGCAGCGGCAGCATGAAGGCAATAGTCTGTCTGCGTTACGCTTGATGGTCATGATGGGGATGGGCATCGCGTTATTGCCTGCGCTGTTCATCGACGCCGAAGCAAACAAGTCCGACAGTTTGAAAGTGTTTGCGTTGCAGGATGAAGCCTTGACGCGCACCCATATCGCCGCTTGGCGCAAGAACACTTCCGCACGACATCTTTTTCAGAAGCTGTCTTTCGAAATTAAAGCTATCGCGATGGATACGTTTGGCAAATTGCTGGAAGACGTAATTGCTGACGAAAATGTGCCGGAGACCTGGTAGGGCGAGGCTGAATTAATATGCGGTTGTGAGAGGGTGGAAGAGTTTACGAAGAAGGCTGACTTGCAGAAATCCATCATGAGCACGCAACAACGTCACGTTAATTCTATTGCTTTTGCAACAGCTAACCGCGATGGCTGACACAGCTTCAACCGGGTTTGCCACCCGACGTTTTATTCTGCATCTCGACTTTCCACGTCTCAATCAAATCAAACCTGTTTGATTCAATCAACGTAAGGTGGCTTGCATCGTACCAGTTGGATTTTCCTATCCCTTTAATAAAAAGCGAATAACTGTTGTCTTCGTTGCCGCCATATTTGCCAGCGTAAGAATATTCGACGATAGCCTCTGCATCTGAGTGGAGGTAACGTGCGGCTGCTCCAAGGTTTTTGGAAATCCTGACAAAGTCGCCGGGCTGGAATTTCGCTGGCATTAGACTAAAGGTCCCGTTATTTCATAATTCTCTGCCCGAGAATGGTGATAGCAATAACGCATCAGGCAGACCAAAGTTCACAGGATATTTGAGTTTGGAAAAAAAGTCCTGAAAAGATATTTTATTTGCTTTGCGAATCTTGTCCAAAAAAAAGCACCTAGAGAATGATCTGCTAAGTGCTTTATATTTTGGTAGCAATGGGTGGATTCGAACCACCGACACCAGCATTATGAATGCTGTGCTCTAACCGACTGAGCTACATTGCCATTTTTCGGTTGGATAGGATGTAAAAGAGGTGCGCATTCTCGACATTCGACTGTTTAATGTCAAGAAAAGCAGGCTTATACGTTGAATCTGAAATGCATGACGTCGCCATCCTGCACAATATATTCCTTGCCTTCCAGTCGCCATTTTCCGGCATCTTTTGCGCCAGCTTCACCTTTGTACTGAATGAAATCGTTGTAGGCGATTACTTCGGCGCGGATGAAACCTTTTTCAAAATCAGTATGAATGACTGCTGCTGCTTTCGGTGCGGTTGCACCGATCTTGACTGTCCATGCGCGCACTTCTTTTACGCCAGCGGTGAAATAGGTTTGCAGGCCCAACAGTTGATAACCTGCGCGGATAACACGATCCAGGCCAGGTTCGCTCATGCCTAGATCCTGAAGGAACATTTGTCTTTCTTCGTCTTCGAGCTCGGCGATTTCGGATTCGAGTTTGTTGCAAACGACTACGACTGCAGCACTTTCTGCAGCAGCAATTTTGTTAACCGTATCCAGGTAGGGATTGTTGCTGAAACCTTTTTCATCAACGTTGGCGATGTACATGGTCGGTTTTACTGTCAACAGGTGAAGGGGCTGTAATGCAGCCAGTTCATCCTTGTCCAGTTCGAGGCTGCGCACCTGCAGGCCTTGATCGAGATGATCACGAACTCTTGGCAACAGGTCTCGCAATCGGACAGCATCTTTATCGCCGCCTTTCGCCATTTTGGTAGCGCGATCGAGGCCTTTTTCCACTGTTTCGAGATCCGCGAGCGCGAGTTCGGTGTTAATAATCTCGATATCGTTTTGCGGGTTGATCGCATTGGCGACATGGATGACATTGTCGTCCTTAAAGCAGCGTACGACATGCGCTATCGCGTCGCACTCACGGATGTTAGCCAGGAATTTATTACCCAGACCTTCACCTTTGGAGGCGCCGGCAACAAGGCCTGCGATGTCGACAAACTCCATGGTCGTCGCGATGGTTTTTTCCGGCTTGACGATTCCGGACAGCGCTGTCAGTCGGGCATCGGGCACCGCAACGATGCCGGAGTTTGGTTCAATCGTACAGAACGGAAAATTTTCCGCCGCAATACCGGCCTGGGTAAGTGCATTGAACAGTGTCGATTTGCCAACGTTGGGAAGACCAACAATACCGCATTTAATACCCATAAAACGGACCTTTAATTCTTAGTGTGTAACTGACTCATGGCAGGTTGCATTTTGCCTTCCACCAACAATGGCATCAGTGCAATCGCCTTGGTTATTTCGCCGTCAATGATCTCTGCATCAATACGGTTGAACTCACCCAGCACGTAATTAAGCACTTTGCTGGCTTCGCCAGGGTGGCCGATACCGATGCGCAATCGCGCAAAATCGGCGGTGCCAAGTGCATTCATCACATCCCGAACGCCGTTGTGACCTCCAGGGCCTCCACCAAATTTCAGACGGGTGGTACCGACCGGCAGGTCGAGTTCGTCATATGCAATCAGCACCTGACTTGGTACCAATTTGTAATACTGTGTGATCGCGGCAACTGCGCGGCCACTGTTGTTCATGAAAGTAGTAGGGAATAACAGACGCACTTCGTGACCAGCAATGCTGATGCGACCACTGTGACCGCTGAACTTGCTGTCAGGCCGCAATTCGCCCTTGGCGCTCGCACATAATTGGGTCAAAAACATTGCCCCGGCGTTGTGCCGGGTATGCTGATATTGTTGGCCCGGATTTCCCAGGCCAACAACCAGTGTTATTGCATCGCTCATGGTGAAGCGCTATAGCTTGATTTGCTGAATTACTTCTTCGCTGGTGCTTTGGGCGCCGCTTTTGCTGGTGCTTTTGCTCCACCTTTTGCTGGTGCGGCAGCAGCTGCAGCAGCCGCAGCTGCTTCAGCAGGAGTAGGTTCTTCAGCTTTCTTCGGTGCAGTAATTGCAACAACAGCCAAGTCACCTGATTCGCCATGCGTGAGGGAAACACTGCTAACGCCTTCGGGTAATTGCAGATCGGAGATATGCAGGGAGTCGCCGAGGTCCAGCTTGGAAATATCTACTTCGATATATTCCGGCAGGAAACGTGGCAGACACGCGATTTCCAGTTCTGTCATCAGATGTGAAACCAAACCGCCAGCTTTGAAACCAACGCTGGTAGCTTCGTTGATGAAATGGAGCGGGATTTTTACGTGTAAGGCTTTGTTAGCATCTACGCGCTGGAAGTCCGCATGCATGATGCGTGGTTTGGCAGGGTGACGCTGCAGTGCTTTGATAACCACATCTTCTGCAACTCCATCAACATTCATGGTAATGATGGAAGCAAAAAACGATTCGTTCTCGAGCAGGTGAAGAAACTGGTGATGCTTGAGCGAAATGTTGGCAGGTTCTTTAGTTCCACCATAAATAATGGCTGGAAACTCATTCGCGTGACGCAGGCGGCGGCTCGCACCTTTCCCTACGTTGGCCCTTGCGGAGGCCTCAATTACATATTCATGTTTAGACATTGTGATTTCCTCTGCAGTTGGTGAAGCGCGAGCTTCAGACTGCTGGTTATGGGAGATATCCCGTTTTGTTATCCCTTATCCTGCCTGCGACCAGCAGAATAAGAGGTACTTGCCTTCAGACGGTGCTGTTAACTCAAGTGTTATCAAACATCGCGCTGACGGATTCTTCATTGCTTACCCGACGGATCGACTCACCCAGGAAACGGGCGAGAGGCAGCTGACGGATTTTTTTGCATTGTCTTGCTTCTTCGTTCAAAGGAATCGTATCGGTGACGACCAATGAATCGAGAGTTGAATTATTGATGTTCTGTATGGCATTGCCGGACAGTACTGCGTGAGTACAGTAGGCGACTACCTTGATTGCGCCTTGTTCTTTAAGTGCATCGGCGGCTTTGCACAGAGTGCCGGCGGTATCCACCATGTCGTCGACGATCAGACACGTACGGCCTTTTACTTCGCCGATCAAATGCATGACCTGGGTTTCGTTGGCCTTCGGACGACGTTTGTCGATGATGGCGAGGTCGGTATCAAGCTGCTTCGCAAAAGCGCGCGCGCGGACCACACCGCCGATGTCGGGCGAAACAGTGATCAGGTTTTCATAATTCTGGGTGCGGACATCTTCTACAAGGACGGCGGAACCGTATACGTTGTCCACGGGTATGCTGAAAAAGCCCTGTATCTGTTCGGCGTGTAGGTCAATGGTCAAGACGCGATTCACACCGGATGCAATGATCATGTCTGCAACAACTTTGGCGCTAATGGGAACACGTGCCGAACGTACCCTGCGATCCTGGCGGGCATAACCAAAATAAGGCATTACCGCGGTGATACGATTGGCAGATGATCGATGTAACGCATCGGCCATCAGCAGCAGTTCCATCAAATTATCGTTGGTGGGGTGGCAGGTAGGCTGGATGATGAAGACATCCTGGCCGCGTACATTTTCATTCAGTTCGACATTGATTTCGCCATCACTGAATTTCTGCACATCAGCACGTCCCAAAGGAACGCCAAGCCATTTGGCTACTTTTTGCGCTAGTTCCGGATTAGCATTCCCACTGAATACCATCAAATTGTTCGGCATGGATAAAACCTTGTTGGCTATTGGTCTGATGGGGTATCCAGAATGATCATGGGAAAATGAGCGTCGAAGAAGCGATGGTGGTGTCGATAAGTCGATAGTCGGATAAGTGGTCGAATAATCAGTCGGACGAAGAATGAAATTGGCTGGGGTGGGAGGATTCGAACCTCCGCAGTGCAAGGATCAAAACCTTGTGCCTTACCGCTTGGCGACACCCCAATAATCTGTTTACCGCTCCTGCTAATCACGTCTTCGCTGGTTGGTGTTCTTTCCAGCTTGCAGGCCATCCGAGCTTGCAGACTATCGATCAATTTTCATCGATCAATTTTTTAGCAGGTTTTTAAATCTTCCAATTTTTCATGCAGAGGGGATCTATTGACGCCCTGGGCAATAAAACCGGTGAAATCCAGAGGTAGTTGCTCCAGCACTGCCTCTGCTTGTTCCCGGTTGGCGAAGCTGGCAAATACACTGGCACCAGTCCCACTCATGCGTGCTTCAGCAAATTTACCCAACCAGTCCAAGGCTGATTGCACCTGAGGATATAGGGAGCAAACCACCTTTTCGCAGTCGTTCCGACTACCCGAAAACGGAAAGGCCGGTATTCTGATGGCGGCACTGTTTCTTGTCAATTGCTGATGCCCGAAAATTTGAGAGGTTGCGACGTGACAATGAGGGGTAATCACGACAAACCAGCTCTCGGGCAAATCCATATTCTGCAGATTTTCGCCAACGCCCTCGGCCCAAGCGGTGTGTCCGTGGAGAAACACCGGCACGTCGGCTCCAAGTTGCAAACCGAGTTGCTGTAATTGAACCGCAGACTGCTCACCTTGCCATAGTCGATTTAATGCGAGCAGTGTTGTCGCTGCATCAGAGCTGCCACCTCCAACGCCGCCGCCCGTGGGCAATTTTTTATCCAGGTGGATGACACACCCGTGCTTGATACCCAGGGTGGTTTGTAACAAACGTGCAGCTTTCACGACGAGATTGTCTTCCGTTTCAAGAAGTGAGTTGTTACAACTGAAGCGAATTGCCGCGCTGTCACTATGATCAAACGTCAGCTCATCACCATAGTCGAGCAACTGAAAGAGAGTCTGCAGGTTGTGATAGCCATCGGGGCGTCTGCCCGTTATATGCAGAAACAGGTTGAGTTTGGCAGGTGCGGGCAGGGTGAGTTTTATCAAGGGGTTGGCGCGGTAAGCCATTCATTGATCAAGAAAGTCAGCTGGATATTTTCTGACTTGACGCGAATACGGCCGGGCAGCCATACATCTTGGACTTGCTGATAACGATCATATTCGAGTGCCCACTGGCGTCCGGTTGTGTCAGCTTGAATCAGCGTGCCAAGCATGAGGTTTTCATCCAGCGTAGTATTTATGATACCCGCAGGGGCAGGTACACCGCGAACCCAATAGAGCAATTGTGCAGCGGGAAAGTCATAACCCAGATAGTTTTGAGTCAGCGCCTGAAGGTCGGGCAACACCACCGGATCTGCGCTGGCTTTTTCGACTACAACTTCATCAGGAGATCCATGTACCTGTACGGCTCCCAAACCTAAAGTGCCGCTAAAACGAATTTCAAAATTCTGATCTTGCTGTTGCCAGTTGATAGAGACGGTGTCGGATGTATTCTGTTGGCGAACGTTTAAACGACCTGAGAGTTCCCAGTCCGACAGTGCCAGCACACTTTCCTGATGCCGAAGCCAATCCGGATCCGTAGGGCCGCTGTTTGTCCCTGATGTTGCACATGATGTCAGCCACAACAACGCAGCTATAGAGAAAATAAGTTTCAGGGGGATGCCCCGGATGGCGGCTGTCACTTGCACAGGCGAGGCTTAAAGAGATGCGTCGGGATTCAGACGCTCCATGGTATTGAGCAGAGGTGCACTATCAGGCTGTTTTTCCAGCGCGCCACGCCATATCCTGGCAGCAGCTGCGCGATCTCCCATCACCCACATCACTTCGCCAAGATGTGCGGCAACTTCGGCATCAGGAAACAGCATGTACGCACGATCGAGATTCTTGCGCGCTTCTTCAAACATGCCCAGCCGGAACTGCACCCATCCCAGACTGTCGATGATAGAGGGTTCGTCGGGAGAAAGTTCGATCGCCCTCTGAATCAATTCGTATGCTTCCTGATAACGATCTGTGCGATCCGCGAGCGTGTAACCGAGACTGTTGTAGGCTGTGGAATCGGTAGGATTCAGCAAGATGATCTTGCGCAGGTCCTGTTCCATCAGCACGAGGTCGTTAACTTCCTGGCTGAGCAACGAGCGCAGAAACAACAGCTGTATGTTGTTGGGAAACGCACCAACCGCATTGTTCAGAACAGTTGCTGCCAGGTCATTCTTGCCCTCATCCATCAACACACTGGCTTCCATCGCAAGCAGCGGAATATTGTAGTCAGGATTACGGAATCGGATGTTTTGTAAATGGGTTTTGACTTCCTGATAACGCTCGGCACGAATCATCAGTTCAGTCAGATTACGCTGTGCCTGCAGGAAATTATTGCCTGCCTTCACCGCCATATATTCCTTGATGGCCAGTTCGCTATTGCTCTGCTGAACATAAACGTTACCCAGGTAAAAATGCGAGTCATCGAGATGCGCACCGTTCCGGATCAAGATCTGGAGATAAGTTGATGCTTCATCAAACAGGTTCATCTGCAGATTGAGCAATGCAAGCGAATACATCATGTCGAAGTCGTTGGGATCTTGTTCGATGATGCGTGAAAACTCGGCTTTTGCTTCCGCGAATCGTTGTGCGCTGAGCAGACGATTGCCGTACATGAAGCGCAGTTGTTTGTTGTCAGGATGTTCCTCCACACTTTCCTGAAGGCGGCGTTGTGCGCGTTCAGGTTCCTGCATCAATTCGAGCAAGCGGACTTCCTGTACAACAACTTCCGGATCATCGTCGAGCTCAACGGCAAGTGCTCTCGCTATTTCGTAAGCTTCCTGAAGTTGTTTGTTCTGTTGATAAACCTGAATGAGCGCCATGCGGAGCGAGCGATGCTCTGGATGACGCGCACGGATTGCTTCGAGATCAGAGATCAGCGCATCAAGTAGCAAATCGGCACCGGGGTCTGCCGCAAGGCGCTGGGTGATGATCCGGAATTCGACGGTGCTGCCTTGATCAAGCAAGGTTTCCAGTTGTGTAAGTGCTTCACGGTAACGGCCTGAGTCAACCAGGTTTTGCAGCAAAAGCTGGCGGGCTTCGATTGAATCTGGTTCTTGTTCGAGCCAGAGGTTGGTCATCTCCGTACCAAGCGGCGCTCTGCGCATGAAAGTGGAAATGCGAGCTGTGCGTTGGATGATGCTCAGGTTTCTGGTTTCTCGCGCAAGTGCCACATAATCATTGAGCGCCTGTTCATCTTGTCCGCGCTGGCCTGCCAGCTCAGCAATAATCGCTCTGGAAAGTACGTCTTCGGGAAAATTGCCGAATTCGGGTTCTGCGGGCTCTTCCGGTGCTGCTACCGGGGCCTCGTTCTGGGCGAGAGTCTGATCAGTCGTCGAAGTGGCTGGGGTAGAAGGATTATTTGTTGTGGCTGGCTGTGACTGCGGAGGAAGTGTCGCGCAGGAGGCGAGTGTAACAAGCGTGAACAGTACGCACAAAATTCTGGTTGCGCCCGTGTGATTACGTGTATTTGGTACGCTGGACTTGTTCAAAGCGTGGAGTCTCTGAGGCAGCAAAAAAAGAGCTGCCGGGCTAGTATAGCCAGTCTCGTTAAGATTTCACAATCACTGGCGAAATGGTCCGGAATTTCCCGAATCCTTGCACATATTTTTCTATACATGCGGGCTCTTCCGATGCATTCAAGGGTTGGCAAAAGCCCTGAATATGCGGCATGGCAATGTAGGAAGATAACCCTGTAAAATGCCCACCTTTCATTTTGAGTCCTTTTCTTCATGTCCCTTCAGGTGCTGGGCATCAATCACAATACCGCGACGGTCGCCGTGCGTGAGAAAGTTGCGTTTGCGCCTGAAGCTATGCAGGAGGCATTGCAGCAGGCGTGTGCAAAAGCTGGTATAGCTGAAATTGCCATTCTCTCTACGTGTAATCGTACTGAGCTGTATTACGTGCCTTCGGCGTTACCCGCGAGTACCGCTAGCGGTGATTCGCCGACGCAAGCCTTGTCCGATGCGGATGCACACAAGCAGGCATTAAACTGGTTATGTGAATACCATAGCTTGAGTCCTGCTGATCTCAAGGATGCGGTTTACGGTTATCAGGATGAAGACGCAGTAAAACATCTAATGCGTGTGGCCAGTGGTCTCGACTCGATGGTACTGGGTGAGCCGCAAATTCTGGGTCAAATAAAATCCTCTTTTAAAGTAGCTGAGCAGGCGGTAACAGTCGGCAGCCAACTGCATCGGGTTTTCGAAGAAGTTTTTCTGGTGGCCAAACAGGTCAGAACAGAAACTACCATCGGTGAAAATCCCGTCTCGGTTGCATTCGCTGCAGTAACCCTCGCACAGCAGATTTTTACCGATATTCATACCGCGACTGCCCTGATGATCGGCGCCGGTCGCACCATCGAATTGGTCATCCAGCATCTCAAGGCGGCAGGTGTGAGTAGCATCGTTGTCGCCAATCGTACGCTGACTAACGCGCAGGAACTCAAGCGCAAATATGGTGTGCGAGAAGTGTTGCTGTCCGATATTCCCGATGAATTGATCAGAGCTGACATTGTGGTTTCTTCGACAGCAAGCCAGTTGCCGATACTCGGTAAAGGCGCGGTCGAAAGTGCATTACGCGCGCGCCGCCACAAGCCGATCTTTATGGTCGATCTTGCGGTGCCGCGCGATATCGAGCCGGAAGTTGGCGAATTGGAAGACGTGTTTCTCTACAGCGTGGATGACCTTAGCCAGGTTATCGACAGTAACCTCAAGAATCGCCAGGCAGCTGCGCTAGAAGCGGAGCTGCTGATCGAACAAGGCGTGGCGAGCTACGTCAGAAAAGAGCGTGGCCTCGGCATCGTGTCAACCTTGCGGAATTTTCGCGACAAGGCCGAACAGTTGCGCGATGCCGAACTCGACAAAGCACTCAAGGCACTCGACAAAGGCGTGCCGCCGCAAGAAGTGGTGCGAGAGCTCGCACGCTTGTTAACCAATAAACTGATCCATTCGCCGAGCGTACAAATGAAAAAGGCCAGCGCCGATGGCCAGAGTGATCTTATCCAACTTGCCGAACAATTATTCGAACTCGAAGCCAGCAACGAAGCTGTAGACAACCCGCCACCGGCAGACGCCAAGCACAAGCAATCATGAACCCCTCGATCAATGCCAAACTCGAATTCCTCATGGAACGTTATGAGGAGCTGCAACACTTGCTCAGCGATGCCGAAATAATTTCGGTGCAGGACAAATTTCGCGCGTTCTCGAAAGAATACGCCGAACTGGAACCCGTAGTGCTTGCCTATCGTCAGCTACTGCAGATTCGCAGCAATCTTGCGGAAGCGCAGCAGCTGCAGAAAGACGCAGACCCCGACGTGCGGCAGATGGCCGATGACGAAATCAATGCCTGCAATACGCAAAGCACAGCACTTGAAGCCGATATCCAGAAGTTACTGCTTCCGAAAGATCCACGCGATACGTGTAACGTATTTCTTGAAATCAGAGCAGGTACAGGTGGCGACGAAGCGGCAATTTTTTCCGGTGATTTATTCAGGATGTATTCTCGGTACGCCGAATCGAAAGGCTGGCGCGTGGAGATTCTCAGCGAGCGCAGGGGTGAACATGGCGGATTCAAGGAATTGATCACGCGCCTTGAAGGCAACAACGTTTACGGTCAGCTTAAATTTGAATCGGGCGCACATCGGGTGCAGCGCGTACCAGAAACAGAAACGCAAGGTCGTGTTCATACCTCAGCCTGCACCGTTGCGGTAATGGCTGAACCCGAAGCCGCTGCCGAAATCGAACTTAACAAAGCGGACCTGCGAATCGATACCTATCGCGCGAGTGGCGCCGGTGGCCAGCACGTTAACAAAACCGATTCTGCAATTCGTATTACGCACATACCGTCGGGCATAGTTGTGGAATGTCAGGATGAACGTTCGCAGCATAAAAACCGCGCACGCGCGATGTCGTTGCTGTTAGCGAAACTTGAAAATGCGGCTGAAGCAGAGCGTCATCAAAAAGAAACCGATACACGCAAGAGCCTCGTAGGTTCTGGTGATCGCTCCGAAAAAATCCGCACGTATAACTATCCGGATGGTCGTATTACTGATCATCGCATCAAGCTTACGCTATACAAACTTGCCGACATCATGTCCGGCAACATGGACGATCTGATCCAGCCGTTGCTGGCCGAACACCAGGCAGACCAGCTCGCCGATCTGGCGGACTGATATGAAAACCGTGAGCGCCGCGCTGGCCTGTGCAAAAGAGTTATTGCACACAAGCGACAGTGCAGAGTTGGACGGACAGTTACTGCTGGCACATATCTTCGGCAAAACCCGCACATGGCTCTATACGTGGCCAGATCACGAGCTGACTCCCGACGAAGATATGCGGTTTCTGGCGTTGTGTGCCAAACGCGCAGAAGGTCAGCCAATAGCCTACCTGGTTGGTAAACGCGAGTTCTGGAAATTCGAGTTGCAGGTAAATTCCTCCGTATTGATTCCACGGCCCGAAACCGAGTTATTGATTGAACTTGCTTTGCAATTTGTAACTGCTCCCGCGGGCAAAGTCGCTGATCTTGGAACCGGGTCTGGCGCTATAGCACTGGCGCTGGCTTATGAGCGTCCGCAATGGCAGGTTGTAGCGACCGAGCTTTCTCCGCAGGCACTGGAAGTAGCCAAACTCAATGCGCAACAATTGCAGCTTGGCAATCTGGGTTTACTTGCTGGCAGTTGGTGCGATCCGTTGCTGAACAGCGACTTCAATATGATTGTGAGCAACCCTCCCTATATCGACAGTGAAGATCCGCACCTGCAACAAGGCGATCTGCGCTTTGAACCGCGTTCTGCGTTGGTCGCAGCCAGCCATGGCTTGGCCGATATCCAGTTGATTGCCAGGCAAGCTCTTGAAAAATTGCTGCCAGGTGGTTATTTATTGCTTGAACACGGTTGGCAACAGGCCGCTGCAGTGAGAAATATCCTCGATGGGCTCGGCTATACTCATGTTCAAACTTGCCAGGATCACGGTGGTCGAGATCGCGTGACCCTGGGTTGCAAAGTGGAAATGCTCATATGACAGATGAAGAACTTCTGCGTTACAGCCGGCAGATCATGCTGCCGCGCTTCGATGTGGCTGGTCAGGAAAAATTGCTCGCTGCCACAGTCCTGATCTTGGGGCTTGGTGGCCTGGGTTGTCCCGTGGCGATGTATCTGGCAGCAGCGGGTGTGGGGCATCTGATGTTGGCTGATAACGACAATGTCGATTTAAGCAATTTGCAGCGCCAGATAGCGCATGAAACCGCGAGTATTGGTCGCAACAAGGCGAGCTCTGCGAGTGATACCGTGCGCGCGCTTAATCCACAAACACGTATCACGATAATTCCTGAACGGCTGACTTCAGACGCATTGATGCAGACAGTTGCGGGCGCTTCTGCAGTTGTTGATTGCACTGACAATTTCAGCACCCGTTTTGCGCTCAACAAAGCGTGTGTTGCAAACAAGGTGCCGCTGATTTCGGGAGCCGCTATCAGAATGGAAGGTCAGATCAGTGTGTTCGATTCTCGCGTCGCTGACTCCCCGTGTTACCACTGCCTGTACGAAGAAGGCCAGGATGGCGACACGACTTGTTCGGAAAATGGCGTGATAGCTCCATTGACGGGCATAGTGGGCAGTATTCAGGCGATGGAATGTATTAAAGTGCTCGCAGACTGCGGCACAAGTCTGAGTGGCCGGTTATTGCTGGTTGATGCTTTTAGCATGCAGTTTCGCGAAATGCGGCTACAGAAAAACCCCGCGTGTTCCGTGTGCTCATGATTGACCTTACAGCGCCGGGCTGGAAGAATGGTGTGCGTTTGGTCCATCACCGCGCAGCCGCAGACAAATTCGTACGTTCCAGACTATCTCTCAATTGGCTCTCGACTTTTTATATTGGCTCT
>JAZKES010000039.1:19335-21738 GCA_040386995.1 Pseudomonadota bacterium | reverse complement strand
GGCTCTCGGCAGTTTTTTACAGGCTTTCGACAGTTTTCAACAGGTAAATTCAATGTTGCACCGTAGTTTCAGAATTCTCGCTGTATTGGTCATTTCCATCTCTACACTCATCGCAGGCGTCACTGATGCCGCAGAAGCCGGCGGCGAATACACGCTCAGCAAACAATACGGCAGTGTGTTTTTCAAAGTGCTTTATCAGCAATCGTTGATCATGGTCGGTCGCTTCGATGATTATTCTGGAACTTTATCTCTTGATCCCGCAAACCTGGCCAACTCAAAGCTGACTGCAAGTATCAATATGACCAGCCTGAACATGGCGGATAAAGATGTCAGTGAAACGCTCGTTACAAGCAGCTCGTGGTTTGATACAACCGTGTTTTCATCCGCAACTTTCACGAGTACTTCAGTAACGGTGACGGGCGAAGACTCCGCCGATTTTCAGGGCGATCTCAAGTTCATGGGCATCACCAAACCCTGGACGTTACACGTGAAGTTTTTTCTTGGCACTGACGGCGAAATTGGCGGCAGTGCAGTCGGCATTCAGGGAACGGGCACAATCAACCGCCTCGATTTTGGTCTGGATGAATACCAGAACATGGCAGCAAACGATGTTGAAATTGAAGTTAACGTCAAATTTAATCGTAATTAATTCACGGCCATAAAGCCGGCACCATCTGTACATTAAAAAGGTTTAATCATGAACAAGATAATTTTGATCTCCATGTTGTTTCTGCTCAGTTCCTGCACTTATGTGAGGCTCTCGCGTGCAGGAGAAAACGTCGCCATTCTGCAGGCGAATGAAGTTGCCGCGTGTGACTCGATTGGCACCACAACTGTTTCCGTAGTCGACAAGGTTGTGGTTAATCGCAAGTTCGAAAAAGTGGAAGAAGAGCTGCGTATTCTTGCCCGCAATCGCGCGGCACCACGTGGCGATACACTTGTTGCGGCCGGCCCTGCAGTTAAAGGCGAACAGACTTTCAACGTCTACCGCTGTCGCCGGTAAGGAACTTACAATTTATGGATTCCAGTCAGATAGCGTTATCCGAAGACACCTTTATCGCAAAGGCAAAACCAAACTCCAGAACCAACGTGAAGTTCCAGGACTTCAGCTTACCCCCTCCGTTACTGCGCGCAATTGACGAACTGGGGTTTGAGTTCTGTACGCCGATTCAGGCACAAAGTTTGATGATCACCCTGCAGGGGCATGACATCACAGGCAAAGCGCAAACAGGTACAGGTAAAACCGCCGCGTTCTTGACTACCATCATCAATGATCTGTACAACAATCCTATCAATGAAGAGCGCTATGTCGGTGAGCCTCGTGCGTTGATCATCGCGCCTACGCGCGAACTGGTCATGCAAATCGCCAAGGATGCAAAACTGCTTTGCAAATATACCAACCTCAAAATCACTACGTTGGTGGGCGGTATTGATTATCAGAAACAACAACAATCTCTCGATAGCGATATTGTCGATATCGTGGTTGCGACGCCTGGGCGATTGCTGGATTTTGTCGGCAATCGCAACATCATGCTGGGCCTGGTTGAACTGCTTGTCATCGACGAAGCCGACCGTATGCTCGACATGGGGTTCATTCCTCAAGTGCGCCAGATTATCGCATCAACTCCACCGAAGGATTGCCGTCAGACCTTGTTGTTCAGTGCCACGTTCACCGACGACATTCTTACTTTGGCTGATCGATGGGCGGTCAATCCAATTCGTGTCGAAGTCGAGCCGGAAAAAGTCACGACTGACAATGTTAAGCAGCTGGTTTATCTCGTCACCACTTCGCAAAAGTATCCGTTGCTTTATAACGTGATCCAAAGCGAAGAGGGCGAACGTGTCATCGTGTTCACTAATCGTCGCGATCAGGCACGCAAACTTGCGGACAATCTGCATCGCAATGGCATCAATGTGGGTTTGCTTTCGGGCGAAGTGGCACAGCCGAAACGTGTCAAAACTCTCGAGGAATTCCGTAGCGCTGAACTCCAGGTGCTTGTCGCGACTGATGTGGCCGGTCGCGGTCTGCATATCGACGATATCACGCACGTGGTGAACTTTACGTTGCCCGAGGAAGCCGACGATTACGTACATCGCATCGGTCGTACAGGTCGCGCCGGAGCTTTTGGCACGTCGATCAGTTTCGCGTGCGAAGATGATTCATTCATGCTTCCTGCAATTGAAGAAAAAATAGGCATGAAACTGCCGTGTGAACATCCTCCCGCGGAGTTGCTGCTTGAACCCCCGGTATTTAGCAAACCTTCCAAGTTCAAAGCGGCGCCACCGGATGGTAAAAAAAGCGGCGGCAATCGTGGCGGTGGCGGCAAACGGGACAGCCGACCGCGCCGTTAAAATGATTCGTATCCTGGCGCAAGCCGGGATACTGCTTTGCTTTGGCGTTGG
>JAZKES010000039.1:1591-19235 GCA_040386995.1 Pseudomonadota bacterium | reverse complement strand
TTGCAGTAAATTTTAGTTTCTGACTAATTCGATACGGAGGTTGTATGAGCAGATATGTAGATGGATTTGTGCTGCCCGTTCCAAAGGCAAATATCAAGGAGTACCAGCGCCTTGCCAAAGCGATGGGCAAAATCTTTGTTGAACATGGCGCGCTTGAGGTGGTCGAGACCCTGGAGGACGACGTTAAGCCCGGGCAATGGACATCTTTTCCGCAGAGCGTCAAATTGCAGGAGGACGAAGTTGTGGTGTTCTCCTGGATTACCTACAAATCACGTGCCCAGCGCGACAAAGCCAACAGAAAGGTAATGACCGATCCGAGAGTTTTAAAAATGATGGAGATGAAAAACCATCCGTTTGATCCGAAGCGCATGATTTACGGCGGTTTCAAGACTATTGTGCATATTTAGAAAATAGCAAAATCACGCTATATCTGATGGCCCCAATGGGTTTGCTCAGCGCCGAATTGTTGTGAATCGACGCGTCGCTATTTACTTGGCCCCAGCATCTTTCATGATCTGCGCATATTCACCGGAATTCCGGTGTTCCTGCATCAGCTTGAGTATGGTTTTGCCGTGTGGTCCGGGCGCGTTCAGATCTCGTCCCTCTTCAACAAAAAATGCAATAAACCGCACAAACGCTTCGGGTACCATGCCGCGATAGGCTTTTACTAAAACATGGTAGTCGGCAGATTCATCTTCAGCGGGTTGCATGTGCAGAAAGGATTGAACTCTTTCATCACTCCACCACTCATCTCGTACTGCAAGTTGGGTTCTTTCGGCGCCAGTTTTCTTTTCGGATTTCATTCAATTACTTCGCTGTGAGTTTATCTTGCAGAATCTGGTTGACTTGAGCCGGGTTGGCTTTGCCACGCGATTCTTTCATTACCTGCCCTACAAAGAAGGCAAACACTTTTTCGCCGCCTGCGCGGTATTGCTCAACCTGCTTGGGATTGGCAGCAATTACTGCATCGACTACTTTTTCAATTGCGCCGGAATCGGTGACCTGCTTGAGTCCCTTGGCAGCGATGATTTCGTCAGCGGTTCCTTCGCCATTAATCATTGCTTCGAACACGGTCTTCGCAATTTTCGATGAGATAGTGCTGTCGACAATTCGGCTAACAAGGTTCGCGAGTGCAGTGCTGTTGATCGGACTTCTGGAAATATCGAGGTCGGCTTTATTCAAATAAGCTTGTAAATCGCCCATCACCCAGTTTGCAGAAAGTTTGGCATCGCCAGCGCTTGCAGCAACTTGTTCAAAATATGCTGCTACGTGAAGGTCGGCAGTGAGCACGTCGGCATCATAGGCGCTCAGTCCGTATTGAGTCTGAAAGCGCAGGCTTTTGATATCAGGCAGTTCAGGCAACGTCATTTTTATGCGGGCGATAAAAGCATCATCAATCACGACAGGGAGAAGGTCTGGCTCGGGAAAGTAGCGGTAATCGTTGGCTACTTCTTTGCTACGCATGGAGCGCGTTTCATTTTTGACGGCATCGTAAAGACGCGTTTCCTGCACTATTTTGCCGCCGTCTTCGAGGATGTCGATCTGGCGTGCGACTTCAACGTTGATCGCTTTTTCAACGAAACGGAATGAGTTAATGTTCTTGATCTCTGCGCGCGTACCAAATTTGCTTTCGCCCCTAGGTCGCACTGACACGTTGGCGTCGCAGCGCATCGATCCCTGCGACATGTCGCCGTCCGAAATGCCGAGATACACAATCAGCGAATGCAATTTTTTCAGGTAAGCAACGGCCTCTTTCGCGTTGCGCAACTCGGGTTCCGACACAATTTCGAGCAGCGGGGTGCCGGCACGATTGAGGTCGATCCCGGTGTCCGTTGGAAATTCTTCGTGAAGAGATTTGCCAGCGTCTTCTTCCATGTGCGCACGGGTGATGCCAATGACTCTGTTGCTGCCGTCTTCCATCGTAATCGTCAGAGTACCTTTGCCAACGGTAGGGTGATCGAGCTGGCTCGTCTGATAACCTTTTGGGAGGTCGGGGTAGAAGTAGTTTTTACGGTCAAACACCGACTTGTGATTGATTTTTGCGCCCACAGCCAGACCAAATTTCACGGCCATCTCGAGCGCTTTGCCGTTAAGCACGGGCAAGGTGCCAGGCAGCGCGAGATCAAACACGTTTGCCTGGGTATTGGGTTCAGCACCAAAACGGGTGCTGGAACCGGAAAAAAGCTTGGATGCTGTGGCGAGCTGAACATGAACTTCAAGCCCTATCACCGTTTCCCATTCCATCGTAATGCCTCTGCTGTTGTTACTGCTGCGCTTAGGCGCCGGGAGTCTGTTTGTGCCAATCGGTTGCCTGCTGGAACATGTGTGCAATGTTCAGCAGTTTTGCTTCATCAAAGTCGCGGCCGACGATCTGCAATCCAATCGGTAAACCATTCACGAGACCGGCAGGTATCGAAATGCCGGGTAGTCCTGCAAGGTTGACCGCAATGGTGTAGATGTCTTCCAGATACATCGCAACCGGGTCTTTGGTTTTAGCGCCCAAAGGAAATGCTGTGTGCGGCGAAGTTGGACCCATGATGACGTCCACTTCGTTGAGGGCGCGTTCAAAATCATTCTTGATCAGGCGGCGGACTTTTTGCGCTTTGATGTAATAGGCATCGTAGTAGCCCGCTGACAACGCATACGTGCCGATCATGATGCGGCGTTTCACTTCCGCACCAAATCCTTCGGCACGGCTGCGTTTGTAAAGATCTTCGAGATCTACCGGTTTATTGCAGCGATATCCAAAACGTACGCCATCGTAGCGCGATAGGTTGGCAGAGGCTTCTGCCGGTGCAATCACATAATACGCTGCGACTGAGTAATGACTGTTGTCGAGGCTGATTTCCTTGATTGTTGCGCCGAGTTTTTCGAATTCGTGCAACGCGGCTCTGATTTGTGCCTCCACTTCAGGGTTTAGGCCTTCGGCAAAGTGTTGGCGTGGAATCCCGATACGCAAGCCAGAAAGTGGTTTGTTGAGAGTCGCGCAATAATCCGGCACAGGTAGATCGACGCTGGTGGAATCTTTCGGGTCGAAGCCCGCCATGATGTTCAGCATTATGGCTGCATCTTCAGCGCTATGCGTCAGAGTGCCGGCCTGGTCGAGGCTTGATGCAAACGCAATCATGCCCCAGCGTGAAACACGCCCATACGTCGGTTTTATACCGGTAAGTCCGCAAAACGATGCCGGCTGGCGAATAGAACCGCCGGTATCTGTGGCCGTTGCAGCGGCGCACAAATGGCCCGCCAATGCTGCTGCTGATCCACCTGATGAGCCACCAGGTACCAGGCTGCGATTCCAGGGATTTTTTACTGGTCCGTAGTAACTCGTTTCGTTCGACGAGCCCATGGCAAACTCGTCCATGTTGGTTTTACCCAGCATGACCGCGCCTGACGCCAGCAGCTTTTCGACAACGGTTGCGTTGTAGGGCGCAATAAAGTTGTCGAGCATGCGCGAACCGCAGGAGGTCTTCACACCGGTGGTGCAGAAAATATCTTTATGGGCGATGGGGATGCCGGTAAAAACTCCTGCATTGCCAGCGGCGCGAGCTTTGTCTGCAGCGGCTGCTTGCGCAAGCGCTTGTTCTGCGGTGACCGTGACGTACGCATTCAAGTCGGTGTTATGCCGGCTTATCTCGGCGAGATAAGCCTCGGTGATTTCAACACTGGAGACTTCTCCCTTGCTGAGTGAGCTCGATAATGCAGCGATGCCTTGCTTTAACATGGGAAGTGCGTGTCCATTTTTTTACAACTGTTAAACTTCTTGATGAATCCGGTGTCCTAACTGGGATGGCGTATTACTCCAGTACTTTTGGAACCAGAAATAGACCTCGTTCGGTGCTCGGAGCAATCGCGAGCAATACTTCTCGTTGATCCTGTTCAGTTACTACGTCTTCACGCAATCGCTGGGAGGATTCGTAAGCATGAGCAAGTGGTTCAACTCCGGTTGTATCAATAGCCTGCATCTGATCAATCATGTGAAGTATGTCGTTGATGCTGTTCTGAGCTTCCTGTTTCTCGGCCTGGCTGAGCTGAAGGCGTGCGAGATGCGCGATGTTTTCCACATCTTTAAGTTCAATTGCCATGAAAAC
The DNA here is from genome assembly GCA_040386995.1 of Pseudomonadota bacterium. GTDB lineage: Bacteria > Pseudomonadota > Gammaproteobacteria > Pseudomonadales > Pseudohongiellaceae > CAILUG01. The sequence goes on along the minus strand of JAZKES010000039.1, from coordinate 15,144 downwards.
TCCGGTGATTGCTCATGAGGCGGCAGTGTCTGGTTATTGTGTGTTTAGCGTTCGTCAGCAAGATATATTTCTTGCTCTGAAAGGGGGCGATTGCTAGAGTAAGCCCGCACAAAAAAACGCGAATTATACTGGAACTTACCCCGTTTTGGCCAAGTTCCGCCAGGCCTACCACGATTTAAGACTTTCCCGGCCACGCCCCCGGAAATTTGTAGACTGAGCCGCAGGCAGACCCTGCTTGAGTCCGAACGCGTTATATCAGTTTTATTGGTAGAGGTACCACAAAGTCAATGTTGAAAAAGCTAAGAGGCATGTTCTCAAATGATCTGTCAATCGATCTGGGAACAGCCAACACCCTGATCTATGTCCGCGATAAGGGCATAGTCCTGAACGAACCCTCAGTAGTATCCATCCGCATCCACAATGGCCAGAAGACAGTTACCGCCGTAGGCGCGGATGCCAAGCGTATGTTGGGACGCACACCCGGGAATATAACTGCCATCAGGCCACTTAAAGACGGCGTAATCGCCGACTTCCAGGTGACGGAAAAAATGCTGCAGCACTTTATTCTCAAAGTTCACGAAACCAGTTTTCTCAGACCCAGCCCACGTGTTCTCGTTTGTGTGCCGTGTAAATCCACTCAGGTGGAGCGCCGTGCGATTCGCGAATCAGTAATGGGCGCTGGAGCTCGTGAAGTACGTTTGATCGAAGAGCCAATGGCTGCCGCTATTGGTGCCGGCCTGCCGGTAGATCAGGCGAGCGGTTCAATGGTTGTGGATATTGGTGGTGGTACCACCGAAATTGCGATCATCTCGCTCAATGGCGTGGTGTATTCAGAATCTGTACGTGTAGGCGGTGACCGTTTCGATGAGGCGATCATTACCCATGTACGTCGTAATTACGGCAGCTTGATAGGTGATGCGACTGCTGAGCGCATCAAGAAAGAAATCGGTTGTGCGTATGCGAGCAAAGAGATCCGCGAGATTGATGTTCGCGGTCGTAATCTTGCAGAAGGTGTGCCCAGAAGTTTTACTCTCAACAGCGATGAAATCCTGGAAGCACTGCAGGAGCCGTTGTCGGCGATCGTACAGGCTGTCAAAAGTGTACTGGAGCAATCGCCGCCAGAATTGTCATCGGATATCGCCGAAACTGGTCTTGTCCTGACAGGTGGTGGAGCGTTGCTGCGCGACCTCGACAAGTTGCTCAGCGAAGAGACAGGCTTGCCGGTTATCGTTGCGGACGATCCGCTGACTTGTGTAGCGCGTGGCGGCGGAAAAGCGATGGAACTGATGGATGCTCACGCGCTGGATTTGCTGACTGTCGAGTAACACCCGACCTGATAAAATCGTGCTCGTCACGATTTTCAGAAAATGTCGCATACGCTGTTTGCAAGCCTTTAACACAGGATTCCGGCCATAAAGTCTTTATTTGCACAGAACACGTCGCAAGGCTATCGGCTATTGGGTCTGGCCTTGCTGTCGCTGGTTTTGATGTTTGCCGATAGTCGCTCCGACTATATGGCCAGAGTGCGATATTACGTCGGGTTTGTCGTGACGCCCCTGCATTACGTTGCTGAACTGCCTGGGCGTGGCCTGGACGTTGTGGGCGGCTTGTTTGAATCCCGCAATCAGCTGCAGAGAGAAAATGCACGTCTCCAGGAGCAATTGCTCATTCAGCAATATCAGCTCCAGAAGCTGGAACACCTCACAGCCGAAAACCGCCGTCTAAATGAACTTCTTAATGCGTCAACAGCGGTGAAGGAAGATGTCGTTCGAGTTGAAATGGTCGGTGAATCGCCGGATCCATTCGCAAAACGTATCCTGATAGGTAAAGGCTCAACCGATGGTGTGTATATCGGTCAAGCGGTATTCGACGCCTATGGCCTGATGGGACAAGTTGTCGAAGTAGCGCCACTCACCAGTTGGGTCTTACTCATCACCGATCCACAACATGCCACTCCAGTGCAGATCAATCGCAATGGTATGCGCGCTATCGCATCGGGCACGCGCGATAGCCTGCACCTGCTGAATCTCGACAATATACCCAACACAGCTGATGTTCAGGTGGGAGACGAATTGGTTACTTCAGGACTGGGTGAACGTTTCCCCGCCGGATACAAGGTAGGCGTTGTCAGCAGTGTCACCAATGATCCGGGCAAGCCGTTTGCCACTGTTGTGGTGAATCCTACTGCGCAGATAGATCGAAGTCGTAATCTATTGTTGGCGTTTGATTCCAGAATCAGACCTGTTGTGGACGGTAATCTTGAGCACGGACCTGTTAGTGCCGATGTTTCGCCCGATACCGGCGTAATTGTGGGAAATCCTGTTGAAGGACCAAATGCCACATCCGCAGCTGGCGAGCCTGCCAATCCGCAAACTGTTCCGACAACAGAAATATCCGAGGCTGCTGGTACTACGTTGCCAACAACACCGCTGCAAGACGCTACTCCTCAAACTGAGGTCGGCAATTCAGACGCAACAGCCGAAGCCAATAATGTCGATGAGGAAGCCGATAACACCTTAGTTCCAGAACCGCTAACAGTACCTGCAGATGAAGGGGCGAATTAATGCCTCCATTAAACGGACAACCGAAAGGGTTTTGGGTCATCGCTGTGAGTATTTTGCTTGCTGTGATACTTGGCATTATTCCGCTGCCGGAATGGTTGCAGGTCTGGCGTCCAGAATGGGTGTCGTTAGTGGTGGTTTATTGGGTAATTGCATTGCCTCACAGGGTGGGTCTTATGCTCGCCTGGATCGTCGGGTTTCTACTTGATGTTCTCGAAGGTTCGCTGCTCGGGTTAAATGCAATTGCACTTACTTTGATCGCGTATATCGCGCTGAACCTGTATCAGCGGTTGCGCATGTTCACGCCCCTGCAGCAGTGTGCGACCATTCTTATGCTCGTGGGGCTACAACAATTGTTGATATTCTGGGTTCATACAGCTACAGGGCAAAACACGCCGCGAAATCTCATGTTTGTAGGTTCAGCGTTCACAAGCGCGTTAGTTTGGCCATTGGTTTTTGTACTTCTGCGTTATTGGCGCAGAAGTCTGCATGTAAGCTGATCTTCTATTCCACAATCGAGCAATTCCCGGTGTCATTGAAATTTTTTGCACTTTTCAGCCTGATAATCCTTGTCAGCAGCTGTGCCAGCACTCCACCTTCCTGGCCAGATTCCTTGCCTGCCGTCAGCACTTTCCAGACCAACTGGAAAGCCGATGCAGCCAACCAGGAAATTCAGAGTCAAGATGAATACCTGTTATGGGTGCAACGCTTTTACGAAGGTTACAACACGGTCCCCGGCTGGTTTGATTTAACGACTCGTGTGCTGGCGAGTGTGCCAGACAACGACCGCGCGACCGTCACAGAGCAGCTTTCCGCACTGAGTTTAAGGATCAGTGGTGAATGGGCGAAGGACAACAGCGTAAGACGCATCGACACCAGCACCGTCGCAACATGGCGAGATGCGCTGCAGGAATCTTTGTCACGCATGGAACTGAATGCCTACCTGGCACGTTTGAACCAGGATATTGATAGCTTGCTCGCTGGTGAGCTTTCTACTGACGATATTTCTTTCGAGCGCTATTACACCGATGAATTCGATTTGTAGTTTTTCTGCATGAATGGCTGGCAGCGCTGGGTAAAAGCTCCTCAAACTATCTGGTTCAGGCGCGCGTTGTTCCAGATCCATTTATGGCTTGGCATTGGCATTGGTTTGTACGTGCTGATGATCAGCGTCACAGGCAGTGCGATTGTATTGCGCCCGCAAATCAGTCGCTGGTTTGTGCCCAGCCAAGTTGAAAGTACCAATGGTGCAGAGCTCAAAGATGCTGCGCTAGAAGCGCGGATTGCCCAGGTTTATCAGGATTTTGAAATCGTCATGACAGTGCCCTCCAGTCGCGCGGGGCGTGCGACCTACGTGATGCTCAAGCAGGACGGTGAAGAGGTTCCACACTTTTTTGACCAGTTTACCGGCCAGGACCTTGGCCCCAGTTATCCTTGGCAAGTGGCGACAGTTGAGTGGTTGACTGATCTCCACGACAACCTCCTTACGGGACGTGAAGGCCGCAAAATAAACGGTTGGGGCGGCGTGTTGTTTTTGGCAATGGTGATTTCCGGACTTGTGTTGTGGTGGCAAGGCAGTCGGCGTTGGCAGGACGGCTTGCAGATCAAACGCAGCAGTACCCGTAGTTTTAACTGGCAGCTGCACAATTTTATCGGCTTCTGGTCATTGTTATTGATGTTCGCGTGGGGAATCACCGCGATCTATTTTGCGTGGTCGGAACCTTTCGATATTTTCATCGACTGGATCGACAATGACGTGAATGACTTTGAGAGGCCTGACGGCTTTTTACGCTTTCTGATTGATATTCATTTTGGTCGTTTTCGCGGCTTATTGTGGGCAAATATTCTCTGGATTTTCCTGGGATTACTGCCGGCCATAATGTTCATCACCGGTTTCATTCTCTGGTATAAACGAGTACTGCGGCGCCACTTGTAATTTGGTATGACGGAGGCCGCCTGAGTTTCGCGATTCTTGTTTATCCGGGTTTATGCGCAGTAAACTCCCCCATTCCTTTCATATCTGGAATAGCACTATGCGATTTTTCAGAACACTGTTAATCCTCAGCCATAGATATATTGGTATCCCACTCAGCTTCATGTTTGTACTGTGGTTTGTGTCCGCCTTCTTCATGATTTATACGGGAGGTATGCCGCGTATCACACCTGCGATGCAAACGGATGGCGCGGAGCCAATTGATTTTTCGCGCATAACGACGACACCGCAGCAGGCAATGGAAGTGGCTGGTTTTGCACCACCCGGTGCAAGCTTGCGGACAATACTCCAGCGTCCAGTTTATGAATTTTCTGAGCCGGGTTACTCCCCAACGTTCATCTACGCAGATACTGGCGAACCGATGATTGAGCTTGACCAAGCCCAGTCCGCACAACTCGCCGGTTCCTTTCTTGATATACCTGTTGAGCAAATCAGTTTTGCTGGCAGTCTTTCAGAAGTTGATCAGTGGACTCTGACAAGCCGAAACGATTTGCCGCTTTATAAATTCACAGTTGATGATGATCTGGGCACCGAAGTTTATGTTTCACCTGTCAACGCAACCGTAAGTGTCTACACAACTACGCAGAGCAGAATGTTGGCGTGGTTCGGCACTATTCCGCATTGGCTTTATTTCACCTCATTACGTGTGAACCAGCCTCTATGGTATGGCTTGATCGTCTGGTCGTCAGGTATTGGGTGCGTGATGGCAATTCTTGGTTTATGTCTTTCGATTACACAGTGGCGCAAAATTAAACCTTTCAGTCTGAAACGAGCCATTCCGTATCATGGGATGATGCGATGGCACTACATTCTTGGGACTGTGTTCGGGTTCTTTACGCTAACGTGGGCATTCAGTGGCCTGTTGTCGATGGAGCCATTTGCATGGACGACCGCCAGTGGAGTTGCGGTAGACAGTGCCGTCTATGCTGAAGGTGAACTCGATCTGGCAGCTTATCCTGCACTGAATTCACTTGCCTGGAAATCGTTTACTTCGAATGAGATTAAACAACTCGACTTCAACTGGATTCAAGGTCAGCCATATCTGGTCGCAAACTACAGTGTTCCGACTGATGCGAGCTCGGTTAAGCGCGATCGACTGCATCAACCGTACAACATAGTCGGCCAGTTCGAAGCGCAAAGCCTCTTGATCAACGCGCGCACGGGCGCTGTGTCGAACGGTTTTGATGTACAGGAGCTGGTTACGAAACTGGACGACAGCATCACCGATGCGAACGTGGTTGAATTTACTTTGCTCGACAATTACGACGACTATTATTATTCGCGCCAGAGCCAGCTGCCGCTGCCCGTTTTGCGCATGAAGTTTGATGATCCTGCGGAAAGCTGGATTTACGTGGACCCTCAACGCAGTGAGCTGCTCTCCTTGATACACAAGTGGAGCCGCGTAGAGCGCTGGTTATACAACGGCCTGCACAGTCTCGATTTTGCATTCTGGTACCACCAGCGGCCTCTGTGGGACATTGGCGTCATAGTGCTTTTGCTTGGTGGCCTTGGTACCAGTCTTATTGGTCTGTACTTTGGCATGCGCCGTTTCGCCCGTGATGTGCAGACGCTGGTTGCCAAAGTAAAAAACCATAAGCCCCTTAAGGAGCTTCCACATGCTGCGCCTTAATCGGTGGACATTTATCTTAAGCGTCATGTTGCTGGGTTCCTCTGTTCTGGCGCAGGAGCTCGGTGAAGGCCCCTGGTTTTATGAAACAACCTCGCCGGCTGGAAAAATAAAAGTCTCTGTTGTAGCAAGAGGGATAACCCATCCGTGGGGAATGGCGTTCCTGCCCAACGGTAATATCCTGATTGCACAGCAAGGTGGTGGTTTACGAATAATTCGCGATGGAGTGCTCGATCCAAACGTTATAAACGGGACACCTGAAGTTAAAATTGTGGCATCAGGTGGCCTGATGGATATCGTTCTGCACCCCGATTTCGAAAACAACCGGCTCGTTTATTACACCTACGTTAAGGAAGGTCCTGCGCCCGCTGGAGCTACTTATAATGCGACGACAGTGATGGGGCGCGCACGCTTGAATGAGGCTGAGACCGCGCTCACTGATGCTGAGGACGTGTTTGTGGCAGAGGCCTGGAGTACGGCACCAGGTGGTCACGGGGCGCGTTTACGTTTCGCGCCTGATGGCACCGTATTTATGTCTTCACCGTTCAGGCGTGATTTCGAAAATCCCCAGAATATGAATAGCGACATTAGCAAATTGCTGCGCCTCAATGATGATGGCTCTACACCGGCCGACAACCCATTCGTCGGCAGGGAAGGCTACAGGCCGGAAATCTGGTCGGTTGGCCATCGTGCAATCGAAGGCATTGTGTTTCATCCGGTTACCGGTGAGTTATGGGCAACAGAACATGGCCCTCAAGGTGGTGACGAGGCAAACATCATACAGAAAGGAGCTAATTACGGCTGGCCACTTGTCTCCTATGGGAGAGACTATGATGGATCACGTGTATCGCCGATTCCCTGGCAGGAAGGCCTGGTTCAACCAGAAATCTTCTGGGTACCCTCTATCGCTACCTCAGGGATGATGTTTTATACCGGAGATAAATTTCCTGAGTGGCAGAATGATTTGTTTGTTGGCAGCTTAATGACCGCGCGCGTCGCAAGAACCGGTCATATTGAACGTATCGAGTTCAATGAAATGGGTGAACAAAAAAGAGAATGGTTGCTGGAGGATCTCCATCAGCGTATTCGCGACGTACAACAAGGGCCGGATGGGCTGATTTACATACTTACCGAAGAGCCAAGCGGTACGCTGCTGGTTATGGAACCCGCTAATTAACAACAGTGAGTTTTACCGGGTTAACTGGTTCTCGCGATGAGGCTGGCCGAAAGGCTATTTTGAGCTAATGCTGGTGTTTGATTGGCGCTTCTGAATAAGCCTGATTCGGTAAGAGTCAGCAGTATTGATCATCTTCAGAGCACTCTCTATAAAACTCTCTAAAGCACCCTGCAACGCACTCTCCGGTCATAACTTAAAACTCAAAGCTCGTCTCTGGACAATGGTGCCTTGCCTATTTTTTGCTGAAGGATTATTGGGTAAGAATTTCCAGATGAAGCAATTCTGCTATACGAGCAAAATTTCCGGTGAATGCGGCTCCGGTTATTTCCTGCTGTAATTGCTGGAAGTTGCCATTATATTCCGGAGCAAGATTGACGCTGAGTGTTTTGCCACCGTCAAGAAATGCGGCGAGCTGAATGCCGGTGGTCATGCCGAAACCTTGCGCGCTTTGTGGCAAGAATAAATACATATCACGTAATTGCGACTGCATTCCTTCGCGAACCGCCTCAACAGGCTGGCTGGTTTCTTCTGCATTAGCTGCTATTACTGCGTCAACCAGACCTTCATCCTTGAGAGTCCACTTGATAACCGGAATTTCCGCATTCGCAAGTTTTTGCATCATTTGTAATTGAGCAACGGCGGGGTCCGGGTCAAGGCCGGATGTATCCATTAAGGATTCCAGTTTTACGTTGCGTAGAACGCCACTTGCATCAAGCGTGAATGATCTTGGCAGTTGAAGGTTCATTCTGGAATCCAGCTGGAAAGCGTTATCAGGGTCGTATTCGTAGCTGTATTCCATTTCCATCGGCAAGTCGTTCGCAACTACGAGCGATTGCATGTAGCGGCTCATTGGGTCGCCGCCTGTTAACGGTAGCCCGTTAGGAAAATGTATACCAGAAACAGCAACGTTGATCGTGTGAGGCAATTCGTTTTTATAGTCGAGATTGGTCACTGCTATGTCTTTCAGAACAACTTCCTGTCCTGCTTTGGACATTAGCAAATTGGTCATCTTGATGTCGCCAAAGATATCGACCTGAAAGTCCTCATATTCGAGCTTGTCGTAGCTGCCACTGGCAACCATGCGTTCAAGATGTCTATCAACAGCAGCTTGAGCTGTCTGGTTGAAATAAAAATAAGATGCACCCGCACCCGCGAACACCACAACTGCTAAAACTAAGTAGGTATTTTTGCTCATGGCTTTTTCCAGAACGCTGCAATTAAGTTCAAGCCTAAACAATTAAGTAAGGCGGGTACATGAATTTCATGAAAACGAGGATTAATAGCTTGGGAATGCAGGATTAATACATGTCTAACTGCTGCGATGCAGTGCGGCCTCTGCAACCAGTTCAAGCCCTTTACGATATACGGATTCGGGGATTGCCGTTAATCCTCGTAACGCCCCTTCAATACGCTGCTCAGCAACCGAACGGGTGTAGTCCAGAGCGCCTGAATTTTTTACCGCTGTGATGATGTCTTGCAGATGATCGAGGCCGCCATTTTCTATGGCGCTGGATATCAGCGTTTTTTGTTCTTTGGTGCCATGTTGCATTGTATAAATCAAAGGTAGTGTGGGTTTGCCTTCGGCGAGATCATCACCCACGTTTTTGCCTAATTCGGCTGAGTTGCCGCTGTAATCGAGAACGTCATCAATAAGCTGAAATGCCATTCCAACTTCGAGGCCAAAGTTATGCAGCTGTTGCTGAACCGTGGTCGAGGCGCCGGAGAGGATGGCGGCGGCGCTGCAGGCTGCAGCAAACAGTATTGCTGTCTTGTTGCGAATAACTTCCAGGTATGCCGCTTCTGTTGTGGAGGGGTCATGTTGATGAACAAGCTGGAGAACCTCTCCCTCGGAAATTTTATTGGTGGTTGTGGCCATCACATCCATGATCTGCATATTGCCGATTTGCACTAACAACTGGAAAGCGCGGGAATAGATAAAGTCACCGACCAGCACACTTGATGGGTTATCCCAGCGCACATTCGCGGTAGGTCGCCCGCGCCGCATTTGGGACATATCTACGACATCGTCATGAAGGAGAGTGGCGGTATGTAGAAACTCAATTACCGTGGCAAGTTCAACGTGTTGCTGCCCTTGATAGCCCAGTGCTTTGGCGCACAACAAAACCAGAACGGGGCGCATGCGTTTTCCGCCCGCTTCAATTATGTAGTGGCCAATACTCTCGATCAGCGGTACTTGGGAATGTAATTGAGAAACAACTTTCCGGTTTAACGCGGCGAAATCGTCAGCTACTACCTGATGGATGTGATTAACCATGGGAACTCTGCAGGTTTTGGGTACTAAGCCTTGGTAAAACAGGCAGATACTGCCGGATTTTACGGGCTGGCATGCTACTGTTATAGACACCCAAGTTCAATGAATGCCTGTGATATTGCTAGGTACAAGTGCGCCAGATAGCTCAAAAAAGGCTGAATGGGAGGGTTGCGTACATTGATGTCCATCCCGTACAATTGCCGCCCTTCGATAGCCGGCCTGTGACAGAGTATTGCACATTGCTGGTTCACTGAATCAGTTAATAAAGAAATATACCAGCTGCGGCCCATTCAAGCCTTTTTTTGCAGCTGGCTCCCGGAGCACAGCTATGTATGCAGTAATTTTAAGTGGCGGTAAACAGCATCGCGTGAAAGAAGGCGAAGTGCTGAAACTCGAAAAAATCGAAGTTAGTACCGGCGAAACTATCAATTTCGACAAGGTGCTTATGGTAGGTGAAGGCGCTGATGTACAAATTGGCGCGCCATACATCTCTGCAGCAACAGTTACTGCTGAAGTTTTGAATCATGGCAGAGCCGACAAGGTCACCATCATCAAATTCAAGCGTCGTAAGCATCACCGTAAACAACAGGGCCACAGACAGTGGTTTACTGAAGTGAAAATTACCGGCATCAGTGCATAATTTATCCCTTTGGTTTTCATAAAAACCAAAGAAGCAGGAGTAGAGCATGGCTCATAAGAAAGCAGGTGGTAGTACAACTAACGGCCGCGATTCCCATTCCAAACGGTTGGGTGTAAAGCGCTTTGGTGGCGAGTTGGTATTGGCTGGCAACATCATTGTCAGGCAGCGTGGTACCAAGTTTCATCCTGGTGAAAACGTCGGTTGTGGTAAAGACCATACCCTTTTTGCCAAAGAAACTGGTCGAGTCAAGTTTCAGGTAAAAGGCCCGAAAAACCGCACTTTCGTAAATATCGAAGTAGCGGAAGCTGCGAACGCTTAACCGGGTTCAACAAGTAACGCATTATTAAAAGCCCTGTTCACACAGGGCTTTTTTTTTTAGAAATAATCAGACATCCCCTGTAATGAAATTTGTAGATGAAGCCGAAATAATCGTGGAAGCAGGCAAGGGCGGCAATGGCTGCATGAGCTTTCATCGAGAAAAATTCATTGACCATGGCGGCCCCGATGGCGGCGATGGTGGTGATGGCGGCAGCCTTTATCTGGTTGCTGACAATGGCCTCAATACCCTCGTGGACTTTCGTTATCAGCCACGCTACCGCGCTGAATCCGGCGCGTCGGGGCGCAAGGGCAACTCAACAGGTGCGTCAGGTTCAGATCTAGTGGTAAGGGTGCCAGTGGGCACCAGCGTCTACGAAGTAGACACGCAAGAACTATTAGGCGATCTGCTTGAGCCTGGTCAGCGCTTGCTGGTAGCTCAAGGAGGCCGTCATGGACTCGGCAACGCCCGCTTTAAGTCGAGTATCAATCGTAGCCCAAGAAAAACCACGAATGGCAAGCCGGGTGAAGTAAGACGCCTGAGCCTTCAGTTAAAAGTCGTCGCGGACGTTGGCTTGCTAGGTTTACCAAATGCCGGCAAGTCTTCCCTTATTGCAGCGGTGTCTTCCGCCCGTCCCAAAGTTGCGGACTATCCATTCACTACACTTGTGCCCAATCTCGGTGTGGTGCGTGTTGGTGATGAAAGCAGTTTTGTCATGGCGGATATTCCTGGTCTTATAGAAGGTGCATCAGAAGGTGCTGGGCTTGGCATTCGGTTTCTAAAACATCTTGCTCGTACGAGAGTGCTGCTACATCTGGTGGATGTAGCTCCTATTGATCAGATCGATCCAGCAGAGTCCGCCAACGTCATCATTCGTGAACTAACGCAGTTCAGTGAAGTATTGGCAGGACGTGAACGCTGGCTGGTATTAACCAAAATTGATTTGCTGCCGGCAAAAGATCTGGAAAAGCTCCGCAAGAGCATCCAGAAAAGTCTGAAGTGGAAGGGACGAACTTTTTGTATTTCTTCCGTTACGCGGGATGGCACGCGCGAATTGTGCGACGCACTTATGGTTGTCGTTGGCGAGAAAAATCGTTTATGGCTCGAAGATGCAGAATGGCGTGCTGAAGAAATTCGCCTGCAGGAGCAAATGGAATACGAAATTCGCCAAAGTACTGCGCGTGCTCGAGATCTCTGGCGTGAACGCCACAATGGTGAACCATTTACCGACGGCGATGATTTTGATGTCGAAGTCGAGTACGTGCGCGACTAGTACCTTTGAACTCAGTATTTGCAATTAGTTATGAACAATAGAGAAATATTAAAAAAAGCCAAGACCTGGGTTATCAAGATCGGCAGTTCTTTGCTGACTGATAACGGTCGGGGTCTTAATCTGGACAGCATCGCCCGCTGGGGCAAGCAGATCAGCGAACTACAGGATCAGGGCCTGGATGTTGTTCTGGTCTCGTCAGGAGCAGTTGCTGAAGGCGTGAGCCGCCTCGGTTTGCCGGGTCGTCCAACAGCCATTCACGAGCAGCAGGCAGCCGCAGCAGTCGGGCAGATGGGTTTAATTCAGGCCTACGAGTCCCAGTTCAAAAAATTCGGCAAGCATACCGCCCAGATATTGCTTACCCATGATGATCTCTCCAATCGCAAGCGTTATCTGAATGCCCGCAGCACACTTCGCGCTCTACTGGATATGAAAGTCATACCTGTCATCAACGAGAATGACACGGTAGTTACTGACGAAATCTGTTTTGGCGACAACGATACGCTTGCGGGTCTTGTTGCCAATCTCATCAATGCCGATGTTTTGGTAATACTGACTGACCAGCAAGGTGTGTTTGATGCTGATCCGCGTAACAACGAACAGGCTAAGTTGATCAGTGAGGCAAACAGCCACGATGAAGTGTTGCTTGCTGTTGCTGGCGGCAGTGGCGCATTGGGCAAAGGTGGCATGCTCACAAAAATTCGAGCTGCCCGGCTTGCATCACGTTCAGGCACTGCTACATGTATCGTTCATGGCAGTAGCCCTGATGTGCTTACCGCTTTGAAACGCGGTGATGCAATTGGTACGCTCCTGCTTGCAGACAAACAACCACTCGCGGCGCGTAAGCAATGGCTTGCCAGTCACCTTCAAGTGCGCGGTGTTCTCACGCTTGATGCCGGTGCAGTAAAAGTTTTGCAATCTTCGGGCAAAAGTCTCCTTCCGGTGGGAGTAAAAGCTGTTCAGGGTAATTTTAAACGCGGCGATCTGGTGGCTTGCAAGAATGAAGAAGGCAGCACCATTGCGCATGGCCTTGTTAATTACGATTTTGATGAAGCCGCCAAGCTGCTCGGAAAATCAAGCGAACAAATTGCCGGGTTGCTCGGATACGAAGGCGAGCCCGAAATGGTACACAGGGACAATCTTGCGCTGCTCTGAGTTTCAGCAGCATCACTGAACACAAATCTTCTACGATCGTTCGCTCCTTCTCGCCAAGCGAACACTCACCTTCAAATGCGTTGACAGTCTCTCCATCTGGCCGGTATGTTTAGCCCGATTTCGCGCATTTGCACTATGCTACAACAATAAAAAATTACTTCCTGCTATCTGATTTGACTATAAAAACAAACCAGTCTGGTCATCAGTAGCGTATCTGTCCGATCAATAAGGGGGCCTTCCATGGCAATGTTGATGCGCGGCTCAGCGCTGGTATTTTCTGCTGTCATTTTCGGGTTTTTTGCATTGCCGGTTCAGGCTGAGAAGAATTTTTCAGGCGTCTGGTCGGGCACCTATTCTGAAGATTGGCCAGATCGTTTCCCTGGTCCTGAACTTGGTGATTACGCAGGCTTGCCGCTCAATGATGCCGACCGCTTACGCGCCCAGAGCTGGAGCGCTTCGCTGATTGCATTACCGGAATATCAGTGCCGTGTTCATCCTGCTGATTACGCCAATAGCTTTGCTGACATTCGCATATGGGAAGA
>JAZKES010000039.1:0-1491 GCA_040386995.1 Pseudomonadota bacterium | reverse complement strand
ATGAATTTTTCAGAAGCTCATCAAATTCCTTTTGAAGCGGCCATGGGCGGTGCTGCCACTATGTATCCGGAATATATGAACGTACTTCGTACATTGCCTAAACCTGGTGCTGGTAATTAGTTCGGTGCGAACAAATTCGTGATCTGGCCGCACAAGACTGTGGTCAAAAAGAAGGGAACAAAATGACAATAAAACTTCTGAAAAATTTATGCCTTTGTTTTGGTGTCCTGGCAACATCTGCACTCCATGCCCAGAACAACTTCGATGATGTAGAAGTCGAAATTCTGCAGGTGCGAGAGAATATTTATATGCTGGTTACCCCCGGTGCCGGCAATATTACGGTACAGGTTGGTGACGAAGGTGTGTTGATAGTTGATACACAATTCGCACCACTTTCTGAAAAAATACTCGCGAAAATTCGTGAACTTTCTGATGGGCCGTTACGATTTATTATTAATACTCACCATCATGGAGACCACACTGGCGGTAATGCCAATCTGCGTGCAGCAGGCTCGACAGTCGTCGGTGGAAATGTTGGCGGTGACATTGCCGACGCCGGCGAAGGCGCTCAAATCATCGCGCATGAAAATGCGCTACTTCATATGGTAACGCCAGCAGAAGGGCAGCCCGAGATATCGACCGAGGCGTGGCCAACGCTAACGTTTTTCAATGAAAAGCGCGACATGTGGTTCAACGATGAAGGTATTCGTGTTATTCACGAGCCTAGTGCTCATACAGACGGCGACAGCATTGTGTATTTCAGGCAGTCAGACGTTATTTCTACCGGCGATGTTTATGTGACCAACAACTATCCGATTATTGATCTTGCGTCAGGCGGCAGCATCCAGGGATTTATCGCTGCAGCGAATAGTATTATAGATCTGATCATTCCAGTTTATGGGCAAGACGGCGGAACGCTGGTGATACCGGGCCACGGCCGTCTGAGTGATCTGGGTGATGTAATCAATTGGCGGGAAATGCTCACCATCATTCGGGATCGCATCCAGGACATGGTGGATCGCGGGATGTCGCTTGAAGAAGTACAGGCTGCGCGTCCCACACGCGACTATGACCCGCGATGGGGAGTGGATAGCAGCTTCTGGAGTACCGAGCAATTTGTCGCAGCTGTCTATCAGAATTTAAGCAGCACCGAGGAGGGCAGCCCATGAGAAACATAATCAAATTCCTCACGTTTTCCTCGGGTGTTTTTTGCAGCCTTGCTCTTAATGCTGCAGAAGCTCCCGCCACTGCACGAGAAGCGGCTCCGCATGATTTGACAGGTTACTGGGTTTCGGTAGTAACTGAGGATTGGCGCTACAGAATGATCGCTGCTCCTGCTGGCGATTTTCAAGGCTTGCCGCTCACTCCTCAGGCACAAGAGATGGCCAAAGCCTGGAACCCACAGGCCGATACTGCGTCTGGCATGGCGTGCAAAGCCTACGGAGCTGGAGGGCTCATGCGCATTCCAACACGTCTCAACATCACGTGGGC
>JAZKES010000038.1:10082-11191 GCA_040386995.1 Pseudomonadota bacterium | reverse complement strand
ATACTTCATTCGAAACAATCTCATCTATTAGCCTATAAATCCGGCTTTGGCGTCGTGCGTCGCTCTACTGAATACATCCACATACTTGAGTGATTTCCGTCAGGTTAGGTCCCTTCCTGGCTCGCTGGCTACGTTATCAAGAGATTCTTCAGCAGCGACTCATTCTCCGCAAAACGCGTTTTGCGTCATCTCATTCACTTTGCTTGCACAGGCGAGCATGGCCATGAACATAAAAGTTCTTTATATTCCCCTCGACCCTGTTGAAGTGCTCATCCTATGCGCCGACTTCTGTTTGTATTGAAATTTGTTTTCCTGCTGCAGTTTATCCAGGCGGCACCGGTTGTTGCGCAGGACGACGATGAGCTGCTCGATGACGAAGCTCCTAGTGCCGAGTTTCACATGGCGCGTATGGTTTATGCGGATGGCGGTGCACGTAATCGCGGTCGTTATGGTTTGCGACGCGGTTGGTGGGCCATTGATTATCCGGAAGCTGAACTACATTTCATCGGTGGCATCCGCCGGCTCACCAATATCAACTCATCTGATGACAGTCATCACATCACCTTGATGGATGATGCTCTGTTCGATCATCCATGGCTGTTTGCACAGCAAATCGGGCAGGGTGGCTGGGACCCAAGCAACGAAGAGGCCGCGCGGTTGCGTGAATATTTGCTCAAGGGCGGCTTTCTGGTTATTGATGATTTTCACAGCGAACGTGAATGGCCAATCATGGTGAATGCGATGAAAAAAGTGCTGCCTGATTCTGCTATCGTCGACTTGACTACTGCCGATGAAGTGTTCCATGTGCTTTATGATCTGGACACACTCACACAGATTCCTGGTGAACGTCACCTGTATCGCGCCGGAGATGGCACCATCCAGGCGCAGCTCGAAGGCCCACAACGTTGGTCGGGCATTTACGACGACGAAGGCCGGCTGATGGTGGCGATTAATTTTAATATGGACATGGGTGATGCCTGGGAACACGCGGATGACCCGTGGTATCCCGAACCGATGACCGCGCTGGCTTACCGGTTTGGCATTAACTACCTGATCTATGCGATGAGCCATTAGAGCGGTCACCCGCATCAAATCGCTGTAACCTTCAA
>JAZKES010000038.1:6850-9982 GCA_040386995.1 Pseudomonadota bacterium | reverse complement strand
AACCTTCAACCTTCAACCTTCAAATATTTCCTCACTTTTCCGGACGCTTTTCATCCTACGCCGGGGTTTCTCGACCTGACTTCCCTGGGCAAACCATCACTGCTTATTCCTTGAGAGGTCGGATCTCCATCAGGCTTGTGGGCCCTCCGATTTTCCCTATCGGGATCACATTAAACGCAATGGAATAGCGACTCGTATTGCTTTTTGACTGCAGTACGCAGTGTTGCAAGCCAGAAGGAAACACAATAATGCGGCGTGGTTTGGGATTGATCGTGAAAGATTCCATTGCGCGATAATTTTCACCGGGCCGGATTGCCGGTGCAAAACTGAAGTCGGTGCGTAAATGGCTGTTAAGAATATTGAAAGCAGAGCCTTCCGTCAGATAAAACGTACCGCTGATGTAGGAGTTGTTATGTGCGTGGTAATGAATGTTTTCACCACTCTTCACTACGTTGCCCCACGAATTGCAAATGTGCAGTTCGTCCACGATATGAGAGTGGGCGTTGGCGAAGTCTCGGCAAAAGCCGAGTATTTCGTGTCTGACTTCGGCAAACAGCGGTTTGTTCAATAGCTGCTGATCGGCGGTATAACCACCATCTCCCTCAATATGTACACTTGCACTCTGGTCGATCAAAGCCTGTGCGGAGGCAATTATTTCCGGCGTCAGGCTCGTTAACTCACCCACTCCGATTGTTTTAGGGAAGATATCTACGAACTCCATCACATATTCCTGTCTCGGCCGTTAATACAATCCATGATGCCGCCGTTCTTATCTTTGGGAAAGTTTTTCATCGCTACGTCGGGACCCTGAAAATGAGGGATGAAACATCTTGTCTTGGCAAATTTACTCCATTACTCTACCTCGTCACTTTGTGGGGGGTGGTCATTCATTTTATGGCAACAATTCAGGCGAGAATTCAGGCGAGAATTCAGGCAACAATAAAACCTATAACAAAGTGCGCCCAGCTCGTTTTTGTGGTCATTTCTGCGGTATTTCTGTCCAGTCAGGTGTTAGCCGCTGACGACAATTTCCCTGTTCCTGCCAACGTTCGTGTGGCGATCGATTTCTGGAAAAAAGTCTACACTCAAGCAGATACCGAAAGCGGCTTTCTACACGACTCGCAAAATCTCGCCATCATTTACGAAAAACTCGACCGCGACACCAGACATGTCGACGCGCGTCGTAATGAAATTATCAAAGATCTCCAGGTGCTTGCCTCCGGCAAACGCTCCGACCTTACGCGTGACCAACAGCGCTTTCTCTCTCTTTGGGGCGAGAATGTCAGCAATGAGCGCCTGAAACAGGCTGCCCAAAATATTCGCTGGCAGCTTGGCCAGTCCGACCGATTCATGGAAGGTCTCGCCAGATCGGGTGCTTACCGTAAATACATCGAAGCTATCGCGCGTGCGAAAGGTGTGCCCATAGAGCTGGCTGCACTCCCACACGTAGAGTCATCTTTTCATCCGGGTGCAACCTCCAGCGTGGCAGCCACCGGCATGTGGCAATTCATGCGCGAATCGGCCAAACCCTATATGCGCGTCGATGCACTTGTTGATGAACGCCTCGATCCGTACAAGGCCTCACATGCCGCGCTGGAAATGCTTAAGCACAACTACGAAGTGCTAGGCACCTGGCCGTTGGCTTTGACTGCTTATAACCATGGCGCCAATGGCGTGGCGCGCGCGGTGCGTGATACCGGTACACGCGACATCGGCAAAATCATTAGTGAGTACAAGGGGCCGCGTTTCGGTTTCGCATCGCGTAATTTCTATGCGCAGTTCATGGCTACGCGCGAAGTCGAGCAGGAAGCCGAACGTCATTTTGGTGCAATTAACTTTGCCCACCAGCCTGAATTTGATGAATATGAAATGTCCGCTTTTGTCGACGCTAACGTCATTGCGGGTAGCCTCGGCATCGGTCTTGAAGATCTGCGCCGCGATAATCCGGCGCTGATGCCTTCTATCTGGTCAGGCAACAAAAGAATCCCGAAAGGTTACGTGCTGAAAGTTGATAAGGCTGTTCTCAATACCAGCTTTGTGGCGGCCATAAATTCCATCCCTACAACAGAGTTTTACGCGTCCCAGACTGCAGACGTTTCACATACAGTCCGCGCTGGCGATTCACTCTCGGTTATCGCGACCCGCTACGGCACGTCCGTTTCCCAACTGGTTGCGATCAACCAGCTGTCAAATCGCAATGCACTCAAGATTGGCCAGAAAATAATCCTGCCGCAACAGAATGGTGTCATTCCGACGATTGTGGTGAGCAACAATACACAGGTGGCCAAGGGCTCTTACACCGTCAAGAGAGGCGACACCATTTCAACAATCGCCAATCGTCACAATGTACCAACCGCCACTTTGCTGGCGTTGAACAACCTGCGCTCGGGCAGCATCATCGTGCCGGGTCAGACCTTGAAACTCAGCATAGAAGCGACTGGTGCACCATCCCAGACAAACGTTGCCGCACAGTTACATGAAACGCTCGAAGCGAGAGAGCAACGTACGGTAGCGGCATTGCAGAACCCAACCGCAAAACAACCAACGGCAGTTGCCCAAGGCAGTACCACGAGCAACCCGCAGATAGCGATGGCTTCAGTGATGTCTCCGACAGCAGCATCAGCTTTTGATCCGTCCGCACTTGATGTCGCCTCTGACAACACAATCGAGATTCTCGAGGATGAAACGCTGGGGCATTACGCGGGCTGGCTGGGCGTCAGCTCGGCAGAACTGCGCGGCCTGAACAACATGAGTGCGAAGGCGTCAGTCCAGACCGGCAAACGCCTGAAACTGGATTTTGCAAAAGTGAACAAGGCAACGTTCGCTGAAAAACGAGCCGCACACCATCAGGATATCCAGGCAAGATATTTCAACAGCTGGCATGTACGCGACATCGAAAACTACAGCATCAAACGCAGTGAAAATGTGTTGAGCCTCGCGAAAGCACGCTCGATCCCGCTGTGGTTGTTCCAGAAATACAATCCTGCGGTCAATACGGCAGCAGTCAAAGCCGGTCAGGTTGTTGTTTTCCCGGTTGTTGAAAGAATATCGAACTGAGGTCGGCTTCACTAACCAACGCCGACCTTCGCAAACCACCTCTTGCAGTCCAGCGCGCGGTTTCCAGCCAACTGT
>JAZKES010000038.1:0-6750 GCA_040386995.1 Pseudomonadota bacterium | reverse complement strand
CAACAACACATCATCATTGACGGGTGTCAGCTTGGCCATGAACCTGCTTTCAACGCACATTTGTCCTTCAGGCGCTTCCACACGTACAAGTGAGGCACGCATCTGCCGCATAAATTTTTCAGAAATTTACTCAAAACCCTTCGGCTTCCCGTAGAAATACCTCAATGGCCAGTTCTCTTTCCCAGTGATTTTTCCGGGGTGATTCCGGTTTGTGAAGATCCTGTTAAGATATTGATAATATTAAAGTTTCCATGATTCGTGACGTAAGGATGTTACGCATGTACGTTCATGCTTTCTGAACATCCACCAGTAAACAGAGATAGAGAAATCTCATGCAACAGCTATTTGTACTTGACCAAATAAATCCCGAAGTTCGCCCTTACGATATTTTGCGCGACATTATTCTGCACGAAGATGTGCATACCGTTTTTCAGCCCATCGTTGATCTTAACGGGCGTTCTATTCACGGTTACGAGGCGTTGATCAGGGGGCCAGAGAATACCGAATATTTTCGCCCAATTGCGTTATTCGATGCGGCGATAACGCATAAACTTGAAGTGCAACTGGAAATCATGTGCCGCAAAGTTTCCATCAGGGAATATGCAGCACTGGGCCTCAGCGAAAAATTATTCCTGAACATTAGTCCTACGGCATTGATGAATCCCGATTTCAAGAAAGGCAAAACCCTGCAATACCTCGAGGAATACGAGATTAGTCCCGAACAGGTTGTTATCGAAGTGACTGAACAGCAGAAAACCCACAACTACCGTCTGCTCGCAGAAGCGATAACCCATTATCGAAATATGGGATTCACGGTTGCACTTGATGATCTCGGTGATGGTTATTCGGGATTGCGATTGTGGTCCGAACTTCTGCCCGACTTCATCAAGGTAGATAAACATTTCATCAGCAACATCCACAACGATCGCATCAAGGCCAGCTTCGTGGCGAGCCTGCACAAGATGGCGACGGCGAGCAATTGCAAAATAATTGCCGAAGGCGTCGAGCAAGGTGAAGAGTTGATGATGCTGCAAAAAATCGGTATCTCCTTCGCACAGGGATTCTGGTTTGCCAGACCCACTGCCGTGCCCGTTACGGCGTTGGAAGCCGACAAGTTTTCACTCGATACGATGTCGAGCCATGTTGCCAGATACGCCGTAAACGAGGTGACTGACCTCTCCAGAATTGCGCGCCAGGTTGAGCCGCAGAGCACAAGCATGCTCGTGAGCGAAATAGTCGACTATTTGCAGAAAAACCCCGAATTGCAGTTGGTGCCAATTCTCAAAGAAGGGCGTCCTGTCGGCATCATTAATCGCCATCTGTTTTTTAACCGGCTCATGGCCTCCAGATTCGGCGTCGAACTGTATGGCAAACGTCCGATCAGCTCTTTTCTGGATGACAAGGTCATTCTGGTGGATATCAATTCCGAACTGGAAAACGTGAGCCAGCGCCTAACCTCAACACCCGTGCCCGAACAGGCTTTCATCATTACTTCCGACGGTCGTTATCACGGCGTCGCAACCGTTCTTGATCTGCTCGAAATTATCACCGAGCAAAAGATAGAGAATGCGCGTCATGCAAATCCTCTTACCTTGCTGCCCGGCATAGTGCCGACCAACAAAGTGATCGACAGAATGCTGAAGGAGCAACAGCCATTTTCTGTAGCCTATTTCGATCTCGATTGTTTTAAGCCTTACAACGACTATTACGGCTATGAAGCAGGGGACAGGATTATCCAGTTGCTGGCAGATCTGATTAAAAAATCGTATCCCTATGACCATTCTCTGATTGGTCATATTGGTGGTGATGATTTCATCGTCGTGGACTCATCCAGCACTCATCTGGAAAACATCGAAAATTTACTGAAGAGGTTTGCCGAACAGATCCCTCAATATTATGAAGAAGCCCACCTTGCCGACGGAGGTATCAACGGTATCGATCGAAGCGGCCGCTTGTCGTTTTTCCATCTCGTAAGTGTGTCAGTCGGAGTTGTTCCACCCGACTCAGTAAGCAGTTGTATCTCTCATATTGAGATTGCAGACCTCGCGAGCGAGGCAAAAAAAATTGCCAAGAAACAACCGGGCAATAGTTACTTCATCAACCGACGCGCAATCATTCGCGTGTAGCGCAAGAGTTCGGACAGATATTGATTCCTCGCGGATTGCAAAGATGATGGCGACCGCGAGCTCTTGTTTCTCCTGGCATTTTCCCGCGCCTGACCCGTTACTTTCTCCATAAAACTGTCCCATCGATCATCAATCGTCTGCCTGAAAATTAGACGCCAGCGTTTGCGCCTCCGAGTCAGCGCATAAACGCTGGAGTTTTCATGCCGCCAACGGTTTTTAACGAAAGGCTTTACAAGCTGGATTTATTTGAAATATGATATCTAAAAGATATCTAATAGATTCATAATAATATCTAAAAAGGAGAGCGTTATGAGCAAAGAAAAGGTAGCAAGCGCCAGTTCAGGTTTTGTCCAGTTATTCGTGTTGTTGGTATTGCAGATAGCGCTCGTCGCCGCTGTGGTAGTGGGTCCGGGGCTATTAAAGATATTCGCCGCTTTAGGGGCGATCATTGTTTTCATCTGCTGGTTCGGGTTTTACCTCGTGCAACCAAACCAGGGCAAAGTGCTCCAGTTGTTCGGACGTTATGTCGGAACAGATCGCGTCAGTGGTTTGCGTTGGGCAAATCCGCTTTACAGCAAAAAATCGGTGAGCCTGCGTGTGCGCAATTTTGAAAGCGGCCGTCTGAAAGTAAACGATGCGAATGGCAATCCGATCGAAATTGCGGCTGTTATCGTCTGGCGCGTTGTTGATACGGCGGAGGCGATATTTGAGGTCGACAACTATGAAAACTACGTCACGATCCAGAGTGAGTCGGCATTGCGTAATCTCGCGACCAGTTATCCGTACGAAGATCACGATGATGAAAATGAAGTGTTGTCGCTTCGCAGCAATGCCAATGAAATTGCGTTGAAGCTGAAGCAGGAAGTGCATGATCGTTTACAGAAAGCTGGTGTTGAAGTGATGGAAGCACGTTTGAGTCACCTGGCTTATGCACCAGAAATTGCGCAGGCCATGTTGCAGCGGCAGCAAGCAACCGCGGTATTGGCCGCGCGTAAAATAATCGTTCAGGGTGCTGTGTATATGGTGTCAGCTGCCATCGAACAGCTGAAAGCGTTGGATGTAGTGGAACTTGATGCTGAACGCAAAGCAGCGATGGTAAGTAATCTACTTGTAGTTCTATGTGGTGATCATCAGGTTAAGCCGGTAATTAATGCGGGTAGTTTGTATTGATAGCAGGGTTTTATTACACGCCAATTGTTCCAGACTTTTAATACAAACTTTTTAATGCAGGCTTTTTATACAGGGAATGCAGTGAGCAAAAAATCATACCCACTACGTATCAATGAACAGGTTATCGCGGCCCTGCAACGCTGGGCCGACGATGATCTGCGTAGCCTGAATGCCCAGATTGAATACGTGTTGCGGGATGCACTGGTAAAAAGCGGCCGCGTAAAACTGGTCCAGAAAGTAGTGACCGATGTTGAATCAATTGAAGCAACAGATAGCGAAGAGGACATATGACATGCAGTGGGAATATCGAACCATACTTTACAAAAAAGCTACATTGCTCACGGGCACGATAGATATTGCTGAACTCGAAACCATACTGAATGAAGTAGGGCGCGAACGTTGGGAACTCGTTAGTGCAGCGCCAAACATGCACTTGGGAACACAACGCGGCTTTGTATTAATTTTTAAAAGGCAGCGCTGATTTGTTCAGACGTGTTTCCTGATAGCGCAAACATAACGAGTGTTCAGGAAGCAATGTCGGGCGGAAAAGGCCGAGTAAAAAAGCTGCACTGATCTTCACTCGTTCATCTGAAGAAACACTCCAGATATACAGCTCAATTCGCAAATCGGTGTGCTGACTTTAGATGCGACCCGCAACTTCAGGCAGCAACTTCCTTCCACACGAACATCCTGATCGCAAGCAACAGTGAAACGACGGCCCACACAATGAGGCCGACGATTGTTGGTACGATATCCAGAAGGCTCGCGCCATTCACAGCAATTTCGCGCAAGCCATTCGCGACAAAACTCAGCGGCAATAGCTGCGCAACCGGCTGGATGAGTTCGGGAAGTATGTCGATCGGATAAAAAATTCCGGCCAGAAACATTTGCGGAAACGTGAAGAGTGATCCCATCGCACCAATTGCTTGCTGGGTCTTCGCAACACTGCCTAGACAAAAGCCCATACTCAGGAAAAGTGCGATACCCAGAATGATAACGACGTATAGAGCGGCGAAACTTCCCGCGATGTTGACGCCGAGTAAAAACACCGCGACTGCCAACAACACCGTGATCTGGATCAGGCAGATGATTGTCCTCGATAACACAAGTGCGCCAATAAAATTGCGCGGTTCGAGCGGCGTAACAAACAGTCGTTTCAGGATACCTTTGCGGCGGAACTCCACGATGTTATAGCCGCTGCCCGCAATACTGATCTGCATGATCGTGAAAGCGAGCAAACCTGGCACCAGAAAATCCAGATAACTTTGCGAGCGGGCTTTGATGTCTTCCACTTGCAGGTTGAATAACGGCTCGGTGTTACGCATCTCGCGTTCCACATCCACCAGCGCTTGTTCGAGCACGGGCATCACAGTTGCAAGTTGGCGCACTTGTGACGCATCTACCAGTAATTTGAGGTCGGCAGGAGAACCGTTGTCCTGAAACTCGGCCGGCAGCACAAGCACGAGCTGCACGTCGCCACTGATAACTTGCGCGCGCAGGTCATCTTCAAGTCCTTCTGTAACTTCGAACAAGGGGTTGCTGCCGAGATCCGCAATGAACTCGGCCGCGAGTGGATTGCCCGCATTGTTCACCACTCCCACTTGCATAGGCTCGTTACCTGCGTTGCCGAGCAGGCCGAACACCGACATAAAAATTATCGGGAAAAACAGCGAGAAAAAAATTGCCTGCCGATCTCGTGAGAAAAGCCGCAGGAAGGTTTTTGTCATCGTAAGGGTGAGATGCATGGTTATTCCCTGAGTGCGGAACCGGTGAGGTGAAGGAATACGTCTTCCAGGTTGCCATGTAATGGGCGTTCCGGAGGTTCTGGCGCATATTGCAAAATGAGTTCTTGCGGGGCGCCCTGCGCGATAACTTTGCCATGGTCCATGATAGCCAGGCGATCACACAAAAATTCTGCTTCATCCATGTTGTGAGTGGTCAGAACAATCGTCATGCCTTTCGCATTGAGATCTCGCACCAGGTCCCACAAGTTGCGTTTGGCCTGCGGATCAAGCCCAGTGGTGGGTTCATCGAGGAACAACACTTGCGGTTCATTCACTAACGCACAAGCAATTGAAAACCGCTGTTTCTGTCCACCCGACAAACGGGAAGGCTGACTATGCGCTTTTTCCTGCAGATTCACTTTGGCAAGTAATTGCTCGGGATTTTCCTTGCGGCCGTACAGCGCGGTAAAAAGTTCGAGTAGCTCTTTCAACGACATGTGGCTGAAATATTCATTCGCCTGTAACTGCACGCCAATCACTTGCTTGACCTTGTAAGGCTCGCGTTGCACATCGAGGCCGCAGATATTTGCCGAGCCGGAATCAATATCTGTAAGACCTTCCAGCATCTCGAGTGTTGTGGTTTTACCTGCACCATTCGGACCGAGTATGCCAAAAATTTCGCCTGGCTCTATCGCGAGTGAAACGCCATCGACAGCATTGAAAAATTCACCTTTCGCCTCGGGACGCGGATATTTTTTGACCAGATTTATGGCTTCAACGATAGGCATGAGTTCTTAACCAATTAAGTCAGTGAGGTTTATTCGCTCTTAATTATAAAAAATTAAAATACTGCGCACTTGCAGAGCCATTCTATTCAGGAATTTGCCATGACAAGAAAGACTTGGCGCACGGTCTGGATTTCGGATGTACATCTCGGCACTCGCGGTTGCAAAGCAGAACTTTTGCACGCTTTCCTCAAATCGCATTACTGCGAACAGTTATATCTAGTGGGCGACATCATCGATGGTTGGCGGATTGCTACTGCCAAATGGTACTGGCCGTCGTCTCACAATCAGGTCATCCGGCAGATATTACGCAAATCCGAGAAAGATGACACCAAGGTTACCTACATCACCGGAAACCACGATGAGTTCCTGCGCGATTATATCGCCGAGCACAATTTCCAGATGGGCAACATTACTGTTGTTGATGAGGCAATTCATACGACGCTGAAAGGTGAGAAGCTGTGGATAGTGCACGGTGATGCGTACGACGGTATAACGCGCCATCATAAGTGGGTGGCACTGCTCGGTGACGCGGGCTATAACTTTTTGCTGTGGTCAAACCGCTGGGTCAATCTTCTGCGCAAAACCCTGCGACTGCCGTACTGGTCGTTGTCCAGAGCAATCAAACACAAAGTCAAAAGTGCAGTAAGTTTCATCTTCGAATTTGAACGAACCGTCGTGAAGGAAGCACTCAAACGCGAACTCGATGGTGTTGTTTGTGGTCATATACATCACGCCGAGAAGAAGATGTTAAACGGCATCATGTATTACAACTGCGGCGACTGGGTGGAAAGTTGTACCGCGCTCGCAGAAGATGAATACGGCGAAATACATATCATCTATTGGGCCGAGACGGAGCAGCTGGCAGACAATGTTATCAACCTCGATTCCTATCGCGAGAAAGAGTTAGTGATAAGGGAGTTGCAATACGAGGAGTAACTACAC
>JAZKES010000037.1:0-60947 GCA_040386995.1 Pseudomonadota bacterium | reverse complement strand
CCGATTGTGGCTGCGCTTCCGGTTACTGAAAATGAAAATATAGAAGAGGCGGTTCTCCAGTCCGCTTCGCCTGAATTCCAGCGTCAGACTGAGCAACCAGGCGACGCAGGTACTAACCCTTCTGATGCCGAACCGAGCAGTACGATCAACGTGATTAATCCGCTTGTAGAAACTGAAGTGATCTCGCAGGCCCGGCAGATTGATGTAGCTCCTGCGCAGTCAGAAATTGCCACTGTTCTGAGCGAGGCTGATGTACAGCTTGCGGCAGAACAAAAACCTTCAACTGCGTTTGTCGGCCTCGCCGCGATACGTTCCGAACCCTCTGAAGCCTGGCTTGCGGGTTTGTCCGCCAAGGTCGGCTACACGATACAAATATTCTCGGTGCTCACGCGGCAGCCCGAAAAATTGCAGCAATTTCTGGCATTGCTCGACACTAACATGATGCTCGACAAGGTGTATCTCTGCGTGATTTCCGGAAATGATTTGAGGTCCGAGCAGTGGCTTGTTCTCTATCATGAATTCGGTGGGTTAAGCGAAGCCCTTAAAACGATTGAAGGTTTTCCGGCCAATATCAATCAATATGCGCCGTATACGCGCAATCTGAACGATATCGAGTGTGCTAATTAAATTTCCAGCGAGCGTGCGTATATAGGGCGGCCTGATGGACAAGGCAGACAAAGCCTTTTATGCTTTCATGAAGTTGCCGCACGAACCTCTCACAAGTGATAAGCCAGGCAGGGAGACGGCAACGGAATACCCTGGCTTTGATTCACTGATAATAAAAACTGGCAGGAGACCGGTATCCGCATAAAGCGGTGCTGCACTCCTCCTATAAGCAGAGTGCCGAGTATGAACAGCCGTAAATTTGTTCCCGTCCTGATTTTGTTCACCACAATCATAAATACAGCCATCAATACAACTTTTGCCCAGACTCCTGAAGAGAGACGTCAGAAGATGGGCACTACCATCATGCAACATCCCGGTATTCTCGGCGCATTGGCGCCTGAGAATCTTAACAAGGAGCGTCCTGCGGCACCGTTCGATCTTACGGGTTCATGGTTCGTTGACCTGAGTCAGGGATTTGGCAATTTCCGTTTTGGACCGCCTTATCCTGAATTTATTGATCAGGCCAAACTGGACTTTGAAGAGGGTGAAAAAGCGCGTGCTGAGCGTCGCCCGTATCGTGATGCCATTGGCCAATGTTTTCCGGCCGGCATTCCGATGATCATGACCCGCGTATGGCCGATCGCAATGGTGCAACTGCCTACCGTGGTTTATATGATCTCGAATTTCAATAACAGTTTTCGGCAGATTTTTCTGGATGGTCGCGACTATTCAGATCCCGACAGTGTGATTTTTACCTACAACGGTGAATCGATTGGCAACTGGGAAGGCGATACACTTGTGGTAAACACCCGCTATATAGAAACCTACAATCACTATATTGATTCGGGCATTCCAATTTCTGAAGAGTTTCGTGTTCAGGAAAGAATACGACTGATTGAAGACGGAGAAATGCTAGAAATCGAATACATCATGACCGACCCTGTAAATTGGGTAGGGGAGTGGCGCAACACCAAGCAATGGCTGAGAGTCGACAATACCGACATCGGTGAAGTGGAGTGTTTGCCAGATCTTAATGACAATCTTCCGAGTACCCAGGCAGGCCAGGACGGATTGCAGCGCTGATTAACAAAAACCATAACAACTAAACTGATGCGGACCACCACTATGCAACTTCTTAATCCCGTTAAACATGTAATTCGTCTATGCGCTGCTGGCGCGTTGATAAGTTTTCCTGCGCTAGCACATCACTCGACAGCCGCCTTTGATAATGAAAAAGTTGTCAAAGTCGAAGGCACCATCACGCAGTTTCGCTGGACCAATCCGCATGCCTCCATCAAGCTCGATGGCGACGCAAGTGAAGGAGCAGATGGGCTCTGGACAGTTGAGATGACTGCTCCTAATTCGCTTGTGCAACAGGGCTGGAAACGTACTTCTCTTAAAGTAGGCGACAAGGTTGTGATGTTCGTGAACCCGCTGAAAAACGCCATTACGCTTAATGATGGCAGTCAGGGTGCACTTTATGTCGGGGTAGTTCTGGCTGATGGCAGCACGCTGGGTCGAACTGACGGTAGTGGCGCAGGCTCTGCTAACTGAAGTTTTTCTGAATTTGCAGGTCAGCTTCAGTGGAGATGCTTCTTTCCATTTCGCCAACAAAATAATGACAGCCTTTCTGCTCGAGCAGAGGGCTGCTGACTTTACTCAATCTTGGCGTGAATGTTATAAGTGACGACGCTGTTTCTGACGGGTTCCTGCAATCATGATGTCAACGTTCTGTAATAACCAAAAGCAAGAGAGACCAGGTTCGTCAGAACTTTCTGCTTCTTTTGGAGTTTCTCAATTTCTCGTAATAGTTTTGCTCTGCACCAGTTTCGTTTTTAGCCCGCTTTTAAAAGCCCAGGATTCGTTGCCAGACTGGAGTGGGGTTTGGGCAATGCAGGGCGGGACTATTTTTGATGCAGCAACCCGAACTGGTCAGGGCGGCTCCTCGACACCCGGTGTCAGAGAACATCCTCCTTATAACGCCGAATACGAAGCTAAATATCTTGCCAATATTGCGTTGCGCGACAAGGGTGTTTTACCGGACCCCAATTCTCTCTGCGGCATTCCCACCGGCTTTCCGCGCATCTTCAATTTACCTGATGTGTATGAGTTTGCGGTCAGGCCTGAGCAAGTCTGGATACTGGCTGAAAACGGTCCAAACGTGATGCGGATTTACACTGATGGTAGAGAACATCCTGCGCCGGAAGATCGCTGGCCTACACATACGGGTGATTCGGTTGGTCGTTGGGAAGGCGATACCCTGGTGTTCGACACGCTGAGTCTGCACAGTTCCGAAAGTGGTCAGACCTTGCTCGATAGAACTGGATTGGTGTTAAGCGATGCAGCCCATTTTGTTACGCGTATGCGTATTAATGAGCAGGGCAACATGGAAGTGCAAATGGAGATTGATGACGCCAAAGCATTAACAGCGCCGTGGAAAGTTACCAAGCAATTTGCGCGGATGGAGAAGGGCACGCGTGTTTACGATTATGCGTGTAATGAAAACAATCGCAATCCGATCGATCCGGAAACTGGCTGGACCAATACCATCGGGCCGGACGGTAAAATCCTGGATCAGCCGAGCGCCGAATAAGGGGAGTGCGGCCCTGAGGAGTTTTGTATGAGAGTTATCCGAAATTTATTGATCGTTGCGAGCATGGTGTTTGCAGGTGCGGTTTATGCCCATCACTCAGATGCGATGTTCGAGCGCGAAAAAGTTCTGGAGTTGAGCGGCACAATAAAGGAATTTCAATTTACCAATCCACATACGTGGGTTCAGGTTGACGTGAAAGACGAAAAGGGCGCGCTCACTGAATGGAGTCTCGAATGGGGCAGCCCAAATCAATTGGGAAGGCAGGGCATCCGTCCATCGTCATTTCCCGCTGGTACAGAGGTAACAATAAGAACCAATCCGATGCGTGATGGAACTCCTGGTGGCGCGTTTATAGGAGCGAAATTTGCAGATGGAAAAACAATTGGTCGATGGGAATGAATTCAATCTTATTCAACAGGGGAAAATCATGAGTAACGAATACCAGTCAAAACAAAAATATTTGCAGCGCTTGCTGGCAGCGGGCGTTTTTGCAGCGGTGCAGGCGATATCAAATGCAGCCTATGCTGCCGATGATCCGGCAGTAGATGCTCCACGTTCACCAACGCCTCGCCTTGCAGATGGCACGGTTGATCTCGGCGGCAATGGTGTCTGGAATCTTCCTTACATAGTGAACTTCGCGGCCACTATAGAAGGCTTCGATAAAGGCGAGCGTCCTCCTTTCCTGCCCTGGGCCAAGGCAATGTGGGAATACAATCGCGCCAATGACGTGAAGTATGACCCGGAAGGATTTTGCCTGCCTCCCGGTGGACCACGTTCAATGGGAACGCCTTATCCTGCCGAGATTATTCAAGACAGGGATCGCATCCTCATCATCTTCGAAGGCGGCGGCCATGTGTGGCGCGAAATTCATATGGATGGACGTGAACATCCACCCGCTGATGAATTGAACCCCACTTATTTCGGCCATTCAGTAGGGCACTGGGAAGGAGACACACTCGTTATCGACACGGTTGGCTACAACGAAAAAACCTGGCTGGACTTCAATGGCCACATGCACACAGATCAGCTGCACACTGTTGAGCGCATTACGCGGCCGTACAAAGAGGTGATGCATTACGAAGCACTGCTTGATGATCCAGGCGCGTATAGCAAACCCTGGACTGTGCAATGGGATATTTCGTGGATTGAGGGTCAGGAGCTACAGGATTATGTATGCCAGGAAAACAATAAATTCCTGCTGGATATGCATGACGACCTGGGTCTGCCCTTCTTTGAAAAAACCGAAGGTCTGTAATCAGGTCGCAATAACAGAGTGATGAAAAGTGATAAAAAGCCCGGTAATGCCGGGCTTTTTTATGGATTCAAAACAGCGCGCGCGGACACTGTCAGTGAAACCTGCGTCTCGCCAGCATCGGCGACGGGAGGTGTAAATGCGGCATCGGCTGCCATCGCGACACCTACGTTAAACCGTTCCTTGTAGGTAAAGTTCGGACTGCCATCGAGGCTGACTTCAACGAGGTTCGCTTCATTCATCGCAAGTGCTTGCGCGGCAGAATTCGCGCGGTCCTGCAATTTTTTTAGTGCTGCCACCATTAGCGTATCGGCTATTTCTTCATATCGGGCCGTCGACAGCGAGTAATACAAGCTTGTCACCACCAGACCGTTTTCCTGCAACTGACCGACTAGCTCCAGCAGCGATGCGCTATCAAGACTGTTCATCTGGACTTCCTGTTGCGCTCGCCATACAGGGTTGTTCACATCGCGGCGCGTGGGTTGGGCAGGATCCATCATATAAACCTGATA
This sequence comes from Pseudomonadota bacterium, assembly GCA_040386995.1. Taxonomy (GTDB): domain Bacteria; phylum Pseudomonadota; class Gammaproteobacteria; order Pseudomonadales; family Pseudohongiellaceae; genus CAILUG01. The sequence goes on along the minus strand of JAZKES010000037.1, from coordinate 55,984 downwards.
TTGGGTGGTGTTGTATTCGATTCCAGTGGAACCTTCGAGGAGATCCAGTGCTTTGCGCATCGCCGCGTTGACGTCATTTTGCAGCGTAGTTTTGTCGCGTCCCTGAGTGCTGAACATCAGGCTGGCGTTGAGGGTGTCCTGGGCGACACTTTGCTGTTCTGTTGCACTGAGGTTCAGCACAAGCTGACCTGGTTGTAGCTCGCCAAGACTGAACTGGTTCTGCGCAAATGCCACAGGAAAAAACAGAATGTTCAGTGCACACAAAAGTGGAAAGGCGAAGTTCGTTTTCCTGTTGGACATGATTGACGCTCCTTAAAAACTGATGTTAGAAGTTTAGACCTCGGCAGCCTGAATCTGCTGCACGAATTTGTATCGATTTTGTAGAAAGATCGCGCCAATAAAAAACGCCGGCAGTTGCCGGCGCTTTAGTTACTCTTCAAATGCTGCTTTTACTTCATACGCAGCACATAGATGTCATCGTTGCGGGTTGGATCGGTAGCTTCCCTGATTTCAGATACCAGTTCGGTACTTGCCGCAGGGGCGGAATTTCCCCACGAACTGCGAACGTAGGTCACTACATCGGCAATCTGCTGATCAGTCAGCAGTGTGCGGAAGTAGGGCATATCATTCACATCAGGACCCTGACTGCCCACTACTCGCAATGAACCGTTGAGCGTGATATTGATCAAAGAGCTCGGATCGGGATCCATCACGACAGGATTGCCCGCCAGTGAAGGTTGGAACGGATAATAACCACTGCCACTTGTTACATGACAATTGGAGCAATATTCGTAATACACCTGTGAACCGGTTTTACTGAAATCGAGCTTCACGAGTTGTTGAGTTTCGGCATCACTGTAGTTGTAAGGTGTAGCGTTACTTTCCTTCACGGCAGGAAGTGATTTCAGGTATTCGGCCATCGATTGCAGGTCTGTATCACTCATATGCTGAGTTGAATTGTTGACGACTTCAACCATTGTGCCGAATGCCGTACCGAAGCGGTTATGGCCTTCTTTCAGGAATTCGACAATGTCGGCTGTTTCCCAACGGCCGAGGCCTGAGTTTGGATCGCCGTTAAGGCTTGATGCGGTCCAATGATCGAGAGGTGCGCCAGAAAGGAAATCATTGTCACCTTCATCAAGACCTTTCTCCTGCAGCAGCAGTCCTCGTGGTGTATGGCAAGCGCCACAGTGGCCCAGACCCTGGATCAGATAAGCGCCACGATTCCACTGATCGGTCTGCTCGGTATCCGGCTCATATGGATCATTATCAACAGTGACAACATTCCAGATCGCAAGTGGCCAGCGCTGACTTTTTATACCAGTGATTTCAGAAGGTATATTCGGTTGATTGGCCGCGTCTACCTCTTCCATCAGGAAGCTGAAGAGCGCACGCATATCCTGTTCAGACATTTTGGCATAGGAAGGGTAGGGCATTGCGGGGTAGAGGCGGTGACCATCGCGCGCGACACCAGTGCGCATGACGCGATCAAATTCCTCAAACGTGTACTCACCAATTCCGCTTGTGGGGTCCGGTGTAATATTGGTTGTATAAATATTGCCAAGCATCGGCACGGCCATTTTCAAACCGCCAGCCAACGGTGCTCCTTCAGGTACGGAATGACAGGCAACACAGTTGCCAAGCCTTGCGACATATTCACCATGGGATAAACCCGCAGCCTGCGCCTGAGCCTGGCTGTCGGTAGCAAAAGTGCTGGGAGTGGTGACTGATTCGGAACTACAACCTGAAACTACGGCGAATATAAACAAGCTGCATGTCAGTTTTTTTAACGACATGGTTTCCCCCTTTATTATTGTTGAGGATGTACGGTTGGACAGTTGTTTCATGCATCATTTGCGTGCTCGAACGCGTGCTCGTAATGCACTACTCAAACACGCTTTATTACACTTCTGAATGCTGCTGAAACAAGTCGCCGGAAGCGTATCATTTTGACGTGCGGTTGCCTATCCATCTGCAACACCTTATCAATGTATCGGCTCTCTGTGTGCCTGCGGTAATGCGAGGTTCCACTCGGCTTGACTCAGGGCTTGTTCAAGCAAGTTATAGAACATGAATAACATTGACTTATCGAGCACAAAATTGAGGCCTTCTCCTGCTTCAGGCAACAACTGGAGATTAAATCGGGCATCGGCATTCTGGCCCGCGTTTATTCTGTAACCGACCACACCACTTTCGCCAAGAGGAAATTTTTGTTGCGACGGCTGGTCGTATTCGTGTGTAAACGCGCCGCCTTTGAATTGTTTAAGCGTGTTTTGACTTGAAGCGATTTCGATGATGCCTCCAGCCTTGTCCATCTGCTGCACCAGAACGTTGATAAGCAGTGACGTATAGCGCCGCGTGAGCCAGATTCGCAGTTCACTTTCGTCGCTGGTCTTTGCTTTAAGTAAAAGACGGTCTTCGTTCGGGGCGTAGCTGATGTTGATTTGTTGAAGATTATTTTGCATGACTTTTGTTATTGCACTTCCTGGGATAGACGAGACAACACAAATGGCGATCCTTTGTGTTATGACATGCTTTATTTATGCCAGTTGCAAAGAATCAGAAAACATAACTGTCTCGAAGTTCACCTAACGTGGGGTAGTCAGTTCATCTTTGCAAGAGCCGGCTGAGGAACCCGACCAATACAAGCTGTTAGAATGCGCTGCTTCTTTATTGCGATTCCCCGACCCCCCCATGTCTGTTTTAGCCGACTTCACGTTCTGGCAGCTTGTTGCTACTGGCCTGATTTTTATCTGGTCCGGATTTGTGCGTTCAGGCCTTGGTTTTGGCGGAGCGGCTCTGGGGCTGCCGTTTCTGCTACTGGTCTATGACCAACCGATATTCTGGATCCCGTTGATGGGCTCACATCTGCTGTTTTTTTCAGGACTCACTCTGCGTAATCGCCTGCATAACGTCGACTGGGCTTACCTGATGGAATCAGGAAAATTGACTTTGCCCGCCGCCATCGCGGGTGTGTTTGGCCTTCTTAATTTGCCCAATCAGCTGATGCTGATTTTTATCTACTCAATAACATTGTTCTATGCGATCTGCTGGGCGCTCGACAAAGCCATCAAAAGCCAGCGCCCGTGGGTCGATAAACTGCTGCTGTTGATAGGCGGCTATGTTGCTGGATCGTCACTGACAGGAGCTCCCTTGATGATCGCGGTATTCATGCGCAATGTTGCTGTCAGCAAATTGCGGGATACCCTGTTTGTGCTCTGGTTTATTATCGTGACGATCAAATTGCTGACGCTGTATATTCTGGACGTGCCGTTGCAAACGATGGCGGCAATTGTGTTGGTCCCGGTTGCTGCAATTGGGCATGTAGTAGGACTTAAAACCCATGCGTACATCATGCTGCACGACTCGCTTCTGAAACGCCTGATCGGAATTTTGCTTATCGTTGTATGTATAGGCGGCCTGATACAACTCTAGAATATCGGCAGGAAATTAGTGTTAAAAACACGCTAATGCCGCGATAATTCAGTCAATGAAAAAGTAAATGAGGTTGCTGCGAGCCGAAGTGCTGGCGGGCGATCCAGGCTTCCGCATAAATCAGGTTCATGAGAGGTGCTGTACATGAAAAAAATATTGGTTACGCGGCAATGGCCGGAACAAGTGATAGAAGCGATGCAGCAGAGTTTCGACGTTACTCTCCGCAACTCATCGCTGAGTAATCAGGAGTGGCAACAAGCATTGCAGGAATATGATGCTATTTGTCCTTGTGTTACTGATCGTGTTTCAGCGGATATATATCCAGCCACCGGTATGCGTACTCGCATGCTCGCCAATTATGGCGTTGGTTATAACCATATCGACGTTGGTGCCGCAAAAGCACAGGGTCTCACTGTGTCGAATACACCGGATGTTCTGACCGATGCCACTGCCGACCTTGCGATGACCTTGTTATTGATGCTGGCACGCAGAGCTGGTGAAGGTGAGCGTCAGTTACGCGCTGGGCAGTGGTCGGGTTGGTATCCGACACACATGATGGGAACGATGGTGACGGGTGCAACACTGGGCATTATTGGTATGGGTCGTATTGGCCAGGCAATGGCTTATAAAGCGCACTTCGGCTTTGGTATGAAAATTCTGTATCACAACCGTAAGCCAGTGGCTGATCCTCGCATCGATCCGATAGGCGCCGAATTTTTTGCAGATCTCGAACATATGCTAGGCCTCTGTGATTTCGTCGCGCTGCATTGTCCGAGTGGCCCCGATACTTATCACATCATGAATGCGACGCGCTTCGAGCTGATGCAGCCCCATGCATTTCTGATCAACACATCCAGGGGGGATGTTGTGGATGAAGCTGCATTGATCCATGCGTTAGAGACAAAACAAATAGCGGGCGCGGGACTCGACGTGTATGAAAAAGAACCCACGGTGCCAGCGGCACTTAAGCAAATGGAAAATGTTGTGCTGCTGCCACATCTCGGTAGCGCGACACTGCAAACCCGCGTAGCAATGGGGATGAGAGTACTGCGCAATCTCGATGCATTTTTCTCGGGGAAAGACGTTCCTGATCGTATAGCCTGAAATAATATCGGTCGACTTTACACAAAAATTTCGCGCAGAAAATTTTGCATACTTGTCCACGAGCGCGCTGCCGCGACTGGATTGTAGCTCATGCCTTGCGCGGGTGCGTTGGCCGCGGGATTCGTGAACGCATGCATGGTTTTGCCATAGACATGGATCTGCCAGTCGGCGCCTGCAGTAGTGAGTTCTTGTTCGAGTTCGAGCACTTTTGCGGGTGGCACCATCGGATCATCATTGCCATGTAGCGCGAGAATTTTCGCCTTGATTGGTTTTCCTGTCGGGTGATCGGGCGCGTTAAACAAGCCATGAAAACTGACGACTCCCGCGAGCTCTGCGCCACTGCGAGCGAGATCAAGCGCACACAGTCCGCCAAAACAAAAACCGATGGCGGCAACACGCGTGATGTCCACCTGCTCAATACCACGCACTGCAGTCAATCCAGCCGTCAGTCGCTCGCGCAACTTGCTTCTATCCTTGATGAACGGCTGCATAAGTGCGCTGTTCTCTTCGTTAGTTTCGCCGTGAATCCCTTTGCCGTAATTGTCGATTGCTATGCCGATGTATCCCAATGCTGCCAGTTCATCTGCTTTGTCACATTCGAATTGGCTACGGCCTGACCACGCATGACAGATCAGGACTGCCGGCAGTTTTTGCTGTTGTCCGGCCGGCATGGAAACGTAGGCTTCAAGTACAGTTGCGCCGTCCTGATATTCAAGAAAATAGTTCTGCATAAAAACTCCATGGGTCGAAAAATGACTTCGGCTATTCATACCCGAAATTTTTTCGCATCGCCAGCAAGCGTTGAATTAAAGGAATCGCTGGTTTAGGCTGCTGCAGCCACTGTGCATGCGTGTTCACGCATTACCAATAATAAGAAGAGGTTGGTAATGGCCCGCTCCGAAGTTCCTGCGATAGCGCTTTCCCGGCATCCGCAGCCAGCAAAACCGGGCAGTACACCCCGTTAAAGCTTCCTGCGTTGCCAATGAACATTGACCGGCCCGCATTTAGGCTCGATATTCCTGGTCCCGTGTAAACCGAAGCCGTTCAACCGCGTTCTAATCAGCAACGAACAAACCAGGAGCTGTGATGAGTGCAATAGATGGCACCGGCGAGCCGTGGTTGGATGGCCAACACCAGATGCACGGATACAACTACAGTAGTGAAGCTGGGAACCAAGCCGGGGGTAAGGCACTGGAACAGAACCGAACACTCGACACCTTCCTCAGCGGAGTGGAAAAACGTGCCTATCGCATGGCACAGTTGGCTACCAACAATCCTGATGAAGCACTGGACATAGTCCAGGACGCAATGCTCAAGCTGGTCGAGAAATATTCCCACAAGGGAGAAGACGAGCTTGGGCCGCTGTTTCACTGCATTTTGCAAAGCCGCATCAAGGATTGGTATCGACGCAACCTTGTGCGCAATCGCCTGCGTAGCTGGCTGGGGTCGGCAGATCCCAACGAAGATGAAGAGGATGCCCTGCAACAAGTGGCTGATCCTGCAGGTCGTACACCGGAAGAAATTGTGATGGTCGATGGCAGTATGGAAGCGCTTGAGGTAGCTTTAAAAGCCCTGCCATTACGACAGCAGCAAGTATTTTTATTAAGAGCCTGGGAAGGGCTGGATGTCAGACAAACAGCTGCGGCAATGAAATGTGCCGAAGGCAGCGTTAAAACGCATTATTCCCGCGCCTTGAAGGCTCTGCGATTAAAATTGGGAGAACATTGGCAATGAGTGACTTCAGAGAGCAGATTCAAACCGAAAATGCGGCTGATGAAAAATTTCTCGCCGGTGTAAAACAGCGCCTGGATTACAGCTGTGATGTGCTGGATGTGCGCACTGTTTCGCGCCTGAAGAATATCCGCCACACAGCACTTGAGCCGAAACCAAAACGCTTCAGTCCTCTGTGGCTCTCTTTTGGTGGGATGGTTACTGCGACTTTTCTGGTGTTCTCGCTGAATCTCTCTTCTTTGCAGCTCCCGGGCTGGACAACAAATGGAGAAGACGCTGCTCCTCTGGAAGATATCGAGATTTTGACCACTACAGAAAGTCTCGATTTTTATGAAGAGTATGAGTTTTATCAGTGGCTGGCGGAGAATGATTCGTCTGGTCTGTAAGTGCGAATCAAGTTAGGTGGTCGTGCTAAAAGAAATTCGAAATTTCGAATGTATTGATTAAAGAACATGGCACTGCGAGTGCAGGGCACGAGTATTTGATGCGTAAGTTTACTTTTCTACTGATTACTATGTTGTGGCTGCCACTCAAGGGAATGGCGCAGCCCGCTATTGACTGGAATGACCTAACGGAACAGCAACAGCAGTTGCTTGAACGTTTTTCAGGCAATTGGAATCAGATACCGCCCGAGCGCCAAATGGATCTGCGCAACCGTGCTGAGCGTTGGCAGGGTTTGTCGCCGGAGCAGAGACAGCAGGCACAACAGCGTTTTGAAGAATGGTCACAGCGCAGCCCGGAAGAGCGTAATCAGATACGTGAACGGTATGAACGGTTCCGCGAATTGAATCCGCAGGAGCAGGGTGCAATCAGAGAGCGTTTTCGTGATTTCCAGAATATGCCGGAAAACCGCAGGAAGGCGCTTCGCGAACGTTTTCAAAATCGTCCAGGTCCACAGGACAGGCCATCTTTTGATCGCCCACCCGGATCTGAGCGTGGACCGCCTCCACCACCGCCCGGCGGCTTTGGCCCGCCTCCAGGGCGTTAGAAGCCAAACGTTACTTGTCGACAACTCTTCTTGGAAAAAGTGTGATCTTTCCCTGAATTGTTTTTGTCGAAATTCATCCGGACGTTTTTCTGTCTCGCCGAACGGTTTAAACAATGCTTGGTAGCAAGCGCGGCTTCAACCTTTGGTGCGAGCAAATTCCCGCATGAATTCTGCCAGTTTCTGGCAGCCAGCTAATGGCATGGCGTTATAGATTGACGCTCGTACTCCACCAACAACCTTGTGGCCTTTCAGCGCATACAAACCATTTGCCAATGCTTCTTTCAGGAACAGGGCGGAAAGTTCTTCTGTTGGCAGAACAAAGGTGACGTTCATTCTGGAACGGTGATCGGGGTGCGCGGTGCCCCGATAAAAACCACTTTCATCTACCGCCTTGTAAATTGTCTGCGCTTTGGTTTCATTGATTTTTGCTATTGCAGCTACGCCGCCCTGATCTTTCAACCACTGCATCACGAGGCACATCGTATAAATTGCAAATGTGTTTGTTGTGTTGGGTAGAGAATGTGCTTTCTGATAGACGCTATAGTCGAGCAGGGAAGGCGTGCGTTCGAGTGCGTGCCCAATCAGATCCTTGCGCACGATGACCATTGCAGTACCCGATGGTCCGAGATTCTTCTGCATGCCGGCAAAGACGACGCCGGTTTTGCTGAAGTCTACAGGACGCGAAAAAATATCCGAGGTTGCATCGACAGCAAGCGGGATGTCGCCAAGATCAGGATATTCCTGGTACTGCGTGCCATAGATTGTGTTGTTACTCGTGATGAACGCATATGAGGCATCATCACTCACCATGTCACGCGTAAATACCGGAATGCGATCGTACTTGGTGTCCTTGCTGCTGCACGCAATAGTGACATTGCCGAAGCGCGCGGCTTCGACATTTGCGAGCCGGGAAAAATGCCCGGTTTCCGCGTAAAAAGCTTTGTGTGCAGGCTTCAGGCCCAGCAGATTCAGAGGCACGCCAGAGAACTGCATCTGCGCTCCACCGTGGGTATACAGAATTTCGTAATCAGCAGGAAGATTGGCAAGTTCCCTTACCAGCGCATCGCAGCGATCGAGTACGGCTTCGAATTCTTTCGAGCGATGGCTTATCTCAATAATGGAAACGCCCATGTTATTGAAGTTCAGAAACTCATCGCGAATTTGCTGCATGACTGGCACAGGCAGCATTGAAGGCCCTGCACCAAAGTTATAAACCGGGTCACTCATGGATTAGTCCGTTGGCAAAAATTAAAACAAGTTATCTATGCAGGTTGCTAGATCGACCAAGCCTTGATGACATGTTCGATAGCGCAGATATCCTTAATGGTATCTTCTGTGGGAAGTCCCTCAATATCGATGAGGTTGTACGCCACGTCGCTTCGGCTTTTATTCAACATATCGATAACGTTGATATCGCGTTCGGCCAGAATTGACAGAATCTGGCCAAGCATGCCGGGAACATTCTGGTTGATGATTGCAATACGACTTGTGCCAGGACTTCTTTCAAGCGCGAGATTCGGGAAATTAACCGAGTTGCGGATGTTGCCGTTTTCCAGAAATTCGCGCAGTTGATCTACAGCCATCATTGCGCAGTTATCTTCAGCTTCATCGGTGCTGGCACCGATATGCGGCATCAGAATGGTTTTGGGATGTCCCAGAATTTCGCGTGTTGGAAAATCGGAGACATAACAAGAAAGTCGGCCACTGTTTAATCCTTCGAGCAACGCGCCGTTATCAACGATAGCATCGCGAGAGAAGTTCAATAACACCGCACCGGTTTTAAAATAGTTAATAATTTTGCGATCGATAAGATTACGCGTGTTGTCGAGTACCGGCAGATGTAGTGTGACAAAATCTGCGCGCGAAATAAGCGAGGTCAGGTTCTCCTGCTTTTCCACCTGATTAGCAAGGCGCCATGCGGCATCAACAGAAATAGCAGGATCGTAACCAAGTACTGTCATGCCTAGTTGAATTGCGGCTTCAGCCACACGTGCGCCAATTGCGCCGAGTCCAACTACACCAATTGTTTTGCCGGCTAGTTCAATGCCTTTGAAATTCTTTTTTTGCTCTTCGATCAACTGATTCAACTCGGCAGGATTCAGGCTTGGGTCGATGCCGTTGACCCAGTTAACACCTTGCAAAACACTGCGTGATGCGAGCAGCAAGCCGCAAAGTACCAGTTCCTTGACGGCGTTTGCATTGGCGCCCGGTGTGTTGAATACGACGACGCCCTGGCGAGTGTAATCATCAACCGGAATGTTATTAAAACCGGCTCCTGCACGCGCGACAGCCTTCAGGTTCGGATTAATATGCTCGGCGCCAAGTTTGTGGCTGCGCACCAAAATAGCATCTGCGTTTGATACATCGCTTGCCACTTGGTATTCCTGGCGTGGAAAACGGGATAATCCCTTGTCAGAGATTTGATTGAAAGTTTGAATTTTATACATCAGACAGACGTTCCTGCGTAACGGAAAGGAGCTGCATATGCCAGATTCTATTCTGGCGTGGCGAAGCATTTATACAGACAATCAGGATAGATTTCCAGCAACGCACAGCCAAGCCCAAGAGCGTAATGTGACCGACAATATTCCCCAAATTACCAGTACGTGGTACGTCTATCTGATTAGAACCAGAAGTGGTTCGTTGTATGCGGGTATCACGACTGATACGGAGCGCAGATTACGGGAACATCACAAAGGTGGGAAAGGTGCAAAGAACCTGCGTGGCAAAGGACCGCTCGAGCTCGTCTATCGCGAGCAGTTTGCCAATCGAAGTATTGCCAGCGTGCTGGAGGCGCGCATTAAAAAACTTACCCGACCACAAAAGGAAGCGTTGATTACGGGTGGAATGCATTGGTCGCAACTCATGGAACAAACACAAGTTTAGCTACTGTCGGGTGTTGTTAACTGGGTATAATTCGCCATTTTTCGCATTTGGACTTTTCCATGTCAGATATAAAACAGCTGATGCAAAAGCTTGGACAGCAAGCTCGCGCAGCATCAAGAGTAATGGCTGCCGCGGAGACGCGGGTAAAAAATGCAGCATTACTCGCGATCATCGATGCCATCAATGCGGCTCGGGCTTCGCTTATGGAAGAAAATCGCAAGGACATGATCGCCGGCCAGGCCAAGGGTCTCGATAGCGCAATGCTTGATCGACTCGAATTAACGCCGAAAAGAATTGACGGCATGATCGAAGGCTTGCGGCAGGTAGCAGACCTTGCTGATCCGATTGGTGAAATAAATGACATGCGCTACATGCCAAGCGGCATTCAGGTTGGCAGGATGCGTGTGCCTCTGGGTGTTGTTGGCATCATCTACGAATCACGGCCTAATGTAACAGTGGAAGCAGCAAGCCTGTGTTTGAAGTCCGGCAATGCAACTATTTTGCGGGGCGGCTCAGAAGCGATCCATTCGAACACTGCTATCGCCGGCTGCATCTCGCGTGGTCTGCTTAAGGCGGGATTGCCCGAGCATGCTGTGCAGGTAGTGGGCACGACAGATCGTGCTGCCGTGAGTGAACTTATCGCCATGCCCGAGTTCGTTGACGTCATCGTGCCCCGAGGTGGCAAGGGACTCATAGAGCGAATCAGCAAAGATGCAAAAGTTCCAGTGATCAAACACCTTGATGGTATTTGTCATGTCTATATTGATGATGGCGCGGATGCTGTGAAAGCGTTCAACATTGCAATGAATGCAAAAACCCATCGCTATGGTGTGTGTAACGCAATGGAAACTTTATTGGTGGCTGAATCCGCCACAGCAATTTTGCCAAAGTTGGCTGCCGCGTATGCTGAAAAAGGTGTCGAGTTACGTGGTTGTGAAAAAACTGTGCAGATTATTTCGGGCATAAAACTCGCCGAGGAAGCAGATTGGCGAACTGAATATCTGGCACCAATATTGGCCATAAAAATTGTGAGTGGACTTGATGAGGCGATCGCTCATATTAATACTTATGGCTCGCAGCACACGGACACAATAGTCACCGAAGACTATTCAAGGGGTCGCAGATTTTTGCGGGAAGTTGACTCGAGCTCTGTGATGATTAATGCGTCAACACGTTTTGCCGATGGTTTCGAATACGGTCTTGGCGCAGAGATTGGAATTTCAACCGACAAGTTTCACGCGCGTGGCCCTGTAGGACTCGAAGGACTTACGTCACAAAAATATATAGTGCTGGGTGACGGTCATGTGCGTCTTTAGGTTAATACCAGTCAGGTTAATACCAGCCAGGCCAATTCTTCGGTGCTAGCGTCAATAAGCAAACGCCTGGGCATCATGGGAGGAATGTTCGATCCTGTGCATGACGGGCACATGCAACTTGCTCAACAGATAAAACAGGCTTGTGGGCTGGATGAAATCTTGCTCGTCCCGTGTGGATCACCTGTGCATCGTCCTCAATCGAATACACCAGCGTCGGCCAGAATAGCGATGCTGGAACTTGCTGTTCGCGACAAAGGAGGAATGCAGGTTGATCCAAGGGAGTGTCGCAGTGATACGCCTTCGTATACATACGACACCTTAAGTGCCATTCGATCAGAACAACCGAATGCAGTATTGCATCTGCTTCTAGGGCTCGATGCTTTTCTGGCATTTTCCACATGGCATCGATGGCAGGAAATATTCGAGCTTGCCCACGTTATAGTTGTTGCCAGGCCAGGTTATGAATTGTCGGAAGCAAAACTGGAGTCGGTCTTGCGCGATGAATTAAGGAAGCGGAAAGTTGATGAGGTCGATGATGTCAAACATTCGTCTGCTGGAAAAATTCTCTTTTTGAGCTTGAAAACAGCTGATATTTCGTCGACTGAGGTCAGGATGTCAGTGCGTAGTCACAAAGATGTTTCACAATATTTGGATGAAGATGTAGCAGCATACATTCGTACTCATAAACTTTATCAATAAGCAGGGAGTCAAATTTGAAATCAACTAAATTGCGAGATCTGGCAGTAAAAGCCCTTGAAGATATCAAGGGGCAGCAGATCGTCGTGCTGGACATAAAAAAAATCTCATCGTTCGCTGACTATATGATCGTGGTCACAGGAACGTCGAACAGGCACGTAAGATCCATGGCGGATGAAGTCTCCAAGCGTTGCAAAGATGCTGGCGCTGAGGTTAAAGGAATGGAAGGTCAATTACAGTCGGAATGGATTCTGCTCGATCTCGGTGATGTGATTGTCCATGTCATGCAGGCCGCGACACGAAAGTTGTACGACCTGGAATCTCTATGGAATATGTCTCCTGCTGCCAAAGCGTGATTTTGCTCTGAATGAAAATCAAGCTGATTTGTGTTGGAAGCCGAATGCCTGATTGGGTTGAATCAGGAGTGGCGGAATATCGCAAACGCTTGCCCGCTGATTTTGAGCTGATGATTACAGAAGTACCTTTGGCTCAGCGCGGGAAAAATTTTGACTTGTCGAGAGCTCTCGCAAAAGAGGGTGAGGCAACTTTGAAAGCAATCAGCGAAAAGGATTTCGTTATTGCGCTTGATGTCAAAGGCATTACCCAGACTACGGAACGGCTGGCAGAAAACCTGGGCAGGTTGCGTGATGAGGGCCGGAATATAGCAATGCTGGTGGGTGGTCCTGATGGTCTTGCCCCCGACTGTTTGAAGGCTGCCCATGTTCGATGGTCGCTTTCAGGCCTGACTTTCCCCCATCCGATTGTCCGGATTATTCTGGCCGAGCAAATTTACCGGGCATGGAGCATTCTCTCCGGGCATCCGTACCATCGCAGCTAGCGTTAAAAATTTCCCATAAAAATTAGAGAGATACTGTTAAGTTCAAGATTTTGGTTGTAGAATCGCTCAAGATTTTTCGCCCAATCCTCGAAGTCCAAAAGACAATTGCGAGCCTCTGACGGGCTGCATACGGGTAACATGACAGATCGCAATACCTTCAAAGATCATTCTCGTGAACGGCATTTATTCCTGTCGCGGCTAATAGTCGGTGGCAGTGTTGCATTGATTTTGCTTACGATTTTGATATCCAGACTGGTGTATCTGCAGGTCTACGAGCACGAATATTATTCGACCAAGTCAGACGCCTATCGAATCCACATTCAGCCTGTTGTTCCCAACCGCGGGCTCATCTATGACCGTAATGGCGTGTTGCTAGCAGAGAACAAGCCCAGCTATACCCTGACACTCGTGAAGGAAAACGCGCAGGACATCGAGATCAGCCTGGATTTGTTGAAAACTCTCATCACGTTCTCCGATGAGGACCAGGAAAAATTCTACACTAGACTTAAACGCCGCCCAGTACCGTATTCATCTGTCCCCCTTCGTTTTAATCTCACCGAAGAAGAAATCGCCAACATTGCAGTGAATCAGTTTCAGTTGCCGGGCATCAGCATAGAAGCGCAGCTTGTGCGAAATTATCCCCAGGGTGACCTGATGGCTCACGCTCTGGGCTATGTGGCGAGCATCTCTGAAGAGGAGCTCAAGGGCCTGGATCCGGTCAACTACAGCGGCACAGACCAGATGGGCAAACTCGGTGTAGAAAAATTCTACGAAGATATCCTGCACGGTACCGTCGGCTACGAAACAGTAGAGAAAAACGCGCGTGGCCAGATCATGAAAGTACTTGATCACACCGATCCAATACCTGGTCAGGACATAGTATTAAACCTCGATATCAAGTTGCAGCAGGCGGCAGTCGATGCGCTTGGTGAATTTAGGGGTGGAATCGTGGCTCTTGATGCGACTACTGGCGGAGTCTTGGCCATGGTGAGCAAACCTTCATTTGATCCCAACCTTTTTGTTGGCGGGATCAGCAAGACTGACTATGCGAGGCTTAATGATCGCAAGGAAACACCTTTGTTCAACAGGGCGCTGGGTGCGTATTCCCCGGGCTCGACAGTTAAGCCCTTCGTTGGTCTGGCGGCACTGGATACAGGCTTGAGAACCAGAGAATACAAGGTCAGTGATCCCGGCTATTTTCACCTCGATGGCGACCGCCATATCTACCACGACTGGACTTGGTGGACCAGAAAAGGTGGACATGACATGGTCAACCTCGAGAAAGCGATTTACCAATCCTGCGATATCTATTTCTTCGACCTGGCCACTGACATGGATATCGACGTCATGCACAATTTCATGACTCGTTTTGGCTTCGGTCGCAATACCAGTGTCGACATTCCCCAAGCGAAAAATGGCGTGCTGCCGTCGCGAAAGTGGAAAGTGGAAAACATCGGCGAGCCCTGGTATCCGGGTGAAACGCTCAATTCATCCATTGGCCAGGGCTTCACGCTGGTGACTCCGTTGCAGTTGGCCACAGCGAGCATGTTGATGGCGAACAAAGGCCATTTCAGACAGCCTGCGATGCTTAAGCGTATTGGCTTGAACTCCGAAGACATTGTCAGAAGTAGTGCCGAGCCGGATATCATTCTCAACAATTCCGACGACTGGGAATTTATCGGAAACGCCATGGCTCAAGTGGTCCATAAAACCAGGAAAGAGGGCGGTTATGGCAATAATGGTACTGCCAATGACGCGGTAATCCTGGCTAATCCTGAGCCCATCGCTTACCGCATGGCGGGCAAGTCTGGTACCGCCCAGGTTGTCGATATGGCAGCCAATTTTGACAACAATGCTGAAGTGCCCGAAGAGTACAGGGACCATGCTTTGTTCATCGCTTTCGCGCCTGTCGACGATCCTAAAATCGCAGTTGCAGTATTTATTGAGCACGGGGAAGGTGGCAGTGGCGTTGCAGGACCAATTGCACGCAAGATTCTTGATGCCTATCTCACGGAAAATGGTCAGCTCAAACCAGAATTTCAACCACCTCCAGTCCCCGCTCCGCTGATCACGTCAACTTTGCCTTGAGTGGAATTTTTGTGTCCATTCGTGATACCAACAAACAACTAGGCAGTCTGGGGGTCGGCCTCGAACGCAGGCGCAGCATCTGGGAAAAACTGCATATCGATCTGCCGTTGCTGTGTGTCCTTCTCGTCCTGATTTCGTTCGGCCTTATGGTGTTGTACAGCGCAACTAACGGCAATATCGAAGACGTCAGGCGCCAGGCAGTTTTTATAGGCATGGCCTTTTGTGGCATGTTCTTCGTAGCGCAACTGGACATGCGCATCGTAAGGCTCTGGGTGCCGTGGATGTATTTGTTCGGGCTTGCGTTGCTGGTCGCGGTATTACTCATGGGTGACTCTGCAAAAGGAGCACAACGCTGGCTGGATTTTCCTGGTTTGCCTCGCTTCCAGCCTTCCGAAATTATGAAGCTCGTAGTGCCTCTGTCAGTTGCGACATATCTATCAACAAAACTGTTGCCGCCTAATTGGGGGCATGTAATGGTCACAATGATCATTCTGGGTGTGCCTGCTGCGTTGACTGCAAGCCAGCCGGATTTAGGCACGGCCTTGTTGATTGGAGTGTCGGGCGTATTCGTATTACTGCTCGCAGGCATCAGATGGAAAATCGTCTTTTCCACCCTTTTAATGGGTATTTTAGCGATTCCTGCGTTGTGGATGTTTTATCTGCAGGAGTACCAAAAACAGCGCATTCATACTTTCCTCGATCCAGAAAGTGAACCACTGGGAGCAGGGTGGAACATCATTCAGTCAAAGACTGCGATTGGCTCTGGTGGTCTGTATGGAAAAGGCTGGCTTAATGGCGTGCAGTCGCGACTGGATTTTTTGCCTGAAGGACAAACCGATTTTATTGTTGCCGTGCTTGCAGAAGAATTCGGTCTGGTCGGCGTAGTCTTTTTATTAAGTCTTTATATTGTGATTATAGGACGTGGTCTGTATATTGCTGCAGCGACACACGACCTGTTTAGTCGCCTGATGGCAGGTAGTATTTCTCTCACATTTTTCGTGTACGTTTTCGTCAACATAGGGATGGTGTCGGGTCTTTTGCCGGTGGTAGGAGTACCGTTACCGCTGGTGAGTTTAGGCGGAACTTCCATCATCACACTTATGCTTGGCTTTGGCATTTTGATGTCGATCCACACACACAAGATTACCCGCCTGGGCTATTAACAAACTTTATGCGTGAAATGGCAAAACCGGGAGAAAACAAACTGTGACATCGTGGTCGCTTTTGACCAGAACCTTGCTTCTTTCTCTGGCTGTTACATTAACAGCTTGTGTATCTCACACCCCTTCACAAAGTTCCAGACCTGCGCAGCCCGTCGCAAATGCCGGTCGTTATGAAATGAATAACGATAGTCCTCTGCTGGAACCATTTGATCTGAGCATAGTTAAACCCGTGGAGCCGCGCCGGGAAGTACGCACGGTTGCCGGCAATAAAAGTCCCTACACCGTTAATGGCCGTACCTATAAGGTGCTGAGCGACGAAACGGGATATAACACCACCGGCACAGCGTCCTGGTATGGACGAAAATTCCACGGTCATCTGACTTCAAATGGCGAAGTCTATGACATGTTCCAGCTTTCCGCCGCACACACAACCCTGCCGATTCCGAGCTATATACGTGTAACCAATCTGGATAACGGGAAAAGCATTATTGCCAGAGTAAATGATCGTGGTCCGTTTCATACAGGG
This sequence comes from Pseudomonadota bacterium, assembly GCA_040386995.1. Classification (GTDB taxonomy): domain Bacteria; phylum Pseudomonadota; class Gammaproteobacteria; order Pseudomonadales; family Pseudohongiellaceae; genus CAILUG01. Next base: position 39,213 of record JAZKES010000037.1, on the reverse strand, counting down.
CGGGTAGTGGATCTGTCTTATGCTGGTGCCGTGATGCTCGGCTATGCGGGTCAAGGCACTGCTAGAGTTAAGGTTGAGGCAGTATTGCCAGGCGAAGAAATTTCATCCGCTCCGCAGCCCGTGCAACCTGTAATCACGCAGGCTAGCCCCATTGAAGTGATTGCGGAAGAAAGACAGAAAATAGATGCAAACGAAGGCAGGGAATTTTTACAAGTCGGCGCATTCAGCAGTCTTGAAGCGGCACGCACTCTGGTCTCTCGTCTGAATAAATTTATCAGCGTGCCGGTATCTATCCAGAGTGACACTGCCCAAAACGGCAATCTGCTGCACAAAGTTCGTATTGGTCCGGTGTCGGATGCCTTGGCCATAGAAGAAATCATCAATGGTGTTCAGTCTGCTGGACTGGGTACACCTTTCAAAGTGCGCATCTAACGCAGCTTTGCGCGTAGAGCAAAATACCGAGGTAGAACATGAAAAATTCGCAAAAATTCGTGGCAAACAAAAATTGGCTGGTGTTGTCAGCCTTTGTTTTGGGAATGTTGACACCTGCGCTATACGGACAGGATGATCCCGCGTCAGGCGCCGCACCAACAGTAGCCCCAACAACAGCGCCAGCAGCAGAACCGGCCGCACAGCCACAAACAACACCGCCAGCGCCGCAGTTGAATAGACCGCAGCTCAACACTACCGCCGAGGCAGGTGCGCAGCCGCAAATCGTTCCCAAGCCGCCAGAGATCAACGCCACCAGCTATATTCTGATGGATGCGATGACAGGCAAAGTCCTTGTTGAAAAAAATGCAGATCAGGCACTTCCTCCTGCGAGTCTTACCAAAATCATGACAACCTATGTGGCCGATACTGAATTGGCTGCGGGCAATATATCGCTCGACGATCAGGTAAATGTCAGCATCAAGGCATGGCAAGCCGAAGGTTCCAAAATGTTCATTCAGGAAGGCACTACCGTGCGGCTTGAAGACATTATGCGCGGCATCATCATCCAGTCTGGTAACGACGCGAGCATAGCGCTGGCAGAACATATCGCAGGCAGCGAAGAAGCTTTTGCTGATTTGATGAATCAGCATGCTCGTCAATTGGGTATGACCAGTAGCTATTTCCTGAATGCTTCTGGATTGCCTAATCCAGATCATGTGATGTCTGCACGTGACCTTGCGACACTTGCACGCACGATCATCACGCGTTTTCCCCAGCAATATAAAATTTATGGCGAGCGCGAGTTTACGTATAACAATATTCGCCAGCCTAACCGCAACAGTCTGTTGTTCACCGATCCTAACGTTGACGGCATGAAAACAGGTTTCACCGATGATGCCGGTTATTGTCTGGTTGCATCATCTATGCGTGAAGGCATGCGTTTAGTTACCGTCGTGCTTGGTGCAACCTCTACCGACGCGCGTGCAGTGGAAACACAGAAGCTGCTGACATTCGGTTTCCGCTTTTTCGAAAACCATCAGTTGTTTACTGACAACCATGTGCTTGGCAACACTAAAGTATGGTCCGGCGCAGCAGACACCGTTGATGTCGGAATACAGAGCGCAATGTCTGTCACTGTGCCACGTGGTCAACTCGACAATCTGCAGACAGTGCTCGAGCTTAATGAAAATATCAAAGCACCGATCACTGTGGGTCAGGAACTGGGCAAGGTTCGTGTCAGCCTGGGTGAAGAAGTTTTCTATGACGGTCCCGTAGTTGCTATGCAGGATGTTGAGCGTGGCAGCTGGATAAAGCGATTCATGGATTGGCTGCACTTGTTTTTCCTGTCTTTCTTTAGCTGATCGCATCAGAGATGTCTGAAGAAAAACCACCAAAAATCGAGTATCCCTGCGCCTATCCCATCAAGGTGATGGGCTTGCAGGATGACACTTTCATCCCCTGCATTGTTGAAGTTGTCAAAAAACACGATGCTGACTTTGATCCTGAATCTATTACCTTTCGCGAAAGTCGCAATGGCAAATATCTTTCTGTCAAAGTAACAATCACTGCCACGGGTGCAGACCATATTGATGCGCTCTTCAATGATCTCAAAGCCACTGGCCGCGTGGTTATGGTGCTTTGAGTCCTGACCTTCTCATGCCTGAATCCGTGCCCGGTTGCCACATCCGAGAGCTAGGTATTGTCGAGTATTCGCCGGTATGGGAAGACATGAAGGCCTTCACGCAAAACCGCACACGTGACACTCAGGACGAGTTATGGGTGTTGCAGCACTTCCCGGTATTCACGCAGGGACAAGCGGGAAAAAGCGAACACATTCTTGATCCTCACAATATCCCTGTAGTGAAAACTGATCGCGGCGGCCAGGTTACCTATCATGGTCCTGGCCAATTGATTGTGTATTTTTTGCTGGACGTGCGGCGCCGCCATTATGGCGTGAGGACGTTGGTCGATATTATCGAAACCAGTATTATTGCCGTTCTGAACACCTACGACATTGATGCCCACCTGCGTAAAGGTGCGCCGGGCGTCTACGTGAACGACAAAAAAATTGCCGCATTGGGCTTACGCATCCGTAATGGCTGTTCGTTTCATGGGGTGAGCCTGAATATCGATATGGATCTGACGCCTTTCCAGTATATAAACCCGTGTGGTTATGCCGGGCTTGAAACTACCCAATTGTGCGACTTATTCACTTCAGTACAAGCGGACCTGTTTGCGGAGGCCCAGAAAAGACTGATGGAGGACCTCCAGAACCGCCTGTTATAATCCCGGAATATCTCCAGAACTCATTATTTATGTCTAACGTCCCCACCGATGTAACACCCAAGCCCGTAATTCAAGGTGAAAAACTGCGCGGTGCAGAAAAACTTGCGCGTATTCCGATCAAGATTATTCCAACCGTAGAGTTGCCCAGAAAACCTGACTGGATCAGGGTTCGTATGGGTAATTCAGCAAAGGTCGAACACATCAAACAGACCTTGCGCAAACACAAGCTGCATTCAGTGTGTGAAGAAGCGTCCTGCCCAAACCTCGGTGAATGTTTCAGCGGTGGTACCGCAACCTTCATGATCATGGGTGATATCTGCACGCGTCGCTGCCCGTTCTGCGACGTTGCACATGGTCGTCCGAATTCCCTGCAGGAAAATGAGCCCATTGAACTTGCAACGGCAATTGCGGAAATGGGGTTGACCTACGTAGTAATCACGTCAGTTGATCGTGACGATTTACGTGACGGTGGTGCAGATCATTTCGCTCGCTGTATCGCAGAAACCAGGCGACTGAACCCCGGTATCAAACTGGAAATCCTCGTGCCCGATTTTCGTGGCCGTGGAGATATCGCGCTGAAAATTCTTACCAACACAAGTCCCGACGTGTTCAACCACAATCTTGAGACCGTGCCGTCGTTGTACAAAAAAGTCAGGCCGGGTTCAGACTACCAGTGGTCGCTGAACCTCTTGAAACAGTACAAGGAAATGGCGCCCGACGTAATTACCAAATCAGGCATCATGGTCGGCGTGGGTGAAACACGCGAGGAAGTATTGCAGACCTTGCAGGATATGAAGGCACATAAAATTGATATGGTTACTATCGGTCAATATCTGCAACCGAGCCGTAGTCATCTGCCGGTTGATCGCTTCGTACATCCAGATGAATTTGCCGAATATCAGCGTATTGGCGAAGCTATGGGTTTTCGCCACGTGGCGAGTGGCCCGATGGTGCGTTCGTCATACCATGCTGACAAACAAGCGGGTATTTGACAGGCCCAAAACCAGGTTGGCTAATTCGTCCCACGGTTTTTTATCGAGCAGGCCTTTCACCGATTGATCGACGATGCGCGCTTTGTCCAGCAGCATTTGTAAGCTGCTCTGGTTGTGTTTTTGCAAAGCACCCGCCACCAGCTGGACGCGATTACTCCAGACTCTGTGGTTCTGCATGACAGCGTGCATGTTCTGCCCCTGATCTATTTCATCCAGCATGCTGGCTAACGATCTGATTTCTTTAACGAGCATACTGACCAGCATCAAACATTCCTCACCTTCAGCTTGCAGGTGCGTGAGAATTTTTAATGCACGACTGCTGTTGCCAGCCAGGCTTGCTTCGATAAGGTCAAATACGTTGTAACGGGAGCTGTCGGCGACTGCTGCCATTACGGTCTTTATATCGAGATGTTTCTCGTTGGTCTGTAGCAGCAACTTTTCGATTTCCTGCGCGGCGGCTAGCAAGTTTCCTTCCACTCGGTCAGCCAGAATTTGCACTGCATCCTGATCGGCAGTTAACCCGTGTTGCGAAAGGCGCTGTCGTATCCACTGCGGCAGTTGCTGTTCGGAGATTGGCCACACCTGGCAAAACAAGGCTTTTGCTTCGAGGTTTTTGAACCATTTAGTTGATTGTGACGCTTTATCAATCTTGGCAGTTGTAAGCAGCAGTAGATAATCCGGATTTGGATTTTCCAGATAGGCTTCCAGTGTGCTGCGTGCTTCCTCTTCGAGTTTGGCGGTGTGAAGGCGTAGATCGATCAGCTTGCGCTCGGCAAAAAGCGAAAGTGAACTACCTGCGGTGAGAAGCTGGGTCCAGTTGAAATTGGCGCCGGCATCCATCACTTCCCGTTCGCCGAAACCCTGATTGCGCGCAAACTCTCGCACAACGTCACAGGCTTCCTGAACTAAAAGTGATTCATCGCCACTGATCCATATAAGTGCGTGAGAGCCTTGTTTCAGGCGCGCAGAGAGTTGTTCGGGTTTGATAATCATGCATGAACTTTAGCATAATTTTGCACTCGAGTCGGATTATGGTTTAGGCTTGTTCACTCAAGTTCGTCCTGGGAAATGTACATGAAAAATTTATTGGGTTTGCTCACGACTGTTGGATTTTTCGGTATTGTTTCCAGCCTGCCTCAAGCTTTGGTAGCGCAGGGCAATTCTGCCATGCAGGTCGATGTCACTCGTTGTGTGGCTATAATCAATGCGGCAGAGCGTCATGAATGTTTTGATGAAATTACCGCGCACCTGCGCAGCGACTCTCCTCAGTCGCCGGTGACTACTGTCATCGCTCCTTCTCAGGCAAAAGAGGAATACGCATCGTCTGAGACGGCATCAACTGAAACCACTGTGCGCGAATTTGGCCTCGAGAGTTCCGGTGCAAGAGTCACAAGCAATGATGATGGTGAGGCCGAGCTGATCGATACGATTGCAGATCTCGAAGAACGCCAGCCAGGCAGATGGCTTATTACTCTCGAGAGTGGGCAAGTGTGGAGTCAGGATACTACGCAGCAGATCCGTTTGAGGAAGGGGATGAGTGTCAGAATTTATCCGTCATCCTTCGGTAATTCATATCGTTTGGCTGTTGATGAAATCAACGGCGTTATCCAGGTCCGAAGAATCAAATAACAGGTTATTTCTGCGACGAATGAACCCTGAACAACCGATAGCTGCAAGCCAGCGACATCGAGTTTCATTCACAACCAGCCAGTGGTGAAAAGACGATGACCGTTTTTACAACAAAGCGCCTTAAGCGTTGGCGATATATAGATTTTGCACTGGTTTGGGTAATGGTTTAGGCTGCCTACAGCTTCTGTCGCAGGGAAGCTCGTGTACTACAAGGCAATGGCTTTATTAGCCGTCAGGGCCATCATCAAAACGTTCAAATTCACGAAAGTCCTTGTTTTTACTTAATTTTCCTCTATACTGCGCGCCCTTTGCCGCCAGAGTCCCGTCCCATGAGTTCACAACCAATAAGCAGTTTCAGCGATCTGGCGCTCAGCCCTGAGATATTTCAGGCTCTCGAAAAAGTCGGCTACGAGCATCCCTCGCCGATTCAATCCAAGACCATTCCGTTGTTGCTCGCGGGAAAAGATTTGATTGGCCAGGCTCAGACTGGCACCGGTAAAACTGCAGCGTTTGCTCTTCCTCTGCTTTCACAACTCGACATAAAACAGAAAGATCCCCAGGTTCTTGTACTCGCTCCAACTCGCGAACTTGCGATACAGGTCGCCGAGGCGTTCCAGACTTATGCAACTTTCATGAAGGGTTTTCACGTATTGCCCGTGTATGGCGGACAGGATTTCCGCACGCAGTTAAACGCTTTGAAACGTGGCGCTCATGTAATTGTGGGAACACCGGGCCGCGTCATGGACCACATGCGTAGAGGCACGCTGAATCTTTCAGGATTAAAAACCATCGTGCTGGATGAAGCCGACGAAATGCTGCGCATGGGCTTCATCGATGATGTGCAATGGATTCTGGAACAAGCGCCCGAAAAACGACAGATAGCCCTCTTCTCCGCAACGATGCCTCCGCAAATCCGCAAAATTGCGTCGCAGCATCTGCGCGAGCCAGAACATGTAACGATTGAAGTAAAAACAGCTTCGGCCGAAACCATTCGCCAGCGTTACTGGCCAGTGCGCGGTATCAACAAGCTTGATGCACTGACACGTATTCTTGAAGCAGAAGTATTCACCGCTATGCTCGTTTTCGTCCGCACCAAGACATCGACCGTTGAACTTTCGGACAAACTTTCCGCGCGCGGTTTTGCTGCCTCTGCCATCAATGGTGATATGTCGCAGCAGTTGCGCGAGAGCACGATTGATAAACTTCGCAATGGCAAACTCGATATTCTGGTTGCTACCGACGTGGCAGCACGCGGTCTTGATGTCGAACGTATCAGTCATGTCATCAACTACGACATTCCTTACGACGTTGAGACCTATATCCATCGTATTGGTCGTACGGGCCGTGCTGGCAGGGAAGGGGATGCGATCCTGTTTGCCGCGCCGCGCGAGCAACGCATGCTTTTTGCAATCGAGAAAGCGACCCGCAAAAAAATTGAAATGATGGAACTGCCTTCCACTGATCTGATCAATGATCGCAGGACCGCGAAATTCATGCAGCAGATTACCGACGTGCTGGCGGGTGGTGGTCTTGAACAGTATCAGCAGTTGATTGAACGGTATGAGCAGGAAAAAAATGTTCCTGCCCAGGAAATCGCCGCGGCGCTCGCGCGTTTGCTGCAAGGTGACAATCCACTATTCCTAGAGAAAAGCAAAACAGCTCCTGCTTCGGAAAAATTCCGCGAAAGAAACGACGACAGCGCCGGTGGTGATTCTGAATGGAAAGAGCGTAAGCCAGCCAGGAGCCGTGAAGGTCGAAGCAAGGAATTTAACAACGAAGGCGGCGAAGGTGAAGCGAGGACAGAACGACCACGCGCACGCAGGTCATCTGAATCAAACGCTGTGGAAGCGGGCATGACCCGTTATCGCATTGAAGTTGGCAATATGCACGACATCAAACCAGGCAATATCGTTGGCGCGATTGCTAACGAAGCCGGCATTGCCAGCGCGCACATTGGTCGCATCAATATTTTTGATGATTATTCACTTGTGGACCTTCCCGAAGGAATGCCCAAGGAAACTCTCATGCATTTGAAACGTGTGTGGGTTGGCAAGCAGCAGATGAATATCACCAGAGTCGATGGTGGCAAGGCGTCAGTCAACGTGAAAAATTCTGACTTCACTTACGAGAGTTCTGGCGCACCTGAAAAAGGTAACAATCCTGATTACAAGAAATCCAAAGCCGGCGATTTTACAAAAGGTAAAAGTGCGGAGTTCAGGAAAAACCGCCCTGCAGAAGCGGGTTCTGGTAAAAAACCTGACTTCAAGAAAGACAAGCCTGGAGAATTCAGCAGGGATTCTCGTCCTGCGTTCAAATCCGGTGCAGGTAAACCGTCTTCGTTCATCGATAAGAAAAAACCCCGCAAATCCAAACCCCGTTCTACCGACTAAAGCGACTACTCTGCCAGATAATATTTTCTGGCAGATGTTTTCTGAAGTCGGGCGTAACCAACACTAACGAAATCCATTGCAACAATACAGGGAGCTGAGTGCTCATGATGGGTACTCAGCGATGTTTCGTGATTGGCGTTTAAAGATGGGTTCAGATATATCGCGTGATTGTGGCCAGTTATGTTGTGCGCAGACTGATAGCCGCGTCGAGCGAGTTGTTTCCTTACAGCTGCGATCGCTACTACAGACGAATCGACTTTCTCATTTCCGATCACTACTCCTGCCACGCTGAATCAAGCGCGTCCGCTTCTGGCAAACTTTCGCGGTTCATTTGGATAGCTTAGCTATTCTATTGTCTGAACCAATGCGTGAACCTGTTCGGGTGCGAGAACCAAGCCCTGAGTAAGCGCTGTTTCCACACACAGCATGAGTTTGAATTCATTTTCCGCCATGTCTGGCAGTTGCCGCGAATTTTCTTCCCACGGATTCCATACGACTACACTGTCGTGTCCTTTCGAATGCACGAGGGTAGTGTGTCCCTGGTCCAAGATGCAGACGATAGGTGTTGCGTGTAGATGAATACGATCAGTTTCTGACGTGAATTCATAGAGAACCGGTGTAGGTAACATCGCCCAGTTGCGGGTCTTGTCGGAATAGGTTCCCTGTAAACCTTCGAGTTTTGTTGCGCTGACGTCGCTAACTGCAAAATAACTATGTAGCGCGCAACCGAGTTTGAAAGGCTCAACGCCAGTGTTGGTCGTAATCAACGAAATGGAAAGTTGTCTGCCTATCAACACTTCGAGTGTCAGTGAGGCTGTTCCATTGAAACCAGCCCCCATGGTGTTTTCGATACCAAACCGCAAAAGCGTAGCCGATTCCATATCTTCTGTTGCAAGCAGTTGCCACTGCCGCGTGCGGACATAACCATGAGCCGGATATTTTTCTGCTTCCGCATGTGCACCGAACCATGGCCAGCAAATTGGAATTCCGCCGCGCAGCGACTTGCTACCATCCCACCGTGCTTTCGTACTTAGAAACAATCTTTCGCGGCCATCATGTTTGGGTTGGAAACTGAGTACTTGCGCGCCGAATAGCGAAATACTCGCGGTTGCGTGGGCATTCTCTATTTCGAGAACTGTAATCTGTTCACTTGCCTTGCGTTCTTTGATGACGGAAATAAACATGAATGACTTCGCTTGGTATCGGTGGGTTATGTATAGCTGATTTTCCGAAGTTACAGGTGATTGAAATTTTTTGCAGCCAAAAAAAATGTCAGAGTGACTAATCACTCTGACATTCAATTTACGCTTGCTGCTAGTTGTCTAATTAGAAATCGTAATTGAAAGACAACTGGTATTTGCGGCCAAACACGTCGTAGTCATTGCTCAATGTCTGCGTACCAAAACGTGTGCTGAAGCTTGCTATGACGGGTGGTTCACGATCAAACAGGTTGGTCACGTTGAACGTGGTGCGCCAGCTTGAGCCTGAGGAGGTTTCGCCGTTGTAGCCCACGCCCAGATTCCAGATAGTGGATGAGGCCGTGCCGTTGTCATCCACCTCAACACCTTCAGTCCACATCGCGTTCACAAGCACCGAATCGAAATAGTTGGCGCGCAAACTCACATCGAAAGCACCCAGACCATAAGTTGCAGTCACCGTGGAAGACCATTCCGGACGGCCCGGACCGCCGGCCTGTTCAAATTTGGCAGCACCCAGACTGGTCTGGGAATTTTCTGCCATATATCCAATCAGCGCGCGAATGCTCAAATTTTCCGCTTCGCTGCTGAAAAAATCAGGTTCCATGCGGTAGATAACCTCTGCATCGACGCCACTGACAGTAGCAGCGTTGATGTTGAGGAATATGTTCGACACTCTGATTACATCATTGGTGACTGCATCACGCTCGACATAGCCACATGCAAGGGCAGAGCCTTTCAAACAATCGTCAACGAGCCGTTGGGCGCCCAATGAGCCGATCAGTCCCTCGATGTCAATTTCATACCAGTCAAGAGATACCTGGAATCCATCAAGCCAGTTATCAAACGTGGGCTGGTATACCAAACCTACAGTGGTGGTATCTGCTTCTTCAGGGCTCAGGTCAGGGTTACCACCGTTTACGATGGTGAGCTGGCTGGACTTGGGTGGGGTGAACGCAGCATCGATGACCGAAGCTGCAGTACCCTGCTGGTCGAAGAGTTCAGCGAAACTTGGTTCGCGTACGTCTTTCGATAAAGTGCCGCGCAAACGCAGGTCTTCCGTAACCTGAAAGCTCGTGCCGGCTTTCCAGCTGACAATTTCGCCGCTGCGGGAATAATCCGCATTACGACCTGCAAAGTTGAATTCGAGCCGTTGGTTACCCGATGCAGACTCCCACACAGGTACATTCAATTCGCTGAATATTTCCCAAACATCATATTCACCGCTGATATTTGGTACGCCACCGAACATGAACATGCTGGTACTGGCCGCAGCGTATCCAGTAGGGATGCCACGGATACCTAGCGCCTCAGCGTTAACGGGCGGGCCATCAAGAGGATCACCGCTTGTTGTCTCATAATATTGCTCGAAGGAACTGTCGCGCCAGGTAAGACCTGCCGCCATCGACACAGGGCCAGCGCCAAAACCATCAAACAGCTCGCCATCGACTACCAGTTCAGCAAAATCCTGCTGAACATTGGTGTGAGCTATCCTGTCGTCATGAACATAATTCCTGGCCGCCTGCGAGCTGTTACCAACGCCTAGAATATTGAGCGGTACACAATCGCGAATCGTGTTGTCGCCGCCAATAGGAGAGGTTCGTGTAATGGGTTTAGGTTGTTGTCCATTGAAAGTTCTACCGGCCACTGCAGCCTGCAATTGTGCTGCTGTCGGATTCACTTTTTGCACGTTGCACACAATAGCGCCGTTAGCATCGCGCACAGCGTCTATGGCAAGGAACAAACGGTCCAATCGTACTTCGTTATATATGATCGTAGTGCGATCGGTCTCGCCACTTTGATAATGACCGCTCAGCTGCCAGTTATCATTTAGGTCCAAATCGAATCCCACGTTGCCAGTCCAGGTGGCAAACAGGTTGTGCTGACTTTCATAGGAATCGAAATCGGTAATGCCGAGCGGTTGCCCGAGTTTATCTACCCGGATAAATGGGCGGTTTTCGGCGGTCATGATCTGCTGGACGCTTGCAGGCAAAAACGGGTTGCCTGAATAAATTGTCGCCTGCCAGTTTGCCTGTCCTCCCTGCAGATGCGGATAACCCTGTTGGTTGTGGGTGTTGGATTCGGTATTCGAGATGATCATGTCGCCATGAATGTTGAATCTGTCCGATACATCAAATTTGAAGCCGGTAAACAGTGCTTCCTGACGCACCTCGTTGCCGGTACCACCAGGATTAAAAGAAAGATCGGCCAGCAAAGCCTCAGGACCACCTGCCTGCGACTGGAGGCCAGCAGTGGGGTTTGCCAGGAACACATCGCCATTCACGAAGGGGCGAACACCACTGCCATCTTCCAGAAATGTCAGTCGATTCAGGGCAGACGCTGGTGTTGTACCTGCGGCAGGAAGAGCGATCAATCCGGTTGGAGTAGAAACAGTGGAATGTACATCGGGCAGCGTCAACCGCTGTGGACCTGCGCTACATAATACGCCGGTAACACATCGGTCGGGATTACCTACCGGGAGCGCGGAAGCAGCCTGCCAGGCGGGATTGGTCACATGACCCCAGCGTCTGAATGAATCCATCTGGCCTGACACGGCAGTTATGTCACGGTCGATCTGATGGGTTCTACCGCCTTCTATAGAGCCAATCAAATGCAGACGATCAAACTGGCGGCCGCCGGCAATTGAGGCGTTCCAGTTCTGGCCATCCCCTTGTTCCGTGATGCCGCTCGACACCGATGTTTTCAGACCTTCGAATTCGCGGTCGAGAATAAAGTTGACTACACCCGCCAGAGCGTCTGCACCATAAGCTGCCGAAGCACCGCCCGTAACAACCTCAATGTTGCTGATAAGGGCAGTCGGAAACACATCTACGTTGACCACACCGGTTCGATCATTTGGTACCACACGGGAACCATCAAGCAGGATGAGAGTTCGGTTGCTGCCAATACCACGCATGTTGAGCGTGCTTGCACCAGAAGTGCCAGAGATTACACCGCCGCGCTGGGCTGAAGAGGTCTGGTAAAACTGCGGGAGTTGATCGAGCTGTTCGGCGAGCGTGGCGTCCGGCTCGAAGTTTGCCAGCTCGTCCATGGTTACCGCGGTAATCGGCACTGGCGTAACCATGCCGGATGTTTGGCGAATGCGCGAGCCGGTGATTTTGATCTCTTCCAGATCATCGTCCGCTGCCTGTGCGAACTGGCCTGGTGCTGCTGACATTGCTGCGATAACTGAAAGTAAAAGGCTCTTGCGCCTGAATATAGTGGTGATGTTTGTCTTCATGCTTTCTTCCCCTGTGAAATTTTTTACTTATGGTTTTGTTTTTAATGCTTGAAGTTTTGTTTTTAATGAAAGACGACGAACGTAACGAGTTTGACGATAGTTTTAATGATCCCCTTTTGCCTGTTAAACGATAATGGCGGCGCGAATATACCGCCTTCAGAGTGCGGTAAACAATACTTTTAGTTGGTGGGCAGGATATTGGTGGGACCGGCTTGTAATGCTCTGTCGTGTATCGCTTGCAGGGGCACTATTTGGAACTGACTGTTCTGTTGGATGAAGCGAATGATGCGTGCGCCTGTCGCCAGCCAGGCTGGATTCATGCCCATGACATGGGGATGCCAAATAAACACAAAATGCCGATTATTTTCAGCTGCTTCGAGCAGCGCTTCTTTCCATAGAGCATCAACGTCATCGGATGAGCGCTTATTCCACAACCAGTGCGTAGCATCTACGCCCGACCATTGATACGGAATGCTGACCAGTGATCCGCCGATAAACTTTAAACCCGTGCTTTCAGAAAAACTGGCGTCTATCTGGTAGCCGAGTCGCTGTAATAATTGCTGTGTAAAAGCAGTGTTCGGTCCGCCGGGAGCACGAAACGCCAGCGGTGTTTTTCCTGTTGCCGCAGTGATGCTGTCGGTCGCACGCAGCGTTAGTTCTGTAACGAGGTTCTCAGTCAGCGTTGCCCATTTTTCATGCTGCCAGCCATGCATTCCTATCTGATGTCCGAGAGCTTCGATATGCCGCACATAATCGGGGTATTGCCTCGCACTCCAGCCTTCCACAAAACACGTGGCTGAGATATTCATGCGCGTAAATAAATCCATGAGAGCAGGGTAACCCTGCTCAAGTGCAGGGTTACTGCCAGCCGAGCGCGGCGTCTGGATAATATTGCGATGTAGGTCGGCTGCATCGCCGAGATTATCAATCGTGAAACTAACAAGTGCTGGCATGCAAAAGGCTTGATGTTGTTTTGAATAATTGTCATCCCAGCTTACTGGAGAGTAGCTGGAAAATCCATTTGCAAGACGAGGCCTCGACTAGTGCTACAGTCTATCTGGAGCAGTTTGTACAAGCGTCGATTACAGCAGGCGCAACCTGGTATTCCATCACTGTGTTAGGATTGCCCACACAAAAATAACGATCTGCTTTTGCTTTCATGCTTTGCTTCTGGATATTCTTTGCGTCTGGATATGTTTCACTTCTAGTAAGTACGGCATTCGATCAAAAATAATAACCTTGGGAGGAATACCCGTGATCATGAGTTTGCAGAATCCATCATCGCTGTTTCATCGTATGCTGTGGATTGTCATATTTGCGTTTGGCACGATGTTCATTAACCCTGTCTCAGCACATCACAACACGCAGGCGGAATACGGTCCGTTCGATTCTGATTTCCTTCACGTCGAAGGAACGATTACCGACATCAAATGGGGCAATCCACATCTGGCGTTCACCATTACCGTAACGGGCGGCGAGCTCCCCGCTGACCAGATTGGTAAAACCTGGCAGGTGAACAGTCATCCAATAAACGTCATGCTCGATTATGGTTTTACCAAAGAAGAATTTGCTGTGGGCGACAAACTGACCTTGCTCACCTGGCGTCATGTACGTGGCATCAATCATCTCTGGCCGCGTGCCTTGCAAGTAAATGACGGACCCATGAAATCCAATCTGCGTTACACCGATATGATCGATATCGCGAACGGCACCTTTGCATCACTTGGCATTCAACCCGCAGCGAACCTCAATGGCTCAGCACCGATCAGGGCAGGTACCGCGACAGTGAAAAAGCTCGGCGAAATGGGGCTGCTCGATGCAAGCGGCAATATGATCTGGCCGGCGCCATGAATCACCAATCATGCAACAAGTGCGTATGTGATATCCGGCAGTGAACGCGCGGTGTGAATTGTTGCAACATTGCCGGGTATGCAATTTTTGCAGGCATTTCGCTACCAGCAACTCGCACGCATAATTCCACACGCACTTCCAGTTCTCCATTCCGTTTAGAGAAATTCTTGTTCGCCTCTTGAGAGCAGCCTCAGTTAGAATGGGGGAAGTTACAACGCGCTGGATTAACTAAACGGAATGTTGTTATGGCATCGAAGAGAAGTATTGCGTCATATAAGCCGAGATCTAAAGTTAATAAATTCATTGTTGCAATAGGCATTATTTCAGCCGCCGAATTTGCGACAGCAGCAGTGCCTCAACTGCTCGACCTCGCCAGCATGAGCCTTGAAGAGCTCGGTACGATCAGCGTCACGTCAGTCTCCAGAGAACCACAACAACTTTCCCAAAGCCCTTCAGCGATTCAGGTCATCACAAGGGATGAGATCAGGCGTTCCGGCGCCAGCAATATTCCCGAAGCATTACGGCTCGCCACCAACCTGCAAGTGGCGCAGGCCAATTCCCAGAAATGGGTGATTACCGCACGTGGCTTCAGTTCAGATGTCGGCAACAAACTTCTAGTGATGATAGATGGCAGAACCGTTTATACACCGCTTTTTTCCGGCGTATTCTGGGAGCGTCAGGATTATTTGCTCGAAGACGTTGAGCGCATAGAGGTGATCAGTGGCCCGGGCGGCACACTCTGGGGCAGCAATGCGGTCAATGGTGTAATCAATATCATTACCAGAAGCGCCGCAGAAACACAGGGCGCATATGTAGATGCTGGTGGCGGTTCGGAACTTCACAAAACAACGAGTGCGCGATATGGCGGCACGCTTGCACCCGATGTTAACTACCGTGTGTACGGTAAATACACGGACCGCGACGGTTCGGTCTATGCAAACGGCACGGATATCAATGATCAGTGGGATATGAGTCAGGCAGGTTTTCGTGTTGATGGTGAAGCTTCCGCGCAAAATGACTTCACAGTGCAAGGCGATTTCTATCGTAATGCGGGTGGCCTGGCCACCGGTGGTACGACGGAAACAAAAGGTGTGAATGTGTTGGGTAGATGGACGCATGAATTTACTGCGGAGTCCGACATGATTCTGCAGATGTACTTCGACCGAACCAGTTTGAGTTTTACTGCGCCAGCACTGATTGCCAACAACTTGCCACTGGCGAAGGCGGGTACGTTCGAGGATGAACTCGACACCTACGACGTTGATTTTCAGCACGGCCTGTCAATTGGTGAACGCAACCGGTTTGTCTGGGGGCTCGCGTATCGCAGTACACATGATCAGATCAGCAATGCCCCGAGTATCGCGTTCCTGCCGGAAAAGTTGAATCAGGAACTCTACAGCGCTTTTTTGCAGGATGAGTTTTCACTCGTGCCGGAGAAACTCGTGCTGACACTCGGTAGCAAATTTGAACACAACGACTACACCGGTTGGCAGACTATTCCCAACGCACGGTTGCAGTGGAGTCTGGATGACAGCCATACACTCTGGGCGGCTGTTTCGCGCGCAGTGCGTAACCCCTCGCGTATTGATCGCGACCTTTCTCAGCCTGCACCGGGCACTCCTCCATTCTTTCTTGTATTACTCGCTGGCGGCGCAAACTTCGATTCTGAAGATGTGGTTGCGTGGGAAACCGGCTACCGCGCGCAACTCGGCACAAGGCTGCTTGCTTCGGTCGCACTTTTTTATAACGAATATGACAATATCCGCAGCACATCGCTTTCTCCCACCGCGGTTCTTCTACCGTTCTTTTTTGATAATAACCTCGAAGGCGAAACCCATGGCCTGGAGCTAACTGCGGATTACCAAATGTTGGACTGGTGGCGTCTGAGCGGTGGTTACAATCTTCTTAAGGAAGACATACGTGTCAAACCAGGGAAATTTGATTTGAATAAGGCGCTCAACGAAACCGCAGATCCCGAACATCAGGTCACCATAACTTCATCGATGGATCTGCCGAACAATGTGAGTGTTGATTTCAGTCTGCGCTGGGTAGACGAGTTGATTAAAAACAAAGGCGGCGTGGCTGATGAAGTGCCTGCTTATTCTGAATTGAACTTGCGCTTGGGATGGAGTCCTTCCGAAACTATGGAACTTTCTCTGGTAGGACAGAATCTACTGGATAACCAACATCCCGAATTCGGCGTTAGTGGCCCGCTGCGCGAAGAAATCGAACGTAGTATCTACGGTAAAATCGCATTCCGATTCTAGCTTTTTCGCACGTGTGTTTGCTGCCTGGCCAAGACCATAGAATTTGCCCAACAACAATGGGGCGCAGTCAGAACTGTTGTTATTTTGTGCTAAGGTAGAATTCTCGTACGTAACTTTTTTCGGACTCGGCTCATGTTTTTTGTTCAGGCACAGCAGGCAGCGAAAATGCATGTATCAAAAATCTTCAACAACGTTTTCAACAAAGCCTTCAACAAACTCTTCAACTATGGGTTTGTAACACTGGTCAGTCTGGCCTTCATCAATGGCAGCGTGGCGCAGGAATACAAACACTCCAACAAGCCGCCATTACACGGCAGCCATTGGGTCGCTATAACGGGCAAACCTCTCGCCGCTTCGGCCGGCGCGCTGACTTTCAGCAAAGGTGGCAACGCAGTAGATGCTGCGTGCGCGATGCTCGCTGCGGCTGCAACAATGTGGGACACGCTCAGCTGGGGTGGCGAAACCCAGGCGCTGATCCACAATCCTGTGACGGGCAAAGTTATTGCTATCAATGCACTCGGCGTGGCGCCATCAGGGGCGACTCCCGACTACTTCAGGAACAAGCTGGGTATGCCTTACCCACCCGAATATGGTCCGCTGGCTGCGGTCACGCCAGGCACTCCCGGTGGCCTGCTGGTGATGCTGGCGGAGTTCGGCACCATGAGTCTTGAAGAAGTGCTCGCACCAGCAATGGAAATGGCCGCAGGTTATCCGATGGAGGAAGTGCAGTCGGAGAATATCGAAGGTAGCAAACCGTTGTTACGCCTTTGGGAAGATTCGCGTCGCGTCCTGTTGCCACATTACAACCCGTTGAACCCGGGGGAGCAGGCAGCGCCGGTAGTGGGTGAAATGTTTGTGCAGACAGAGCTGCTGGCCACACTTACCAAACTTGTCGAGGCAGAACGCGATGCCCTCACGGCGGGCAAGAATCGCAAAGACGCGATCATGGCGGCGTACGAGCGTTTTTACCGCGGTGACATTGCCGAAGAGCTTACGCAGTCAGTGCAAAAAGCCGGCGGTCTCATCACGATGGAGGATCTCGACAAATGGCAGGTGCATATTGAAGAACCCGTCATGACGACCTGGAAAGGTATTGAAGTTTACAAGCTCAATTCGTGGGTGCAGGGCCCCGTCATGCTGCAGACACTCAACATCCTGGAAGACTTCGACCTGAAGGGGATGGGTTATAACTCTCCGCAGTACATTCATACCTTGTATCAGGCCATGAACCTTGCGTATGCCGATCGCGATTTCTATTACGGCGATCCTTACGTTGCCCCAGCGGAACCTATTGCGGGTTTGCTGAGCAAGGACTATGCACACGAACGCGCTGGAACGATCAAGGCAGGGCGCAACAATCCGCTCGTGAAACCAGGTGATCCTTATCCTTTTCAAGGGGACAAAAATCCGTACAACGATCTTCTGCAAAACTGGGCACCCAAAATTTCCACGCAAAAAGTCGCTAGCAACAACAGCATGACCCATGAGCAGGCACTACGCGCCGGCACCACGTCCATCCAGGCGGCCGATGCAGAAGGCTGGGTTGTTTCCATTACGCCAAGTGGTGGCTGGGTGCCGGCTTTCATAGCGGGTACAACAGGAGTTGGCTTGTCGCAGCGTATGCAGAGTTTCCTGATGGAGGGCAGCCAGAATCCATTTAACGTTCTCACGCCGGGTCAACGTCCGCGTGCGACGCTTTCTCCTGGCATGGCATTAAAAGATGGCAAGCCGTTTTTATCCTTTGCTGTGCAGGGTGGTGATTTTCAGGATCAGAACCTGTTGCAGTTCTTCCTCAACGTTGTCGAGTTCGGCATGGACGTGCAGGAAGCCTCTGAGGCTGCCAACATGGGCAGCTACCAGGCGCACAGTTCGTTTGGTGATCATCTGAGCGAGCCCGGCAAACTCCTCGTACGCGCGGATACTCCCTATCCTGTCGTTCAGCAGCTCGAGAGTATGGGCTACATGGTGGTCGTAGAAGGCAAGACGTCGGGGCCGATCAATGGCATTTTTATTGATCAGCAGCACGGCACTCTGATGGGTGGCTCGAGCGACTATGGCGACGACTATGGAGTGGCCTGGTAAGGCTCCATCACACGGCTGCTAGCTATCTGCTAGTTCTACTGATCCCACATCTGAACGTTGCAAGGTAATCGTCATAGGTTGCCTTTTCGTTTCCCGCGAAGATTCGCCTCTATACAGTGCGATTGCCTCTTTTTGATGCGCTTAAATGCGGTTTTTCTCGCAATATTTTTCCCTTATATAACAATCGCTTAAATTTATTGCCCCAAAATTTTGCCAACTAGTCGGCATTTTTCGGGAAAAGTTCCTCAAGTTTGAAGGCCCGAAGCCGTAATTTCTCTCAGGTGGGTTGCCTGACTGGCAGCCTCTGATGCAGAGGAATTTATGGCTACAGTTAGCGCAAACAAAACCAATACCGCGAAAAAACTTGCCAGCAGCCGCTTTTCGTTTCGGGACATGTCGCTCGCCAAAAAATTTGGCGTCATCTCGGCCATTCTGATCATGGGTTTTACTGCCCTCGGTGGCGCCTACTATCAGGTGACCGTCGTAAATGGCAACGCAACAGATGACACGTTGCATATCACCCAGTTCGGCGAGATGGTCGACCAGATCAATATCCAATTCCTCGACATGCGTCGCCTTGAGAAAGATTTCATTATTTCGCAGGACGCCAGCTTACTTCCAGGCCACGAATCCCTGCTGCGCAGCGTTGAATCCGGCATTGCAGAAATTCTCGAAGCCCCTCCCACTGAAGAAGTAGGTACATTGGTAGAAGACATGTCTTCGTACCTGGGCCTTTATGAAGGCAGCTTCGATGAAATGGTCGCTTCCATGGAATTGGCTGGCCTTGATGCAAGCAGTGGTTATCTTGGCAAACTGAACAGCAGCGCCGCTAACATCAATGAACTTGTCGGCAGCGAAGGTGAACTGCAATTGCAGAATTCCCTGTTCAAGATGCGTCAGCAGGAAAAAGCATTTATCGACAATCCTTCTACAGAAGTCAGCGACAGCATCGTTGCAGAAAAAGATACTTTTAATGGCTTGCTCGAAACTTCGGCCATGGATGCAGATACCAAACTTTTCATCACGAGCGACATGGATAGTTATATTGAATCCTTGCTGGCCTACGGCGAAAGCCTGCGTCAATTGCTTGAAGAACGCGAAACCTTCTCCAGCGTTGCACTTGAGTTCTCGCCCATTCTCAACAGCATGAAACAGACCAAAGAAAGCCTGCTCGACGCCACACGCCAAAAAGCAGAAGCGAACCAGACACAGATATCGATGGTGTTTGTCGGCATCATTCTGTTGGTCGCCGTTGTTGTGAACATCGTGTTCTTCAAGGTTTCCCGCATTATTTCCCGCCCCTTGCAACAGGCGGTGAATCTGTCAGCAGCGATCGCGAAAGGTGACCTCAACAACAAAGTTGTCATCAATTCCAACGACGAAACAGGCGAACTGCTGCATGGCCTGAATAATATGCAGTCGCAATTACTGGAACAGAAAGTCCAGTTGCAAAAACAAATGCAGGAAGTGCAGCACCAAGCCGAAAATTCCAAGCGTATGGCTGATGAGCAGGCCATCCTCGTGCAGGAACAGGCGCAAATGGTTGTGGAGCAAGCTCGCATTGCAACAGAAACCGGTCGCATCAAGCAGGCGCTTGATGGTGTGAGCTCAGCGGTGCTTGTGCTCGACGCCGACCTCACGATTATTTACCGCAACAATGCAGCGGCGACGATGTTTAACCAGGGCGAGCGCGAAATCCGCGCAGCATTGCCAGATTTCGAGTCTTCAGCACTTATCGGCAAAAGTTTCGCTTACCTCAGCACCAATGGTGCCCAGGAAGCACAAATGCTCAAGAGCCTCTCCATGCCGCAAACCTCTGACAGAAAACTGGGTGAACGCAGCTACCGCGTAACCGTCAGCCCCGTTGTTGATGCAGAAGGCAAACGTATCGGTATCGTGGCTGAGTGGATGGATCGCACAGTTGAAGTTGCAGTAGAAGATGAAGTGCAGGGCATCGTGAGCGCTTCCATGCGCGGCGACCTGAGCCAGCGCATCAACACCAAAAACAAACAGGGTTTCTTCCTTGATCTGAGTGTTGGCGTCAATCAATTGGTCGACGTATCTGAAAAAGTTATTCTCGATACAGTTTCAGTTCTGGGCTGTGTTGCCAAGGGTGATCTGACTCGCACGATGCAGGGCAACTTCGAAGGATTGTTCGCACAGCTGAAAACTGACGTAAATGGCACCGTGAAGAAACTCACCGAAGTCGTCACGAACATCCAGTCTTCTGCAAGCTCGATTGATGAAGTCACACGAGAAATAGCGGACAGCAACGCAGAAGTATCACGCCGCACCGAACAACAGGCAGCGTCACTTGAAGAAACTGCTGCAACAATCGAAGAGATGACAGCCACTGTTAAACAGACCGCCGGCAATACCTTCGAAGCGAACAACCTGGCTGGTGAAGCACGTACAAGAGCAGAAGCGGGTGGCGAGATTGTCAATCAGGCGATTGGTGCAATGACTGACATCAACAATTCAAGCAAACAGATTTCCAACATCATCGGTGTGATCGATGACATCTCCTTCCAGACCAACTTGCTCGCGCTGAACGCAGCTGTTGAGGCAGCACGTGCAGGAGAGCAGGGCAGAGGTTTCGCAGTTGTTGCCAACGAAGTACGCAACCTGGCAGCTCATAGCGCCGAGGCTGCTAAAGAGATCAAACAATTGATCAACAGCAGCAACCGTCAGGTGGAACGTGGTACAGATCTCGTTAACAAGTCTGGTGAAGCACTCAACTCAATCGTGAGCTCAATCAAACGTGTGTCGACGATCATTTCCGAGATCGCCACAGCGAGCCAGGAACAGTCGAACGGTATTGAGCTCGTCAACTCCTCTATCGGTCATATCGATGAAGGTACACAGCAGAACGCAGCGATGGTTGAGAAAGTGACTACTTCTATCGACGTAATGAGCGACGAAGCCGAAAAATTGAACGACATGATGAAATTCTTTTCGACTGCCAATGTTAAAGAAAGCTTTAACAAGGGAAGCCAGAGATTAAGGTCCGCCTAGTTTTGCTGTCAGGAAGGCCAGGGAAATAATAACAACTGATGGATGTATCGATAGTAACTAAATTTTAAAAGTCATAACCACTTTATAGACCAAGGAGATGTATATGAAAAACTCACTGTTGACCTTCACACTGCTCGCCGGCATGACCATGACTGGTTCTGTATTTGCTGCTTGCTCACAGCCTGCTAACCCAGAAATTCCAAGCGGCGATTCTGCATCAGGTGCAGATATGCTGAAGGCAAAAAAAGCTGTAGAAGCCTATGTTGCTGACATGGAAAAATATCTGAGCTGCGGCATCGCGAACAACGAAGCGAAACGTGCTGAAGAAGAAATGAAGAGCATAGCTGACCGTTACAACCAGGAATTGCGTACTTACAAAGCAAAATCTTAATTACTGGATAGCTTTGTCAGACAGGAAAAGTGGTTTTGTGACGCCGAAAGGCGGCTCCGATTGGGGCCGCCTTTCCCTGTTGTGACTAAGTGGTTTGGAAAGATCAGTGCGAAAAAGTAGTTCGAGTTATCCGTTCGAAAAAATAGTTCCACATATTGGCCTGGTTTGATTTCTCAAGCAGCAAACTTGCTGCGGAAAATGAAATACACGGCAGCCAGTAGACAAAGCCCCGCCCACAGGTAATCGAGCTTGAGCGGTTCTTTCAGATATAACACCGAGAAAGGCACGAAGACTGTCAGGGTTATTACTTCCTGCATGATCTTGAGCTGTCCAACCGTCAGTACTGTGTAGCCGATTCGATTGGCTGGTACTTGCAGCAGATATTCAAATAATGCGATGCCCCAACTCACCAACGCCGCTATTACCCAGGGTTTGTGATTGAGTTCCTTGAGGTGGGCGTACCACGCAAACGTCATGAACACATTGCTGCAAACCAGCAGGCCAATGGAAATGACGATGGGTGGTAGTGCCATTACAATTTCGCCGCTTCCAGACGACGTAATATTTGCAGCGCAAGTTCGCGACGCATTTCCTGCTGGATGAGCCTGGCTTCATCGCTTTTTGCCGCGGCATTTTCGGGATCGGCGAGGTAAACGCGTTCCAGCGTTATCGTCTCTGGTCCGAGCACTGGTGTGCTTGCATTGAGTAATTGAAACGGCACGCTCATCGTCAGCTGATATTCACCTGCACGTGCCTGGCTGTTCACACTGAGTGCTCGCTCGCTGTTTTGCTCCTGACCAACTTGCAGGCGATAAACACTGTCCTGCTCCTCTTCAACGTTGACGTCGTTATTACGCAGCACACGGCGTAATTCGCGCGTGATGTCGCTGTTTGGATCAGCACTTTGTACCTGCAGGGTTTGAAGCTCAGCGGGCAGCGAAGCGTTGCCGCGCAGGCTGAAACCACAGCTGCTCAGTAATACCACTGCACTACCCACCAACGCCAAACGTAGCAACGCCAAACGCCGGGACTGAATATTTTTCACTTTAGCTCACCACTATATTGATAAGACGCTCGGGGACCACAATCACTTTGCGTACTGTTTGGCCATTCGTAAATTTCAGCACGGTTTCATCAGCGAATGCCGCGGCTTCGATTGCTTCTTTACTGCTGCCTGCCGGCATATCCAGAACAGAGCGTAGTTTGCCATTCACCTGAACGGCTATGCTGACCTTGTTCTGCACAAGAGCAGATTCATCATGTGTTGGCCAGTCTGCGTCAATGATCGCTGTTGTATGACCGAGATGTTGCCAGAGTACATGACACATATGTGGCACGATAGGCGCCAGCAGCAACACCATCGCTTCCATCGCTTCCTGGACAACCGCCTGATTCTGGCTGCCAACTACCGGGCCATGCGAGCTCATGAATTTGCTGAGATCGTTGTAGAGTTCCATCACAGCAGCGATCGCGGTGTTGAACACCTGGCGCCGGTCATAATCATCCGTCACTTTTTTGATTGTTGCATGGGTCTTCAGACGTAGTTCTTTTTGCGCATCATCAAGTTCGCCGGGTACTACCTTTTGTGAACCTGGAACAAAACCGCCAACCATTTTCCAGAGGCGTTTGATAAAACGGAACGCACCTTCGACGCCGCTGTCGGACCACTCGAGGCTCTGGTCTGGTGGTGACGTGAACATCATGTACATACGCACAGTATCGGCGCCGTATTGGTCGATGAGTCCCTCTGGATCAACCGTATTGCCTTGCGACTTCGACATTTTGGAACCGTCTTTCAGCACCATGCCCTGGGTCAGCAGGCGTTTGAACGGTTCATCAGTTTTGACGAGACCTTCATCTCGCATGAGTTTATGGAAAAAGCGCGAATAGAGCAGGTGCAAAATCGCGTGTTCGATGCCGCCGATGTATTGATCGACATCCAGCCAGTAGTCCACGTCTTCTTTATTCAGCATGCCATCCGTGAAACGTGCACTGCAGAAACGCGCGTAATACCAGGACGATTCCATGAAAGTGTCGAAGGTGTCCGTTTCACGTTCGGCCTTGCCACCACATTTAGGACAGGTGCAATTGATGAAACTGGCCATCTTCTTGATGGGCGAACCGCTGCCGTCGAATTCCACGTCCACGGGTAACACAACCGGCAGATCTTTATCGGGCACACGCTGTGCGCCACAGGTAGCACAGTTGATGATCGGGATAGGCGCGCCCCAGTAACGCTGGCGACTTACGCCCCAATCACGCAATCTGAAATTGACCGTTTTGCGACCGGTGCCTTGCGCAGTGAAATGTTCAACGAGCTTCGCAAACGCCTGCTGAAAATCGAGACCGGTATACGAGCCTGAATCGATCAGTGTGCCTTTGTCGACGAACGCGGCCTTGCTGACGTCACAGGATTCGTTGCCGGAAGGTTTGATCACCTGTTTGATGCCGAGGCCATACTTCTGCGCGAATTCGTAGTCGCGCTGATCGTGGGCTGGTACAGACATAACGGCACCGGAGCCGTACGTCATCAACACGAAGTTGGCGATCCAGACGGGCACTTGTTCACCCGTCAGTGGGTGGATTGCTTTGATACCCGAGTCGATGCCTTCTTTTTCCAGAGTCGCCATGTCGGCTTCTGCAAGTTTGATGTTGTCCTGGCGCTTGATGAAGTCGGCAATGGCGGGATTATTTTCCGCTGCTTTTAATGCAAGTGGATGCTGAGCCGCAATCGCGCAGTACGTAACACCCATGATGGTGTCGGGGCGGGTTGTATACACCGTGATGATCTCAATACTGCCCGCAACCTTGAATTCAAACTCCAAACCTTCGGAGCGACCTATCCAGTTTTGTTGCATCACGCGCACACGTTCGGGCCAGCCATCGAGTTTGTCGAGGTCGGCCAGCAGTTCGTCAGCATAAGCCGTTATCTTGATGAACCATTGCGGAATCCTGCGCCGTTCCACCAATGCACCTGAACGCCAACCACGACCATCGATAACCTGTTCGTTGGCCAGCACGGTCTGGTCGACTGGATCCCAATTTACTTCCGCTTCTTTTTTGTAGACGAGGCCTTTCTCGAACAGGCGACAGAAGAACCATTGCTCCCAACGGTAATAATCAGGATGGCAGGTTGCCAATTCGCGATCCCAGTCATAAGCATAGCCAAGCTGCTGCAATTGTTTGCGCATGTACGCGATGTTTTCGTAGGTCCACTTTGCCGGCGGCACGTTATGTTTCATCGCGGCATTTTCTGCGGGCAAGCCGAATGCATCCCAGCCCATCGGCTGCAGCACATTGCGGCCGCGCATACGCTGGAAGCGTGAAATCACATCGCCAATCGTGTAATTGCGCACATGTCCCATGTGCAACCTGCCGCTCGGGTAGGGGAACATGGACAGGCAATAGAATTTGGGTTTGGCAGTATTTACGACAACTTTAAAGCTGGAATTATCGCGCCAGTACTGCTGGGCGGCGGCTTCAACTTCCTTGGGGGTATAGTCTTCGGTGATTTTGGCTGACATGGGCTTTGCTGATGATAAAAATGACCGCGAAGAATACCAAACAAAGCAGCCCGGCCTCCAGCAGCTTGTGGGTATGCCAACAAATTAGAACCAGAGAGGCCCTGCTTGTTCGGACATATTTGAGCCCAATGCAAACAACGCGGCAGAACTTTCAATCGCACCGCGCCGACTGGCAGTGCTGTGCGCCACAATAAGGACTATTTCAGCGGTTTTTGCATACGCCAGGCATCCTGGCCATCTTCGTAATACCCGGGAAGGCTCCTGAACGGCACATAATTGAGTTTTTCGTAAAGCGCGATTGCAATTTTGTTGTTTTTGGCTACTTCGAGCCGCATCGCATTACAGCCCTTGCGCTTGCTGGCCTTTTCCCCGCTTTCCATCAACATGCGGCCAAGACCTTGTCCCCTGGCTTCCGCTGATATGGCGAGAGAATAGGCGCGTGCAACCACTGAATCGCTGCGCGTGAAGATAAGGAAATAGCCGAGCAAGTGAGTAGTGTCATCGGCAGGAACCGCCACAAGCAGAATGCCGTTTGGCGCGTCAATCCAGTGCCGCATGCGACGTGGACTCAGGCGTTCGCAGCTGAAGGTCGTCGTTTCGAGATCCATCAACTGGTTGAAATCTGCGGGCTTTGCTTTGCGAATTATAAACTTGGTGCTGTTACCTGCTTTCATTGTGAACTTGCCGTGCAGCTGATGACTGAAATGTGAAGGGAAATTTGTACTTCGCCGAACTATACGACATTACGAATTAACATGGCATAACCTTCCTCAAAGCGTCCTGCTTGCCGGGTGCACGTGATGTGCCAGGTGTGCGTTATCACCTTGTTGTGGCCGCTAAAATGGGGGCGTGAGCAGCAGGATTTCAGTCTTGCTTTGACATGAAAAAAAGGCATACTGCCCCGCATTACGCCGCTCTAACGGAGACCGCACATTACATGTCCAATGTCCTTATCGTTGTGGATAGGCTGGAAGATTGGGAACCGTACTATCCAAGCGATCTGGTAATCTCTTTCGATCAATATCTCACGCTGAAAACCGTCCCTAACCAACGCGTGCGCGTCATCAATCTGTGCAGCGATTATTCTTACCTGAGCCAGGGTTATTATTGTTCGCTGCTCGCCGAAGCGAAAGGCCATCACGTCATTCCACCGAGCAAAGTGCTGAACGACATCTGGTCGCCACTTCTGTATCAGCTGAATGTTGAGGAGCTGTTCGAAGCTCTCAACAAAATGTACAAGAATCAGGAACGCCCCGAACAGCTCGAATTCAAAACCTATTTCGGACAGGTTGAAGAGCCATCTCTCAAACCACTGGCGCGGGTTGTCTTCGAACGTTTTCCATCCCCCATCGTCTCGCTCACGCTCAAACACCTCAATGGCAGTTGGGTGATCGCTGATCTCGATATTATCGACCACAAGAGCCTGACCGATGCAGAAGAAACTGCATTCGGCGAAGCACTCGACAATTTCAGCCGCGAGATATGGCATCCAAAGAAAACGCGGAAACACGCGAAGTACGATCTCGCAATCCTCGTTAATGAAAAAGAAGTGCTGCCGCCGAGCAACATGCCCGCGATCAAGAAATTCATCCAGGCCGGCAAGAACCTTGGTGTGAACGTGGAAATCATCACGCCAGATGATTTCATGCGCCTGCCCGAATACGACGCGCTGTTCATTCGCGAAACCACTGGCATCGAACACCACACATATCGCTTCTCGAAAAAAGCTGAAAGCATGGGGCTTGTTGTGATCGACGATCCCACGTCGATTTTGCGCTGCACCAATAAAATTTATCTGGCTGACTTGTTCGCCACCACGGGTGTGCCTGCGCCGAAAACCTTGTTCTTGAGTCGTGATCGTCCAGAACAACTCGAGATGGCAGCCGAAACACTTGGCTTTCCGATTGTTATCAAAATCCCGGATGGTTCGTTCTCGCGCGGTATGGTGAAGGTCGAGGACATGGACGAGCTGCGCACGAAAACCCAGCCGTTATTCGCAGAATCAAGTCTGTTGCTTGCGCAGGAATTTCTCTACACCGACTTCGACTGGCGCATCGGCATTTTGAATAACAAGGCGCTGTATGCGTGTCGTTATTACATGGTGAAAGACCACTGGCAGATTTATCGTCATTTCGATTCGGCGGACGACAAAACCAAATCCGGCGGCTTCGACACGCTACCTACTTTCGAAGTGCCACGCGCCGTACTACAAGCTGCTCTTAAAGCAACCAAGCAGATTGGCGATGGCTTCTATGGCGTCGATGTAAAACAGTGGGGCGACAAAGCGTATGTCATCGAAGTAAATGACAACCCCAGCATAGAAACCGGCGTTGAAGACCAGTATCTCGGCAACGAGCTCTACAGTCTTATCATGCAGGAATTCGTCAGACGTATTGAAGAATAACAGCGACGCATAACATTAATGAACGAGCTGGCTAAAATCGGCTAACCCATTTTTACATCAAGGCAGGTAACGTTATGACAATCAAGGTAGGGGACAAAATTCCCGAATGTACACTCAAGGTAATGGGCGAAAAGGGTCCAAGGAATATCACCACGAGTGAACTGTTCGATAACAAAAAAGTGGTGATGTTTGCGGTGCCAGGCGCATTTACGCCAGGTTGTTCATTGACCCATTTGCCGGGTTATGTCGTCAAAGCCGATGAGATCAAAGCCAAGGGCGTCGACAGCATTATTTGCCTGTCAGTAAACGACGCGTTTGTAATGAGTGCGTGGGGCAAGGCGCAGAACGCCGAACACATCATCATGCTGGCCGATGGCAATGCAGACTTTACAAAGGCGATGGGTCTCGAACTGGATGGCAACGGCTTCGGCATGGGCATCCGCTGTAAACGTATGGCGATGGTTGTTGATAAAGGTGTTGTTACATTTTTCGTGATTGAACCTCCGGGCGGCATCGTGGAAAGTTCAGCTGAAGCGATTTTGAAAGTATTGTAGAAAGCACCGTAAGCAGAAATTGCGCGAGGTGTGGTGCATAGAAGTGTTCTGCATCTCGCGAATTGCATTACCGAACGTACATTGCTCCATCACTTATCAACTCTATTCTTCGATTCTGCACTTCAACTCGGTATTTCAACTCCAGGTACTTTCAGGACTGCCATTAGAGCCTGCACAGTAACGTCCAATATTAATAACGCTTTTCGCTGAAGGCAGGTTAGTCGCAGCGCGGCTTTGCAAGGGACGAGCTGCTATTGAGATAGCACATAAAAAAACTCCAATGATTCATTACTTGTCCTGCGGAGCTACCTTGCAATTAGTAAACTCACCCTCAAATAGTCGAGCATGCAAGTAAAAACTAAATTCATTAGCAGATAGCAGCACATGCAAGCAAACCTCATCCTGGCAGTCATCTGTCTCATCGCAGTGCTCATCTTCCTGTATCCGGCCTGGCGCAAACGCTGGTTGTTGAGCAAACCATTTCCTGCCGAATGGCTGGCGATTATCAATAACAAACTCCCTTTTTATCCAAGGCTCCAGCCTGCAGAACAACAACAGCTGCGCGACATGATCAGGCTGTTTCTGGATCAAAAAACATTTCACGGCTGTGGTGGTCTCACAATCACTGATGAGATCCGCCTCACAATTGCCGCCGAAGCCTGTCTGTTATTACTCAATCGTAAAACCGACATTTATCCGCGCCTGCAGCATATTCTTGTTTACCCATATGCGTTCAGGGCTGCGCAGCATCAGCATAATCCGGATGGCACCGTCAGCATTGCGAATCGCGATATGCTCGGAGAATCCTGGCACTACGGTAAAGTCATCTTGTCGTGGGACGATGTTCAGCATGGCGTAGCGGATTTCAGTGATGGTCATAATGTTGTGCTGCACGAATTTTCTCACCAACTCGATAGTGAAAATGGTGCTCCGAATGGCGCGCCTATATTGCGCAGGAATAGCCTGCAGGTATGGGCCACCGTTTTGACGAAGGAATTTGAGGCACTGACGGAAGCCGCATATCACCGCCAGGAAACAGTCATGGATCCGTATGGCGCAACGAATCCCGCAGAGTTTTTTGCAGTCGCCACTGAAACGTTTTTTGAAAAGCCCGCCGCGCTGGAGCAAAGTCATCCCGCACTGTTCGCTGAACTCAGCAAGTATTACGGCGTCAATCCGCGCCACTGGCAATGACCAGAAATAACTGTCAAAGTCAGTATTGATTACAAAAAAGCTGCTTATTATTTATGCAAAAACACGATAGCGATTACGATGTTCCCACTCCAGGTGCACTGCAGGTACGGCAGCCCGTGGAATTACAAATAGTGTCCGAAACCGAACTTGGTTTTAAAGCGGTGATAGATGATCGTTACATCGGTCTTATTTACCGAGATGAAATATCGCAGCCACTGCATATTGGTGAATATCTGAAAGGGTGGATCAAGACCATTCGCCCTGACGGCAAGATCGATCTCAGCATCACGATGCTTGATGAGGAGAGTCGTGATGAACTGGAAGAGATGATTTTTCGTTATCTCAAAAGCAAAGGTGGCACTGCGCGTATTTCCGACAAGAGCTCGCCTGAAGAAATCTTCAAACTATTCAAAACCAGCAAGAAAAATTTCAAGCGTGCGATCGGTAGTCTGTACAAAAGTCGACAGATTGTTATTGCTGATGATTCGATCTCAATCGTCTGACGTGATTTTTCGCTGTCCGATTGCTGAGTCTCAAGTGTCCTCGCTTCTAACACTGTGATCATGCTGTCTCCGTCGGCGAGATGGAGACCGACGAAGTGATCGCAGGTCCTTGTTTACAGTTGCTGCAAAATCAACGAATGCCATCCAGTCGAGTAGGTTTCGTAACCTGGTGCGCGGGCATGGGCAATGCAATAACGCCGCGCATTTATTTCCTCGATGATAAAACCCTTATCTTGCTTATATAACTTTTCCATACCCGGAAAATGCAGTGTTTCTGCAAGTATTCTGTTGGCAGAATCTGCGAGTACGAGTCCCTTGTCGTCCGTAATACAAACGCGGGTCAGATCTTTCATCTCATCGCCCACTGGCGTGCTGATCATCAGGACCTGTGCGAGATTGTCGTAGTTAAACACGATACCGAGCGCACCCAGAATTTTTCCATGCGTCTTGCCACCTTCACGCACGGCGGCGGAATAGATCAGTGCTCTTTGACGATCGACGAGCGGAGAGGCGTGTACGGTTTGAAAGCCGTAGTCATCTCCGCTTGCACTGTTCATCGCAGCTCTGAACCAGGGTTCGCTCGTTTGATTGCTGTTGCCACGATATTTACCTGGCCTGCCGCGCGCCACTACTTCGCCTTTGTCATTACAAAGGATCAGATCGAAATAGACGGTATATGCATTCAGGATAATGCCCAGACGTTTTGAAGCAAACGCAAGCGCGTCCTTGTCCTGTTCCGCTAACGCATCGACGAGACTGGA
Source organism: Pseudomonadota bacterium (assembly GCA_040386995.1). Classification (GTDB taxonomy): domain Bacteria; phylum Pseudomonadota; class Gammaproteobacteria; order Pseudomonadales; family Pseudohongiellaceae; genus CAILUG01. The sequence continues at coordinate 8,501 of JAZKES010000037.1, read as the reverse complement.
GTCAGTAGCCCACCAGCGCACATCACATGAGCGCTCGTAAAGATTGCGATCAATCAGATCGATATTGGTGAGCGCAAGATCGGAAAGACGAGTGCCTCTCACATTCGTGGCAATGTCGTTGCTGATGGTTTTTAACTCTTCAATAGCCTTGCTCGTGTCGTTGCGCATCTTGTCAGTAACGATCGTCGTTTTGTCCGACAACGATTTCATTTCACCCGACACCACCGCGAAAGCCTTGCCTGCTTCTCCCGCCCTGACTGCCTCAATTTTTGAATTGAAGGAAATCATGCGCATGGTCAGGTTGATGTTGTGGATTTGTTCTACAGAGCTGGCCATTGTGGTTGACATGTCGGCAAGTAGACGCTGGATTTTGCTGTATTCATTGCTGGCATTACTGGTGGAGGTGTTAGTGGTATGTCTCTCAAAAAAAATTTCCGGACTTGCCTTTTCCGCATTGATGGCCTGCTTCATATCTACTCCTTTTATTTTGCCTCGGGCAAAAATAAAAACTACTGATAAGTAAGTTGTAACCGGAATTCCTGGATAAAAAATTCACGGGATGACAGAAAAAAATGCCTGCGCTCACTGGCTTATAAGTGAGATATTGCGGCTAATGTTATTTTGCTGCCATGTTTAATCCAACGACTCCTCCTGGTCATTTCTTTAGTAAAAATATCCATAAAAATCATAAATTTATTGCGTGTAATGAGTGTGCACCATAAGTTGTCGTCAACTAACCAAAAGGCACTCTAAAAGTGCAAAAAACAGCCGATTTTGAGACATGGCCCTGCGGTAATTCCGGTTGGGACAGGACAGGAAAATTACTGCATTCATGATCAACGTCTATACCGTTGATACATGCATGATTTTTAAAATTGCCTGAGCTGGTGCCACGAGCCAATAACAAAAAAATCATCAGGCCATTCTGGTTGTTACAATCGCAGTCATAATAGATGGCCATCAACGTCTGGCCTGGCACCTGGAATCATCACTCATCATGTCCGTACTATTACATTACATCTCATCCTATCCGGCAGACTTGCAACAGCAAGTGCAGGAGATGATTGATGAAGACAGCCTGCAGCAATTTTTGCTCGGCAAATATCCCGCAGCTCACAAGGTAGCCAACGATGGCCAACTGCGTGAGTATGTGATGGACATTAAAAATACCTACATGAAAAAAACCGACCCACTCAGCAAAATCGTTTATGACAGCAGAATCCATGTCATCAACAATGCGCTTGGTTTGCACACCTACATCTCACGCGTGCAAGGTGACAAGTTGAAGAGCAAGAATGAAATCAGGGTGAGCACCGTCTTCAAGAAAGCGCCGGAAGAATTTTTGAAAATGATTGTCGTGCACGAACTGGCGCATCTCAGGGAGAAGGATCACAACAAGAATTTCTACCAGTTATGTGAGCACATGCTGCCTGGTTATCATCAGCTGGAGTTCGATGCACGCTTGTATCTGATTCAACTCGAACTCGGCGGCTCGCTGTATAACTGATGCCGGCCGTGGATAGGCGGTGTACGCGCGGTACGCAAAGAGAATGCAAACATTTTGCTTACTTGAAATGAATGTAGCGGTGACCAACACATGGCAACCCTAACTCCGCAACGCCAACTGCTAAAAGCACTTCGCGAACTCGCTGATCCGCAGCTCATTCCCGAGGTCGCGCGTTTTTTTCGTAGTGATCCGAACGCCGATTCGTCGGACAACAAGATATTGGGTGTATCGATCGGCAAGGTGTTTCCGCTTGCGAAGCAGTATATGGATATGTCGCTGGATGGCATTGAAGAACTCCTGGCAAGTCCGTATTACGAAGTGCGTGTAGCCGCCGTTAGTGTCATGGATTTCCAGGCACGCGCAAAAAAGATCTCCCCTGAGCACCACAAAGCACTTTTTGATTTGTATCTCTCGCGTCATGACCGTATCAACAACTGGGATATGGTTGATCGGGCAGCACCTTATGTCGTCGGCGGCTACCTTGCAGATAAGTCGCGCGATGTTTTATACGAGCTCGCGCAATCAATGAATCCTTGGGAGCGCCGGACTGCAATCGTGAGCACGTATTTTTTTATTCGGCAGGACGACATTGAAGATACGTTCAGGATCGCGGAACTGCTCGTGCAAGACGAGCATGATCTTGTGCAGAAAGCAGTAGGTTCGTGGATACGTGAAGCGGGCAAGCGTGATCAGAAACGCTTGGTGAAATTTCTTGGCCAATTTTCGAGGTTGATGCCACGACCCATGCTGCGATATGCGGTGGAAAAACTTGCGCCGGAAGTTCGCGCGAAATATCTGTGATTTCCAAAAGCCATAAATAAATGCGACAAAAGTTGAGCCATGATTTTCAGCAATAAATACTTTATAAAAATATTAACGCACTGCCTGCTGGCAATAACACTTATTGTGGCCGCTGCAGGAATATCCGCAGCGGAAGAATCTTCTGCGGCAGATCGGCGTGCAGCGGTTGCTGCGTATTTCGAGGGCGCTGATGAACCCACTGTGGAAGCCGCAGCATGGACGTCAGCAAGTGAGTTTAATGTTGGCATACACGATATGGGTGCAACGGAGAACAGCTTTGCGCGTTATGTTTGTAGTGTGCTTGACAAACGGGGGTTGCCCGCCAACACCACTGTTAATGTCATCGACATCAATACGATGGGGGTGGATCGAAAAAAATGGGAAGTTATCGGTAAGGCGGATTGCAGGGAATAACCTGGCGCTTACGATCGCAGTGAGTGCCAAAAATCTTTGCAGCGAGTCGAGCGTTTAACGGCTTAACAGTTTGTCGCGAGAAAAGAACGTTAATTCCTGCTTTCAGCCTGTTGCAGCAGTCTTTGACTATCTTGTGCGAGCTTGGCATCCGGGCCGGCGAAACTCATGGCACGGCGCGCAAGCCCTGCTGCATCGTTAAAACGTTCCTGCTGAAACCGGATGGTCGCAAGCCTGTACCAAAGATGACCGTCACGCGGACTGATTCGCAAAGCGCGTTCGCAGAGCGCAGCGGCCTGCTCCAGTTGACCGGCTGCCATCGCATTGTCAACGGATGCAAGCAGTGTCGAAGAGGGTGTAGCGGCCCTTGGCGGTGGTGGTACGGGTTCCGGTTCAGGCACCGGCGTCGATATTGGCGGCTCTGGCGGCAACGGCCGCGATTCAGGTGGTGGTAGAACGGTTACCGTTGGAGGTTGAACGCTGCGATCTTCGACTGGCGCAGGTTCTTCCTGTGGCGGCCGAACACTTGTACACGCGCCAAGGGTGGCAACAACAACCAGCAAAAGTACACGCAGCATCATTGGCCCTGGCTCCTGAATCGATCGATGATTCGTTCGAAAAATGAATCGTTTACTTCACAGCTGTAAGCAACGTCAGGCATACGATCAGATTGAAACGGCAACGATTCCGACACAGCACAATTACGTTCCGACGGATCGCGCACAGCTTGCAGCGGAACGGTATCCATCATGATGTCGGCAGGTGGTAGAGTCTGGCGAGGCTGTATGTCGAGCAGCGCCATCATATCGGTCCACACGCGCAGTGCGCCGGTAGCGCCGGTCAACCCTGATTCGCGATTGTCGTCGTAGCCGAGCCACACCACACCCACGAGATCATCACCGAAACCCGCAAACCAGCTGTCGCGCATGTCATTGGTCGTGCCGGTTTTGCCTGCCAGCGGCATACTACGTTCGAGGCGTGGCACCGCGGTTTTTCCGGTGCCGCGTTCAAAAACTCCTTGCATCGCATATTCGAGAAGATAGACAGATGCGGGATCAACTACTTGTTCGGTTTCAATTCCATACCATGCGAGCGGATCACCCTTGGCGGTTGTCACTGCCTCAACTGCGCGCAGCGGCGAACGGAAACCATTGCTGGCAAGCGTTTGATAGAGCTGGGCAACTTCGATAGGTGTCATGTTGACCGCACCGAGCAGCACGGAAGGAAACGGCTGTACTGATTTTTTATGACCAAGCCGCGTCAGCATCTTTGTCACTTTGTCGACACCAAGCTGCATGCCAAGATCGACAGTTGCAAGATTCATCGACCGCTCGAGGGCATCGTACAGATATACATCACCGTACATCTTGTCATCATAATTATGTGGCTCCCAGAGCTGGCCGTTATCAAGCTTCAGCTCTATTGGCCGGTCCGACAGTACAGTGGCGAGGTTAAAGTCGGGGGACTCGAGAGCAGCCAGATATACCGCTGGTTTGATCAGCGAACCAATCTGGCGTTCTGCATGTAATGCACGATTGAACCCGGTATAACCTGACTGGCGACTGCCGGCCATTGCGCGCACTTCACCTGTACTCGCATCCGTAATAACCATTGCGCCTTCGAGACGACCTTCGGTGGAGGAGGGACGTTCCACGGCTTTGACCGATTTTTCAAATTCCGCTTCGATCACGCTCTGCATGTTGATGTCGAGCGTAGTGAAAATGCGCAAGCCTTCGGTACGCAGTGCGTCAGCGGCGTAGTCGCTTTCAAGGTTACTGTAGACCAGTTCCATAAATGCTGGATAACCCGCGCCGCGATTGACGGGGCGCGAAGTAACCTGCAGCTCTGCTTTGCGCGCTGCGGCATTCTCGTCTGCCGTAATGTAATTTTGCTCAAGCATACTCGCGAGCACGACGTTGCGGCGTTCGACAGCACGCTCCGGATTACGCAGCGGGTTGTAATAAGACGCGCCGCGTGGCAACCCAGCCAACATGGCAAGTTCATCCAGTTTTAATTCCTTGAGCGGACGACCAAAATAATGCTCGGCTGCGAGTGCGAAGCCATGGATTGCACGTTTACCATCCTGGCCAAGAAATACTTCATTGAGATAGGCCGTGAGAATTTCGTCCTTGCTGAAATGAAATTCCAGCGCAACAGCCATCAACGCTTCTTCGATTTTGCGCCGCAGCGTGCGTTCCTGCGTGAGGTAGAGATTCTTGATGAGCTGCTGAGTCAGCGTGCTACCGCCCTGCACGATGCTGCCCTCTTTCACGTTGGCAACCAAGGCGCGCAGAATACCGATTGGGTCGACACCGTAGTGGGTATAAAAGCGTTGGTCCTCGACCGCGATGATCGCCTTGATCAGCTCTGGCGGTACATCCGTGATAGATACGGGGAGTCGGTCTTCACCGGTTTCGGGATTGATCTGGGCAATTTCAACAGGCTCGAGGCGCAGCAGCGGCAAATCAAGACCAGCCTGGTTGCCACGTAATGAAAGGACATGCCGGCCACTGAAATCGACCTCGGCATAAACACTCGGTTCGTGACCATCCCAGAATTCGAATCCGCGGGTACGAAGGCGGACGAGTGATTGTTCAAGTTGATATTCGCCGGGTCCGTCAACACGGGAAGTTTCGCGATAACCGAGGCGCTGCAGATAATCGACGAGATCCTCGTCACCGATGTGCGCGCCGGCATAGAGCTCGACAGGACGCGCATAGATACGCGCAGGCAGCGCCCACTTCAGAGCCTGGAAATCCATCCTGACCCGATAGTCGATCCATAAGAACCAGGCTGCCCCGAAAAGCGTGCCCCATACCATTAGATGTGCGACCACTCGTTTCCAGGACCATGACTTCGATCCCTTCTGCTTGCCGCTCGCCGTGCGCCGTACTGTAGTTCGTCTAGGTTTTGCCATAGGCGCGTATTATGCCATTCAAGCCAGTTCTGCCGCTAATAAAAATACCCCGGTCCTGGACCTTTTTGGGACATGATTCTGGCAAAGAAATGATCAATTACGTTGATTCAGCCACGATTCAGCAATTGAGCCGGTTTGGCGGGCGTCATAGACTTCGAATGGGGCAGGTATTTCTGTCATTCGTGTAGGTAAATTCAATAATAAGGAGTGCGATATGGGTTACACCGGAAGTTGTCATTGTGGGCAGATCAAATTTTCCGTCGAAGGCGAATTCGATTCAGCAATTGAGTGCAATTGCTCTCACTGCAGTCGCAAGGGATATTTATTGTGGTTTGTACCACGCACGCAGTTCACGCTGACCACGCCAGAGGAAGACGTCGCCGCATATACATTCAACAAACATGTCATCAAACATCATTTCTGCCCGACGTGTGGCTGTGCACCCTTTGGTTTCGGCGAATCGAATGGCACAAAAATGGCTGCGATAAATGTGCGCTGTCTTGAAGGTGTTGAGCTGGCTGACGTGAAACGCACGCCGATGGATGGTCGCTCAAGATAGTTGTCGCGATTTGATAAAAATCATAGTGTCGTTTACTGCAGCAAATTTAACCAGGCGCGCAGTTGTATCACGACAAGTGTTCAGGTGTTTTGATTTGGTGATTTGAAAGTAGTTGGAGGGAAGTAGTGAAGGCATACATGCAAAACTTGCGATATATGCCTTCATACCCGAGACGCTGAATTAAAAATCCATTTTGACAGTTAACCCGTAACGCAGCGGTTCGCCAAGTTGCGTGTAGTCCTTCGATGTATAACCATCACGTGGATCGTTGCCGAAATAATAACCACGCACGTAGTAGTCGCGGTCATTCAAATTACGTCCCCACAATATCGTCTGCCACTGTGCGTGTGTCCACGTAAGGCTTGCGTTGAGCAAGGCATACGAATTCGATTTCGCATAATGACTGTCGGAATAATAGAAGCCGTCGCGGCCCTGCACATTCAGATCAAGCGCTAGTTCTGGAAGTATTTCCCACGTGCTGCCAAACGTGTACTGATAACGTGGCGCGTGTGCCTGTTCGCGCCCATCAAGATCCTGGCCTTCCGAATTGATAAAGTCCTGATACTCGGTATCAAGCAGGCCAACGGTTGTATAAAACTGCAGCGCGTCAGTTGCGAGCAAACGGGCATTCAGTTCGACGCCGCGGTTGGTGCCGGCTGCCGCATTACCGGTGTAGTCGATGAATTCGGAGCTGCCGTCCGCACGCAAACGCACGGTGGAACTGCTGATCTGCACATCATCCCTGTCCATCAGAAAAACTGCAGCCTGGGTTTGAAGTCTGCCGTCCCACAAGTTGCCCTTGAAACCGAGTTCGTAATTCCACAACACTTCGGTATCAAATTCACGCAGGTCTGCATCGAGCGAACCATCGGTGTTAAATCCGCCAGTTTTGTAGCCGCGCGATACGCTGGCATAGATCAGGTTGTCTGCTTCGGTACGATAATTAAGTGCGAGCTTGCCGCCGTAAAGCGTGTCGTTCGGATCGAAGTTCAGCGCATCACTGTCATCATAGGATGCTTCATAACGTTCACTGCGCAAACCTGCATCGAGCGACCATTTGTCGTTGAGAAGCGTGTGAGTATCGGCATACAACGCGAGGCGCTCGACATCGAAACTGCTCGTGAAGTTTTCGGGAAGAAATGTATAGGTGCGTACGAGTGCTACTTCCTGCTGCAACGAATAAATGCCTGTGACCCAGCTGGTCCTGCCATCGAAGAGTGCGCCTGCATCTGTCGATAACAAACGTAGTTCGCCACTTCTGGTGTCGTGCTCGCGTTCGAACAAGTCAGTTGATGAATATTCATCAGGATGAAAGCCTGTATAAGTCCAGTCTTCATCATAGCCATAAGCAGTGTCTGAACGCGCGAGGTTTGCAAGTGCCTCAAGACTGAAATTGTCGAACGTCGATACGGAGAGTTTCAGACTGCCAAGTCGTGAATCCTGTTGGTCGACGCCGGGCTGATCGGACAAGGTGTCGCGGATATTATCGAGTGAAAACGCATCGTAGCCGTTGTCGATATCTACCAGTGCAGTCGTCAGGTCGACGGTGATGTCGGATGCAGGAGTCCAGCGAATTTTACCGCGCAGTGTTTGTTCGTCACGAGTATTGGTGGGGCGATCAAGCGTGAGATTTTTGCCAAAGCCGTCGCTCTTCAGCGTCTGAAGCGCAAGTCGATAGGATAGAGTGTTTGATGCGGGTCCCGATACATAACCCGCGAAGCCGGTACTGTCATAATTTTCACCCTGCAACTGTAGGCCATACTGCAAGTCGCTGGTGGGTGCTCGGCTTTGTAGATTGATAAGGCCAGCGAGTGCATTCGAACCATAACGTGTGCCCTGCGGACCCATCAGTACTTCTACTTGCTCCACATCATAAAGCATGGCGGCATTACCGATGCCCGAGAAGTCCACACCATCGATGATCAAACCAACCGAAGAATTCAATGGCTCGGTGAACTGGCCACGCTCGCCAATCCCACGAATCTGGTAGAAGCGTGCACGTGATGCGCCCGAAGACACATTCACATTGGGTGCGTTGAGCAGAAGATCTTCGAGGTGCAGTGCATTTTTGCTTTGTATCAGAGCGCTGTCGAGTACGCTGATACTTGCGGGAATATCGTTGATTGTTGCTTGCCGAAAATCGGCGGTGACAATAATTTCCTCGATTGGTACTGGTTGCGCGATGCTGTGTGCTGTGTGCAGCAGCAGGCTGCAAGAAGCAAACGTATACCAGTATTTATTGGGGCTGTGCCTTCGCGTAGCGTTGAATAGCGCCGTCTTGGGTAACAAAGTCTTGAGTAACAAAG
>JAZKES010000036.1:0-85546 GCA_040386995.1 Pseudomonadota bacterium | reverse complement strand
CTAAGAAAAAAGCAGTAGCTAAAAAAGCACCTGCTAAGAAAAAAGCAGTAGCTAAGAAAAAAGCACCTGCGAAAGCCAAGAAGTAGTAGTCAGGTATGCCAATATGACCAGGAATGTGATTTTGTAGTTTTAATCACACCTGCTCGGCTTAAAATCCTCCGAAGCCAGCTTCGGGGGATTTTTTTTTGGCAAAGTTATTTCCAGCGTTAGCAGAAGTATAAATATGGCGACCATCCTTGCCCTAGACACATCCACTGAAGCCTGTTCGTGCGCTTTATCGATAAATGGCGTAGTCACCGAGCACTTCGAGGTCAGTCCGAGACAGCATGCGCAAAAAATCCTGCCCATGATTCAGGCTCTCATGAGCAAGCACGATCTTGTTTTTGCGCAGATTGATGCAATTGCGTTTGGTCGTGGTCCCGGTTCTTTTACCGGTTTACGCATCGCGGCGGGTGTAACCCAGGGCATTGCGTTTGCTGCAGAACTACCTGTGATACCTGTATCAACATTAGCGGCGATAGCATTGGATGTCCGCCAACAGGCCACGCAGACTTCACATGTATTAAGTTGTCTTGATGCGCGGATAGACGAAGTTTACTGGGGCTTGTTTGGCTTCGAAAATGATATGCCAGTGTTGCTGGATCAGGAGTTTCTCTGTAAACCGGAGCGAATGAATTCAAGTGTTGTCGGGAGATTGGCAACCCTAGCTTCTGGTGGCAATGGTCTAGAATTTACTGCGCGTTTTCCTGCCCTCATACGCGACAAAATCAACATATCGTTGCCGGAACTATTGCCGAGGGCGGGACAGATCGCAAGAATAGCCGCGTCCCTATGGGACAAGAAAGTTTTCATCACAGCAGATGAAATAACTCCGGTATATCTGCGGGACCAGGTTACATCCAACTAACAGGTATTATGGATTTCCTCCGCTCTACCATACCGGCCCTCATTCAGGGGATCACAGAATTTCTTCCTGGCTCTAGCCTTGCCCATTTGATACTTCCTTCCGAACTATTCGGTCAGGATGATCAAGGTCTGGTTTTTGATATGGCTCTGCAGCTCGGAACATTGAGTGCTGTGATCATCTATTTATCGACTTGTTGGCTAAGCCGGATATCAACTATAACGAACGGGTTTAGGCGACAATCGTCGCGGCGCTAACCGACTTTGTCTGCATCCATTACTTCCTGACAATAATTGCCAACTTCAGCGTCATACTTTTTGTGGTATATCGTTTATTGCCTGGTATCTTCCTGCTGTTCTTTTTAGTGCTTTGATACTATGGCACCAGAGAAAAGTGCGGTATCAAAGTGGGGTCTGATGGGTTGACGAGGGGGTTCTTAACCATCTGACATTTTCATGAGCCGCAGATTTTCCCGCAATGAATAGTGGGGAGTACAAGTCATGTATACCAAAGACAACTCAAGTCCTGATTCCGAAAAGATTACGCTTCATATCAGTCAGCCAGTCCTGGATGACTTGCGCTACCGTCTATCGCACACACGCTGGCCTGATGAAATGGCTGGTGCTGAGTGGAACTACGGTACCAACCGCAGCTATCTAAAAGAATTAGTGAGTTATTGGGCAGACGGTTTTGACTGGCGCGCTCAAGAGGAGTGGTTGAACAGTTTCAATCACTACAAAAGCAACGTGAATGGCTTGGGCATTCACTACATCCACCAACGCAGTCATTCCACCGATGCGATTCCGCTATTGATACTTCATGGTTGGCCGGGCAGTTTTCTGCAAATGCTCAAATTGCTCCCGCTGCTGACAGACCCAGCAGCGCACGGCATGTCAGATACAACGTCCTTTCATGTAGTGATTGCCTCATTGCCAGGTTTTGGTTTGTCGGATGCGTCAGCCAAACCAGGATTCGCGATGGAAGCAATCGCTGATGTGATGGCCACATTGATGCACGATGTGTTGGGTTACAAAAAATACGGTGTTCGAGGTAGTGATCTTGGCGGCACAACTATCGACCAGATGGCGCGCAGATATCCTCAGCAGATAATCGGAGCACACCTGACCCAACTCATTGTTGCTGGTCCTGTCACGCCAACCGACAACACAACACAAGCGGAGCGTGATTTTCTGGCAGCGTGTGTACTTATCGGCAACACAGAACTTTCCTACGCGCGCCAACACGCATCGAAACCCCAGACACTTGCTTATGGACTCAATGATTCGCCGGCAGGACTGGCAGCCTGGCTAGTCGAGAAATATCACAAGTGGGGTGATACGGCGGGCAATATTGAAAGCCGCTTCAGCAAGAATTTTTTATTGACGACGTTAACACTATATTGGGCAACGGAAACTATCGGGTCCTCCATTCGTACGTATTACGATATGGTGCGCAACCGGGGCAATATGAATCACATCGATGTCCCGACTGGATTTTTGATGAGCAAGAAGGATATGTTTCCACCTGCGCCACGCGAGTGGGCGGAGCGCTCGCATAATGTCGTGCATTTTTCCGAAGCGGTGACGGGCGGTCACTTCCTCGAATGGGAAGAACCGGAACTGGTCGCGAAAGATATGCAGGTATTTTTCAGTAAACTGTAAGTGAGGCATCGACAGATGAATTTGCAAGACATACAAAGTATTGAATGGGCATGCAGCAAGTTATGCAATCAATTCGCGGTGTTCAATGACGCTGGTCGTCACGACGAACTGGCCGATCTCTTCATCGAAGATGGTGAATATGCCAGACCCCTGGATCCCGAAAATTTCGTCGTTGGCAAAGCGGGAATACTTGCGGGATTCAAGGCGCGTCCGAAGGACAAAGTGTTCCGGCATCTCATCACGAATATTGTTATCGATGTCACTGCTGCAAACACCGCGACAGGAATTTGTTACGTCACACTGTTCAGTGGCAGTACCAATAATCCAGCCGAGAAACTCGGCCTGAAAGCCAACCCGTCAGTGTTGGTAGGTGAATACCACGATGAATTTGTGCTGACAGACCCGGGCTGGCGTTTCAGCCGGCGCGCGGGTCGTTTGATCTTCACGACGTGAAACCAGCCTCTTGTCGAATTATCGAAAGAGGCGCTCAGCTGCCAGCACTAATTGTTTCACTTGAACAATTTCTTGCTGGCTAACGCTGCACCTGCGGCCAGTGTCTCGAGTTTTTTCCAGACTATTTTGCTGTCCACCTTGCCAACCCCTGCAAAAGTCGCGAAACCACAATCTGTGCCTGCCAACACACGTTCGCGGCCGACGATGTTGGCGTACTGACAAATACGTTGGCTCACGAGTTCGGGATGCTCCACGTAATTGGATGTTGAGTCGACCACACCCGGTACCAGGATTTTGTCCACAGGAATGTTTGCCTGCTGCCACACTTCCCACTCGTGTGCGTGACGAGGATTGGATGCTTCGAACAATATTGCCGAAGGCTTTGCTTTCAAGATGATGTCCATGATTTTGACGAGATCGATGTCGTGGTTATGTGGACCTTCGTAATTGCCCCAGCACACATGCATGCGAATTTTATCCGCTGGTATGTTTACGAGTGCAGCATTGAGTGCTTCAACCTGGCGCGTAGCCTGCGCGAGAAATTCTTTTTCAGTAAGATCCTGAAAGCCTGTATGGCGCGCCATCGCGAGATCCGGACAATCCACTTGCAGCACAAAGCCTGCATTCACAATCGCTTCGTACTCGCCCTGCATCGCGCCAGCGATGGCTTCAAGATATTCACTGTGTGATGCGTAGTACTCGTTTGGTTGGAATGCTGACACTACGCCAGGTGATGCAGCATTGATAAACGCATCACTCACAGCTACTCCTTTTAGTGCTGACCTGAAATTGGCCAGATCAAATTCGAGAGGTTTGGTTGTCACCACTTTGATGGGACCGGTGCAGCAGAGTCGTTTGAAACTTTGCTTGCCTGCAGCTAGCGCCATTTTTTCCATGTATTCGGGATAGGGCTGCAGATCGAGTGCGGGCTTGCGTGGTTTGTTACCGGCAAAACCCGACAGCCTGTCCTTGATGTAGGTGGCGTAACCGATTTTGCTTAGTTCGCCATCACTCACGATATCGATACCTGCAGCAATCTGCTGCTGCACAGCTGAGCGCACAGCTGCTTCCAGTACTTTCTCGAACTGTGCATCGTCGACAGGTTCGCCCTGCTCGCGTTTCAGAAGAAGGTCGGCGACGTCTACGGGGCGGGGAAGGCTGCCAACATGGGTGGTGAGAATACGATCAGTGCTTGTCTTCATAAATGAGATAGTCAGTCCTAATGTGTTAACGATAATTAAGTTCGAGTTTTATGCCATTGGGGTCGAACAGAAAAAGCTGGATGAGCCGTATGGCCGAAACATCATTCTGCTCGAACGGTACTTTCATTGCGGAAAGTTTTTCAATCATCTGCGCTGCGTTCACCCCATTAAAAGCGATGTGGTCGAATGCACCGGTTCCTGCGCCACGACTCGTTACGGGTATTCCCTGTTGGTGCGAATGCACTGTGTAGGTTTCCCATTCCGCGATGTGAATCACAGGGGTTTCATCCAGGTACAGCCAATAGCCCGGAAAGCCCAGCTCGGCACGAAAGCCAACGCTGAGACCGATCACATCCTGATAAAAATTTTTGGTGGCTTCGATATCATCGGTCAGCACCAGATAATGTTCCATTTTCAGCAGGGGCATGAGTTTTGGCTCGCAGATAAAAAGGCAAGCATAGGTGGGGCAGGTTACAAATTCAACGAATAGACTTAACCTGTAGTGCTGTTTATTGCCGGTTATTCATGATCACAGAGAAGTATGCTTAAACTTTCCACCAGCGACGTCAGGAGACTCTCCCTACACGCGCAAGGACTCGATAAAACACTGCCATTTGGCAAAGGTCGGGCAGCTGTGTTGCGCTGTATCGAGCAACTCGGCTACATCCAGATCGACACCATTTCAGTAATCAAACGTGCGCATCATCACACGTGCTGGACAAGAGTGCCGGGCTATCAGGAAATGCATCTGGATGAGTTGCAGCAGGCACGAAAAATATTCGAATATTGGTCTCACGCCGCTGCTTATTTGCCAATGCAGGACTACCGGTATTGCCTGCCCCGGATGCATGCAATCACAGCGGGTGAAAAACACTGGCATAAGCCACAGCTAAAACTTATGCAATTTGCGCTTGATCGCATTCGTGCGGAAGGTCCGTTGCAGGCGAAGGACTTCGAACAAGACACATCGCGCAAACAAGGAGGCTGGTGGCAGTGGAAGCCAAGCAAAAAAGCGCTAGAGCAACTTTTCATTCAGGGTCAACTGGTGGTGAGTCACCGGAGCGGGTTCCAGAAAGTTTACGACTTGCCTGAGCGCGTGCTGCCGACCGACATCGATATCTCAGTGCCAACGCCGGAAGAGTTCAGACGTTTTCTCATCCTGCGAGCCATACGTGCACACGGCGCGGTGTGTGAGTCCGAAATAAGCTACCTGCGCAAAGGAATTAAAAAAGCACTGTCGCTCTCGTTGGTTGACATGCTGGAAGCTGGCGAACTGGTTGCTCTGACTTATCCGGGTGCAGTTAACAGAATGTTCAGCACTCCGGCGATGCTGGAACAAGTGGCAAAAATTCGTTTATCCAGACAAGTACATTTGTTAAGCCCGTTCGACAATCTGGTTATTCAGCGCAAGCGCCTGCAGGACCTTTTCGGCTTCGACTATCAGCTTGAATGTTACGTGCCCGAAGGCAAACGTAAATATGGCTATTACTGTTTGCCGATTTTATATGGCACTGAACTCGTCGGCAGACTGGATCCAAAAGCAGAGCGTAAAACCGGGGTATTGGAAATTCGTAATCTTGTGCTGGAGGACGGCGCAAAAACGGATGAAGCTTTTGCGCGGCTGTTTGCGGAGCGATTGGTGTCGCTTGCGGCATTTAACAACTGCAGCGCGATCATTATAGGAGCCTGCAATAACAGACTCTTTAAAGCTCTTTTAAAGCAACAGCTCGCGAATGCAGAAATTGGGAACAGCATCAAATAATTCACACATGATCCGACTGGACTGAAATAACAACTAATCATATTCTGGGCAATTCTCCTCCTGAGATTTCCTCAATGGCTATCTTTACGAAAAAGATCTGCTCACTTTCTACCGAACAACAAACCTGCGCAGTTTTTCCTGCAACAATTCTCGCCATTACTCTGGCGAGTGTTTCGGGTTTGGTGGTCGCGCAGGATGTCGATGGAGAGGCGCTTAATGGCAGCATCTCTTTGACCGGAGGTTTTTTACCCGATCCGTATGTCGTCGAGGTTGTTCCTGGCGGTGAAACCGCGGTAGAGGACCTAGGCGCAGGCTGCAGCGGATTTATTTATGGCGATGGTCCTGATTTTGAACTCGTGCTCGATTCCGCTAAATCCGAGCTTGGCATTTTTGTTACTGCCGGAATGGACACGACGCTTGTCATCAATGACCCAAATGGCAATTGGCATTGCAGTGACGACCACGCAGACGCCGGTGGCGAAAACCCTGGTGTGACGTTTAAAAAACCCCCGAACGGAAGTTACGATATCTGGATTGGCACGTACGCTGAGACCACACCCGGTGACGGCGCAAAACTGGTGATCACTGAAAGTCGTAGTTCCGATTGGGCCAGTCTCGATCTGGATGGCACTGGTGGTGCCCCATCGTCAGTTGCATCCAATGGTGAGATCGACTTTGGAGATGATCTCAGTGCATGGGCTAACGATGGCGAGTGCGACGATCCGCGTTTTCAGGGCGAAGGTGTGGCGGACTCGGCGGATGACTCAGACCTTTATCATGACGCAACCGACTGCAGTACTTTGTATGCAGCAGGCAACGTTGCGATAGCGGCGAACGCAGCTACAGCAGATGGCGCTGCGGAAGGTGGTCCGGCGCGAGGTAGTCTGGATAGTTCTGATGCCGTTCTCGACAATTATGGTTATGTTGATACGTACACCTTTGATGGCGAAGCAGGTGCCACCGCTGTGCTGGATTTGCGATCAGCAAGTTTTGATACTTATCTGCAGGTACGTGCGCCTTCAGGAGAGCTGTTTACCAATGATGACTACGAAGGCAGCTACGAACGTTCATTACTGGCGCTGAATTTGACGGAGAGTGGCGAATACACGGTCGAAGTCAGCAGTTACGGCAGTGGCGCAACGGGTGACTACACCGTAGAAATGACGAGCGCTGTTGTTGCGGATTCTACGGCCAATTTAAATACTGCCGGTTCTCTGTCTTCAGATGATGGAACATACAGCGACGGCGAATATCACGATTCCTTTACCTTCGAAGGCACTCCTGGTCAAACGGTGACGATCGATCTCACCTCATCCGAGTTCGACACTTACCTGATTCTCGAAAACCCCAACGGTGAAACCGAGGTTAACGACGATGCCGATGATGGTGCAGGCCACAGCCAGATCATCACCCAGCTATCGGAGCTCGGAACTTATACCGTGCATGTCACCTCGTACGGCGCGGCCGAAACAGGTGCCTACGATCTTGCTGTTAATCAGTCTTCAGGTGGAACCGCTGCACAGCAAAGTAACGGTGGTCGAGATTCGATTGGTCTTGCCATGGGGGAATCAATGAGTGGTGCGTTGGAACCGAGTGATCAGCGCTCCGACGACGGCAAGCTCGAAGATGTCTATGTGTTCAGTGGCAACGCCGGCGATACGGTGCTGGTGGAACTGCGTTCAAACGCGTTCGATACTTACCTATCCATGATTACGCCAAGTGGTCAGGCAATCGACAACGATGATTTCGATGGCAGGACCGACACCTCGGCTATTGAAGTAACGTTGCAGGAAACTGGCCGTTATCGCGTTCTGGCAACTACCTATGGAAGTGATGCCGCAGGAGAATACGAGTTGGCGTTAACCCCGGGTAATAGTGGCAACACGATTGTCGAGGCGCCCATCAATGCAAATTCTTCGCAAATTTACGGGATATTTGCAGGCATGGCAGATTATCCGGGCGACGGAAATGATCTTGAATTGACCGACCAGGATGCGTTGCGCGCAAGAGATGCGCTGATTCAAGGCGCTGGTATGAGCAGTAATAATGCATACACGTTGCTGAATGAAGAAGCCACCAATGCCAATTTCCGTGATGCTTTGGGTAGTATTGGTGGAAGCATTGATCAGGACGACATGCTGGTAATTTTCTACTCAGGCCATGGCAGCAGGTACGAACGTGCCGACGGTCCCAACTCGACAGATCCCGATGGCATGGATGAATCGATCGAGTTGTATGACGGCGCTTTGCTCGATGATGAACTCGGAGCACTCCTCGACAACATTCAGGCAGGAACAGTGTTGCTGGTATTCGATTCGTGTTTTAGCGGTGGTTTTGCCAAGGATGTTGTTTCGGCGCCCGGCAGGATGGGACTGTTTTCTTCAGAGGAAGATGTCACTTCGCAAGTGGCTTTCAAATTCCAGGCAGGTGGTTATCTGGCTGCGTTCTTCGATGAAGCGATCCGTGGTAACTACGCTGACCAGGACCAGAACAGTGAATTGACCGCGTTGGAATTGAGTCAATATTTGCATGATCGTTATCGAGCGGACGTGAAAGCGTTTGGCGCAGAGAGTTACGTAACAACGGGTGGTCCACAGTCCAGCTATCAGCACCTGGTTGTTGATAGAGGCGGTGTGGGTGCATACAACGTGCTGTTCAGAAACTAGCAACACGTTGGCAAGCCTGAAAAATTCCACGAGCTGACATAAGCGCTAACAAGTTGCGGGAGCCTGCAAGAGTTAACAGACTCCCGCTGTTTTTTTTTACATTCCACGACAAACCACAGCTAGAATTTCCGCCGCTTTTTTTATGTCTGTTCTTGCAACCAGCAAGTCGGGTAGTAACCTCACAATTCCGTTACGCGTCGGTACGACCAACAGCCCATGTTCAGCGCAGCGCAAAGTAAACGCGCGAGTAATTGTTGAGTCATGAAACTCTATTGCGCACAGCAAACCACGTCCTCTCACCTGGCGAATGAGCGTCGGGTAGTTGACCAAAAGATTCTGTAGCTGCTCAAACAGATAAGCGCCGGATGTTTCTACCCGCTGCGCCACGTCGTGCTCCGCCAGAAAACCAACCACTGCGGTTGCCACCGCACATCCGAGCGGATTGCCGCAATACGTACCACCGTGATCATCCTTGCTGAACCTGTCTGCCACTTGCGCACTCACAGCAAACGCCGCAAATGGAAACCCGCCCGCAATACCTTTGCCCATAGTCAGAATGTCAGGTTGAATTTCTGCAGCTTCATGTTGCAGTGCAAAAAATTTACCGGTGCGGCAGAAGCCAGTCTGCACTTCGTCGACGATGAAGAATGCACCATGTGTATTACATAACGCCTGCACTCTCCCAAGATAGTCTGCAGGTGGAATCTGTACGCCACCTTCGCCCTGAATCGGTTCGACAATAACGGCTGCGCACGAATCATCAATTTTCGCTTCCAGTGCGCTGATATCGCCGTATGGTATGAAGCAAGTTGACGGCATAACAGGCACATAACGCCCGGTATTATCGGTACCACGCGAAACCGATAACGTGTTGAACGTACGACCATGGAATGCACCTTTAGTACTTATAACTTTTGTCCGTCCCGTACATTTACGTGCAAGTTTGAGTGCTGCGTCATTGGCCTCGGCACCGCTGCTGCAGAAAAAAGTTTTCCGCAGATTTGCGGGCAAGACTTTGTCCAGTTGCGTCAGCAGTGCTGCTCGCGCGGGAGAGTAGGTGAAACCGGCGTTGGGGCTCTGCATTAATTTATGCGCCTGTTCTGAAATCGCCTTGGTGATCACGCTATGGCTATGGCCAAGACAGGTCACGCCCCACCCGGAAGTAAAATCCAGATACTCCTTGCCTGCTTCATCCCATACGTAACTCCCTTTCCCATGGGTGAATGCCAGTTCAAGGCGCTCTGAAAAAGACAACCCAAGAGTATTTTCAATTTCGATTGTGTTCATTTGTTTCTCCTTGCTCGGTTTTTATGGGCCCAAAAAAAAACCCCCAGCGTCTAAGACATCTGGAGGTTTTGCGGTTACTGCGTTGTTACAAAACTATTTGTTCAACCCATTAAGCCCTGTGATCTCCAGAGTGCAACTTATTCGCGCGCGCGCGACGACGTGCCGCTGCACGTGCTGCGGCGATCGCCATGGCATTAAGTTGATAGGAAGAAGTGAGAATCACGAGTTGGGTCCTGTTGAGGGGCCGCACTTTAATTTAGCGAGAGAAGCGCTGTCAAACAATTTGTCTTGAGTTTGTCGAGTGTGAATTTCCACTAAACCGCTTGAACGGGGATAACGAGTGCTTGCGAAGCTCTCGTTGGTGATTGTTTTTTTTAGAGCGGGCTCGGGAAATTATCCCGATGCTGGAAGTATCATTTTTTTAACAAGGGATAAATTGCGCAGTTTAGTGCTCTATAAGGGCAGGAAGTTTGTTTGCCACAAAATTTAATGGTTCGGTGTACAGGATGAGTGTTTGTCGATGAGTGTTCGTCAATGAAATATAAGGTTGTCTACATTTGCGAACTTGGCTCCGGCTCTGGCTCTGGATCTAATTATGAGCAATTGTTGCGCCTGCACGACATCACAAAAGAATGTGGTGATGCAGGGCATGACGTAACCGTGGTTGTGAGAGACCTGATTTCGGCAAGCGCGCTGATCAATAAACTTTCGATGACGGTACTCCAGGCTCCGGTTTTTCTGCCGCGCTTGCGCTTGAATCGCCAACTGGTTTGTCTGGCCGATACGTTGCAGCTTTCGGGTTATGAGCACATCAACACACTACTGCCTTTAGTTAAAGCCTGGCAGGCGCTGTTGGTTTTGCTTCAGGCTGATGTCCTTATTTTCGATCAAGCTCCCACGGCGCTGCTCGCCGCATCAAATTTCAACTGCACAAGATTGATTGTAGGGAATGGCTTCAACATTCCTGTTGCAGGTTACAAACTTACCGACTGGCAACCTATGCAATCGCGAGCTGAACTGATCGAAGAGCAGGAAAAACAAGTGTTGAAAGTGATCAATCAGGTGCAGAGAAAACTTGATCTTCCTGTGTCTGCAACTATTTCCGAACTTTATCGCTGTAATAGAGTGATGATCGATAGCTTCCCACAGTTGGATATTTATCGAGAGCTGCGTAGCAATGTGACCTACTACACATCGATGTCAACGTATCTGCCGCCGGTTTTCAGTTTCACGCAAATTGAAAAACCTCGTGTCGTTTGTCAGCTCGATCCATCCTATAAAAAATTCACGCCGCTCGTCGAAGCGTTACGCGCGAGTGGCTGCGAAGTACTGGTCGTGTTTGCTGGAGGAGATGCAGAAGCGCTAAAGCCATATCAGTCGGAGTCACTGCAATTTACGACACTAATGCCGGCGATGGACCTGATTATCAGGGAAACGGATATTTTCATAGGACATGGCAATATCGGGTCAGCCACAGCATGTATGCGGCTGGGTAAACCCATGCTGATACTTCCGATGCATCTGGAACAATTGCATGTTGGACTATCTCTGCAAGCAATTGGTATTGCGAAAGTACTGGCTGATCAGGTTAGTGCAAGTGATTATCAGAGAGCGTTGACCGCGCTGTTGGGCAACATCAAGTTACGGACCACAGTCAGGACATTTGCGACCAACAACCGGGTCTACACGCAGTCAACGTTTGGCAAGGGTGTTGTGGCTGCCATCGATGACAATAACAAAAGAGAGCAAAAAATAGTCTGAGGTTTTTTTCTTCAGGCGTTATTTCGATCCAGTCAATCCTGGATCTATTGCGCAGTTGGCAACATCCTGGATTCGAGACGATTGATATCACTGAGCAACTTACTGCTCGTCCAGCAGCGTTTCCATTTCATCCATTATCGAGTTCATCCGTGTGACTACGGACTGATAGGGCGCAGGGGTTGCGAGATCGACGCCAGCGTTGCGTAATAATTCGTAGGGATAATCAGAGCCGCCAGCACGCAACAAGTTCTTGTAGTTCTCTACACCTGCCGCACCTTCCTCAACTATTTTGCTGTAGAGCGCGGTGCCGGCGGTGAGTGATGTCGCGTATTGAAAAACGTACATGTTGTAATAAAAGTGTGGGACGAACATCCATTCGTTGAAGTACAGGTCATCAATAATAACTACGCCTTGATCGTGACCGTGATAACGTTTCAGGATCTCGCCGTACATTTCAGAAATCCGGCTACCGCTTAGTGCTTCACCATTTTCAACGGCTTCGAACAGACTCAATTCAAATTCTGCAAACATCGTCTGACGGAAAAATGTACCGCGCAGATTTTCAAGGGCATAGCCGAGGTAGAACAATTTCTCATCACTGGTTTCAGCATTCTTACTCATATATTGCTGCAGGATCAGCTCAAGGGAGGTCGAAGGTATTTCTGCAATGAATGTTGCGTAATCAGCTGTTTCAAATGGCTGTTCCTGTTTTGCATACAGCGTATGCATTGCATGACCCCACTCATGCGCGAAGGTAGACAACGAATCAAAATCATTATTGTGATTAAGCAGCAGATAGGGATGAACGTCATACGCTGAACCCTGCATATAAGCACCGCTGCGTTTGCCTTGTTGCGGATAAACATGCATCCAGCGATCATCAATGGCCGCCTTCTGCATGGTGACCCAGTCGTCACCAAGAATAGCCATAGCATCGAGCGTGGTTTTTTTGCTCGTCTCCAGATCGAATTGTTTGTCGAGTGCGACCAGTGGCGGATAAATGTCGTAATAATGCAATTGTTCTACGCCCAACATCCTCGCGCGTAATCTGAAATAGCGATGAAGCGTAGGTAAGGCCTTGTTCACTTCTTCGACAAGTGTGTGGTAAACATCTGGCGGCAGGTTGTCTTCAAATAATTCGCGTTCAAGAACGCTGTCGTAGTTGCGCGCTTTGGCCAATGCCACTTGTGTCTGTAGATGGCTATTGAGAACCATACCTACACTGTTGCTGTATTCCTGCCACTTGCTCCAGAACAAATCGAAAACTTCTTTGCGTACTTCGCGATCAGGGTCGGAGCGCAGGCGACCGTAGCCTTGTGAGTCGACGCGTACTTCTTCGCCGCTTGGCAAGGTATAGGTTGGGAAGGGAATGTCAGAATTGGAAATAATGCTGTAGATGTTGGATGGCGCGTCAAACGATTGTGAAAAGAATGACAGCGCCTGTTCAGCTTCGGCGCCAAGTGTGTGTGATGCGCGGCGTAGTGTGTTGTCTAGTTGGTGTCGGAACGGAGCCAGTTCGACATTGTCATCCATGAATTGTCGCACGCGCTCTTCACCTATCGCGATAATTTCCGGATCCATCCACGCAGTTGCTTCATTCATGCGCGCAAACATTGCTTCGCCTAGCTGATTGCGTTCTTGCGCAGCCGTTTCGCGCAAATCTTCGTCACCATTCAAACTTGAGTAAACGTATACCTTGAGCGCCTGACGGTAGGTGTCCGATACAAAGCGCAACGCTTTATAAAGTGAATCACTGCTATCGCCGAGCGTGCCCTTGTAGACTTCGATCTTGTCAAATTCCACAAGCATGCGCTGCCGTTCTTGGTCCCATGCCTCAACACTCGGGAAAAGATCAGTCAAATCCCACTGTGCAGTTATATCGGTGTTGGTTTCCTGGGCGACGCTATTCCACGTAACCAGGATCAAGAGGGATGCGAGGAAAGCATAAAAAGTACGAGTCACAACTCACCTTCAGATTTGGCATCGGAAGGCAAAAATTAGCAGAAAGATGGGCGTTTTAACAAATATTAATCTGCGACTTTAGAGGTTGCGCAGCGGGGAAAAAAATAAAGAAGGAAGTACTGGTACCGGAGGCCGGACTTGAACCGGCACACTATCGCTAGCATCGGATTTTGAGTCCGACGTGTCTACCATTTCACCACTCCGGCAGGGAGGAAGAAAGAAAGGAGATTATAACAGCGACCTGCTGGGCTGCCTATGCCTGAGTTGCTGTTTTCGGTAACCTTGCGATTTTTTTACGCAAGTACTCTATGAACATTCACGATTTCCATTTCGACCTGCCCGATGAACTCATTGCGCACTACCCTCCGACGCATCGGACTGATAGCCGTCTCCTGTGCATGGATCGCGTTAGCGGTAAGCTGGATCATCGCAATTTTGTGGATTTTCCGATCCTGCTCAAGGCTGGAGATCTTCTCGTTTTCAACAATTCGAAAGTGATTCCGGCGCGTCTCGCGGCTCATAAGGATACAGGTGGAAAGGTTGAAGTTCTGCTCGAAAGAGTCAGGCCTGAAAATGCTGTGCTCGCACAGATTCGTGGTGGAAAAGGCCTGAATTTAGGCAGCAAATTATGGTTCACCGACGATGACGGATCGCGATTTCCGGCCGTCATGATGGGGAGGGAAGGGGAGTTTTTCCACCTGCAGTTTGATACCAGCATTAATTTGATGGGGCTGTTCGAACGTATCGGTACGATGCCATTACCACCCTACATCAAACGTCAGGCAGAAAATTCAGATCGAGAACGTTACCAGACTGTATATGCCGAGCGGCAAGGCGCGGTGGCGGCTCCTACGGCTGGACTGCATTTTGATCAGAATATGCTCGACTTGATCAAGGCCAACGGAGTTGCGTTAGCGACGGTCACGCTACATGTGGGTGCCGGGACTTTTCAACCGATCAGAGTGCAGAACATCGCAGACCATCAGATGCATGCTGAATATGTAGAAGTCTCGCAATCAGTCTGTGATCAGGTGCGCGCTTGCAAGGTGCGCGGTGGAAAAGTGATTGCTATAGGAACCACTACAGTTCGTTGCCTGGAAACCGCGAGTCAGAGTGGCGAGCTGAAGTCATATCAGGGGGAAACGCGAATTTTTATTTATCCCGGATATAAATTTAATGTGGTGGATGCGTTACTGACTAATTTCCATTTGCCCGAATCCACACTGCTCATGCTGGTCAGTGCATTCAGCAGTCGGGACAATATTCTTGCCGCCTACAACAGTGCAGTCGGCGAAAAATACCGCTTTTTTAGCTATGGGGATGCGATGTTCATCAGCTGACGCATCGATTGATCGATGCGCCAGTAGTTATCGGCCAAGAGGTTCTCGGCTAACAAGTTATCAGGGTAAATATCGAATCTGGATACCGACGGTATCCTGGTCGATAAGCAAATCGGAAATAACGACGACTTTGTCACCCGTCATAAAGCCCACTTTAAGTTTGAGTTCGTTGAAAGCTCTCGCGAGTGTTTCTTCGGGATCCTTGCTGAACTCAATCTTGAATGGAAACACGTATCGATTCATCGTCATGATGCGGCGCGTAACACCGATATTGGTAAACGCGAAAATGGGTGAACGCTGCGGATGACAGTTGGTAACGAAGTTAGCCATGATGCCATGACGTGTTACGACCACAATCGCTTTTGCTGAAAGTGATTCTGCGAGTTCCACAGCTGTAGCCGCCAGATGTTCCTTGTCGGTGTTCTTGATAAGGTTCTGGGTAAAGCCGAGGCCTTTTTTAACTTCAGTTGCGCGGGTGATGGAGTCCAGGTACTTGATGCAACGAAGTGGATGTTTGCCTACAGTCGTTTCACCCGACAACATGATGGCGTCGGCTTCTTCATACACGGCATTTGCCACGTCGGTGACTTCTGCGCGGGTAGGTATTGGATTTTCAATCATCGATTCGAGCAAGTGAGTGGCAACGATTACACGTTTTCCGTATTCGGCGCACAGACGCACTATCCTGCGCTGCGTGTTAGGTAGTTCTGCCAGGTCGATCTCTACGCCCAGGTCACCACGGGCTACCATGATGCCATCCGCTACTTTGATAATTTCTTCAAGATTGTTTACACCTTGCTGGTCTTCAATCTTCGCAATGATTTTAATCGTTGATGCTTTTTCGGGTTTGTTATCCAGGATCAATTGACGTAACTGAAGGACGTCATCGGCTTCGCGTACAAACGAGAGCGCGATGTAGTCGAGTTCGTGCTCGAGACCGAACAGGATATCTTCGCGATCCTTCTGGGTGATAGCAGGCAGATTTACGCGAATTCCCGGCAAATTTACGTGTTTTTTGCTACCCAGCTTGCCTCCGTCGAGGACCTTGCAGCGCATCAGATTATTATTTTTTTCCAGCACTTCTAGATTGATCAGGCCGTTGTCGACCGTGATCTTGTCACCGACGTTGACGGTATCCAGCAATTCTTCGTAGTGAATTCTGATGGAAGATTCTTCCACGCTCACGCCGTCGCGCACGGTGATTGAAATCTCGTCGCCGGCCTTGAGATCAAGATCGCTCTCGCGCACACCTGTTCTGATTTCCGGCCCTTGTGTGTCGAGCAGGATGCCGACCGGGAAAGTGGAATGTTTATTCAGTTCGACGACATGTTCGATCATGCGTAATGCCCAGGCCTGTGTAGCATGCGACATGTTAAGCCGGATGATGTTCATGCCGGTTTCATGCATTTTTTCGATCATTTCGTATGTACTTGTGGCGGGTCCAAGGGTGCAGATGATTTTAGTTTTTCTCATGTACTCACAGCTCTGGAATTAAGTGCGAGGAGCATAACAAAATCACCGGGCGTGGTCAGCCGCTAAGTTAGGTCGAAAAGCGGTGGCTAAATCGGTTTTAATCGCGTGGCGCAAATCTGTTCATCGCCCGCCACCTCCCGGTTTTCTTTGTTATAATCGCGCCCCGTTTGAAGCTGCCAAGGCAGCACAGGCTGACAATCTTCTTATTTTTTCCGTATTTTCTTACCAATACACAGGAAGCAAACATGAAAGCACCAGTAAGGGTTACCGTCACCGGAGCAGCCGGCCAAATCAGCTACTCTTTATTATTCAGAATTGCTGCGGGTGACATGTTGGGCAAGGATCAGCCAGTTATCCTTCAATTGCTGGAGATTACTCCGGCGCTGGAAGCCCTCAAGGGCGTTGCTATGGAAATCGAAGACTGCGCTTTCCCATTGGTGCATGGCATCGTGCAATCCGATAACCCGAATGTTGCATTCAAGGACGCTGACTATTGTTTGTTGGTAGGTGCAAGACCGCGTGGTCCGGGTATGGAACGCAAGGATCTGCTCGAAGCAAATGCGCAGATATTCTCGGTACAGGGCAAAGCGATCAATGATCATGCAAGTCGCAATGTGAAGGTTATCGTTGTTGGTAATCCAGCCAATACCAATGCACTTATTGCATATCGCAATGCTCCATCACTCAAGCCGGGCCAGTTCACCGCGATGACTCGCCTTGACCATAACCGCGCGCTCGCACAATTGGCTGCAAAAACCGGCAAACACACTACAGATGTCAGCGGCATGATCATCTGGGGTAACCATTCTTCGACCCAATATCCTGATATCCATCATTGCAAAGTGGCTGGTACTGCTGCGACGCAACTCGTAGATACCGAGTGGATGACTAAAGATTTCATTCCTGTTGTTCAGCAACGCGGCGCTGCAATCATCAAAGCACGCGGCCTCTCCAGTGCGGCATCAGCGGCCAATGCTGCTATTGAACATATACGTGATTGGGCTCTGGGAACCAATGGCAAAATCGTCAGCATGGCAATACCCAGTGATGGCAGCTATGGTATTTCAGAAGGACTTGTTTATTCGTTTCCGGTTACCTGTGCGGACGGCAAATACAGCATCGTCCAAGGTCTGCCAATCAGCGATTTCAGCCGTGATTTGATGCAGAAAACCGAAAAAGAACTCAGCGAAGAGAGAGCTGCGGTTAATCACTTATTGCCATAAAACGCAGCCCGTCTTTCAGATTAACAGAATGAAGGATGGGAGCGTGGCAGCACACGTACTAGCAGGGGCGATTATGAATCGCCCCTGCTTTTTTTAAGGCCTGGAAACTTAAGTAGCACGCATGAAATTTGAACTTCTTGGACAGGATAACGCCGCCCGGCGCGGTCGTATGACATTCGCACGCGGTGTTGTGGAGACCCCTGCCTTCATGCCCGTGGGCACGTATGGTTCCGTGAAAGGTTTGTCACCGCTGCAGGTAGAACAAACCGGTGCTCATATTCTGCTCGGTAATACTTTCCATCTGATGCTCAGGCCTGGCATGGAAGTAATCAAGGCGCATGGTGATCTGCATGATTTCATTGGTTGGAAAAAACCAATCCTGACTGACTCAGGCGGGTTTCAGGTATTTAGCCTTGGTGAAATGCGCAAAATCACCGAAAAAGGCGTGGAATTTCGCTCGCCGGTGGATGGCGACAAAGTATTTTTGAGCCCAGAAAAATCGATGCTTGTTCAACGCGAATTAGGTTCCGATATTGTGATGGTGTTTGACGAATGCACACCTTATCCAGCGACTGTCGATGAGGCGAGAAGTTCTATGGAGCTCTCGATGCGTTGGGCGCAGCGATGCAAAGTTGCACATGCAGACAACTCCTCGGCGCTGTTTGGTATCGTTCAGGGCGGTATGTATACCGAACTAAGGAAAGAATCGTTGCAGCAATTACTCGAAATTGGTTTTAACGGTTATGCGTTGGGCGGGCTGTCGGTCGGTGAACCGAAGGAAGAAATGTTGCACGTACTTGATTCAATCGCGAGTCATTTACCAGCAGACAAACCTCGCTACGTGATGGGGGTTGGTACACCGCTGGACCTCGTTGAAGCAGTGAGTCGGGGCATAGATATGTTTGACTGTGTCATGCCAACGCGTAATGCACGTAATGGTTATTTATTCACCTCCGGTGGCCTGCTCAGGCTGCGTAATAGCCGTTATCGCGATGATACGAGGCCGCTGGATGAAAAATGTGACTGTTACACTTGTAAAAATTTTTCGCGGGCTTATCTACAACACCTGGATAAGTGCAAGGAAATGCTGGGTGCCCAGCTGAACACGATTCACAATCTGCACTATTATCAGCAGCTAATGGCTAATTTGCGCCATGTGATAGAACAGGGTAAATTGCCGGCCTTTATTGCGGGCTTCAGGCTCGAACAAACCACCCTCGAGCAAGATATTTAGCCCCCCTCATTTCCATTCATAACAGGTAATCTCATGAGTTTTTTTATCAGTTCGGCACTTGCACAAGCTGCTGATGCAGCAGCAGCGGCACCCAGCTCGTCTTCGTCCGCGTTGTTCAACATGCTGCCAATCGTTGGCTTTGGTTTGATCTTTTATTTCCTGATCTGGCGCCCGCAGTCCAAGCGTGCAAAAGAACTGAAATCGCTGGTAGACAGTCTCGCCAAGGGTGACGAAATTCTGACCACCAGCGGTATGCTCGGCAAAATCACTCGTGTTGATGACCATTACGTTGCTCTGCAAGTGGCGGACAATGTTGAGTTAAAAATGCAGAAGACCGCCGTTGCTGCTGTATTGCCCAAAGGCACCATTAAATCCATCTGACAGCACTGGTATATCTAAATGCTCAATAAATTTCCGGTCTGGAAAAATCTGTTGATCCTGCTGATGGTTATCCTGTCAGCAGTTTATGCGGCTCCCAACTTCTATAAATCCGATCCTGCGATCCAGATCTCCCATGAAAGCGGTACCGTTGATCAGGGCGCACTTGATTCGGCCACGCAGGCGCTTGAGAAAGATGGCATCCCGTTTTCCAGAGCTGAGATCGAAGACGGCATAGCGCTAATACGCTTGCTTGAACAGAATGATCAGGGGCGTGCACAACAGCTCATCAACCTGACTTTGCCACAGGACTATATTGTCGCGCTTAACCTCGCTGCGAATACGCCAGCCTGGCTCGAAGCAATAGGCGCGGAGCCGATGAACTACGGACTGGATCTACAGGGAGGCGTGCATTTCCTCATGGAGGTCGACCTTGAGGCTGCTGTATCAAAACAATTGAACGATTCGATTGCATCCATGCGCACCATGCTTCGAGAAGAGCGCATTCGTTACCGTCCTCCCATTATTGTTGATGATACCAATCGTCTCGTGATTCGCTTCAGTGATGCTGAAAACAGAACTAAAGCCAACGAATTAATTCAGAAAGACTTCCAGGATCTGGTTTCCCGTTCTGCCCAGGAAGGGCAGGACTTCATGCTCTATTACTCAATGCCAGAGGTGAGCCTGCAGGCCCTGCAGACAACAGCGCTTCAACAAAACCTCACCACATTGCGTTCCAGAATAAATGAACTTGGCGTGAAAGAGCCAAAAATCCAGCAGATGGGTCCGAACAGAATTCTCATCGAGCTACCTGGTGTGCAGGATACGACTCGCGCAAAAGACATGATCAGTGCAGTAGCAACACTGCAATTTCATTTGGTGGCTGATCCGGGAGCGGCGCAAGGAACTACACGTGAATACGTGTATGAAAACGACGGCTTGCCCTACAAAATAAACGAAGAAGTCATCGTGGGTGGTGAGAGTGTTACTGGCGCCCAGACCTCGATAGATCCGCAGACGAC
The DNA here is from genome assembly GCA_040386995.1 of Pseudomonadota bacterium. Taxonomy (GTDB): domain Bacteria; phylum Pseudomonadota; class Gammaproteobacteria; order Pseudomonadales; family Pseudohongiellaceae; genus CAILUG01. Next base: position 65,218 of record JAZKES010000036.1, on the reverse strand, counting down.
GTTGCCTCAGGTGAACATCAGGCTGGATGCTGTCGGCGCTCAGCGTATCAATGAGGTAACACGCGTAAACATCGGCAAACCGATGGCTATCCTGCTCAGTGAAACCAAGACACGCAGCGAGACAGTTGCTGGCCCTGATGGTCAACTGATCACCACTTCTGTGCCTTTTGCCGAAGAAAGACTTATTAGTGTTGCAACCATTCAGAGCGCGCTCGGTCGCGAGTTCCGGATTACCGGGCTTGAGTCCAACGAAGCAAACGATCTTGCGTTGATGATTCGTTCAGGCGCACTTGCTGCTCCCATGTACTTTATGGAAGAAAGCACCGTTGGTCCAAGCCTTGGGCAGGAAAACATTGAAAACGGCGTAAATTCTGTGTTGGTTGGTATGGCGCTGATTGTGGTTTTCATGGTTCTGCTCTATCGGATATGTGGCCTCATCGCCAATGTAGCGTTGTTTGTAAACGTGTTGATGATGATGGCTTTCATGTCGATTCTCGGCGCGACTCTGACGATGCCAGGTATTGCCGGTATCGTGTTGACGCTGGGTATGGCGGTGGATGCAAACGTACTGATTTATGCGCGTATTCGTGATGAGCTCATGCAGGGCATGACTGTTGCTCGCGCCATTGATGTTGGTTACGACAAGGCGTTTGTCACCATTCTCGATTCCAACCTTACGGCGCTGCTTGTGGCCGTGATCCTGTATTCAATTGGTACCGGGCCGATCAAGGGTTTTGCTATCACAACCGCAGTCGGTGTGGTGACATCCATGATGACCGCAATCTGGATTTCACGAGCGCTGGTTAACTGGTTGTATGGCGGCAAGAACGTGAGATTTATTTCCATCGGCATGAAAATGCCGGAAACAGCCTGATTCCGAGCGGAGAATTAAAGTGAAAGATTTAACCATCACCATTCCGTTCATGCGGTACCGTAAGATCGGTGCGGTGTTTTCCATTGTTCTGGTGCTGGCTTCGCTGGTGGCTCTTGCCGTCAACGGACTGAATTATGCGCTGGACTTCACCGGTGGCACGCAGGTCGAAATGCGTTATGCGAGTCCACCTGACCTGGACAAGATTCGCCAAACACTCGCTGACTCCGGCTTTCCCAATAATGAAGTGGCTTCGCTGGGTACTGAGGGAAGTGTAGTTATCAGGATCCAGGACGGTGCTGGTGGTGGAGACGCAGATTCTGAGTCCGGAGCAACTGCGATCAGGGTTGAAGAAATACTGAAAGCAGCATCCGACAGTGAAGTGAACCTCGCAAGCAGTGCATTCGTGGGAGCTCAGGTAGGCGACGAATTGAAAGAGCAGGGTGGCTTCGGAATGCTCGTCGCTACAGTCATGCTGATGATTTATATCGGAGTGAGGTTTCAGTACAAGTTTTCGGTGGGAGCAGTTCTGTCAGTGGTACATGACGTCATTATCACCTTGGGATTCCTGGCCGTTACGCAACTGGATTTCGATCTGAATATCTTGGCATCCATCCTCGCGATCATTGGTTATTCACTTAACGATACCGTGGTTGTTGCCGATCGAATAAGAGAAAATTTCAGGATACTGCGCGGGACCGGGCCGGAAGAAATTGTCGACATTGCTGTGAGCCAAACGCTGATCCGCACCACGATCACGGCGGTGACCACGCTGCTCGTACTGTTTGCGCTATTCTTTTTTGGTGGCCAGGTGCTTTACGGCTTTTCGTTGATTCTTATCGTGGGTGTTCTGGTCGGAACTTATTCATCCATCTATGTGGCATCTTCGACGCTGATATTCATGAATCTGTCGAAAGAAGACATGATGCCACCGACCAAAGACACCTCTGAGCTTGATGCTATTCCCTGATCGAACTATTCAAGGAGCTACTCAAGCAAGGAGCTACTCAAGGCCCGATGCGAGTTTGAGTAGCGATTTGAAACATTTGGGATTGCCAAATACCAGCGTTTTGCTGTCGAGGCAATCCGGATTTCCAGCTTCATCGCTCGCTAGTCCGCCAGCTTCCTGAACAAGTAAAAGACCTGCCGCCGTATCCCACGGGTTAACTCCCGAAGTCCAGCCCGCATCAAGTCGTCCAGCTGCCACATAGGCCATATCGAGAGCTGTAGATCCGGTAAATCGCAATGACCCGGCTACACCTCTAAGCCTGGCCTGCAATGTAAGCAGTAATTCGTAGTTGCGGTGTCCGGCACAGCTCAAGCTGATGACCCCACCTTCGAGTTTGGCGCGTTTACCGATTCTCATGCGGTTGCCATTGAGCTGGGCGCCACTGCCTTTAGTTGCAGTAAATTCTTCGTTCTTGATTGGATCGACGATCAGCGCATGCTGAACTTTTCCGCGTTGCACACACGCCATCGAAATGCAGAAGTGGGGAAAACCCATGATGAAATTCCGTGTGCCATCGATAGGGTCAATGAGCCACACAGTTTCTTTGTCTTTTCCTTCCTGCAGACCCGACTCTTCGCCCAGGAAACTGTGGTCGGGATAAGATTTGCGCAAATGATGGATTAGTAGCTCTTCAACCTGGCGGTCGATGTCGGTAACAAAATCATTGGGAGCCTTTTCAAAAACCTTGATTCTGTCCGGACGTGCATGGGCCTGGACCATCACTGTTGCGGCTTCACGCGCAGCACGCAAGGCTATGTTGATAATGGGATGCATAAAACCTCAAAACCCGGAACTACCAGATATTCGCTGCTGAGCCGGGTATTGGACTCTCTTGCGATCATCGCGAAGAGCTTCGCGAGGGCGGCATGATAGCAAATGCATTCAGGTGTGTTTACCATTACCAACATTAATGTGTAGGGAAAAGAGCGTGAATTTCAAGAATATACGTATCGTGCTGGTTGCCACTTCCCATCCGGGGAATATCGGGGGCGCAGCGCGCGCTATGAAGAACATGGGCCTGGAACAGTTGGTGCTGGTTCAGCCGAAAGTATGGCCAGCGAAGGAGGCAATCAGCATGGCGGCCTCTGCTTTGGACATACTCGACAACGCAATCGTCGTGGACACCATGGAGGAAGCTATTGCTGATTGCCATCTTGTATATGGGACTAGTGCAAGATTGCGAAACATGCCGATACCGTTGCTCGATCCACCGGCATGTGCGGAAAAAATTGTCAGTGAAATGTCGGAGAAAAAAGTAGCGCTTGTATTTGGCAGGGAGATCAGCGGCTTGTCGAATGAAGAGCTCCACCTGTGTCACTACCACGTCAATATACCTGTTAATCCAGATTACACATCACTCAATCTTGCTGCTGCAGTGATGGTGCTGTCATACGAATTAAGAAAATCTGCCCTGCATCAAGCTAATCAACCGCTCATTAAAACCAGTGAATGGGACAAGGAACCCGCCACCATGGCTGAGCTCGACCTTTATCTCAGTCATTTGGAGGAAGTTCTTATCAGACTGGACTTTCATAACCCTGAAAACCCCCGCCAGTTGATGCGCCGACTGCGTCGGCTTTATCAGCGTATTCAACCAGACAAGATGGAAATCAACATCTTACGTGGCATTCTTACTGCAACCGAAGACGGTTTGCGCAAATCTAATACCTGATAGATTTAGTATGTTAAATACTTGACCTTTTTAGTAGGTTTTAACATAATTAGCCAACTAAAAATGTTGAGTGAAAGTGTGTCATGCGTCTGACTACCAAAGGCCGTTATGCAGTAACTGCCATGCTGGATTTGAGTATCCATTCCAGCACGGGGCCAGTGAATCTGAGTGATATTTCACGTCGCCAGGATATTTCGCTTTCATATCTTGAACAGCTGTTCGCGCGCTTGCGCAAACGCAAACTCGTGAGTAGTGTGCGCGGCCCTGGTGGCGGGTATCGGCTGGGTCGGAGCGATAGCACCATTCATGTTGCCGAAATTATTGACGCAGTAAATGAATCGCTGGATACGACCAAGTGCAAAGGCAAGGCTGATTGCCAGCAAGGCGAAACCTGTTTGACGCATCATTTGTGGCAGGATCTCAGCGACCAGATCCATGCGTTCCTGAGCAACATTACGCTGGCCGACCTGGTATCGAAACGGGAAATAGAAATGATTGCGCGCGAACAGCAAGAACGCTGCCAACGCGACGGACGCCAGCAGAGCGATATTCGCCTGAAAAACCTGGACACAGTCACTTCATCGATGTGAAGGAAATTAGTTTGATAAACATGACACGTTGATTGTCATTGCAAGGTGAAATTCATTCAGCAGTAGCAACAACAGAATTCCGGAGTACCAGATGTTACCGATTTATTTTGATTATTCAGCAACCACACCTGTTGATCCACGTGTGCTGAAAGTAATGACCGACTGCCTGACACTCGAGGGCAATTTCGGCAACCCTGCGTCGCGCTCCCATGTATTTGGCTGGAAGGCAGAAGCCGCAGTCGAGCAGGCGCGTCAGTATGTTGCAGAACTTATAAATGCCGATCCACGCGAGATCGTCTGGACGTCAGGCGCGACTGAATCGGATAACCTCGCTATCAAAGGTGCTGCGCATTTTTATCAGACGCGCGGCAAACACATCATCACATCGAAGATCGAGCACAAGGCAGTGCTTGATAGCTGCAGGCAGCTTGAGCGTGAAGGTTTTGAAGTAACTTATCTGGATCCTGATGTAAAAGGTTTGATCCAACCGGAAGCGGTCGCTGCAGCAATTCGTCCGGATACGATTCTGGTTTCGATCATGCACGTTAACAATGAGATTGGTGTGATTAACGACATCAAGGCAATTGGTGCAGTCACGCGCGCACATAAAGTGTTGCTACATGTCGATGCTGCACAGAGCACGGGCAAAGTGGATATCGATGTGGAAGACATGCAAGTTGATTTGATGTCATTTTCTGCACATAAAACCTATGGTCCCAAAGGTATTGGCGCCTTGTATGTACGACGTAAACCGCGCGTTCGTCTCGAAGCCCAGATGCACGGTGGTGGTCATGAACGTGGCATGCGTTCCGGCACATTGGCGACGCATCAGATTGCAGGCATGGGTGAAGCGTTCCGCATCGCAAAGGCAGAAATGCACACCGAAACTGTGCGCATAAAAGCACTGCGGGATCGCTTGCTGAAAGGTTTGTCAGACATGGAAGAAGTATATGTGAACGGGGACCTTGCACATCGCATTGCAGGCAACCTGAACGTCAGTTTCAATTTTGTGGAAGGTGAGTCGCTGATTATGGCACTCAAGGATCTGGCGGTTTCATCCGGATCTGCTTGTACTTCAGCCAGCCTCGAACCTTCCTATGTATTAAGAGCATTGGGTCTGAATGACGAACTGGCGCACAGCTCACTGCGATTTACGATCGGACGTTTTACAACTGAAGCTGATATCGATTATGCGATCGGAAAAATTCGGGACGCAGTAAGTAAGCTGCGCGAATTGTCACCGCTCTGGGATATGTACAAGGACGGAGTAGACATGAGCCAGGTGAAATGGGCCGCGCATTAATTCAACTGTCCTTGAATTTCGGCAAGCGCAACATAATTTAGTTTATAGAGGTTACAGCAATGGCATATTCAACTAAGGTTCTGGATCATTACGAGAATCCACGCAATGTCGGCAAGCTCGATGATAAAGACGACAACGTGGGAACTGGCATGGTAGGGGCTCCTGCTTGCGGTGACGTCATGCGTCTGCAGATCAAGGTAAATGCCGAAGGTGTGATTGAAGACGCCAAGTTCAAAACTTATGGCTGTGGTTCGGCTATTGCTTCAAGTTCGCTGCTCACAGAGTGGGTTAAAGGCCGAACAATTGACGAGGCAGGCAAAATTCGTAACACGGAAATTGCACAGGAACTTGGTTTGCCCCCGGTAAAAATCCACTGCTCTGTATTGGCGGAAGATGCCATCAAGGCAGCGATTGCCGATGTGAAACAAAAGCGTGGTCTTGCCTGATTACGCAAGTCTCATCAGTAAATTTTGAAATAGTTATTTAGCGCAAGTTGTTCAGTAGAAGTTATTTAGCATAAAGAGATCATAGTCATGGCAGTTACTTTGACAGAAACCGCAGCCAAACATGTAGCGTCGCAATTGGCGAATCGCGGCAAGGGTGTTGGCATCCGTATCGGTGTTACCACAACTGGTTGTTCCGGCATGGCGTATGTTCTGGAGTTTGTCGACGAGCCCACCGCGAACGATGCTGTTTTTGAAGACCATGGTGTCAGGATCGTAGTAGATCCGAAGAGTCTGGTTTATCTGGATGGCACTGAAATGGATTTTGTCAAAACCGGTATCAATGAAGGCTTCGAATTTCGCAATCCCAACGTGAAAGGCGAATGTGGCTGTGGCGAAAGCTTCACAGTCTAGCGTTTTAACAATAGCCCTTCGCAGAATTCAGGCAGTAGCTTTAAGTGAACAGCAGTCATAATTTTTTCTCTCTGTTCGACTTGCCGCTGTCCAGCGAAGTGGATAAAGAACTGCTGGAACAAAAATACAAGCAACTTCAGGTACAGCTGCATCCTGATCGCCACGTGAATTCTGATGGCAGCAGCAAGCTCGCCGCCATACAGCAAGCCAGCATGATCAACGACGCGTATGCAACGCTGAAATCTCCCTTGCGGCGGGCTGAACATCTGCTTCAGGTTAAAGGCATCGACACAAGTGTCTATGATCAGTCTGAACTCGATAAGGGTTTTTTACTGGCGCAATTGAGACTTCGTGAAGAGCTTGAAGAGTTGCAACAGCAAGCCGAACCACAAGCTTTGGAAGCCTTGCAACAAAGGGTTGAAAAACAGCTGGCGAATATATGGAGCGGGTTTTCTGCGCAAATTTCGAGTGGCAACTATCCGGCAGCTTATCTTACTTTTCGTGAGTTGCAGTTCTTGCACAAACTGATTGATGAAATAAGAGAAGCAGAAGACAAATTGCTCGACTATTAACCTGTGAAAATTTCAGTAGCCGGTTGAAATTCAAGCTTGTTCGACAGCAGAAATTACCGGTCTCATAAATAGATATTATTCAAAGTATTACTCCGATGGCACTTTTTACCATAGCCGAACCCGGCCAAAGCAAGCATCGCACCAAGCCTGGCCGTAAACGCGCCGTCGGGATTGATCTCGGCACCACCAATTCGCTTGTCGCTGTGGCCAGGGAAGGGGAAGCAAGTACGCTTGCGGGTGACGACGGAAATTATCTACTACCTTCGATTGTGCATTATTTCCCGGAAAATACGCTAAAAGTTGGTGCTCCGACGCAAAGCGATGCTAACGTATCAAATACCCAGACTTTGGTTTCCCCTGTCTCGATATCTTCCGTCAAGCGCCTGATGGGGCGGGGAAGCAGCGATATTTCTTACCAACTGCCTTACCAGCTTCAGGAGTCTCCTGATGGTGGAATGCCCCGTATCATTACGCCGTCTGGCCCAGTATCTCCGGTTCAGGTGTCTGCGGAAATCCTTAAAATACTGGCCGCACGTGGCTCTGAAGCTCTCGGTGGCGAACTGGATGGCGTCGTCATCACAGTGCCCGCTTATTTTGATGAAGCTCAACGCCAGGCAACCAGAGACGCTGCAACACTGGCTGGGCTCAACGTATTACGCTTGTTAAGCGAACCGACTGCGGCGGCTGTTGCATACGGTCTCGACAAAAAATTGCAGGGCACCGTAATTATTTACGATCTTGGTGGCGGCACGTTTGATGTCTCGCTGATGAAGCTTGAAAAAGGCGTGTTCGAAGTATTGGCAACGGGTGGCAATGCTGCTCTGGGCGGTGATGATTTTGACCGTGCCATCGCGAACTGGGTGCTTAAGGAAGCGACTGTAACGAGCGCGTTGTCCACCCCCGATTACCAGCAACTGATGTCGCTTGCGCGTGAGCTCAAACACAATCTTACAGAGTCGGTTTCTACTGAAGTACAGTTTAGAAACTGGAGCGGAATATTAACTCGCGAAACCTACTACGGACTCGTAGACGGACTTATCGATGAAACGATCAGAGCATGTCGCCGCGTGTTGCGTGATGCAAAGGTGGATGCAAGTGATATTTCTGAAGTCGTCATGGTTGGCGGCGCAACACGGTCCCCGAGAGTCCGGGAAAAAGTGTCGACATTTTTCCAGAAAGATTTGCTAACAAGTATAGATCCGGATCAAGTAGTGGCTTTAGGTGCGGCGCTGCAGGCAGATGTTCTGGTCGGCAATAAATACGGCGATGACATGTTGCTGCTTGATGTGATTCCGCTGTCGCTCGGTATAGAGACCATGGGTGGCTTGATGGAAAAAATTATCCCTCGTAACTCCACCATTCCCACTGCGAGAGCGCAGGAATTTACGACTTATAAAGATGGGCAGACGGCAATGTTGTTACATGTCTTGCAAGGCGAGCGAGAACTAATCAGCGACTGCCGTTCACTCGCGCGTTTCGAACTGAAGGGTATTCCACCGATGGTTGCTGGCGCGGCGCGCATAAGGGTTACGTTTCAGGTAGATGCCGATGGCTTGCTTGAGGTCAAGGCGCAAGAACTTGCTACCGGCGTTAATACAACTGTGGTCATCAAACCTTCCTTCGGACTACAAGAGCAGGATATCGCCACCATGCTCACCGACTCTTATGCTTCCGCCGCTGCAGACAAGGAATTGCGCAACCTGAGGGAAAAGCAGGTAGAGGCCTTGCGCCACATTGAGGCACTGGAAGCCGCTCTGCAGCAGGATGGCGAGACCTTGCTTATCGCTGAAGAACGCCATGAGCTCGAACAGAGCATAATTTCCCTGCGCGAGGCTATTTCCGGAGAAGACGCAAGAAAAATTGACCAGCTGACGCAATCTCTTAATTCACTAAGCGGTGATTTTGCCACGCGCAGAATGGATCTTCAGATCAAAAACGCCTTGCAAGGACATACCCTGGCAGAGCTCGATAAATTTACGCAACAGGGGACCAGCAAGTAATGCCACAAATCATTTTCCTGCCTAACGCCGAGCATTGCCCCGATGGCAAGGTAATCGAGGCCGAAACGGGCGAAAGTATTCTTGATGCGGCACTGCGCAATGGTGTTGAAATACAACACGCCTGCGAAAAATCCTGTGCGTGCACCACTTGCCATGTCATCGTCCGGGAGGGTTTTGGGTCGCTTGAGCCCTCCGATGAGCTGGAAGATGACTATCTGGATAAAGCCTGGGGACTGGAAGCCGATTCGCGGCTGAGTTGTCAGGCAATTGTGGCCGACACCGATCTTGTTATTGAAATTCCTCGATATACCATCAACATGGTGTCCGAAAACCACTGATTTCCTTCATTTTGTGGCCATTGAGACTATAACTTGAGGCTATAAAATAACCATAAATCTGCGTACAATGCGCGACCTGTTTTTTTTCGTTACAGCTGGAGTCTTGCATGGCAGTAGAACGTACTTTATCAATTATTAAACCCGATGCAGTTGCCAAAAACGTCATCGGCAAGATCATTAGCCGTTTTGAGGACGGTGGTCTGAAAGTCGTGGCCTGTAGAATGGTGCAGTTGACCGACGAAACGGCTGGCGGTTTTTACGCCGAACACAAGGCACGTGGATTCTTCAAGGATCTGGTGGAATTCATGACTTCAGGACCCGTAGTAGTACAGGTTCTTGAAGGTGAAAATGCAATTGCCAAAAATCGTGAACTGATGGGCGCAACCAATCCTGCACAAGCAGCCCCCGGCACTATCCGCGCAGATTTTGCCAAGTCGATTGACGCCAACGCAGTACATGGCTCTGATTCGACTGCTTCTGCCGAGCGTGAAATTGCTTATTTTTTTAAAGCCGACGAAGTCTGTCCCCGTAAAATCTGATCATCATGGCTAACAATCCGACCAACTTACTTGGTTTAAGCAAGGCGCAAATGGAAGCCAAACTCCTGGAGTTTGGTGAGAAACCATTTCGTGCCCTGCAATTGCTGAAATGGATTCATCAGCATGGAGTAACGGATTTCGACGCCATGACAAATATCAGTAAAGCGCTGCGCGAAAAGCTCAAGGCTGAAACCGAGATTCGGCCACCTGTAATCAAGGCGAGTTTCGACGCGAAAGATGGCTGCTACAAATGGATAGTGGAAGTTACCAGCGGCAGCAGTGTGGAGATGGTATACATTCCTGAGGCTGGTCGCGGCACCCTTTGTATATCTTCTCAGGCTGGCTGCAGTCTTGACTGTAGCTTTTGTGCTACCGGTAAACAGGGTTTCAACAGTGACCTGACTACCGCCGAGATAATTGGCCAATTATGGCAGGCTAATAAATTACTGGGCGGCTTCGACAGTCCACAGGCGCGCCCCGTCACGAATGTCGTGATGATGGGAATGGGTGAGCCACTGTTGAATTTCGACAACGTCATAAACGCCATCGGCCTGATGATGGAAGACAATTGTTATGGCTTATCCAAGCGTCGAGTCACAATCAGTACTTCCGGCGTGGTACCAGCCATCAGGCGTCTGCGTGAATACACCGATGCCTCACTGGCAATCTCCTTGCATGCACCAAACGATGAATTGCGTAACCAGATTGTCCCGATAAACCGTAAATATCCGATCAAGGAATTGCTTGAAAGTACCAAGGAGTATCTGGACTCACTCCCTGACAGCAGAGTGGCAACTATCGAATATATTCTGATATCCGGCGTAAATGATCATCGCCAGCATGCGAGGGAACTAGCGGACCTGTTACGTACGCTGCCTTGCAAGATCAATCTGATTCCGTTCAATCCTTTTGACGGATCGGAATACAATCGGTCATCAAATACGGCTATCAGTACCTTCAGAAAAATATTGCAGGATGCAGGCTACACCGTAACAATTCGTACGACTCGCGGAGATGAGATTGGCGCAGCATGTGGCCAGCTTGTTGGCCAGGTTGATGATCGTACCCGCAGAAATGCCAGATATCTGGCTCAGCGTGAAATAGCTGAGCAAACTCAAATTCTGACTCTTCAGTGAACTATAAAAAGCCACAATATACGCATTCAAGCTACTCATCATTGGCATAGACGCCCCATGCAACATTCAATGCGTTCAGGACAACAATACTTCTTCAACATCCAGGCCGTTTTGCGTACTGCGCAATTCGCTATATTGTTAATGTCACCGTTGTTATTGGTGTCATGTGTTACGGAAACAACGGGTGGCTTTAATGCTGAGCGCTCAGACAGTGTTGCGCTCGAGAACTACATACAGGCTGCAACTGTTTACCTTGAGCAGGGTGATCTTGCAAACACCAAACGCCACCTCGGCAATGCCAGTTCAATCGATGGCAACAACAGCGATATTTATGCCATTTGGGCTCTGGTTTATTCACGCGAAGGTGAAGCTAAACTCGCAGAAGAGAACTTTGAGCATTCGTTACGGATAAATCCCGACAATTCAAAAGCGCGCAATAATTATGCTGCGTTTTTGTTTGCCAACAACCGTCTTGAAGACGCGTACGATCAGTTAGAAAGAGTGGTGCAGGATGTCGAGTATCCGAACCGCTCGCAGGCGTTTGAGAATTTAGGCTTTGCTGCGCTGCGATTAAATCGGCCGGTGGACGCGGAAGCTGCATTCGGCAGGGCCTTGCAACTAAATGACCAACAGATTCGCTCAAGCCTGGAGCTTGCTGATCTCAACCTGAAAAAGAACGATGTGCTGCAAGCGCGTGCGTTTTACAGGAACTATTTAGCCTTACAGCAGTTCTATAGGGTGGCACATAACGCCCGCAGTCTCTGGATAGGAATACAACTGGAAAATGCGTTGGGCAATAGCGACAACATCACAGAATATGGGGAGCAGCTGGAGACTAATTTCAGTGCTTCAGACGAGAATCAGCTGTACCAGCAATTACTGGAAACTTTAACTGATGAATAATTCCGATCAACCAACTCCCGAGCAGGCCAGCAAGCCGCCGGAGCGACCGCACGATACAGCAGGCATGATGCTCAAAAAGGCCCGGGAAAGTGCGAATCTTACCCATGTGGCCGTTGGTGAAGCCTTGCATCTTACAGTTCATTACATCAAAGCCCTGGAAAACGATGACTACGGCAAGTTACCAGGTGCGACTTTTATCAAGGGTTACCTGCGTGCTTATGCCCGCTATCTGAAACTTGATGTGAATGCAGTACTAGCAATATATGAAAAAAATAATGCCAGCGCCGAAGAGTTGAGCAATAGAACGCAACTGTCATCGCGCAACCAGAGAAGACATGACCAGACTTTTCGCTGGGCGGTTGTAACCGCAGTCATCGTTGTGATCGGTGTGGCGGCGGGATGGTGGTTTGTTGGTAAAGATCAGGCAGTGACGGCGGCTCTCACCGATACTCAACAAAATGTGTCGCAACCGGAAGCAAGAAGTCCTGCGAACAATCCAACAACTGTCAGGGCGCCAGTCCAGACTAGCGCTGCGCAGGTCACCAATACAGCTTCAACAGCATTTCCGTCTGTGACCCCAGTTATGTCAGGTGGTACTACGAGTGCTGTAACTCAACCTGCCGGTACAGTGGGTGCTGCGACCCAACAAGGGTTGTCGGTGACCGGTTTACAGGCGCCCGCGAATACAACCGGTTTTACGCCAACCTCTGTATCTGCAACGTCAACTGATATGACCGTTACAGATTCTACTTCGGTGACAACTTTGAACGCCGTGGCGAGCATTGAGCAACCGATTGCCGTTGCGTTGACTGGCGCCGAGATTCCACAAGCTGCAGTTGCAGAAACCATCAATCCTTCAGTGCAGCCTGCTTCAGCAACTGAGGCGAGTCTGGTTGCTACGCCGGAAGGAAACGTTGCGTTGACCATTACTCCTACTGCCGAAGGTGCAAGACAAGTAACCCTGATAAGCGATGGAGCAGATATGCTTCAACTATATTTCAAAGGTTCCAGCTGGGTAGAAATCGATGATGGTGCAAAAGGCCGTTTATATAACGAAACCTTGAATAGCGGAGACGCTATGACCCTGCATGGAACAGCGCCATTCAAGGTGCTGCTCGGAGATGCCGCCCAGGTCGAATTATCTTTCAATTCAGTACCGATCAATCTGGCTTCGCAAATAAGAAGCGACAAAACTGCGCGTTTTTCGTTGGGCGTTGCTGACGTTTTGCCGACATCTACTTCAACATCTCAAAGTGTGAATCCCTGATGCGCATGCAATCACCCATAGTTCGCCGTAAAACCCGCCGCATTATGGTGGGCTCGGTACCCGTGGGTGGTGATTCGCCAATCGCTGTGCAGAGCATGACGAATACAGAAACCTGTGATGTCGAGGCGACGCTCGCGCAGATCAGGCGTCTTGAAGCGGTGGGCGTAGATATCGTGCGTGTTTCAGTGCCGACTATGGACGCAGCTGAAGCATTCAAACAGATTCGGGCTGGTACCAAGGTACCCTTGATCGCTGATATACATTTTGACTATAAGATTGCACTCAAAGTGCTCGAATACGGTGTTGATTGTCTGCGCATTAATCCAGGCAATATTGGTCGCGACGATCGCGTAAGAGCAGTCATCGAGTCTGCCCGCGATCACAACGTGCCGTTGCGTATCGGCGTGAATGCAGGTTCTCTCGGTAAAGATTTGCTGCGTAAATATGGCGAACCGAATGCGGATGCAATGGTGGAGTCTGCCATGCACCATATCGATATTCTCGATTCTTATGATTTTCAGAATTTCAAGGTCAGTCTGAAAGCTTCTGAAGTTTTTATGACGGTGGCTGCGTACCGTAAATTGTCAGCCCAGATCGAACAGCCGTTACACCTTGGTATTACCGAGGCGGGCGGTTTGCGTTCTGGAACGGTTAAGTCTTCTGTTGGGCTTGGCTTGCTGCTGATGGATGGCATCGGCGATACGATTCGTATTTCACTTGCAGCTGATCCGGTGGAAGAAGTCAAAGTTGGTTTCGACATCCTCAAAAGCCTGGGTTTGCGGCAGAAAGGTGTGAACCTGATTGCGTGTCCAAGTTGCTCGCGCCAGAATTTCGATGTCATTGCAACGGTGAATGCGCTTGAAGCGAGGCTCGAAGACATTACCACTCCAATCGATGTTTCCGTAGTTGGATGTATCGTGAATGGTCCGGGGGAGGCAATGGTTGCAGATGTCGGCCTGACTGGCGCTACGCCCGCCAACATGTCTTATCTGAACGGCGTTACGAGCCACAAGATCAGCAACGAAAACCTCGTTGATGAACTTGAAGCTATGGTCAGGCTGAAAGTGGCGGAGAAACAGGCTGCGGAAAAACGTGCAGCGGAACCCCAGATAATCACAGTGCGCGGTCTCAATAACTAGGCCGTGCCGATTTTGGCCGAGACAAAAACAATAACGTTCAAAATCCAACGGCTGACAAACTAATCACCCTATATAAATTTTGAGTTACCTGTAACACGGTTCTCTTCAGAAAGCTGGAATTCAAGTTGAGCAAGATACAAGCAATCCGGGGCATGAATGATGTATTACCGGCAGAGACACCCCGCTGGCAATATGTGGAAAGTTGCGCACGCTCCTTGTTGGCAAGTCACGCGTATCGCGAGATTCGTTTTCCTGTCCTTGAACAGACCCAGTTGTTTAAACGTTCTATTGGTGAAGTCACAGACATCGTCGAAAAGGAAATGTACACATTCCTCGACCGCAATGGCGACAGTCTCACGCTAAGACCTGAAGGTACCGCGTGTTGTGTAAGGGCGGCTGAACAGCACGGCCTGCTCTATAACCAGACCCAGAAGCTTTGGTACATCGGACCTATGTACCGGCACGAGAGACCGCAGAAAGGCCGCTACCGCCAGTTCTATCAACTGGGCGTAGAAGCCTTTGGCATGAGCGGGATGGACATCGAAGCAGAACTGATACTGCTGACCGCCCAGCTTTGGCAAAAGCTCGGCATTGCTCCATATGTGAAACTGGAAATCAATAATCTCGGCAGTTCCGAAGATCGCGCGCGTTACGGCAAGGCGCTGCATGAATTCTTGCTGCCGCTGCGCGCCGAATTGGATGAAGACAGCCAGCGTCGTCTCGATAGCAATGTGTTGCGTATCCTGGACAGCAAAGACCCGCAAACCAGAACGTTACTACAGGGCGCGCCGACGCTTGATGAATTTCTGAGCGCTGAAAGTAAGGTGCAGTTTGCAGCGTTGCGTCACTTACTTGATCAGGCAGGCATTCCGCATGAAGTGGTGCCATCTCTTGTCAGAGGACTCGATTATTACAATGGTCTGGTGTTCGAATGGACAACCGACAAACTGGGTTCGCAAGGTACCGTGTGTGCTGGCGGCCGTTATGATGGTTTGACGCAGCAACTGGGCGGCAGTGCAACACCTGCGGTGGGTTTTGCAATGGGTCTCGAACGTTTGCTATTGCTGATTGAAGAAACTGGACAATTTCCTGCCGGCATTGAAAAACATGTCGATATCTACCTCGCGGTGGTTGGCGGAGCAGCGTTGCAGGCCCAGGCGTTATTGCTTGCAAGAGACCTGCGTACTGCGTTCCCCGAGGCCAGAATTTTGACCCATTGCGGTGGTGGCAAATATAATAACCAGCTTAAAAAAGCCTATGCGCATGGTGCGCGCTGTGCTTTGATACTCGAAGGCGAAGAAGCGCAAGACTTCATCAAATTCAAACCGTTGGACAGCGATGGCGAAGCTACTCTGCTGCCCTTGAGTGAAATAAAAACCTGTCTTCAAAAATTTTTAAACTGAACTTTTCCGGAGTTAATTTCTTGGCAACCTACGCAAGTGATGATGAACAATTAGATGCCCTCAAAAGCTGGTGGCGCGATAACGGTACTGCACTTTTGACTGGCATCGTCATAGTGCTGGCGTTGTTTTTTGGTGTGCAGCAGTGGCAAAGATCTTCCGAAGCAAACAGCGGCGCTGCATCCGATTTGTATCAGCAGATTGCGGATATGGCACTGGCCAAGATGAGTGTTGCTGTTACCGAAGATGATCTCCTCGCCGTGCAGAATGTGTACGGCCAGCTAAAGTCGGAATATGAGAGCAGCATTTATACGCGATATGCAGCTTTGATCATGGCGCGTTTCCAGGCCGAACTGAATCACCTGGATGCGGCTGAAACCGAATTGCAATGGATAATCGACAATCCAAAGTTGGGCGTGTTGAAAACCGCCGATGAAGAATTATTCCTGATCAGTCGTTTGCGGCTCGCCAAAATCAAATTGGCGAAAGGTGAAGCGCAGGCAGCTATCGATTTGTTGAAGGCAGAAGACGCAGGCAGCTTTGTTGCTGTTTATGCGGAACTCGAAGGTGATGCATTGCTAAGTCAGGGTGACCGTGAGGGAGCCAAAGCTGCTTATGAACGCGCGCTGGCCGCGATTACCACTGGCAACCCTGTGTTGCTGAAACTTAAATTGCAGGATCTCGGCGTAAGTCCTGTGGAACAATTGTAATGGCTATAAAAACTGTTGTAGCAAGAACTCTACTGATTGGTTGCTGTCTGCTGTTGACCTCATGCGGCATGTTTGATTTTCTTAAATCAAGCAAGAAAGAAGAGCCAAATGAGTTGGTCGATTTCGATGAAGAAGTAGAATTCGATCGCCTATGGAGTGTGAATGTCGGCTCGGGACAAGGCGATAAATTTAATCGCTTACACCCGGTAATGGCTGGCAATATCATTTATGCAGCTGGCAACAACGGCGTTGTGGTTGCGGTTAATCGTGAAGACGGCGACGTAGTTTGGCGCACACGCCTTGATTTCGATATTACTGGCGGCGTTGGCGCGAGTGATGGCCTTGTGCTGGTTGGTACAGATAACTCGGAAGTTATCGCACTGAACATGGCTGATGGTGAGATTCTGTGGGAAGCACAGGTAACCAGCGAAGTGTTGTCAGCTCCCGTAACCAACGGTCGTGTCGTTGTTACGCAAAGCATCGATGGCAAGTTGACTGGTCTCGACGCGGAAAACGGCTCAGAACTCTGGATATATGAAAGCTCCGTACCAGCGCTCTCATTACGCGGCGACAGTTCGCCGCTGATAGTTGATGCATTTGTAATTGCAGCATTCGCTAATGGTTCAGTGGTTTCCATTGCGCTTGATAACGGTACCTTGCGTTGGGAAGAACGCGTTGCTGTGCCGACCGGCCGTTCTGAAATTGATCGTCTCGTTGATATCGATGGCGAACTCGTGGTCAACGATCAGGGCGCGGTGTTGGTACCAAGTTATCAGGGTTACCTCGCGGCGATTGATGTGGTGACGGGTCAGAGCCGATGGCGCGTCGAAGAATCAAGTGAAGTTGGTGCAAGTTTTGGATTCGGCAATATCTACGTGGTAAACGAGCGGGATATTGTGCGAGCGTTTCGTACCGCACAGGAAACTGCTGTGTGGGAAAATGACCAACTGCTTCTACGTAAACTAAGTCCACCACTGGGTTTCAGCAATTATGTGGCAGTAGGTGATGACGACGGTTACATACATCTGCTTGCGCAATCCGACGGTCGTTTTGTTGGCCGCGGCAAAGTTGGTGGCGGTGTTCGCAGTCGAATGTTGAGCCAAGGCAACATACTTTATGTATTCAGCAACTCGGGCAACCTGGTCGCGTTGAGAATTCAGTAAAGTCACGTGAAGAGCCAGGTGAAGATCCAGGTAAAGAGCTCACTAAAAGTTCACGAAAGAATTCAGTAAAAAACTCAGTAAAGCATTCAATAAACTGCCTGAAGCTTGAGCGGACGCCGTCCGTAAAACTTCAGGTCATACCGGAAATATAAATGATTCCCGTTCTAGCCCTTGTCGGGCGCCCCAATGTTGGTAAATCGACGCTATTTAATCGCTTAACGAACAGCCGTGATGCGCTGGTTGCAGATTTTGCCGGCCTAACCCGTGATCGTCTCTATGGTGAAGGCAAACATGGCGACAATCGCTTTATCGTCATTGATACCGGTGGCATTAATGGTGGCGAGGAAGGGCTCGAATCCGTCATGGTTGGTCAATCGTTGCAGGCGATCGAAGAAGCCGATCTTGTCATGCTCCTTGTGGATGCACGCGACGGTGTAACGCCTGGTGACCAGTTCATAGTGAGCCATCTGCGACGCACTCAGAAACCCGTCATGCTTGTTGTGAACAAGGTTGATGGTCTGGACCAGGATCAGGTTCTAAGTGATTTCTACGGGCTTGGTTTCAAGGATATTCATGCGATTGCTGCGAGTCAGGGCCGTGGCATTCTGAAACTGCTCGATAGCGCAATGGAACAATTTCCACTTGCGGGCCAACCCGTTGTTGTTCCTGACGAAGCACCCAACAGTATTCGCATGGCAGTGGCTGGCAGACCTAACGTCGGCAAATCCACACTTGTTAATCGCATGCTCGGTGAAGAACGAGTCGTGGTTTACGATCAACCTGGTACAACTCGCGACAGTATTTATATTCCATTTGAACGACGTGGCCAGAACTTCACGCTCATCGATACGGCCGGTATCAGGAAACGCGGCAAAACGACCGAGACGGTGGAAAAATTCTCCGTCGTCAAATCACTGCAGGCGATTCAGGATGCTCATGTCGTGGTGTTGATGCTGGATGCTCGTGAAGGCATTGTTGAACAGGATCTGCATTTGCTTGGATATGTCCTCGAAACCGGTCGCGCACTGGTTATTGCTATCAACAAATGGGATGGCATGGACGAATATGCGCGCGGCCAGATCAAGCAGGCGATTCTGCGCCGTTTCGTATTTGTGGATTTTGCGCGCATTCATTTTATTTCCGCGCTGCATGGCACCGGTGTTGGCAATCTGTTTGATTCAGTTACAACGGCTTATGAGTCTGCCTTCAGGACAATCAGCACTCCGCGTCTGAACCAGATGCTTGAGCGTATCCAGAACTCCCATCAACCGCCTCTTATACACGGTCGACGTATCAAATTGCGTTACGCGCATGTGGGGGGCCATAACCCACCAATTTTCGTAATACACGGCAAGCAGACCGATGAACTGCCGGACAGTTACGTGCGTTACCTTGAGAAGAATTTTCGCAAGCTGCTCAAACTGGAAGGCACGCCGATTCGCATTCAATTGCGTAACGATGACAACCCCTTCACGAAGAATGAAGCAGACCTCAACTACCAGCAGGTGGCGCGCAAGCGTCGTATACTGAAAAATCGGGCGTACCTGCGCCAATCCCGTAGTAAATGAAGCCTATCCTGATCATCAAAGCCGGCAGTACGCTAAAAAGTATTCCGCGCGAACGCGGTGATTTTGAAGACTGGATCATGGCGGGGATGCAATTGCCCGAGACAAGTTTTCAGGTTTGCGATGTGGTGGCCGGAGAACAGTTACCAGCACCCGAACACATTTCCGCTATCCTCATTACCGGCTCTGCTGCGATGGTAACCGACCGGCTTGTATGGAGCGAATACTCCGGCGCCTACCTGCGAGGCGCAGCCGAGCGGGAAATACCAGTGCTTGGTATTTGCTACGGACATCAACTGCTCGCCCACGCATTAGGTGGCGCCGTGGATTATCACCCTGATGGCAGAGAGATCGGCACTACTGATGTACGACTTACCGCCGCAGTAAAAACCGATCCACTGTTCTCAGATTTGCCAAACGAATTTCCTGTCCATGTCACGCATCGGCAAACTGTGACGCGTTTGCCAACAGGTGCAGAAGTGCTTGCAGAAAATGATTTCGACTCACATCAGGCGGTACGATTTGGAAAGACTGTGTGGGGCGTGCAGTTTCATCCGGAATTTGCTGCAGACATCATCCAGTTTTATCTTTCCGAACGAGAACAGGTCTTGCTTGACGAGGGATTGGATGTTGTTGAGCTGCGGGCGAACGTCGAAGCGACACCGGTTGCGGGTAAACTGCTGTTAAGGTTTGCGCAGCTGGTTTCACAGCTCTGATCAGGCGCCGGTAAATCGTGCGCCAAACATTTCATCAAGAAGAATATTGTTCGATCAAGGTTGCCTGCGCTATGCGGACCTTGTTGTTTCCTGCGGTGTTTTGTTTGTACGAACCATCGCTGCACAACATCCAGCTCTGCGTATTGTCACTCAAATAATTCAGCAAACCTTCCTCGAGCACCTTGCGCATCATACGTTTGTCTTCGATCGGGAAGCAGGTTTCGACACGCCTGAAAAAATTCCTGTCCATCCAGTCAGCGCTTGAACAATAGAGCTGAAAGTCACCATTGTTATGGAAATAATAGAGACGTGAATGTTCGAGGAAACGGCCAATGATGGACCGCACATGGATGTTTTCCGATACGCCCTTGATGCCTGGACGAAGTGAACAAATGCCTCGTACGATCAAATCCACTTTAACGCCAGCCTGCGAAGCGCGATAGAGCGCTTCAATGATGGTGGGCTCTACGAGTGCGTTCATTTTAGCAATGATGCGTGCAGGTTTACCTTCACGTGCGAAGGTTATTTCGCGATTGATCATGTCGATCATTGCTTTGTGAAGCGTGAACGGCGCCTGCAGAATTTTCTTCAGTTTGCCTGGCTTGCCCATCGCAGTAAGTTGCTGGAATACTTTTTGTACATCATCAGTAAGAGCGGTATCACTGGAGAACAAACCATAATCGGTATAAAGCTTGGCGGTGCCAGCGTGATAGTTGCCCGTGCCTAGGTGTACATAACGTTTAAGCTGTTTGCCTTCGCGCCTTACAATCAGAATCATTTTCGCGTGAGTCTTGTGACCAACGACGCCGTACGATACATGCGCACCTGCTGCCTGCAACTCGTTGGCTACTTCTATGTTTTCCTCTTCATCAAAACGCGCTCGTAACTCGACTACAACGGTCACTTCCTTGCCAGCGAGCGCCGCGTTGACCAGCGCGTCGATAATGCTCGAATCATTACCCGTGCGGTATAACGTCTGTTTGATAACAAGCACGTCCGGATCATTTGCCGCCTGTTCCAGAAAATCAACAACAGGGGCAAATGACTGGAAAGGATGATGCAACAGGATGTCGCCTTTTCGGATCGCTTCAAAGATATCGGAAGACCGATTTACCTTGTTGTGCAATGCGGGAATAAATGGCGGGAAATGCAGGTCTGGGCGGTTGACCATACTCTGGATGGCGAGCATGCGATGCATGTTAACCGGTCCATCAACCTGATAAACGTCGGAGTGCTGCAGATTGAATTTCTGCAACAGGAAATCAATCATTTCCTGAGGACATTCCTCCTGCACTTCGAGGCGAACCGCGCTCGCAAAACGTCTCGTTGGCAGCTTGCCTTCTATAACCATCAGAAGATCGCCAGCATCTTCTTCCTGAACTGTCAGGTCGGCATTGCGGGTAACGCGGAACTGATAACAACCGGTAACCTTCATGCCAGGGAACAGATCGCCAGCATGACGATAGATAATGGATGAGAGATAGACGAAGTCATGTTCATGTGTGGCACATGACTGAGGAAGTTGTATCAGTCGGGGCAGGGCTCTCGGCGCTTGCACGATCGCGATGCCTGAATTACGACCAAATGCATCCTTGCCTTCCAGCGAAATTATAAAGTTGAGGCTCTTGTTCAGTACTTGTGGAAAGGGATGCGCGGGATCGAGACCAACTGGACTAAGCACTGGCAGCAGTTCGCGATTGAAATACTTTTTGATCCACTCGCTCTGCTTTGCGCTCCAGTGTTTGCTCAACAGAAAATGAATTCCAGCTGCTGCAAGATCAGGCAGCATTTGTTCATTCAAAACCCGGTACTGATCCCTGACAAGTTTATGCGCAACTTCACTGATACGTGTTAATTGTTCTGACGGAGACATATTGTCAGGACCACGTTGGGCAGTGCCATAGGCAACCTGCTGTTTGATTCCAGCGACCCTGATTTCGAAAAACTCATCAAGGTTCGAGCTTGCAATCGAAAGGTAAAACAGGCGTTCAAGTACAGGAATGGTTTTATCTTTCGCCTGCGCCAACACGCGACGGTTGAACTCGAGAAGGCTGAGTTCACGGTTCAGATAATATTCAGGGTGTTGCAGGTTGATAGAGCTCAAGTCAGGCATGTTCGTTGTTAATGACTAAAAGATAACCCGTATGTGCACGGGGTGAAGATATCGATACCGATTTAAGTTTCGCTTTATGCAACTTTTTGCAGCGCTTCGCCAAGGTTAAAAACGGTGGACGGCCAGGATCTGCGATAACAATACGTTTTACGCCTTGTTCCAGCGCAGTCTGGATCAACTCGTAAAGTGGCTCAACAAGTTCATCCCAGAAACAGATGTCGCCACCAAGAATCATGTCCTGCTTGGCCAGCAGCTCAGGTTTAAGCTTTTCATAGCGACATACTTTGGACTTGATTTTCACCATGTTTAATTCGGCATGTGCATCCAGGAATGGAAATACATTCTTGTCTGCATCCACTGCGGTGACTTTTGAATCGTAATTCTGCGCGCAGAAAATACTTAACACACCCCAGCCACTACCAACTTCCATGATCCTGCTTTTAGGAACTGGGGGATTGGCTTGAAGATAATCCATAATGAAATAACTGGAGAACCAGACTTTGTCACCGTGAATTTCGGGAGAGTCTGACTTTGCGAGTAGCTTCTGCAGGATTTTGTGCTTTTTGCTGAAAAGTTTAACGCCACGGACAGTTTGTATGTTGCTAGTGCTCAAGTAGTTTTCATCCTGATTTGTATATTAAGAAGAATTTATTAAGGGATGATCAAGAAGGCGAATTTATTAATCACGCGAGTGAATAAACGGCGCATTCAAACATCTTCTCGGTCAGCGTTGCCCGGCCTGATTTCCAGCACCTTGCTGACTATTTCGCCATTGGCCAAACGACTGCGAATTGTAGCACCAGGCCCGACTTGCTCGTAACTTGTGATAACTGTTCCTTTCTCTGAGGTCGTTATCGTGTAACCTCGCGCGAGAGTTGCCAATGGACTTACTGTTTGCAGCGCACGGCTCTGTTCCCTGATCTGCATGCGGAGACGTTGCAGATTGCCTGCAATTGTCGCTCCGAGGCGCTGCTGCAAATGTCGCAATAGTTGTTGTTTCTGCTGCAGCTTGTTGCGAGGACTATTGTTCACCAAACGTGCATTGAGCAACGCGATATTCTGCTTGATGGTCTGAAGGTGCACACGTATGGCGCGCCGACTGCGCATTTCCATTTCATCAAGACGTTGTGCCTGTTCCTGCAACCTGCGTCCTGGATGAGTCAGTTGTTTGCGCAGCGTATTCAGTTGTTTCTGCAGGTCCTGCAGTCTTGCTTGTATGTGTGTGGATAGACGCATTTCCTGCCGTTGAAGAAGTTGGCGCCATTCATCCTGGTGCTGAGTCAACAACTCGGCTGCGGCTGAAGGTGTGGCTGCACGAATATCCGCTACGAAATCGGCGATGGTGAAATCACTGTCGTGCCCAACAGCACTCACTACGGGCAGTAGAGAAGCAAAAATTGCGCGCGCGAGTCCTTCGTCATTGAAGCTCCATAAATCTTCCAGTGATCCGCCGCCGCGGCTGAGCAATATAACTTCAACGTCAGCCAGGCAGCCGGCCCGGGCATTCACAAGCTCCAGTGCTTTGATGATTTCACCCGCCGCGGTTACGCCCTGGACTGGTACGGGAATAATGGTAATAACTGCCGCAGGAAAGCGTCGTTTCATCACGCTGATGATGTCAAGAATGGCGGCGCCTGTAGGAGAGGTGATCACTGCGATATGCAGGGGCAGGGCCGGAATCTGTTTTTTCTTTTCCGGTGCAAATAATCCTTCATGCTGCAAGCGAGCTTTCAATATTTCGAAGTTACGGCGGAGCGCTCCTGCGCCGGTCTCTTCCATATGTTCGAGCAGTAACTGATAGTCACCTCGACCCTCGTACAAACTCAGCCGTGCCTTGACCAATACCTGCATACCATCTTTTGGCCGCATGCGTAGCAACATGTTGCGGTTGCGGAACATCGCGCAACGTACCTGGGCGTTCTGGTCCTTGAGCGTCAGATACCAGTGCCCTGAAGCGGGAACGGAAAGATTGGAAATTTCACCTTCGACGAGAACCGCCGGAAAATTTTCTTCCAGCAGAGAGCGTGCCAGCCGATTTAACTGACTGACAGAAAGGACGCTTGGTGCAGGAGTATTGCTGGTGGGATAAATTACATTCACCGAAACATGATAAGGGTGGTTAACCCCATTCACCAAGCGCTTCGATGGTCTAGATTACTATTTCCCCGATGCCCTCTGCTGGTCTATAATGCGCCGATTTCCCGAAACAAGGGTCTAGCAAGTTTCAGGTAATCCTTATGCTGCGTGTAGTTGAAGAAGCCCTCACATTTGACGATGTTCTCCTTGTACCTGCCCATTCATTGGTGCTGCCCAACAAGGTCGATTTAAAAACCCGCCTCACTCGCTCAATCACTTTGAATATTCCGCTCATTTCTTCCGCCATGGATACCGTCACGGAATCCCGGCTTGCGATCGCCATGGCGCAGGAAGGTGGCATGGGTATCATTCACAAGAACATGAGTATCGAGGAGCAAGCGCGCGAAGTTCGTGCTGTGAAGAAATACGAAAGTGGTGTTGTCACAGATCCGATCTGTATCACGCCTGATACGACAGTGCGCAAACTGCTTGAACTTACCCGTGAATATCGCATATCCGGTTTACCTGTAGTTAAAGTCAAACGCGGGAAACGTGAGCTGGTAGGAATAGTTACATCACGTGATGTGCGCTTCGAAACAAACATGGATGCGACCATCGATAAAATCATGACGCCAAAAACGCGTCTGGTGACAGTCCGTGAGGGCGCGAGTCTCGATCAGGTGAAAGTGCTGATGCACAAACACCGTATCGAAAAAGTACTCGTGGTTAATGCGAAATTTGAACTGAAAGGTCTCGTAACCCTTAAAGACATTCGCAAGGCAGAAGATCATCCAAATGCGTGTAAGGATGCGAAAGGACAGCTGCGCGTAGGTGCCGCAGTTGGCACCGGCAAGGAAACAGAAGATCGCGTGCGCGCACTTGTGCAGGCGGGTGTTGACGTAGTGGTTGTCGATACATCGCATGGTCATTCGCAGGAAGTGATCAATCGCATCAAACAGATCAAAGAGGCCTTTCCCAAGCTTTCCCTGATCGGCGGTAACGTAGCAACTGCGGAAGGGGCGCTTGCCCTGGTTGAAGCCGGAGTTGACGCTGTGAAAGTCGGCATCGGTCCTGGTTCCATTTGCACAACTCGCATCGTGACAGGTGTTGGCGTGCCGCAAATTACCGCAGTAAGTAATGTTGCCGAAGCGCTAAAAGATACCGACATCACGATTATCTCTGACGGTGGTATTCGTTTTTCCGGGGACATTGCAAAGGCTATCGCCGCTGGTGCCAATGCCGTGATGATTGGCAGTTTGCTGGCTGGTACAGAAGAAGCTCCTGGTGATGTCGAGTTATATCAAGGTCGCAGCTACAAGGCATATCGTGGTATGGGCTCGCTTGGTGCTATGTCCAAAGCCCACGGTTCGAGCGATCGCTATTTTCAGTCTCTCGATAGTGGTGCTGCAAAACTGGTTCCTGAAGGTATTGAAGGCCGCGTGCCGTACAAAGGCCCGATGTCGGCGATCATCTTCCAGCTGACTGGCGGTGTGCGCTCCAGCATGGGTCTGACTGGCTGCGGCACAATTGAAGATATGCGCGTCAAGCCACAATTTGTGCGCATCACGTCTGCGGGTGTTAGCGAAAGTCACGTGCACGATGTCAGCATCACCAAGGAAGCACCCAACTACCGCATCGGTTAATTAAGACTGCCGGAGTTGGAGAGTTTTTTTCTCCAACTTCCTGCCGCAAGCTATTCATCAGTTTCGGAAATCCACATGAGTCCTAATATTCACGAGCAAAAAATCCTTATTCTGGATTTTGGCTCGCAGTACACTCAATTGATTGCGCGTCGTGTGCGTGAAGCCGGCGTTTATTGTGAAATTCATCATCACTCTATGACGGAGGCTGATTTCCAGAACTTTGCTCCGAAGGGGCTTATTTTTTCCGGCAGTCCCGAATCCGCAAACCATGACTTGTCTCCGCGAGTTCCCGACTACATCCTGCACAGCGGACTACCAATACTCGGTATCTGTTATGGCATGCAAACGATGGCCGAGCAGATGGGCGGCAAAGTTGAAGGCTCCGCACATTCAGAATTTGGTTTCGCGCGGGTGCAGATAATCGGCGCAAGCAAATTGCTGCACGACCTTGAGCATGCTGCTGTTGAAGAAGGTAAAACGCTGCAAGATGTCTGGATGAGTCACGGTGATAAAGTCACCACTATGCCGCCGGGCTTTACGCTGATTGCTGCTACACCTACTGCGCCGATAGCCGCCATGGCAGACGAAAGCCGTCTCATGTATGGCCTGCAGTTTCATCCAGAAGTCACTCACACCAAAGCGGGACAGCAGATACTTGATCGTTTCGTGCATGAAATATGCGGCTGCGAACGACTGTGGACACCAGCCAACATTATTGAAGATGCAATTGCGACGATCAGAAAGCAGGTCGGAAGTGGCCAGGTTCTGCTGGGGTTATCAGGCGGAGTCGATTCTTCTGTTGTTGCTGCTTTGTTGCACAAAGCCATAGGCAGTCAACTGACCTGCGTTTTTGTTGATAACGGATTGCTGCGTCTACGCGAAGGTGATCAGGTGATGGAAACTTTCGCACGCCACATGGGCGTCAAGGTTATTCGCGCGGACGCAGAAGCATTGTTTCTGGGCAAGCTAAGTGGCGCGAGTGATCCCGAAGCCAAGCGTAAAATTATCGGCAGCACGTTTATCGAAGTCTTTGAAGCGGAGGCCAGTAAACTCGGCACTGTGAACTGGCTCGCGCAGGGCACCATCTATCCGGATGTAATTGAATCCGCGGCGGCAAAACACGGTAATGCGCATGTCATCAAGTCGCATCACAATGTGGGTGGCTTGCCGGCACGTATGAAGATGGGGCTTGTCGAACCACTTCGCGAACTGTTCAAGGATGAAGTGCGCAGAATCGGTGTCGAATTGGGTCTGCCGCATGAAATGGTGTATCGCCATCCGTTCCCGGGGCCAGGTCTCGGCGTCAGAATTCTGGGTGAAGTCAAAAAAGAATACTGCGATGTTCTACGTCAGGCCGATGCAATTTTTATCGAGGAATTGCGCCGCGCAGAGTGGTATCACAAGGTGAGCCAGGCGTTTGTGGTTTTTCTGCCGGTTAAATCAGTTGGTGTTGTTGGTGACGCTCGACGTTATGCATGGGTGCTTGCATTGCGTGCAGTGGAAACAATTGATTTCATGACAGCACGTTGGGCGCATCTTCCATACGAGTTGCTTGAGCTTGTTTCCAATCGCATCATCAATGAAATCCCCGCGGTTTCTCGTGTGAGTTACGATATCTCCAGCAAGCCCCCTGCAACCATTGAATGGGAATAGAAGCACGCACCGCGAGTTTTGAGCTGTGTGTCTATCCGACGCTTCATTGCTGAAGATCCCGTTTATAAATCAGTAACCGTCGATGTAATCAGTCGATCATTTCATTAAAATACCTAAAAAAGGCTTTATTTAGGTAGAAAACTATTTTCATAAAAAAAATCAAAGATATACTAAGTGGTATGCGTATACACGGAAGCACGGTCTTAAATGAAGCGAAACACCGTGTCGTGCAAGTTAAATAATAATCGGCGTCTTGTAGGGCATGTGACATGCAAGGTTTAACTCTCGCATTGGCAGCAACCATTCTTCTGGCCATCTGCAATCCCGGCCATGCCCAAACTCTCAAGGGTTCTCGTTCCTCCATGGAGCGGCAGAATCAGATAGCTATCAAACAAGGTTATACATTCGTGAAGACCTCAAAAGTTGTCGCTGGTCTTGTCGATGCCGGTGATCTGGTCGAAGTCAAAAACAGCAAAAATTTTGAATTGCATGATGTGTCCTACCCTTTCGCGCGCCCTCCGGTTAAAGCTTTCATTGAACGTCTGAGTGCAGAGTACCGTGTTGCTTGCGGCGAAAAATTAACAGTTACGAGTTTAACGCGACCAATTGATCGCCAGCCCGCCAACGCTTCGAGCGATTCGGTCCATCCCACTGGCATGGCAGTAGACTTGAGAATTCCGCCCAAGCAGAAATGCCGAACATGGCTTGAAAATTATCTGCTTGCTATGGAGGGCGACGACGTTCTGGACGTTACGCGCGAGCGCCGTCCTCCTCACTATCACGTTGCGGTATTCCCCGACACTTACGAGCAGTACGTGGTTACCATGGCTACAACGACCCAGGAATACATCGTAAGACGCGGTGATACGCTGTCCCGGATTTCGTCTGCAACTGGTACCAGCGTTGCGCAGCTGCGTTCGATGAATGGCATTCGTAACGATATTATTCAGGTTGGGCAGAAGTTACAGGTTCGTGCGGCTGACACGGTTCCGGCAAATGTCGCTGCCGTTGCATCGGTAGTGGCGGCGCCAGTACCAACACCAGCTGCGGTTACTAATCAGATAGCGGCAGCTACGGTGTCGACACATCGCGTCAAGCGCGGAGAAACGCTTTGGCGTATTGCCAAGCTTTATGGCACTACCACTGACGCATTAGCAGCGAAAAATGGTTTGGCCAGCGACATTCTTCAGGTTGGCCAGACGTTAACTGTTAAATAGATCGCAACGCTGCTGCCTTCTTCTCGTGCTTCCTTCGAACTCTTCTTAATTCCCGCAAATAAGCGGGCTCTGGTAGTGGCGTAAATGGTGGCGAAAATAGTCGCGAAAATCGTGATAAAAATAGCGGAGAGCCAGAAGTTTTATCATCTGTTTAACATCTCT
The DNA here is from genome assembly GCA_040386995.1 of Pseudomonadota bacterium. Taxonomy (GTDB): domain Bacteria; phylum Pseudomonadota; class Gammaproteobacteria; order Pseudomonadales; family Pseudohongiellaceae; genus CAILUG01. Next base: position 36,604 of record JAZKES010000036.1, on the reverse strand, counting down.
CTCTGTTAACCCCGCAACACTGTTATCCATAAACCTCGGCAAACCATAGTCAGATACTTTGTCGTGGGCAGCATTTTAGCTGGTAAAATTTGCATAAAAATCAGCTATCAATTTTCTCCTCTATGTCAGACCGCGATGAATACTGGATGATCCAGGCATTAACCTTGGCACAACAAGCCAAAGCCATTGGAGAGGTGCCAGTTGGTGCTGTGCTGGTTTTGAATGACGAACTGATAGGTCAGGGCTTCAACCAACCAATCAGCAGCAACGATCCAACAGCGCATGCGGAAGTTGTCGCACTGCGGCATGCCGCGCAAACGGTCAGCAACTATCGTGTGCCTGAAACTACGTTGTACGTCACTCTAGAGCCTTGCACGATGTGTGTAGGAGCACTGATTCATGCACGCATAAAACGTCTCGTGTTTGGTGCGTCTGAACCCAAGGCAGGCGCAGTGTGTAGCCGTTTCCATTTGCTGGATGGAGAGAATTTCAATCACACGATTTCTTATCAACAGGGCGTTCTGGCGGAGCAGTGTGGGCAATTGATCAGTGAGTTTTTTCAGTATCGCCGCGAGCAGAAGAAGACAGTTTTACAGCCGAAATCGTGATTGATGACGGCGAATCTGGTAAGCAAAAAAAAGCCGATGTCCTGGGGACATCGGCTAAAAATTGCAGGTAAGCTACAAGCTTAACTTGATAAACCACCTGCAAGGGGGGAGAGGTTAACGCCTTGCGAAATTACAATTCGAAATTGAGTTTGTAACCTACTACGAATTTCACTTCATCATTATCACGGGCAGGCATGCTGGCATAATCTTCTACGCCGTCGCCGTCGCCGTCGTCATCAAGATCGGTAGCAGTTACCATGAAGCTGAAACCATCTTTCGCGATGCTGACGTTGTAATCCAGGTAAGATTCGGTCACGCCATTGAATGCTTCTGCGAAGTCACCGTCGTGATAGCCCAAGTGAAGACCGATAGTCGCGCCACTAGCAAGCGGAATGCTGTAGTCGCCTGACAGGTAATAGGTACCGAATGCTTCAAAATCCCAGTCCGGACGGCCAAGGTCTGTTTCATCTGGCTCTGCATTGGTCAGAAAATAAGCCTGTGCCAGAAAGTTACCGAAACCAAGTTTCACAAAAGTTTCGCCAAAGTCGAAACCAGCATTTTCGTCGTAGTTGTAATACAGGTAGCCAACGTTGTAAGTAACGTCTTCGCCGCCAGCAAAACCGAAATACATGTCGTGCTCATAAGAGTAAGCATCGTCAGAATCGTAGGACACGTTAGATACCCAAGTGCCGACGTAAAGACCGCTGTCAGATGCCCAGTCTACTCCGCCTTGCACAGCTGCTTCATTGATCGTTTGGGTAAGACCGCGCCAGATGTAATTATTTGTTACGCTAGCGTTGCCTGTTAATTGGGCAAAGCTGGAAGATGTTGCGAGCAGCGCAGCTGCCGATATAGCTGCGGTGAGCAATTTGTGTTTCATGCATTTCTCCTCGAGAGTTTTTTTACGACATTTCTTATGTCTGGGTTAAGGAAATACTAAACTTCCTTATGCCCCCACCTAGCAAGGAGTACGCCAACTCAGATATGTGGTTGAAAACGTGAAAAAAATTACGATGAAATCTTATAAAGACTTAGCAAAAGCCCCATATAGATCCACTGATGCGCACCATAATTGAGCATATATTTTGTTGCTGTTCTTATTTGGTGCGATGGAAAGGTGTTGCGACGGTTTTCGTGCAACCAGGTAGCCGCTACACCTCGTGCAAGCGGCGACACGCTGGAGAAATGATCATCCCGAGTCAAAGGCTTTTTACCTGTCATTATCATTTCAATGCCATTAAAATGCGGGCCGTCTTACCCTGCATGCATTCCTCATACTCAGGCTCGTAACAAGATGCTGATTCTGCCTGGCGCACCAGCGCTCTCTGCTTTTGCCCGTAACAAGCTCCTACACAAGCTCAAGTCGCACTTCCCCGATGTGACAAGTCTCGAAAGTACCTGGATTCACTTTGTCGATCTGCAAAGTCCGCTGAGCCCGGAAGAAACAGCTTTGCTGGCGCGACTGCTGCGGTATGGTCCTGAGGATGGTCAGACGAGCAGTGCCATGCCTGGCGAAATTGCTGAATATCTCGTAGTGCCGAGACAAGGCACCATTTCACCGTGGTCCAGCAAGGCGACTGACATTGTCCACAATTGCGGACTCGGCAAAATTCGCCGGCTGGAACGTGGGGTTAGTTATCGCATCGCAGGTGTGAATAAAGCCGACAGCGCGATACTTTCGTCCTTACTGCACGACCGCATGACACAGGCCGTGTTACCCGAACTGGCTGCAGCGGCGCAGCTGTTTGCGACCGCCGAGCCTGAAGCGCTGTCGACCGTAGATGTCATCAAACAAGGTAAAACTGCTTTGTCCAATGCCAACCAGAAACTGGGCTTGGCGTTAGCCGACGACGAAATGGATTATCTGCTGCACAGCTTTAAGGAGCTCGGCCGTAATCCTAACGACATTGAACTGATGATGTTTGCGCAAGCCAATTCCGAACATTGCCGGCATAAAATTTTCAACGCTGACTGGACCATTGATGGTCGCGCAGAAGAGCGCTCGTTATTTGGCATGATTCGCAATACCTATGCCTGTAACAGCAAAGGCATATTGTCTGCGTACAAGGACAACGCCGCAGTTTTTACAGGTTTTACCGCCGGACGTTTTTTCCCCGACCCAGAAAGCAATACCTATAACTATCATCCCGAACCGATACATGTACTGATCAAGGTGGAAACCCATAATCACCCGACTGCCATCGCGCCGTATCCTGGTGCAGCGACAGGATCGGGTGGTGAAATTCGTGATGAAGGCGCGACAGGTATTGGCGCCAAGCCGAAAGCGGGTCTAACAGGTTTTACTGTATCTAACCTGAAAATACCGGGCTTTGTGCAACCCTGGGAAACCGATTTTGGCAAACCCGGCCACATTGCCTCAGCGCTGGACATCATGATCGAGGGGCCTATTGGTGGTGCTGCTTTCAACAATGAATACGGTCGTCCCAATTTATGCGGATATTTCCGGACTTTCGAAATGCAAACCGCGCAGGCCGCTATTGCGGATCCCAACGTCACTGAAATCCGCGGCTATCATAAACCCATTATGATAGCCGGTGGATACGGCAACATCCGTGCTGGGCACGTGGAAAAGAAAGAGATACCTGTTGGCGCCAAACTAATCGTCCTCGGCGGTCCCGCCATGCTTATCGGTTTGGGCGGCGGTGCGGCTTCTTCAATGGCTGCGGGTTCAAGTGCGCTTGATCTCGACTTTGCTTCCGTACAACGCGACAACGCAGAGATGGAGCGTCGCTGCCAGGAAGTAATCGATAAATGCTGGGCCCTTGGTGATCGCAATCCAATCTGCTTTATTCATGATGTTGGTGCAGGCGGACTTTCCAATGCGTTGCCCGAACTCGTGAAAGATGGTGAGCGCGGCGGACAATTTAATCTGCGTGATATTCCGATAGCTGAAGCGCAAATGTCGCCACTCGAAATCTGGTGCAACGAAGCTCAGGAGCGCTATGTACTTGCAGTTGCACCTGCGGAACTTGAACGTTTCACGCGGATCTGCGCACGTGAGCGTTGTCCATTCGCCGTCGTAGGTGAGGCAAGGGCGGAACAGCATCTGAGTCTGGCGGATAGCCATTTCAATAATCAGCCAATCGACATGCCAATGTCATTGCTGTTCGGCAAGCCACCAAAAATGCATCGCACCGCAACAACTTTGCGAACGGGCTTCAAGAGTTTTTCGACGCGCGATATCAACCTCGCAGAAGCCGCGGAGCGCGTATTGCGACTGCCAGCAGTGGCGAGCAAAAGTTTTCTTATCACGATCGGTGATCGTTCTATCACCGGTATGATTGCGCGCGAGCAGATGGTCGGTCCCTGGCAAGTACCAGTGGCAGATGCGGCAGTCACGACTCTTGCGTATGACACGTATAAAGGTGAGGCGATGGCCATGGGTGAGCGCACACCGCTCGCCCTGCTAAGTGCACCAGCGTCAGGACGCATGGCTATTGCTGAAGCAATAACAAATATCGCTTCTGCGCGTATCGAGAAGCTCAGCGATGTGCGCCTGTCGGCCAACTGGATGGCTGCGGCAGGTTATCCGGGCGAGGATCAAAAGTTGTATGCAACGGTTAACGCCGTGGCCATGGAATTGTGCCCGGAACTCGGTATCACCATTCCGGTTGGCAAGGATTCGATGTCGATGCGTACTGTCTGGGAAGACGCAGATGGCAAGAAAAAAAGCATGGCCGCGCCGTTGTCGCTGATTATTTCCGCCTTCGCACCTGTTCTTGATGTGCGTAAAACAGTTACGCCTCAGTTGCGTACTAATAAAGGTCGGACCACTTTGCTGCTGGTTGATCTGGGTCTTGGTTCTAATCGCCTCGGGGGATCCGCTCTGGCTCAGGTTTATGGTGAACTCGGTGCTGTTGCTCCAGATCTGCACAGTGCCAGCGATTTGAAGCGCTTTTTTGATTTCATTCAGGAATGCCTTGAACAGGACCTGCTGCTTGCCTATCACGACCGCTCCGATGGTGGCCTCTTCACCACGCTGGTGGAAATGGCTTTTGCGGGACACTGCGGTCTCGACATCAAGCTCGACAACATCACAAGTGCAGGTCAGGTAATCGATTCGCTGTTCACAGAAGAACTGGGTGTTGTGCTGCAGGTAAGCGATGCGAATCTGGCTCTGGTCCGGGAAGTGGCGGATGACAAAGGACTTGGCGATATCTGTTTTGCAATAGGCACCGCGGTTGATGGTGACGCAATCAATTTTAGTTTCGCGAACAACTCAGTGTTGCAGGCTACTCGCACGCACTATCAACGTGTCTGGGCTGAAACGAGTTACCAGATGCAGTCGCTGCGTGATAATTCCGACTGCGCCCGCCAGGAATACGACCAGATACTCGATAACGCCAATCCTGGCCTTCATGCTGCGCCTGCATTCGATATCAATGAAGACATCGCTGCGCCTTATATTCGCAGGGGAGAGAAGCCACGCATCGCGATCCTGCGGGACCAGGGTGTGAATGGCCAGATGGAAATGGCGGCCGCATTTCACCGCGCGGGTTTTGAAGCAGTTGATGTGCATATGAGCGACATTATCAGTGGCCGCATAACTCTCGAAAATTTCAACGCCTTTGCCGCGTGTGGAGGATTTTCGTACGGCGACGTGCTTGGTGCAGGTGAAGGTTGGGCGAAGTCGATTCTGTTCAACACACGCGCGCGTCAGCAGTTCGAACAATTTTTTAATCGGCAGACGACACTTGCGCTTGGTATCTGTAATGGTTGCCAGATGATGTCCAACCTTCATGAGCTTATTCCGGGCACTGAACATTGGCCGCATTTTGTCCGCAACGCATCCGAGCAGTTTGAGGGTCGCACCGTCATGGTCACCGTACAGGACACTCCGTCTGTGCTGTTGGCCGGTATGCAAGGTTCACGTTTCCCGATCGCGGTTGCCCACGGCGAGGGGAGAGCTCAGTTCAGCGGTGATAACGCCCTTCAGGCAGCATTGCAGAGCGGCACGATAGCCATGCAATACGTGGACAACCACGGCGGCATCACTGAGCAGTATCCCGCTAATCCGAACGGTTCTCCTCAAGGGATTGCAGGTCTGTGCAATAGCGACGGACGTTTCACGATTCTCATGCCACACCCTGAGCGAATATTCCGCGCAGTGACGAACTCGTGGCGTCCTGAAGAGTGGCAGGAAGATGGTCCAACCATGCGGATGTTCCGCAATGCACGCGTCTGGTTGAACTAGGGCGCCTCGGAGCTTTCCTTGCTAAAGCCGGGCATGAACTCAGCGGTTCATGCCCGATTCCAGCGAAGTTCCAACGTTGAAAAATCCATGCTGGAATCTGCGCCAGTCCACATTTTCGTAAAAGTACGGATTGCTCACAGCAGTGATACTGCTATTCTCACCTCGTTTTTTTCGACTATTCCAGCCTGATAAAAGCTGTAGTTTAAAGCCCTGAAAAAGTGCGTCACGCCCTATCATGGGGCGAAAAAAAACCTTTAGTTTCAGTGACTTTATGCCGTTTATAAGAAGGACTTTGCAACCTTCATGAAAGACGATTAATGGTTCTAAATCACGTATGAACAGTTCAGTGAAAATCTGCCGGGCCCAGGGCCTTCAACAGGTCAGCATGCGCCCCATTAGCGAAAAGCCAGAACGAGAACAAATGCTCGAGATGCTTCTATCCGAGCTTGATGGCATGGTGTATCGCTGCCGCAATGACGAACACTGGACCATGGAATTTGTCAGTGAAGGCTGCAAACATCTCACTGGCTACAGCCCTGCTGAACTATTGGAAAACGCGCATATTTCGTATGACAGCATTACCCATCCTCATGATCGAGAAAGGGTGCGCGAGGAAGTGAACAGGGCCTTGGAAGCCAATACCACGTTTAATCTCGAGTATCGGATATTACATGCCGATGGTTCCATAAAGTGGGTGTGGGAGCGTGGCTCGTCGTTAAGTCACACGCCTGGCCAGTCCCAAATGATTCATGGTTTTATCCAGGACATCACGCAGCGGCACCAGCACGAAAACGCACTGAGTGCTGCCGAACATCGCTATCGCAGCATTTTCGAAAATGCCAACGAAGGCATCTTCCAGACAACAGCGAGTGGCCAGTATCTCGAAGTGAATCCTGCATTGGCTTCAATCTACGGCTACGATTCTCCTGCTGAACTGGTGAATGCACTCGATAACATCGGCAAGCAGTTGTATGTCGATCCGCGCAGGCGCAATGAATTTGCCGAACTCATAAAACGTAACAACACTGTTACCAACTTTGAGTCCCAGGTTTACAAGAAAGATCACACCATTATCTGGATTTCCGAAAATGCTCATGTGGTGTATGGGCTGGCTGGCGAAGTACTGTATTACGAAGGCACTGTCGAAGATGTCACCGCGCGCAAGCAATATGAACAGCGGATCGCGCACCAGGCGACGCACGACGTGCTCACCGGCTTACCCAATAGAGCGCTACTTTCCGAGCGTATCGAGACAGCAATATTGAACGCCGGTAAAACCGGATCTTCCTTTGCCGTGGTATTCATCGATCTGGACCATTTCAAGGCAGTCAACGACACCATGGGTCATGCGGCGGGCGATATTCTGATCAGGAAAGTGGCAGGGCGCCTGCAGAGCTGCTTGCGTGACTCAGATACCGTTGCTCGCATCGGTGGTGATGAATTTGTATTGCTGCTCCCCGACATCCGTCATGAATACGATTTTGTCGCCCACATCATTGAGCGCATCCTCGCTGAGGTTCGCAAGCCGTGTTCACTTGGCGATCGTGAATTTATTGTGAGCTGCAGCGTTGGCATCAGCCTGCATCCAGCTGATGGCATGGATACCGATACGCTGCTCAAACATGCGGATATCGCGATGTATCAGGCCAAGGATACCGGTCGCAACAACTATCAATTTTTTACCGAGGAATTTAATCGCATTGTGATGGAGAACCACGAGCTGGAACATCAGCTCAGGCAAGCAATCATCGGCAAACAATTTGAAGTTTATTACCAGCCTATTTTTTCACCGTCGAACGGCCGCATCGTAAAAGCTGAAGCTTTGTTACGCTGGAATACTCCGGCGGGTTTCATTTCTCCGGTACGTTTTATACCCGTCGCTGAAAGCAGCGGGCTTATCGAGCCGTTGGGTGCATGGGTACTTGATACGGTTTGCCAGCAGCTGGCTGACTGGAAAGCGCGTGGTCTGCCACAGCTGCCTGTTGCGATAAATATTTCACCACGCCAATTCAATCAGCCTGACCTGATAGACAACATCAAGTCCACGCTGGAACGTTATAACGTGAGTCCGGATTTGCTGGAGATAGAAATCACTGAAAATTGTCTGGCGCGGGATAAAAAGCAATTCCTGCATACAATAAGCGAGATGAAAGCACTCGGCCTGGTTATCGCCATAGATGATTTCGGCAGCGGTTATTCCAACATGGACTGTCTGAAAAGCATGCAGTTCTCAACACTCAAGATTGACCGTTCTTTTATCACAGGTGTCGATACAGAAAGCAATCATAGAGCAATTTACCGCGCCATTATTTCGATGGCGCACAACCTCAACCTGAAGGTCGTGGCTGAAGGTGTCGAGACGCAATATCAGGTCGACTTTCTTCGCAACATTGGTTGCGACCTTATCCAGGGTTTCTACTATAGCTTTCCGCTAACAGTAACTGAGTTCGAAAAAATAGCTGCGATGAGGGAGAGACCAGCTGACATGCTTGCCTGACAGCATGGAAGCAAGGACGTACTCGCTGATATAAATCAGGTCAGGTCAAACTGTTTGAATGCCGCATACATCCATAAAGATTGAGGAATGTAATGGTGGTCCTATCGAAAGCTCAGTGATACGCCAGTCATTCGCGCACAAACTGCAGCAGATCCCGCCAGGAAACAATTCCCTCGACATTTCCGTGTTGATCAATGATCGGCACACAGGAAATCCGGCAGCAGGTAAACACATCCACTACATCCTCGAGACTCGCATTGGGTTGGAGTGTCACGATGTTGCGGCTCATGATCTGATGGGCGTGTTTTTTCAGAGTGGCAGTGTCGCGTTCAGTTTCTGACGCTAGACCAATATTCGGACTGATGGCCTTGAGCAAGTCCCGATCAGAAATCACTCCGCGTAGTTTGTGATTATCAACGACGAGCAGGTGGTGAAAGCGCGTATTGTCGAAGATCTCTTTGACCACGTTCAGCGTATCGTCGAGCTCAACACACACAACCTTGCATGTCATGAAATCGCGCACTTGCATAACGATACCTCGATGCCGGTTTTTTATCGCTGATTGTAATACTGGTTTGAGGAACAACAATCGGCTGAGTGGAAATTAGCCCCATACCGATTTACCGAGCTGCACCGTGGAAAATTCTATCTAGATTGTATTGCCGAGCACGAGTTCGGCTACACCTACGAGTAACTGAGGGACCAAGCCAAGCCCAAGGAGAAGCAGGACGAGCGCAACAACAACGCTGCGTTCCTGCATCAGCAGATCTGGTGTATGGACGCGTAATGCGGGACCGAAGAAAGTTTTGGCCAGTACGCTGAGTGTTGCGACAGCCAGAATCGCACTGCCAAAAATAATGATCACTGCACCGGCAGGACTTTCCTCCCACAGCGCATGCAACAACACGTCATCAGCAATAAAACCTGCGGTACCCGGCATGCCAACTCCTGCAGCACCAAAAAAAGCAAAGGCCGCTGCGAGACGCGGAAATGCACGTGCGCGACCCACTGCAGGACCCAGCAGAGAGATTTTGCCAAGGCGTGCTTCCAGCGCCGAAATGGTCAAGGACAGCCCACCCAGCGCGAACACGAGTGTAACGGTTACGAGTAGCGCTGCGCCGTAGTGGCCGCGTGCACCGGCACCAACGGCCGCATACAACATACCCGCATGCATGAGAGTGGAAGAGCGCAGCAGGCCGCCGAGTTCACGCTGCGCAAGTGCAGTCAGTGCATACAACAAGGTCAGCACTGCACCCCAGATCACGAGGAAGGGCGCCATTTCATAGGCAATTGGCAAATGATCGATGTAATAAAGATGCGCGAGGACCAGGATCAGTAGCGAGCTGCTTTGCTGTAGCTGCAGCTCACGTTGTTTCATACACATCTCTGCCACGCCGGCATGAAACGGTGCAAGACCTGCGCGCAACGCCAGTGCCACGCACGAAAGTCCGAATGCCAGGTTATCCGAGTCGAATGCAATGGCGGCTGCGGCGGCAATTAGCGTCACTGAAGCCGCAACCAGATAAAGCGCTCCAGTAGGTGCTCTGTGCCATGCGGACGCAGCGTGCATCGCGGTAACAAGTGCCAGTGCCAGATATGCGAACACGCCGCTGCTGGTAATCAGTGCAAAGGTCAGGATGCCCAGGACACAGACAGCGGAGATCCACGCCGAACGCTCACGCGTGTTTGTGGCAAGTAATGGAGCGCCGAGCAATACAGCCGCGAAAGCAACGAACGAAAGAATAAAACCGGTGTGTCCAGTCATGAATTATTATCCTGGCGCCGGCTTAAGCTACGGCGTAATTGTTCGTCCCAGCGCGCCAGGCTTTCCGCCAACCATAAGAAAGGAGCCACTGCACTGTCCATGCGGTCGTCCAGCCGGAAGCGATGCAGTGCCTGCGCGTACAACCAGTTGGACGTCAGTGGGAATATTTTTGCGAGCAGGCTCGGTGCGTGATGCGGTTCATGGCCAAATTCATGGGCATCCGCCATAGTGTTGGGAGCACGTAGATATTGCCACACGCGCAACAGCGCATGGCAAACGAGATGTATAAGTGCAAACGTCGTAAAACCCAGGGAAATTTCTGCGAGTATCAAACCAGTTTGCGCAAGTGTGGCATGCGCCAAAGCGCCTTTGGCATCCGTGTGAGTGCGCGCAATGGCTGCCGCGTAAAATGCGGTTGAAAGTCCCACGACTATACCGAGTGCCTGTGCAACCGGGGCCGCTTCGAGAATGGGCGAGATACGCAACAGCAGAAAAAGGCCGACATGTATTGAAACCGAGCCATAGAACAACGCACTCGACGGTGTAGGCCCTTCCATCGCACGCGGCAGCCAGGACGAAAATGGCAGCTGCGCGGATTTACCAAACGCTGCGATCATTAGCATGACTGCAATCAGGGTGACAGTTACTCCGCCGAGATTTTCGGCCGCCATCAAGCCTGAAATGCTGGTGGATCCGAGCAGCTCATGAATGCTCACGATAGCAACCAGAAAACCTGCATCGCAAATTCGGTAAGTGGTAAATGCGCGGATTGCAGAACGCACGGGTTCTTCGCGTTCGTAGAAGTAGCCGATGAAGAGTGCAGAACAAATACCGATCGCTTCCCAGCCCGCAAAAAACAGGTCAAGTGCGCCAGCAAACGCGATGAGCTGGGTGCCAGTTGCAAATACGCCCAACAACAGAAAAAAGCGCGCAAAGCCCGCTTCTTTATGCAAATACGTTTGCGAGAAACGCGCAACGAGTAAAGTCAACGCAGAACCCAGTAGGGAAAACGCCAGCGCAAGGCTATCAACGTAGAGCAAGGCTGGAATTTCGTAATCCCCGATACTGATCCAGTGACCAGCATCCACTTCGATCGCAGTATTGTTGAAACCGTGCGAAAACAACACGATCAGGCTTCCCGAAAATGCCAACAAAAGCCCAGTGTTACACAGCTTGTAAATTGCGTTTTCAGAGAGCCATTCACGGCGGACAAGGATCGATAAACCGATGATCAGGGAACATGTGAGCGGGGCTGCAATACTTAATATCAGTCCCCATTGCAAAATATCAGGCATAACGCGGCCGATGCTCCATGCTGTGTACGGTTTGCTCAGCGTGGGGCGCGCTGCGACGAAGGGCTGCGGCGACCAAGGCGGGAGTTAAATGCTGACGATGCAGGCCATGTCTGGCCGCTGAATTATCGAACAGCGGAATATCGAGTTTATCCGGAACGTAAGGCACAAAACCCTTGTCCGTGAACATATACATCGCGCCTGTGTCAGGATCCACACACGCCAGTTGTACCCAGCGGTTGACCACAAGCTCACGCACTTCCGCCTGCCGCCCTGCAATACCCAGCAATGCTTCTGGAGTGGATTCGGCGATGATCAAGAGCCTCATCGGTTCATGCAGCTCGACCATCTGCAACGGTAAACCGGTACGAAGATCACTCTTGTGACCATTCATGATGCCAAGCAATCCAATGACGTTATGCGGGAGTTTAGTGCCGCAGCCGTAGCGTTCGTTATCGACAGCAGAGAAATAATATTCGAGGCTGATACCGGCGCCGACGGGGCCGGCTGCCGCCAGAATACGTTCGAGCAACTGGTGTTCGGGATCGATAGTCGGATCGTAACTGATCAGGAATGCACGGCGATCCAGGTGTAAGCCGCGCGTAAGCGAACGCCGGCCAACGACTGCTACTGCATTTGTGCAATGACCGTATTCAGGACGTGGTTGCGCAAGCTGGCGCGCTCGGGTTTCGACATGGTGTAACCCTGCGTCAGGTGTGATGGGCAGGCTTGCATTGTGAAAGCGGCGGCAACGTTCAGCAGCACTCATGCGACGGGAAAGATCGAGCACGTGGTCGGCTTGTTCAAACGCATCGACCAATGCGTGAGGCAAATCTGCGAGATCAGAATAGGAAATGTTGTCATCAGCGGTGTCGTGCAAACCACCGATAAACCAGGTATCAGCGGGAATTGTGATGCCTTTTGAGCGCAGCGCGATTCTGACTTCCGGTTCGTTCGCGAGCCCCGCAAACAAACGTGCGTTGGCACCGCCGCGTCTACCGCCACAAGCTCCGCAGTCATGGGCAGATTCATGCGGATTGTTGAGACTCGTGGAACCGTGCCCCAACGCGATTACGATCGGGGCGAAGTTTTCGACCAGGCCAATGCTGCGCAGCACGTTGGTAACACGTTCCGTCGCTTCCTCAAGTGTGAAGCCCAGCAACTTGCCGCGTTCAGTACGAATGGTGGAATTGGTATCGCGCACGGCAAGCAAACGGGTAGCGGGTTTTGGCGACACTCGTTCGGTTACACGTTCATGGGTAGTGACTGATCCGCGTGGCAGCAAAATGCGGATTGCTGCCATAACTGCGTAAACCGGTCCGAGCAACAAAGACAGGCCCGCGCCGCCGCTTAGCGTGCGTGATTCGAAATGTGTGCGACGTCGTGCATACCGCCACACATTGCGCAGAGAATTGCGCAGTTCGTGCCAGTCACGATGGGTGTATAGCGGTGTTTCGTGTACTTCATGCGCAGGCGTCACCACGACTGGACAATAGGCTGCAGGCTTGTGGTCGTACAAACCCTGATAGTCGATTGCTACGCCAAAAAAACCAGCCAGTCCAAAAGTCTGATAGTCAGGACCGTGTTCTTCTACGGCGCGGCGAATTGATTCTTCGCGTTCATCCATGCAGAACATATATTGTGCGGCGGGTCGTTGCTGAGTGTCGGGTATAAGACGTTTCGGGCGCAGTGCGGCTATGCCGTTCAGAATCTGGCGGTAGTACCAGCTTTCGTATGCATCCATCCACAGTTCACGGCGCTTGAGTGGAGTACACGTTGCTACTGCTTGCCACAGAGTATTGAGCTGCGTTTCATCAATTGCTTCGAGGCCTGCAGCATCCAGGCCTGCGCCTTGCGCAATCTTGTAAAGGATAAGTGCGTTGCCGCTGCGCTGGCAGACGCTCATGTCGGGTACCTGTGCGAGCAATGCTGGCCATTGCAAGGGCAACCTGGCCTGACTGCAAATGTGGCCAAGTGCACGCCGTTCCAGCACAAGCCTGACCGCCATGAACTCTGCCAACGTGGCCGGTGTATGTGCATGGTTCTCAGCTTCGTGATGTTCCAGCCGCGCGAACATTCCTGCCCAGCCATTCAGGGCTGCAGCAGTGGCGCTTATAAAGGAAGTGAGTTGCTGTTCTTCGATGCCGAGGTCGTGCAGGCATTCGCGGATTACGGTGTGGGGAGGAGTGTGGTTACGTGCTATTGACTGAAAATCTTCGGCTACTCCGGGACATCCCCGTGGTGAACCGGCGCCCTTTGCATACATCCGGGCTACTGCCTGTAGAAATCCCAGGTCGCGCCCCGGCATAGGGGTCAGCGCCTGGCCTTGATCGAGGAAGGCCGCGCACCACCGGATCAGTTCATCGTGCACAACAACATCACTGTCGGCCGCGTTGAGGACACGCAGCACTTCGGCGTGTCGATTGTAATGGGGCTTCTCATACGGTGCGGCAGGCAAGTCATCGGCGCGTTTGTGTGCCGCCTGAATGAGTTTGCGCTCGGCCGGACTTGCTGAACGAAACTGCCAGTCCAGCTCGACCGTATTGGTCATTGCGGTTTCTTCCAGCATCAGATGGTGCCAGAGCTGAAAACGCGAAAGAGTTGCCAAAATTGCTTCATCCCCACTTTCGCCGAGATGGGAACGTATGGCTGCAGCGAGGTCAGCTTCTTCTATTCTGCCCGCGTGAAATGCAGCGCGGAATTCATGAAGGTCGAGATAAGGTCGGGCGCCCGTCAGACTTGCCGCTTCCTGCACAGCATCGTGAAAGCGCAGATGCTGGAATGAATGCAGGGTGTTGTGGTGGATGAAAACACCGATCGGTCCCTGGTCTGGCAAAATATGACGAGCTGTTTGTAGTGCGTGCTCCAGCACATCGGTTTCAGTGCTGTGCCCCGGCTTCATTTTAATGTCCTGTGCCGAGTGAGGACGCTGTCAGGTCGATACCTTTGATGTCGATATTCAGTAAGCGATTCGTGGCAGACTCTTTAAATTCTCGCAGTACATCGAGCACATCATGGTCGATGCGTTTACATCTGGAACCATCAATCACTATGCGGCTGCCTGGTGTGAATTCCTGCAGTGCTGAACTGAGGCTCGCTTTGTGTAAAAACGTGAGGTGTTCGTTCAGGCGGATTTTGGTTGTTATTTCATCTTCCTGCTCAATAACGAAACACGGCGCGCGCAGGTGTTCCTGAAGAATGAAAAACAGACTGACGGCCAAGCCGATGGAAATTCCAATCAACAAATCACTTAGCAGAATTGCGACTATTGTGACGATGAACGGCAGCCATTGATGGAAGCCCTGTTTCAGGAAAATTTGCAATTGTTTGGGATTTGCGAGTTTCCAGCCTGTGTGGATCAGGATTACGGCAAGTACGGCAAGCGGAATAAAATTGAGCAGCAGGGGAATGCTCAATACAGCGATGAGTAGCAGGATACCGTGAAATATCGCTGAAGCCTTTGTACGTGCACCGGCATAAACGTTAGCCGAGCTGCGCACGATTACGCCGGTCATCGGCAAACCACCAAAGAGGCCACACAAAGTATTGCCAAAGCCCTGGGCGAGTAATTCGCGATTGGCCGGCGCTTCACGTTTCAGTGGATCCATGCGGTCGGTAGCTTCCAGGCTCAGAAGTGTTTCGAGCGACGCGATAATCGCGATTGTGATCGCGGTGGTCCATACCGCAGCACTGCTCAGAGCGCTGAATATCGGAGAAGCCATCGCTTCATCAAAGGCCGCAATCGAGCTGATTACCGGCAACGCTACAAGCTGTGCACCATCAACCGCCAGTTCAGGGTGCAGCCCCATGTTGATTGCGGTACACGCAAGCACTGCAACAAGTGCGCCAGGTATGATCTTGAAATGTTTCATGAATGGCATGTCCCACAAAAGCAGGATTGCAAGTGCCAACACACTCAGGCCAATCGCGCCATGATGAGGGTCATTGATCGCCGCCAGAATGCCGTGTTCAGCAGTAAATGCATCAGCTCCGATCGCGTAGGGCAGCTGGCGAATAATGATGATCAAACCGATGCCCGCAAGCATGCCGCGGATAACGGAGTTCGGAAAATAATAACCAATCACACCGGCGCGTAACACGCCAAGAGCCATCTGCATAAGTCCTGCAAGCACAACTGCAGTGAGGAAAAATTCGAAGCCGCCAAGCGTCGTGATTGCGCTCAGGACAATCGCGGTAAGTCCCGCCGCTGGACCACTCACCATGAGATGCGAACCAGAAGCGACGCCAACCACTATTCCACCGATAACACCTGTCACCACGCCCGCAAGCAGTGGCGCACCGGAAGCCAAAGCAATCCCGAGGCATAAAGGTAACGCAACGAGAAATACAACCACGGAGGCTGCAAGGTCATATCGCCATACGTCGCGGAAGGAAGGAGTCCAGGAAGAACGCGGAACGGGGTCGAGCGCGTCAATTTTATTATGCGAAGAATCAGTGGTATGCACGATAGGGTACTCCTGGCTATGTAGAAATCCGTTCTCATCCTTGTGGTTAGGCCGGGGCTGTCACAAGTATCAAATAAGAATCGTTTGTATCAGGTTTGTCGAATGCGAACCACCCCTTGCACAGAATTTCCTCAATATATTCAGGCGATTACTAATTTGAAGAGGAAGTCTGTCAGCCACATTTTTGGTCCAACCGAACCGAGCAGTGCGCCAATTAATGAAGAACGGAAGTACGCGAAAAATCTTTCGCGGGCCAGCGTTCGGATAAAGGTAGAAATGTCAGGCACCGCTTCCTAACTTAGCTGGCTGCACTTATACTCACGCCACCACAAGTATTACAAAAAACAATTAATAGCTGATAGATCAGCACCCAGGAGTCGTTCGATTGCCGACGTTACTAGTCAGACCTAGTGGTGTCCGGTTTTCACGTTGTTTATCTTTGCTTAACTTCAATCCAGACATCATGCTGCGTCCAGCCATTGCCTTTACCTGTCGCGAGGTAATATGCGGCGCATTGCACATTGCGCCTGATCGGCGATGGCCCGAAGGTAGTACTACGGATGTTGAACTAGCTCTCTCTGAAACCATATGCGCCCGACAGGCAACGCCCACCTGCGCATCTGTTAGTGCTATAAGAGTCATCAACGTGATGAACGTGATGAGAATCATCACCGTGATAAGAGCCATCAACGTGATGAGAGTCATTAAGGTGATACGGGACATCCGCGTCACAAGCATCAATAGTTTCTTCCGCTTTTCCGGTTTTAATCCAATCTTCAAGGAACACTTGCTTGCTTCGCACTAAGCTCCTGCAACTATTACCTGCTGCATTCCTTTTTCTCATTAGCGTGAGCGTTATTGTCGTCGGTAGCGGCTACAAGATTGGCTCGCTTACCGCGATGGGGCCGGGTTTTATGCCCGTCGCATTGGGTGTCTGCATTATGTTGCTGTCATTAGTTCTCGCAACTGGCGAGCTGCGCATAGCCCCGGAAAATGAGCTCAGCTTCCCGTTGCGTCCAGTGTTGTGGGTTGGCGGCGGCATTCTTGCCTGGGCATTGTTGATTGATACATTCGGTTTTTTTCCGGCAAGTATCGTGCAGCTGTTATTCAGCTCGTTCGCGCTGCCGCAGCAGGGCTGGCGCACGCCTGTGATACTTGCCCTGGGCATGACGCTTGCGTCATACATTGTATTTGTAACTTTGCTGGGTGTTCCTGTGCCCGCGTTTGGATCCTGAAATGGACGCATTAATCAATCTTGGCATGGGGTTTCAACAGGCGCTGACGCCGGAAGCTTTGTTGATCTGCCTGTTCGGTGTAACCCTCGGCACGTTTGTTGGGGTGTTGCCTGGCATTGGCGCACTTACCACTATCTCGCTGTGCCTGCCATTGACCTTTCATCTTGATCCACTGCTGGGGCTCATCATGCTCGCGGGCATTTTTTATGGTGGGCAGTACGGCAGCTCGATTACTTCCATCCTGTTGAACGTGGCTGGTAGTGCGCCATCCGCCGTCACCTGTCTCGATGGTTATCAAATGACACGTCAAGGCAGGGCAGGTGTGGCACTGTTTGTGACAACCATTGCGTCGTTTATTGGCGGCTCATTCGCGATAGTGTTGATGATTTTCTTTGCACCGGTGTTAGCCGACGTTGCAGTGAGTTTTTCGGCGGCTGATTATTTTTCGATAATGCTGCTCGCGCTTGTTACCGCGTCCACACTGGCGGTGGGTTCGCCGCTGAAAGGACTGTGTATGGTAGTGCTCGGACTGATCCTGGGCCTTGTTGGTACGGACATCAATTCCGGTCAGTTCCGTTACACGTTTGATATTCCCGCACTCGCGGACGGCATCAGTCTTGTAGCGCTTGCGATGGGGCTGTTTGGGGTCGGCGAAATTCTGACTAACCTCGTCAGCGGTGTGTTGCCCCAGCTCGAAAACACGCGCGTAACGTTGCGCTCGATGATTCCCACCAAGCTGGATATGAAACAATTTCGCATGGCCTGCGCGCGTGGCACGTTGCTCGGCTCTTTTGTCGGTATGTTGCCGGGCACTGGACCGACCATCGCATCGTTCATGGCATACGCTCTCGAAAAGAAAATCGCAAAAGATCCTTCCCGTTTTGGCCATGGTGCAATCGAAGGTGTGACCTCACCCGAAGCTGCTAACAATGCATCGGTACAAGCGGCATTTATTCCGACGATGACACTGGGTATTCCAGGTGATGCAATCATGGCCGTGATGATTGGTGGTTTGCTGATTCACGGCATCACACCGGGTCCGCAATTAATCAACGACAATCCCGAGTTGTTCTGGGGTGTGGTGGCGAGTTTCTGGGTTGGCAACATCATGCTGCTCGTGCTCAATTTACCGTTGATTGGCGTATGGGTGAAAATTCTGAGCATTCCGTACAAGCTGCTGTTCCCCGCGGTGCTTCTGCTGATCTCGATCGGCGTGTACAGCGTCAATAACAGCAGCTTCGATGTATTACTGACTTTTATCTTTGGCCTGTTCGGCTTTTGGGCCAACCGCCATGGCTTTCCATCTGCGCCCATGCTTTTGGGTTTTGTACTGGGTCCGATGCTGGAAGAAAATTTTCGTCGTGCTTTGCTGCTGTCGGAGGGTAAGCTGGGTACCTTCGTCGATCACCCGGTAAGCTTCGTGTTTTTGGCTATCACTGCACTGGTACTGGTGGCATCAATAATTACGAGTAAAATTTTTGCATCCAGCAACAAAGTAATCGCGAGTGAGTGATAGATATATGAGCAATCAGAATAGTTACTACATCGAGCAGGGCTTGGCGAAATTCCGGGTGGGCTTGCAAACGTGTGCGCTGCTGCTCAGCTTGCTGTTAGTGGCCTGTGGTGGGCAAGACACAGCCTCCACTACAGCTGATGGTGCTGAACCTGCAGCCGCAGGCGACGGCGGTTATCCCGATCATCCGATCCGTGTCATCGTGCCATTCGGACCGGGCGGTCTTGCCGATGTCACAGTGCGCATCGCGGGCCTCGAATTAAGCAAAAGCCTTGGCCAGCCAGTTGTGATTGAAAATCGTCCCGGCGCCGGTGGTGTTGCGGCGACCAGTTTTATGTTGAACACCGAGGCCGATGGTTATACGTTGATCGTGTTGACCAACGGCACCACGATTGCTGAAACTCAATTTGCTGATCTTCCGTATAACATCGTCGACGATCTGCGACCCGTATCTGCACTGGCGTGGTTTGACCTGGTCCTGCTGACAAGTCCTGACTCGGGACTGAGTTCTCTCCAGGCTGTGCTTGATCACGCGAAGAGCAGTCCCAACGGTTTGCGTATAGCAACGATCAACCCTGGCAGCACCCAGCAACTAAGCGCTGAGCTGTTCAAGAGCAAGGCGGGCATCAACGCGACCGTTATCAGTTATCGCAGCACTCCGGACGTGTTGGGCGCGTTGATCCGCAAAGAAGTTGACCTTGTGGTCGATGCATACACTGGTTTAAAAGGCGCGATAGATGGTGGTCAGGCGATACCTATTGCCGTGACAGGTGAAGTCCGCAATCCAGCGATGCCGGACGTACCAACAGTGGCAGAAGCGGGCGTTCCCGACTACGTCGTGACGGGCTGGAATGCGATCTATACCCACAAAGATACGCCAGACGCAGTGGTTGCAAAACTCAATGCAGCAATTGCTGCCGTTACCGAATTGCCGGCAATCCAATCCAGGTTTCTGGAACTTGGCGTGGAAGCGAGGGCATCGACTCCCGAGGCAATGCAGGAGAGACTGCTTGCTGATATCGCCAAATGGCGAGACGTAATGGTCAGCGCAAATCTTGCCGGACAATAAAACAGAAAAACTGTTGTCTAATGCCATACAAGTAAAAAGAAAAGCGGAGTCAGGGTTACATTTTCTGGAAGATGTAACCTGTCAGGTTTTGATAACAACTGTTAATGGCGCCCGCTTCCATACATCCAGCTGGAGATTATTATGATTTCTGCCCCGCTTGTGCCTTTGGTAGATTCCCACGCCCACATTTTTACAACCGATATGCCGCTTATAAGCAAACCACGGCATAAACCGGGGTATTCGTTTACCGAGCAGGACTATCTTGCTCAACTCGATCAACACGGCGTGCGCTACGGCGTGATCGCTGCTGCGAGTCCGTGGGGCGATTACAACGAATATACGATCAGAAGTGTCGGCAACACGCTTGATCGCCTGCGCGGAACGGTGATTCTGCATCCAGGCAAGTACTACGATCTCGCGGCCATGAGTAACCGCGGTATTGTTGGAGTACGTCTACCTTTCATCGGGCTCGACGTGTTGCCAGACATCACATCAAGTGAGTATCGCAAACTACTGCGTCAGATTGCCGATCAAGGCTGGCACGTGCATTTACACGTCGAAGGCAAACACATCCCGACACTGTTGCCGCTCCTCGAGACTTCGGGCCCTCGAATAGTGATTGACCATCTGGGACGCCCGGCTCCGGGTGATGACATCAATAGTCTCGGCTTCAAGGCCATTGTGAAGTCAGTGGCAAGCGGCAAGAGCTGGATGAAGGTCAGTTGCGCTTATCGCATAGGAAATGTCGCAGCTACGCATTTTCAGGGCTTTCTGCAGGAGCTTGGCCCTGACCGGATGTTCTGGGCGAGTGATTCACCTTTTGTCGGTCATGAAGGTGAGCTGACCTACGCCGACACCATCGCATGGCTGGCGGATCAAGTAACTGACGAACAGGCGCGTCGCAAAATCCTCGGTGAAAATGCCTTGCAGTTTTATTTCCAGCAATAAGGGCTAATAAATCTGCGACGCGGTAACCCGCTTGGTCCTTTGCTTTCTGCTGTGTGTCCACCGAGACGGACATATAAAAACAGTGCATAAAATCACGGATGATTTGATCGAAAAAAAAGCAGGCCCGCAGGGAGATAAGAGAGGCCTGCCTCCACTTCAATATCAGAAGTGCAACCCAAGACTTTTTTAGTCAGTCACTACAAAATCGCGACCTTGAGTCGCCTCGCCAGCTATTTTTCCAGCTACAACGACAACATCAATACCACTCTTTGCGTTCACGGATGAGACCGCATTTTTGTAGCTGTCGCGCAAACATATTTTTCGATCATTCATATCTTCCAGTCGCTGTCCTGGATTAGCGCGCTTGCAGACTTTTCTGGCGGTGATGTGGATTTTTTTGAGCAGGATCTGCGCGTCGGGCGGGCTTGCAAGATCGAGGTCTGAAAAATTCAGCATGACCGTCTTCACTTCGATAGGGTATGCATGGTCGGGCGAAACTTTCGACGCGAGATCGGCCGCGAGAACAGAAATGGTGCTGCCAGCAAAAACAAAAAGAGCAACAATTGGGCTGAGTACCAGTTTCATACTAAACCTCCTTTAGTAGTGTTCACTTGATAACCATCGGGCAACAGAGCGCCTTACAGCCACATCTTGAAATGTGCCATGAATTTATCGCGCAAGCGGAATTTGCGTTAAGGCTTTACGTAATGTGAATTTTCGCCACTACATATCTCTCTAGACGCGAGCGAATCTGGAATGGTTTGACTGGTTACAAAAATTATTTTCAAGTTCGATTGAAGCAGCTCTGTCAGCTGATGAGACCTGTAGCAATCGATCGAATAAAAATTCTTGCAACAAAAATATCTGTTATGCCTGATTGGATTTTCTCAGCTTCACAAGTCAGGGAGAATTTGTGTGGCGATATATTAAGGAATTGTTAATTGAGTAAGTTGTCCTGCTGATGATGAGTGGAGACAGAAAATTGCTGCTGGTTTCTGGATCGTCGAATCCTGATTCGCACCAACACGAGTCTTTTTCCGACAGAAATTTTTTCTTCCCTTTCAGTGCCAATCATTAAGTAATTTCTGAATCGGGCAAATTGTTGTCCATTCTGGTGAATCCTGCACACATTTGGTTATTCATACCAGGTTTGGAAAAAAATAAACTGCGAACGGTAGGAAAACGCCTGAAATTACGCATCTTTTGAGAGTTGGCATGCAATTAGCAAAGAGCACGTTGTGCAACATTTTTCTACGTGTGTTCCGTAAATTAGTTTTTGACCGTGAAAGTTGATATGCCTTGCGACATTTTGAGTTTTCGAGACTGCTTTTCTGTAAGCCTGGTAATGCAGATAACGAGTTACTCAAACATCAGAAGCTGTAAAAGATTGGCAACTGTTTGAGGTTATTCAAACTAAACCAGCTTTCGATGCGTCTGATGGGAGGAGGTCGATATCAGCATGTATGGCCTTTCGAATCCAGGTTATCAATGCAAAGTATTTTTACGCTAGGAAGCATGTTCACCACAGTCGTTCCACTTATCCAGGCTTTGCCCGACTGTTAACTAACTGATTACTACTCAAGGAGATTGATATGAAAGCAATATTCAAAACCGCTATAGCACTTGTTATTACCGCTGGCTTCTCGACTGCAGTGTTTGCAGATGTGGCAAAAAGTCCGCTGCAAAGTTTTGATATAAAAACCAGGACAGTCAGTTTTGCGGATCTCGATCTTGCCGAGCCGACTGACGCACAGATGTTGATTGATCGGATACGCAGCACGGCGAAGAAAGTCTGTCGAAGTGCTCATACACATCTGTCAGTCCAGGAAGGAAAGGCGATGAAAATTTGTCTCAATGAAAGTTATAAAAACGCTATCCTGGTTATCAACGAAAACCGAAGTATGGATGTTGAGGCGATTGCGGCCAGCTCAGCAGTAAGCCGCGAAATTGTGGTTGCTGACTAGCGCTCGCACCCGTGCTGTTACGAGCAGGCGGTCCATTCCTCGGGGCTGCCTGCTTGAATTGCACGTCCGATGCCACGGGAATCATAGTTGCGTGAATATTAGCTGATGGTGCAAATATGCATAAATTCTGCGGTAGCTAAACTCAATACAACTTGTCTTCGTCTCAGCATATCCCTCTCTGTTAACTCTCGTACTCACGCTTGAAATAGTCCGCTGGAACAATGTCTTCATTCATCCTTAAACCGTCGGCCAATCCCTGAAGGTTGCTGCTCAACATCAACTGACGCTTCAACCGGCCTCGTACGGCTTGGGCGTTTCTTCGAAACCGGCTTGAATTTGTCCTCCACCCGAAAAAATCCGGCTCCCGCCACCAGCCGCACGATGATTCTGTGATGTGGGTCCGGATGCTGATATAGCAATCACTATAATTCGCGCATCATTAATCAATTCCGGATGAGCGCATATGCAAGCCATTAAATTGTTAGCCGCTTTTTTGATCGCTGTAACATGTGTGTCTGCTTCGGCCAGTCCGATTCTGCAACTCGGCATCACCAATGGCAGCTACGACGCTGACTCCGCTGATGTGGTTACGACCCAAAATTCATTCACGCTTAACGCCTATGGCAAAACCAAAGGTGGAAATGCTGCAACGACCAACACGACATATTTTCTCTCGATTGCGGTTCTGGCGCACGAGGGCCTGACGTCGGCTGACTTTGGCTCGTTCATGTTGGGTAACAATACCTTCACACTCAAAGATATGGTGTTCGGTAATCCGCCTTTTGAATCCAGCCTGGGTCATGAAGGTGGCGATCTGGCTCCGCACGGAGTGTATGACACCTGGTTTCTGCAATACGGATTTCAGTTCTCGGGAGCCAACCTGACTTCTGACGTGAACGTGGAAAAAAATCCTGCTTTCGATCCACTTGCCAATCCCGGCAAGGATTATTTCTTCAAGAGTTTTGATGTGAATACCAAAGGATTGTTTAACGGATATAACCTGCATTTCGATTTGTTCAACACACAAGTAAACAAGAAAGGTGACGTGACCATAGGCAGTAACGCGCCGTTCTCACATGACGCAAGTACGGCTTATGAATACGTCGTCGAGGCAAACCTGCCATCATCGGTTCCTGAACCTTCCACGTTTGTGATCTTCGCGCTGGCCCTCGCAGGAATTGTTGCGAGCCGCAAGCTCGTGTGGCCGCCTGCGCACAAAGTGAAAGACTGATTACTTGTAAAACAGGTTGGTATTTGTCTCTGTTTGCTAGTTATACCAATACCAAAGCGCGAAAAGCAGAATAACAAAAAGCCAGGATGACCAACTTTTCCCGCGTTCATTAAATGGCGAGTCGCCATTTTCTCGTGCAACAAGCTCCAGATCAAAATTTGCTGTCGACAGTGGCGCTCCCAGATATACATAGGCTTTGCGCGCACCGGCGCCCATGGCCAGTTCCTTCAAGATACGAATTTCCACTTCGCTTTGTCCTCCCTCAACTTTATCCATTGGATGGATTACCACGATAGGACTCGGTCGGAATAACTTCTTGCCGGGTATATTCAAAAGTACGTGCTGAAGAATTTTTGTGGCGAGGACAAAGTCGCCGACCAACATTCTTGGGTGACTAAACGGGTTTGTTACCTGGGTGACCGCATCTTCCATTCCGACGGCCTTGTTGCCGACAGCAGATATTATTTTTTTGTTGTTGGAATTACGCGTGATCGCGATTAACGGTTTTTCATCGAAATATTCGCTGGATTTTATGTCCCGGACCAACAGCCGGTTCTCCCATATTTGTATATATAAAACACTACTGTGCAGGTCTTTGAAGTAATCGAGCATTTAAGATCTCGCAGTTGTTATTTGAAAAATCATTGAGGTTCTTAAGCAGTTGAGGCGGATCAGGAGTAGTTCTCTGTCAGCTCTTACATTTGCTGAGTAAACCTTGCGCTTCTCGGACAATATCGGCAGACTTTCTGCATTCTGCAAGCGCCACAATTCATGGGAGTTCGATCTTCAGCAGCGCTGCTTTTAACTCGAGCCCCCCGGCATAACCCGTCAGCGCGCCATTGCTGCCTATTACGCGATGGCAAGGTATGAACAACGTAATCGGATTGCGGCCTATCGCGGTGCCAACGGCGCGAACTGCTGCGGGTTTGCCAATACCTTCTGCAACTTGTGAGTAGGTCAACGTTTTGCCGCACGGTATTGTTTGCAGAAACTCCCATACCAAAAGCTGAAAGGGTGTGCCGCGCAAGTCGTAGGCCAGTTTGAATTCAGGCTTTTTTCCGGCGAAATAATTATCGAGAGTTTTGATCGCTGCTTTAAATGGAGCGTCTGTTCTGGTCCAGTCTTCAGCAATCAACAGCGGCCGTTTGCTGGTTTGGAAATCTACAAAACACAGGCCTTTGTCGGTACCTGCGATTGCAATGTCGCCGAGGAGTGAAGGGTAGATTGTGTAGTTCATGTGATCACCTATCAATGGTTAAGCGAACGTCGATTTCATCAATCTCGTTTCGAACTTGAGTGAACAGACGTGTTTCCACGCAATAAATTTCTACAAGGTATGCCAAAGGTACAAAGTTGCATATGCACGCCATGGCCGCCAGGCTTGCGACAATTCTTCTGCAACACGCGGTGTTGGCCGGTCTGGATTTTTCAGCGCATTCAGGATGCCAAGGTCTGCTGCCGGAAATGCATCGGGTTCCGCCAAGGCGCGCATCGCAATGTAATGAGCGGACCACAAGCCAATACCGGGCAGCGTGGTAAGCAGTTCAACTGAGGTCTGCAACTCGCCAGTGCGGGCGCTGAAACCTGCGGCGTAACGCTCCGCGATCTGCTTCATCGCGCTGATACGTTTACCTGTGAAACCCAGATTGTCGAGATTGGTATCGAGAATTTTTTCTGCAGAGGGAAATAACAGCCGTATATCCGCATTGCCATTTTCCACCGTGACGTTGCAGCGTTCGCACAGACGCTGCAGTAGTGTGCGTGCCGCTTTGACGCTTATCTGTTGGCCTGCAATAGCACGAATCAGCGCTTCGAATTCGCTGATGATGCCGGGTATACGCAGGCCAGGTATCTGTTGGAGAATTTTTGCGAGCACGGGATGGGTGCCAAGGCGCGCTGCGATCAGATCAGGGTTGGCATTGAGATCAAACTGCTGCCGCAGCATTGCGACTATATTTTGCAATTGGGTTGCATCAGGGTAGGTGATATTCACCTCCAACGCATGTGCCTGGTCCGCAAGAGTTACCTCGTAATAACCACTGTGCGAGCCCAGCGTGAAACTGCGCGCATAACTGGTATCGCTCACTGCTTCTACACTCGCAATACAACGCTGGCGATAAAAGTTGAGCATGACATCCCAGGCATAGGGCGGCCTGAACGTCAGCCGCAGCCGACATGTACCTGATGGTTCTTGCAGATCGGTGCTTTTACGGATCTGTGTTGGTGTTAATTGCAAATACTCTTTAAACGCCGCATTAAAACGCCGTCGGCTTTGGAAACCTGACGCGAGTGCTACCTCAAGCAGCGGCAGGCTGGTTTCACTGAGCAGTTTCTTCGCAAACAATAAATTACGGTTCTGGATATACGCCCCGGGCGAAACGCCGAGGTGTTGTTGGAACAGGCGACGTAAGTGACGTGGTGTGAGGCCAAGGCGATTGCAGAGCGTCGTAAGGTCAGCAGTTTCGAGTGCTCCTTCATTGATCAAACGCAACGCGCGCCGCACACTCGTTTCGGTGCCGAGCCAGGCCGGACTTTCTGGTGCTGATTCGGGCCTGCAGCGTAAACAGGGCCGGTAGCCCGCGTTAAACGCTGCGGCCGCGGTCTCGAAATATTCAACGTTACGCTCACGTGGCGGTGGTGCAGGGCAGACCGGCCGGCAATAAATCCCGGTGGATTTAACCGCAGTGAAAAACCGGCCATCGAAACGTGCATCGCGCGCAAGACGTGCTTGTTCGCAAGCAACAGGACTTAGTGAGAATGGAGTAGTAGAAGTCATGGTGCGATTCTACCCATGTAGCCGGGCAGATATCAGCCGTAAACGGACATTAATGCCGGAAGCAAACTACGCCGCCGTTTATGCGGCCCTATAAGACTAATGATCAGTTCTATTTCTGAGCGAGTTGATCTCTTCATTGAGATCATAACGTTTATCGGTAATTATTTTCTCGAGCACAGCGAGGCGCTGTTTCACTGCAGTAAG
Organism: Pseudomonadota bacterium; assembly: GCA_040386995.1. Lineage (GTDB taxonomy): Bacteria > Pseudomonadota > Gammaproteobacteria > Pseudomonadales > Pseudohongiellaceae > CAILUG01. Next base: position 9,821 of record JAZKES010000036.1, on the reverse strand, counting down.
CTCGCGTTGCACAGTGCCTTCTTCCATCTGGTTCATCTTCTCCATCATCTTTAATTGCTGCTTGCGATAATCGAAGAACATGCCCATCGCAGAAAGAGCGAACACGAACAGAAATACCATCAACATGAAGTTCATATTCGCTAATCCTCAAAGGTTGTAAGGAATGCTTTCGTTACAGCCACAATCATCATGCCTGCAACGAAAGAACACTTGATGACTACTCATATCGCAGCGCTTCGATCGGATCGAGATTCGCCGCCTTAGCCGCAGGCATGATGCCAAACACAAGGCCAACAAAAGCCGAGAAGCCGAACGCTAGCATTACCGCCCAGAAAGGCACGACCGCAGTCGGGAAATTCGGAATTGCCGCAGACGCAGCCAGGCCAAGGCCATAACCAATCGTCAAACCGATAAAACCACCGAGCAAACACAGCAACAACGATTCGAACAAAAATTGCATCAGGATCTGATGGCGCTTCGCACCGATTGCCTTGCAGATACCAATCTCTTTAGTGCGTTCGGTAACTGACACCAGCATGATGTTCATGATGCCGATTCCACCCACCAGCAACGAAATACTCACAATACCGCCCATCACAAGAGTCACGGAACTCAGGATGCTGTTGAATGTTGAGGTAAGCTGTTCGGAAGTTTGCACCTGGAAATCATCGTCATCGTCTTCATCGAGATTATGCGCGTTACGCAGCAATGCTGTTATGCGGTCGCGGATTTCCTCGAGCCCGCCAATATCGGTAAACGTAAGTTGAATGAAGATGTCAGGATCATTCTGGTTGCCGACTAACGTGCGCATCGTGTTGAAGGGCAGCATCACATAATTGTCCTGGCTCTGACCAAAAATCTGGCCACGCTCTTCCGACAAACCCACCACCTTCACCCATTCTTCACCAATACGAATGTATTCACCGACGGGGTTTTCGGGCAGTGACAGATTTTCGCGCACCGTTTCCCCAATGATGACAACACGACGCCGCGTATCGTTATCAGTATCGGAAAGAAAACGGCCATGCTCCATGTAAACCTGACCTACATCCTGATAAGAGTAAGTCGTGCCTGTGATCTGCGTGGAAGTCAGCTGTGATCCATAACGAATCTGGCCAAGGCCATTGCCTGTCGGATAAATGATCGGCGTGATTGACGCTATGCCCTCGACGCGGCGCGAGATGAGATCAAGGTCATCGGGCGTTATGCGCGATATACGTCCTTGCAAACGATCAGCAAGCGACGTGTAGGACTGAATCGACAGGCTGTTAGTACCGAGACCTTCAAATTGCTGGTTCACCGTGAAGCTCAAACCCTGGATGATCGACACCGTCGCGATTACCGCAGCGACCCCGATAATAATGCCGAGTGTGGTGAGAAAACTGCGGAAGCCGTGTGCCCTGATGGACTTCAGCGCGGACCGCAGGCTTTCTAACATGTCAAATAACATAAAAGTTTCTCAAGTATCGCTATTTGCGTTTAGGGCCGATTGCAGACCTCACAACTGTCTGCGTATTTTTAGTTTTTGAATCACGCTACGCTGTTTCGAAGCCTTTCTTTTGTTTGTATTTATCTTCGGCAACGTGGCCATCTTCCAACCGGATGATCCGTTGGCAGTGATCAGCAATCTCCGCTTCATGTGTCACCATAATGATGGTCTGATTCTGCGCATGTAATTCATCAAACAATTTCATGATTTCGATTGTGGTTCTTGAATCGAGGTTACCGGTCGGTTCATCGGCAAGCAGAATCGAAGGTCGCGTCACGAGTGCTCGTGCGATAGCAACACGCTGACGTTGACCACCAGACAGTTGATTGGGCAAGTGGTCCATGCGCGCGCCAAGGCCGACATGCTGCAGTGCTTCCTGCGCTTCTTTCTTGCGAAGTGCCGGCCGCATACCACGATAAATCAGCGGCTGGATAACGTTGTCGAGTGCAGTGGCGCGCGGCAGCAGATTAAAACTCTGGAAGATGAAGCCAATTTCCTGGTTGCGAATTGTGGCCAATTCATCCGGGCCCATCTTGCTTACATCCTTGCCGTTGAGAATGTAACTACCAGTAGTCGGCCGATCCAGACAACCCAGGATGTTCAACATTGTCGACTTACCGGAACCTGAGGAACCTGTGAACGCCAAGTATTCATTTTTGTAGATGCCCAGGCTCACATTATCAAGTGCAGTTAACACCTGGTTGCCCATCACATATTCTTTACTGAGGCTGCGAATTTCCAGTAGCGGGGTTTTGTCTTTGTTATTTTCAAACGTCATCGTTGGCATCGTCAGACTCTGCATCTGAAACCTCCGTTTCTTCTTCGGTGGTCTCTTCCACGTTGTCGCCGTCTTCGAGGTTTCGCAGGATGCGATTTGGACCGGTGATAATCATGTCGCCCGCATTCAAGCCGGAAGTGATTTCCTGATAGGTGTCATCGGCAATCCCGACGCCCACAGTTACTTTACGTGCTACGCCGTTCTCGAACTTGAACACATTCGATTCCTTGATGTCAGCTGCGCGGTCTTCATTGATGATGATGGCCTGAATAGGCACGGCGAGTACCGATGCATCGTTGCTCGTGAAGATTTCCGCGCGGCTCGACATGCCGGGTCGCAGCACGACGTTATTGGTATCGGTGATGCCAATTTTCACGACAAAACTCAGCGACGTACTGGTTTGTGTGGGTGGCTTGGCGGTGATCGCAATTTCCTTCACTACACCTTTCATGGGCAGATCCGGATAGGCGATTGCAACGATCTCGGCTTCCTGGCCCACCTTGATGTCGGCGATATCGGCCTCATCCACATTGACCTCAGTATGGATGCTGCTTGGATTTGCGATTGTCATCAGGCTTGAACCCGGCACGTTGGTGGTACTGGAAATTGCGGTCTCACCCACCTTGATATCCAGGGATGTTACGAGTCCGGTAAGCGGAGAATAGACTTGGGTCTTGCTCAGGTTTTTTTCAGATTCTTCGAGAAGCGCCCGAGCTTGTTCCAGTTGTGATTCGCGGCTTTTTACATCAAGCCGCGCAAGTTCCAGTTCGTTGGTCGCCGCTTCGAAAGTGTCGTCGTCAAGCAGTTCACGCTCATGAATCATGTTCTTGCGTTGCCACTGGCTTTCTAGATTAGCAAGGCGCAGCTTTTGTGATTCGATGGCGATTTCCATCATACGTGTAGAGGCACGCTGTTGTTCGACCATGGCGCGCGGACCCTCGTCGTCAATCTGCAGCAGCAACTGGCCGGTAGTGACCGCGTCGCCTTCGGCAACATACAGGGCACTGACCTTGCCGATGACTTCGGTGCTGAGCATGACTTCTTCTTCGTGCGTGAGTTTGCCGGAGGCAAGAATTGATGCGCGTAGTGGACGATTTTGCAGGGTTTCGAGCGTTACCTGCTCCGCGTCACCGTCACTGCTTTTGCGCAACAACGGCACCGCTATAACAAATGCCAGCAAGCCAGCGATGATAAGAATTTTTTTCATATAAGGTCCTGTTACAAAGTTGCCAGCGTGAGGCCGCCGTAAATCAGTATGGTGGGTGCAAGGGTGATGATGGCTGACGCGAGCAGACTTTTTTGTGTCCACCGCTGATAACCAAGCGCGAGTAACGCCATCGACCAGAATTGCAGGATATGGAACTGTTGCAGCACAGCGTTGCCGGTATCGATATCCAGCAGTCCGGTGATGCTCAGAGGCTGAAGTGCGGCCTGACTTAGCTGGCCGTTATCATCACTGAGTAACGCGACCCATGAAGCGAGTACCGCAAACAGGCCCGGTATGCCGGTCCAGCAGATCAGGGACATCCAGCTTTTCCAACCCAGCTGACTGAAACTGAATTTGCTCATAAAACTCAGGTACAAGGCATTCAGTGACAAAATCAGCACGATAATAATTGCAGTGCTGATTCCTGCCTGCATTGCCATACCGGTGGGAGTGGCATTCGCCATTCCCTCTCGTATCTGGTCTTCAGGCACGTTCACAAAAGCAGCCGCCTGTTCAACCTGCTGGTCAATGATGAAGCCAAAATCACTGAGCATGATGTAGCCCACCTGGATGCTGATGGTACTTAGAAGTATCAGCAGCAGCGGCAGCAGGACTGTCGGTTTTTCCTTTATGCGGTCGAATGCCGCGGTGGGTGCAACGATGATGTCGATCAGATTCTGGAACATATTATCTCCCCCGTGTTGTTGTAGTTTTTATTCAGCGAGCCATTCATTCAATTCCATCACGTCCTCTGGTGTCAGCACACCTGCAGCCTGTTTGAGCGTCAGCGTATCCATCACGTAGTCGAAGCGGGCATTGTCATATGCGCGCTGTGCCTGGAACAGCGCGCGTTGCGACAACACGAGTTCGACGACGTTACGGGTACCAACTTCGACACCTACCTGGGTAGCATCCAACGCGCTTTGTGCCGATACAATAAACTGCTGCTGTGCAGCCACCGATCGTACATCTGTTTCTACACTGCGATAGGCATTACGCGTACTCTGGGTGTTCGTGCGACGCGAAAGCATCAGCGCTTCTTCACTCGCATCGCGCGTGTAATACGCTTGTAGTTTACGCGCCGAGTTCAGTCCGCCAGAAAAAATCGGTACTGTAAGGTCGAGAGAAATGCTCGAACGCTCTGTGGCAGCACCGGGCGCAAAACTGAAGATGTTCGCGGATTCATTCCAGCCATAACCAGCGGTGATCTGGACAGTCGGGTAGAGTGCCGAGCGTGCGGCACGTGCATCCTCTTCTTTGGCGGCCAGATCGAGCTCGGCGAGCCGTATATCGAGATTGCCTTCCTGCGCGAGGTTCACCCAGTCGTTCATATCGACCGGATCGATTGGTGTGATTGGAAACTCTTCTCGCAACTCGGCGACGTCGTTATGTGGTTGACCGGTAATTGCTTCAAGCGCTTCGAGGCTTTGGTTCAAATTATTCTCCTCTACCAGTGTGTTGACGGCGGCGAGGTCGGCACTGGCCTGGCTGTCGTACACGTCGGTTATCGGGATCAGGCCTACATCGAAACGCTGTTGGGTTTGCTCAAGCACCTGGTTGGCGGCGTCTTGTTCGGCGCGAAAAGTGGCCAGATTTTCCTGGCTGCGCAAAACGTTGAAATAGGCGGTCGCGACTTTCATGATCAACTGCTGTTCGGCTTGCACGAGACGGGTTTCGGCCGCCTGATCCTGGAACTCGGCTGACTTATACGTGTACCAGGCCTGGAAATTGACGAGCGCCTGACGCAGATTCAGGTTGTAACCCTTGGTATTGAACCCTCTGCCGAAGGAGTGCAATGGGCTGCGCCCGCTCGGATCTGGATCGGCCGTGCCGGAGGTATCGCGCGAGGTGCTGGCGGTAAGATCAATTGTCGGAAGTAAGAAGGAGCGGCCCTGGGATAACGTTGTGTGGCTGGCGTTGTAGGTGGCGCGGGCCTGGCGAATTTGGGGATCATTGTTGACAGCAAGGTTGAATATTTCCAGCAGGTCGTCTGCGCTGGCGGTAGAGGCAGTCAGCAAGCCAAATATTGCAACGCTCAGTTTATTACGGAAGAAGCGGGTTATACGTGTATTAGTCGGGTTCATAATTGCCTTCTTATAAGTTTATTCATTATTAATCTGGACAATGCTCTTCCTGAGCGAGGGGCTCCCGTTGGCTTTGCAGATGCCATGCCAACTCATTAATACAAGTAAAAGATTGAAAATTATAAAGAAACAATGGAATGGTAACCGGTCATTCTTTGCTACCTTTTTTAATTCTCCTAGTTGTTGGCGGTTTTCGCCATTTGCGAAACAAAAGCTGCAACATAAGTGGCTTAACTCTCAGTCTGCATGTGTTTGTTTAGCGCTGGCATTAACATTTGCCAGCTCAACTTGTTAAAACGGGTTTTGCTTAGTTGCCTGAAAACTACGACGAGAGCCACCATTCCAGTCTCCATGGCCATCAGCAACAGCCCGAGAAACATTTCCACCGTGATGACTGTGCGCCACGTAAACAGGTGGAACAGAATCAGGCCATAACTCTTCATATGCTGACGCCTCGGACAGCGCGAGCAGGCTTTAATACCTGCCAGTCCACACGCGCAAAATGTGTTTTCGCGAGATGCCTCCAGCCAATAGCGAAGCCCACCAGAACTACCTCAAGGGCTATCAGATAAGTACCAATTCCCAACCGCATGGATTCTGCGGCGATCCATACAGAGAAAAACCATGTGGCTGCAATCAGTATGAAACCCCGCAGGCGACTCCACCCTTTTAGTCTGGCACACATGCAGTAGTAGGACGTGTTTGCGTTCAGGACAAGCAGCAACAACGGGTAGTGCAGCAACATCTGTGGCTTGATCGACAGCAGGAAGGTGGCAGCAACCGTGAGCAGAATTGTTAAAAACAGGAAGGTTGCCTGGCTAAGCCAGTGTTGGGTTTCCAGCAATCCCCACAGATCGTTGCGCAGGCGCGGTGCCTTTAGCCATAACAACCGCATACGGGTGACCAGCTCTGCATTCTGAAAACCCATAAAGGCAGCACTGAACAAATAGATGAACATCACCATCCTGAGCAAATCGGCCCACGAAAACCTGACCTGGTTTATATCCGCGAGCCTGATGAACAATACGATCGGCAACGGTCCGAGCAATCCTGCCAATAATTTCAGTCTCAACACGGACAAGGTATTGGCCGGATAACCGAGCAGCAACGATAGGGCTGGTGAGCGCGAGTTGCCGGAATTTGGTAACAGCCCCATTTTCAGCATTGCATCGACGCCATACACCTGATCGTTCCGATTCCAGTTATGTGCGGCTGGATGAACGGTTCGGGTTTTGCTTGCGAGCCGTAAGACAAGCAGCCAACCCAGAATGACCAACAATATCAGTGTATAAAGTTGCGTAGTCCCCAGCAGCGATAACTCGCCCCTCATAAATGCCCATCGATTGACCATTATCACAGCGGGTGCCATGAGTATGCCCAGCGCCATGATGCCCCATTGAGTGCGAGCCAGGATGAACGCAACGAGCAGATACAAACTGATCCCGATGAAGAGGTAATAAGCGGCCAATGCCGGAAACCGTTGAATGTCAAAAAGCCACGCGAAAAACGGTAGAAAGGAAGCCGTCAGCACGATCTGGATAAACAGCGCCACGATAACTTTACGCGCAAAACCCGGCATCAAGGCAAGCCTTTGGTTACTCAGTAACGTACGGATGGAAATCGGCAGAGTGAACAGGGGTATTGCGAGCAACAAGAGGAAATTCCAGATCGCAAGTCCAAAGCCAAGACGTGGCCAGACCATTCCAATGACAAAGACCAGTGGCAACATGAAGAGCCCAAGGTAATAAGTCACTGGCGTGGAGATGTCCCACGTCATCAGGTAGCGCAGGATGAACAGGATCGGTTTCATGCGTGTAATTCCAGAAACAAATCTTCGAGCGCGAGTGTTTCGATTTGTATTGAATTGCCACAGGCCTGACTCAAGAGCTGATGATTGTCGTCAGTCCAGTCTTTGAAGATGTAAGTATTGTCAGCGGATGTGGTGCGTGTGTGTAACAAACCACGCTGACTGAAGGGTGCTGGCAGCACAGCGCCGGACGGCAGGCGTACACGCACATAATTTTCTTTCAGATCGTCCATGCTCGCATCAATGGTGATGTTGCCTTCCTGCATGAGCCACACACGCGAAGCGACCCGTTCAAGATCAGTAACGATGTGAGTCGAAAACAGGATAGTTCTGGTTTGCGTGCTTGCAATATCGACAAGCTCTTTCAGGAATTGTCGGCGTGCGACCGGATCAAGACTCGCTACGGGTTCATCAAGAATAATGAGATCCGGCTCATGGCCAAGTGCGGAAATGATCGACAGTTTCTGGCGCTGTCCAACCGACATCTTGTTGATCTTGGTGGTGAGTGGCACGGCCCATTCGTCTGCGAGGCGTGCAACAAATGTGTGGTTCCAGGCCGGGTAAAATTCGGCGATCAGCGCGAGGTAGGATTCACCTTTCATACCTTCCAGCAATTCGTCGCGCTGGGGTACAAAGCCGATACGTGTTTTGGTGCCGCCATCCATGACGGTGCTGTTCTGGCCGAAAATGCGCGCACTGCCACCGTCGGGTATCGAAAAACCGAGTGCAGTTTCGAGCAGTGTGGTTTTGCCGGCGCCGTTAAGTCCCAGCAGGCCGATGACTTCTCCACTGTATACGTTCGCAGTTACGCCCTTGAGGACCGTAACTTTGTCGAAGCTTTTACTCAGCTTGTCCAGTTCGAGGGTCAGGTCAGCCATCTGCTTTCTCCAGGGTTTGGCGAATTATTTTTATGATGTCGTCCGTGCCTAGTTCGAGCTGACGCGCGGCCATCACCAGTTGGTCCACCGCAGGCTGCAAACGGTCGATGCGCGCGCTTTTACTTTCCTTTTGGACCAGATGTGCTGCAACTGTCATGGCTTTTCCACGTTGCCTTTCCAGCAAACCCTCAGCTTCGAGCAGGCTGTAAGCCTTCGATATCGTCATTGGATTGATGGCATGTGTTACCGCGAGTTCACGTACGGATGGCAGGGCGTCTCCAGGCCGCAGCTGATTACTCGACACCATACGCCGCACCTGCTCTATGAGCTGGCGGTAGATGGGGATCCCCGAATTGGGATTGAGTGTGAACATCCAATGTCTCCAAAGTGTATTGTTACTGTAATACACCGATACGGACGCGTGCAAGCACATTTTGTGAAGAAGTGGCTTTGTCACAATTTTTTGCTGCCCGGATGTGCTGCTCCAGAGCATCAACGTATTTGCTTATTCAAGATACGAATAGCTCGAGGAGCTGGGGCGTGGCAACCCGGCTAATGCAAAGCAGGTCAGTCCACGGAGACACAATTTTTTATGCAGAGCCTATTGCTCAGCCACCTGTTAGTTATTAGACTTGTCGCTATTCTGTAATGGAATAGCGGATGGTTGTCGGCAGTTCTTACTTTCGTCAAATGAGCAGCCGGATCGTGCGAGTAGCCAGAGCAATCGATAAAACATCGGCAACTTCCGGCAGTTCAGCTTGCAGCGACAATACTCATTCAACTCCACCAATGTCCCAGATGAGCGGGGATTCAACATAGAGAGCAATACATGTTCAGGCGATCAACGTTAGTTCGCTTATTTGTATCAGGAATTTTTCTGCTGCCACTTATCGTGCGTGCAGACGTCCTGCAAGTTGCAGTCGCCAGCAATTTTGCGCCGGTTCTCGAAAAGCTTGCTCCCGTGTTTGAACAAAAATCCGGGCACAGTGTGACGATAATTTCCGGCGCAACGGGGCAGCACTACACACAGATCGTAAACGGTGCACCGTTTGATATTTTCCTGTCTGCAGATGCAGAACGGCCGCAGATGCTCGAGAAAGAAGGGCATGCAATCACTGGTAGCACCTTCACCTACGCGCTCGGCAAATTAGTGTTGTGGAGCAATACTCCGGATCTGGTTGATGAAATGGGCGCAGTACTTGTGAACGGCGACTTCAAACATCTGGCCATTGCCAGTCCGAAACTCGCCCCTTATGGCAAAGCTGCGCAAGAAACCCTCTTACACATGGATGTGTGGGAAGGTTTGCAGGACCGTCTGGTGCAAGGCGAAAACATCACACAGACACTGCAGTTCGTGCAGACCGAGAATGCTGAACTTGGATTTATCGCTTATTCCCAATGGCTCGAAATCGACCCTGACCACAAAGGCAGTCATTGGGAAGTCCCGGCAGATTTTTACAGTCCAATTATTCAACAGGGCGTTCTGCTGCACGACTCACCCGCAGCGCGCGACTTCATTGCCTTTTTGCAGAGTGCGGAAGGCATAGCGATGATTCGCCTGGCCGGCTACGAGTTGCC
>JAZKES010000035.1:22299-31338 GCA_040386995.1 Pseudomonadota bacterium | reverse complement strand
AGTTGCGGCTATGAATTTATCCCCAATTACAGTAGGCTTCCGGCACTTTTAACCCTTGATGCGGAGCCAGCCGATGCTGAAAAAAATAATACAATCTCCTGCTGTTTGCTTGTTTGGTGTAGTCGCGCTGCTGCCACTTCCAACGTTGGCGCAATCCTGTGATCGTGCGTGCCTGGAAGCGTTGGTTGATACGTATCTCGATGCTGTAATTGCCAACGATCCTTCCGCTGTGCCGCTTAGCAGTGACGTGCGGTTTACCGAAAATGGCCAACGCCTCGAAATCGGCGATGGTTTGTGGAACACCATGAAGTCGAAGGGTGAATACCGGATATTCGTTACAGATGTTCCGGCTCAGCAAGTGACGTTTATCGGCACCATCGGTGAAGATCACCGTGAACCCGACAAAGCCATGCCAGTGTTAATTGGTTTGCGGTTGAGACTTGAAAATAGCGAGATCACTGAAGTTGAGCAATTCGTCGGTCGCGATGTAAATGCCGCAGAAAAAGTTGCCGCACTGACACCACGAGCGGCGTTTTCAGAAACAGTGCCGGCCAATGAACGTATGAGCCGAGCGGATTTGCTCAAGACCGCGAACATGTATTTCAGCGGCATGCAGCGCAACGATGGCAAAGGTGAATATCCGTTTGCAGATAACTGCAACAGGCTCGAGAACGGTTCGCAAACCACCAACGCTCCTGTGCCAGCTGGCCAGACGCCTGCAGATCCTGCCAACGCTACGACCTATTCCGCGCAGTGGAGTTGCATGGAGCAGTTCAAGTCGGGCTTGTTGTATTTCGTCAACCGTATTCGTGATCGCCGTTTTGTAGCGGTCGACGAAGAACGTGGTCTTGTACTTGCGTTTGGCTTTTTCGATCACTCCGGTGGTGAGTTCCGTAATGCCGTAACACCTGCCGGCAAACCTGTCACGGGTGGCCCGGTGCAACCCTGGACCTGGTACATCGTTGAACTCTTCAAAGTAGAGAATGGCAAACTCGGTGAAATCGAAGCACTGCTGCAGCAGGTGCCGTACGGTATGTCGTCCGGTTGGTCGACCTACGAAGATGGAATGAGTTCCGAATTGCAGGACGTAACGCTTAAAATTAAATAGTGATGCACTAGTACTTATTGACGTAGTGGTAAGTAGCGACGTGGTAAGTAAATGAGATAGCAAAGCGAAGTGAGGTAGTAAAAAGTATTGAGGTAGTAAAAAGAGAGCAGTAAGACGCCGCTTTTCCCAACTGTTAAGCCAACCATCAAATCAACTATCAAATCTGGAAGGGCGGTGTTTTTGCCGCCCTCCTATTTTTTCGCAAGCACGATACCAACATGTATTTAACAATCAAAACCATCCATATGATCTGTGCCCTGACAAGTTTCACGGGCTTTCTGTTACGAGCATATTTGATGGTGATCGAATCGAAGTGGCAACATCACAAAATAGTGCTGATAACACCACATGTCATCGATACCGTTTTTCTGACGAGCGGGGCGACTATGGCATTCATGGTCAACTTCGGGCTGTTTAATCAGCTGTGGCTGACTTTGAAGATAACCCTGTTGATGGTTTATCTGTTTTTTGTCGGCATTGCGTTGAATCGTGGTCGCACCAAGAGTATTCGCATCAGTGCGTTTTTCCTGGCTATCTTTACCTTCTCCTACATCGTGGGCATCGCGGTCAATAAGTCGACACTCAGTTGGTTTTCACTGCTGTAAATCGATTGAGGGAATCTCTTGATAGGCCGTCATTCCCGTGAAGGCGGGAATCCAGCATTGAAAATGTTGCAGTTGGTTCGTTACTGCGCAGGCTGGCGGTCGAAAACACGTTTCAATTCGATGGGTTCGAAAAAACTTTTGGGTTGAATAAAAAACTCGATCTGCAGTTGTGTGCCGTTATTGATCAAGCTGTAGGTTTCTTCAGCATAACCGCCGTCGCGCGGGCGAGCTTCCACCAAAAGTTTGTTGCCCTCCCAATGCGCGAATGAAAAATCTTCCATCTCTTCGAGCCCGGTCAGACTGACTGAACGACTGCGATTGTCTGTATACACAGGCCGCACAAAATTATCGGCATAAGTGAAAATGAAGGTGTCGCCTTCAATACTGATCGTGAGTTCGCGGTCATAGGAAATGCGATCGTAAAGTTCCTGTTCCGCTGGACCACCACGGTAACGATCCTGCCGCCGATCAAATAATTTGCGCGTGATTTTTTCGCCTGCGGCTTTCAACGCTGCTTCCACTTTTTTATCTGTGTTGTCGCTTAGATCGGCATTAAAAACCCACTTGCCGGAAAGATCAGGATGTTCCTGGGCGTGTATAAAAGCAGCGGGCAGCGCTGTCATGAGCACTGTTATGCAAAGGAGGAGGTTGCGGGAAAAATTAATCATCGTCGTCACGTGGCCAGTGTACAACCATTTTGGCTGCTGCAAAATGATATGCCATTCTTCATTAAGGCCGGCTTAATTTATTGTGTCTGGGTGCGACTTAACGCTCAAGGCCGATCGACGGACTCAGGTTGATAAGCTGGCAAAACATGGCATGATTGGGTCGCTCGCTTGTTAAAAAAATTATAAAAATTTCAATACGAGAAGAACAATGAAACAAGTCTCGCCGTTCTGTTCACTCCTGTTTATTTCCGTCATTGCGCTGTTACAAGGGTGCGGCGAAGTAGCGGAACCTGCGAATCCGCCGATGTTAGAGGCTGCTGTTGTAGTCCCGGACGTTGAGCGCATATCCGCTTTACGCGCGCAGCTGGAAAGCCTAAAGCAACGCGCGCAACAAGTGCAGGATGCCAACGACATCAAACGCCTGCAGCGTGCTTATGGCTATTACGTCGAAGAAGCCTTATGGGATGAAGTGGTAAACCTGTTTGCCGACGATGCAACACTCGAAATGGCGCGTGATGGTGTTTATATCGGCAAAGAGCGTATCCGTGCGTATTTTTATGCGCTTGGCAATGGCCAGCAGGGATTACGCGAAGGACAGCTGAACGAACAATTGCAGCTTATGCCGGTAGTGACACTCAATGATGATGGGCGCAGCGCGAAGGCGCGCTGGCGCAACATCATGCTGCTTGGTCAGTTTGGCGAAAATGCATTCTGGGGCGAGGGTCCGTTTGAAAACGAATATGTAAAAGAAAACGGCATCTGGAAAATCAGCAAGCTTTGGTGGCAACAAGCGATACTTGTGCCTTACGCAGGAGGATGGGCCAAAAATGCAGACGCAAACAGTGGTATCTGGGTGTCCGATACCTTGCCTCCTGATGCGCCACCTACCGATGACCACGGCTCCTGGCCACAAACATACCTGCCGCCATTTTCATTTGCGAATCCTGTCGCGACCTATCGGCCCACACCTGCACCTGATGTAGTGCCTGCAACAGGAGCACAACAATAATGAAATTATTCACTGCGAAAAATTTATTAGTAGCCGCATTATTTTGCGCAACGTTTGCAAGCGCAATTCCAGTATCTTACGCGCAGGACGAAGACGCACAGCTACAACAACTCGCACGCGACATCGCGCAATTCGAAGCGGAAATTGCGAGCCTCGAAGCCGAAAACGCGATCGAAAACCTGCAGCGTATTTATGGTTTCTACATCGACAAGAATCAATGGAGCCAAGCTGCCGATTTGTTCTCCGAGACTGGTTCTATTGAAATTGGCGGCGAAGGAGAATATGTCGGCAAGGCTCGCATCCTCGCGTATCTGCAGAGTAAAGGAGCAGAAGGACCACAACAGGGAATATTGAATGACCAGATGCAACTGCAACCTGTCGTGCATATTTATCCTGACGGTACGGCAAAAGGGCGCTGGCATCATTTTTCCCAGGAAGCTGTGGCGGGTGTGAGTCATCACTGGGGCACCGGCATTTACGAAAATGAATATGTGTTTGAGGACGGTGTGTGGAAGATCAGCAAACTGCACCTCTACACAACGATGCGCACGCCTTATGAAGACGGTTGGGGAGTTACCGCACTGCCACGCACTACAGCGAGCACAACCTTGCCACCTGATGTTGCACCCGTCATGGACTATGAAAATTATCCCGCTGTATTTGTGCCGCCATTTCATTACGCCAATCCTGTTACGAATCCAGCGCCCGTTCCGCGTTATAACGAGTCGACGGTTGCAGACCTGGACTCTGTAGAATCAATTGAGCAAAAGCTCACCGGCATGGAAAAACAAGTGGGTTTATTGCAGGACGCGGATGCTGTGGAACGTCTTCACACTATTTATGGCTATTACCTTGCCCACAATCAGTGGGATGAGATGGCCGGCATTTTTGCTGAAGATGGCACGATCGAAATTGCATTACGCGGCGTCTACAAAGGGCGCGCAGGTGTGCGCCGTAATCTTGATCTGTATGGCGTGCAAAACGAACTGGAAGGAACTCTGCATAATCACATGCAGTATCAACCCGTGATTCACATAGCCGATGACGGGCAGAGTGCGCTGATGCGTTCGCGCGCGTTCAGCATGATGGGTAACTACGAAGGGCAGGGCACGTGGATGGGGGGAATCTACGAGAATATCTTCGTCAAGCGTGACGGTGTGTGGCAGATATTGAAGGACCAGGCGATTAACACCTATTTCGCTTCATACGATGTCGGCTGGAAAGATCTTGCGCTGCGACCTGCGCCAGGCATCAACAAGACGAATCCGCCTGATGCTCCACCGAGTGGTTATTTTGAAATGTATCCGAGCCCGTTTCTACCGCCTTATCACTATAAGAATCCTGTGACGGGTCGGTAGCGAATCTGCAGGCAGCGTTTGCAAGGTCAGAATAATCCGCACATAAAAAACCGGAGACTTGCTCCGGTTTCTGATCGATCAAAAAGATAAAATTCGGCTATACATTATTCCGCGGGCATGATCCTCAATATCACGCCGTCTTTTTCTTCAGTAGCAACATACAGATAGCCATCCGGACCCTGGCGGACATCACGCATACGTTGATGTAGATCAGCGAGTAAGGTTTCGCGGCGCAATTCTTCGTAATTTTCATTGAAGAGAATACGCTCGATATGTCCCGTGCCTGGTACTTCACCCATGCGCAGGCCGCCAACAAAAAGATCACCTTTCCACTTGCTGAGCGCATCGCCCGTATAAAACGTCATGCCAGAAACTGCAATCGCCGGCATCCAGAATACGATCGGAGGTTGGTAGCCTGTGTGGTTGGGACCTTCAGATTGCCAAGGGCCTGTGTATTGGCGACCGAGGCTCACCAATGGCCAACCGTAGTTGAGACCTGGTTGAATGATGTTGATTTCATCGCCACCGTTCGGGCCGTTTTCGTTTTCCCACACTGCACCCGTGACGGGATGAATCGTGAGGCCGAGCGCGCTGCGGTGACCCAGCGAATAAACTTCCTTGCGTGCATTCGGTGTGTTCACAAATGGATTGTCTGCAGGTATGGAGCCGTCATCGTTGATGCGAATCACCTTGCCGCCAGCAGTGCTGACATCCTGCGGATCGTTGCCGCCTGTAGTCGCAAACAGTGTGCCGTCATTACCAAACGCAATTCGCGAAACGCCGCCCACTTTGGGATCGCCGCCCCAGATATCTTCAAAACCTTCAAGCGCCGAACCCGTCCAGCGTCCTCGTCCGATAGCTACGCCGCGTGCGTCGCCACCAAGTGGTTTGGTATAACTCAAATAGATGTATTGATTCGTTGCAAAGTCGGGATGAAGTGCGATGTCGATGTAACCGTGCGAAACAGCAGGTGATCCGCTTTCGCCGAAAAAGACGGAAGGTGGACCGCCAGCAATCTCCTGCACTTTGCCATCGCGTACGAGATGAATTTTGCCTGGGCGTGATACAACAAGCATCCCGCCATCGGGGAGAAACGCCGTCGCCATCGGATATTCAATACCACGCGCGGCGACTTCCACTTTTATGTTCATGCCTTCTGCTGTTGCGTAAGTCCAGGGCCCGGCACCCAGTGCCTGGTTTGCTATACCTGTTGGCGCAACGGGTATGCCACCTTTGAACTCGACAGCCTGCTGCGCGTGTGCGACAGGAAACAATACGCAGTTCATCAGCAGACCCAATAGACCTGATCTGAAAATTTTATTATGAGACATGAGATCCCCCTTACTTCTGCAAACCATGTTGCAGAATGATTGTTATGAATTACCAGCTCGAATTACCTGGTTTATGCGCAGCTCTTTTTTAATCAGTTTCTGCAACCGGACGATTCTCCGAATAACAAAAACCATGTTATGAACATGGCTTCGTGCCACTGCAAATTGGCATGTTAGCAGGGAATAAGCAATTGGGGAGAGGCGGAATCAAACACATTTTTATGACTAACTGGGGAATTGTTGAAGCGTTCTCAAGGCTGGTTATAAAAACACAAGTTGCTAAAAGACCGGGTGCAGCGAGAAATGTATTACCCAATGTCTAGACGGTGCGTCGACGTCTCAAACATTTAACGCATAACCAGTTTCTTCCCATCGATAGAGAGTCGTATCGTTCGCGATAAATTTGCAAGTTTGCAGTGGCCAGGCTTCAAGATGCAGGGCCTATGAATCACTCCGACGAAACTAACTGTGGCTTGCAGCTCATTGCCTGATATTGCTGATGTCTAACGCTTCACAAGCGAAGTTGGAAATCAAAGCATCATTGCGCTTGCTTCACTATGACGACAGCAAGAAATAACAGCACCGCTACTTGATAACGTGATATAACAATCAAAACAACAATAAGCCCTATGTATTACCGGCGTTGTGCTGGAGGGAATTTTGGAGCGAGATGTAAAACCTAATTGGGCAGCCAAAAGGGTGCCTGTGATACTAGCAAAAAGCCACCCACTGACCGTTGGTGTTCTAGTCGTTTTCCCCCCACTGCTTATTGCTGCTCTGCAGCTAATGTTCTGGCCGTATATCCAACCGTATGCATGGATACTGTTCTACCCCGGCATCTTCTTGTCATCGTTTTTTGGTGGCATGAAAGGCGGGATGATCAGCACCGCGCTTGCCGCCATGTTGGTGGTTTATCTTTTTATTCCTCCGGAATTCTCTTTCGTCATACAAAACACCTGGACCCTCGTGCCGGTATGTGTGTTTCTTGCGACTGGCGTTTTATTCAGCTTCGTTCATGATCGTTTGCGCAATACGACCCGCGAATTAACCAGCGCAATTTTTGCTGTGCAGTCCGTCAACGAGCAACTCGAAATACAGGTGAAACAGCGCACCACTGAGTTGCTGCAGAGCAATGTGTCATTACGCGAAAGCGAGGTTCGTCTCAACACCATCGTCGAAAACCTCGGCGAGGGCGTGGTTGTGTCAGACATGAAGGGTCAACTGCTACATTCCAATCTTGCGGCCATCATGATGCTAGGTTTCAAAAGCCGCGAAGAAAATCTCGCGGCATTGGCAACCTTCACGCAGAGCTACCAATATTCGCTGCTCGACACCACTGTGCTTGATCGCAGTGACTGGCCGCTCAACCGTGTCCTTAGAGGAGAGACTCTGCGCGATTTTGAAGTATGCCTGAAACGACTTGGGTCGGACTGGCAACGCATAATGACCTATCGTGGATCACTCGTGCGGGACTCTGCTGGTGAACCGATGATGGCCGTGATCACCATGCGTGACGTTACTGACAGCAGGCAAAGTGAGATCCGCTTCCGTGCATTGATCGAACACAGCAGCGATGGTATTTCGTTAATCGATGCTGATAACAAAATTCTATATCTGAGCCCCGGTGTCGTTAACATCGAAGGTTACACACCTGAGGAATTGCTCCACCACTCTGGAATTGAACACACGCATCCTGACGACGTGCCGAAAATACGCGAAGTTGTTGCACAGCTGTTGGCGAATCCGCGTACACCCGTTCCTGTGTTATGGCGCCGCCGCCATAAGAACGGCAATTGGTTATGGCTGGAAGGCATCGCGAACAATCTACTCGATGATCCGGCTGTCAAGGCAATCGTGACGAATTACCGTAACGTCACCAATCGCATCGTGCATGAAGAGAGAATACGGGTTCAGCTCGAACATCTGCGGCTGCTCGATCATATAACGCGCGCAGTCGCCGAACGCCAGGATCTCATCAGCATTTTTCAGGTCGCGGTCAGAAGTCTGGAAGATGGCCTGCCAATCGATTTTGGTTGCGTCATGATTCATGATCCTGTGGTCAAAAATCTGCGCGTCACCTGTGTTGGGGTGAAGAGTGCAGAAATCGCCAATGGCTTGATGCTCGAAGAACAGTCGGTTATTGCAATCGACAAAAACGGCATGGAAAGCTGCATGCAAGGAAAGCTGGTGTATGAACCTGATATAGACACCATTAATTTTCCGTTCCCTATGTTGCTAGCCCAGGGTGGGCTTGGATCGATTGTGATGGCGCCGCTGCGTTCCGAGAGTCATGTGTTCGGCATGTTGGTGGCAGCACGCAAGGCAAAACATGGATTCAGTAGCAGCGAATGTGAATTCTTGCGTCAGCTCAGTGAACATATTGGACTGGCGTCACGACAGACCCAGCTGAACATCGCACTGCAGCAGGCGTATGACGATCTGCGGCAGAGTCAGGAAGTGATGATGGAAGAAGAGCGCTTGCGCGCGCTGGGTCAAATGGCAAGTGGTATCGCACACGACATCAATAACGCGCTCACGCCGGTGCTGTTATACGCAGACACCATGCTGGAGATTGAGGACAACATCAGTGAAGAATCCCGCGGCTATCTGGAGACGATAAAACGTTCTGTTGAAGACGTCGCACATACTGTTGCACGTCTCCGGGAATTCTACCGACAGCGTGACGAAGAGTTGAAACTTGTTCCTGTGCAAATGAACAATATGGTCGAACAGATTGTCGATCTTACGCGTGCGCGCTGGAGTGATATGCCGCAGCAGCGTGGTGTCGTCATAAAAGTAAAAATGGACCTCGCTGCTGACTTGCCAAAAATATGGGGCGTTGAGAGCGAAATGCGCGAAGCGCTGACTAACCTCGTTTTTAACGCAGTGGATGCAATGCCTGATGGTGGCAATTTGGTCCTGCGCAGCAGGGTGGTGAATAACACGGACAATGCCATCGT
>JAZKES010000035.1:3960-22199 GCA_040386995.1 Pseudomonadota bacterium | reverse complement strand
GCAATCGAGCAGAAAACCTCGGCTCGTTTACGGATACTGGTTATTGATGATGATCCGATCCTGTTGCGCTCCTTGCGTAATGCGCTCGAGGTGGATGGCCATTACATTGTGACTGCAGATAGCGGTGAAACCGGCATCACCACG
The DNA here is from genome assembly GCA_040386995.1 of Pseudomonadota bacterium. GTDB lineage: Bacteria > Pseudomonadota > Gammaproteobacteria > Pseudomonadales > Pseudohongiellaceae > CAILUG01. The sequence continues at coordinate 22,055 of JAZKES010000035.1, read as the reverse complement.
TTCTGCGCAATGCATGAGCGCAAAGAGCCATTCGATGTTGTTATTACCGACCTCGGCATGCCGTATATGGATGGGCGCCAGATTGCGAGTATGGTCAAACAGGTTTCCTCAACGCCCGTGATACTGCTGACAGGATGGGGGCAACGGCTGATTGCCGAAGGTGACATTCCGCTTCATGTCGACATGGTGCTCGCAAAACCGCCACGTTTGGTTGAATTGCGACAGGCTCTGGCTCAGCTGTTTCCTGACGCTACGCCAGACCCTGATGAAGGACGCTGAACACAGTAAATTGTTCTCCGCAAATAGTGTGATGGCCGTGCGCTGGTGTGGCCAGTTCCATGGAGCAATGACACTTATCTAAAACTTGTGAACGAATATTCCCCGGATAACCCGGACAATAACCCATCAGCATGCCGGCTTTGTTACAATCCCTATCACTTCGTTACTTTCTCAAGCCGACACCCACATGCAGGAATTTCTCTCCGCAAGTGCCATCATCGATTTCGATCATCCCGTGGTCGCAGCCAAAGCTGCAGCGCTTGCAAAGTGTTGTGTGGAAGAAATTACCCTTGCGCGCAATTGTTATTATTTCGTGCGTGATGAAATTGCGCATAGCGGCGATATCCGTTCTGATCTCGTGACACTCAAGGCGTCCGAAGTCCTTGAAGCGGGGACTGGCTGGTGTTTCGCTAAAAGCCATCTGCTCTGCGCACTCCTCAGGGCAAACGGCATCCCTGCCGCGCTGTGTTATCAGCGACTGCAAAAAGACGGGCAGGGCGCGTATACCTTGCATGGTCTGAACGCGGTTTATCTTCCGGAACACGGTTGGTACCGCTGCGACGCGCGCGGCAACAAGGCCGGTGTGAATGCTGACTTTCTACCACCAGTGGAACATCTCGCATGGTCTGCATGTGACACTGGCGAGTTTGATTTCAGCGGCCGTTATGCCGAACCTCAATCCGCAGTTATAAAGTGCCTTGCGGAAAACAATAGTTTTCAGCAGGTGTTCGATAATCTTCCCGATGCAACAAAGCTGGAATCCTGAATCGTGTTAATGACTTCCTCACTCCAGGCAGCACTCGAAAAATTTGCTGCCAAAGAACAACTTCCTGTTTCGTACCTTCAGACAGTTGAACAATGGTTCCTGCCGCTTGCTGAGCAAGTGTTGCGCAAGGCGTCGACCAATCATCAGGCCTTGCTGGTTGGTGTGAGCGGTTGCCAGGGCAGCGGCAAATCCACACTGGCTTCACTACTGGTATTACTGCTGAAAGAATTAATGGGTCTCAATGCGATCAATTTGTCGATCGATGATTTTTATCTGACCCATGCCGATCGCCAGACGCTCGCTCGCACTGTACATCCATTACTTGCAACCCGCGGCGTGCCTGGTACGCACGATGTCGAACTTGCATTGAACACCATCGCCAACTTGCGCAAGCAGGGCAGAGTCGCGATACCACGCTTCAACAAGGCGATTGATGATCGTGCGCCGCAGGATGAGTGGCCGGTTGTCATGGCGCCAGTCGATGTGATCGTTCTTGAGGGCTGGTGTTTGGCTGTCCCTGCCCAGGCCGAGGACGCACTTGTGCAGCCGATTAATGAACTTGAAGCGAAGGAAGACCCTCAAGGTCTTTGGCGTCGCCACGTCAATCAAAAGATCAACGCTGATTATTCCAGGCTCTATGACATGATCGATTACCTGATCATGCTCAAGGCTCCCGACTTCGCAAAAGTGTTTGAATGGCGGCAGAACCAGGAAGACAAACTTGCTGCGCGGCTGGGTTCGGCAGCAGGCAACCGCATCATGAACAAAGAGCAGCTGCATCGGTTTATTCAACACTACGAGCGAATTACGCGGCATGGTTTAAACGCGCTTCCAGCACAGGCGGATGTGGTCTTTGAACTAACAGATGAGCAGACGATTGCGGGAATGCTTTAGCCACTGCTTGATCGCATTCAACGAGCAGCCGATATTGCGCAATACGTTAGCTTCTTGCCAATACCACCATCGGATGTAAGAAGGCGACGTTGCTCCGGTTAACTCACCACGATGCGCCGCCAATACCACTTATTCGTCACGATCCAATACACTTCTAGCCATGATGATATGTGCTTCAGACCGACCGTCGATTCTGAACATATCATTTATCTGGCAGATTCTCACAAAACCTGCGCGCCGATATAGCTGAATTGCAGGCGCGTTATCAGCCATGACCGATAAATCGATAATCTCGATCAACCCAAACTGTTTTGCCCACGCAAACGCAAATTCCAGCAATTTTTTTCCGAGTCCCTGGCGTTGCATATCCTTGCGCACGCCCATTCCCAATAAAGCGCGATGTTCCGTGTAAGGTTCGTGGTGGGCTCTGAGATCGACATGTCCGACTATTTCGTCATGCGTGTTCAAAGCGACCCATACTCGCCGCCACTTGGGATCTCCAGGTGATATGGCCAGGCTCTGGATAAAACCCGCCTTTCGTTCTACCGGGTAACCTGATGCACTGCGCGATGCAGGTTGAAATAGTGGCGTGCCGTTTTTGCCATTGTCGGATAGATGTTGATCGAGGTAAGAGAAGAACTTTGCAAAGTCCTTCTCGTTGAGTTGCTGGATGACGATTGAAGCTGGTTCCACTGTTGAAAGTTCTTTGTGAATTTACGCAAACTCCGATTAATTACGAATACATCATACACGCGGCTTTTAAAGCTTGGCCCCACGAAGGCGGGGATGGGTCTCCCGCAAAATTAACGATATGGATTCCCGCTTTCGCGGGAATGACGAAATTAATCAGAGCGTCCCTAAAGTCAAATGCGTAATGCGTAATGCGTAATGCGTAATGCGTAATGCGTAATGCGTAATGCGTAATGCGTAATGCATAGTGCTTAATGCGTAGTGCGTAATGCCAAACGCGTGAGCGTACTGGGAATGCGATCAGTTCGATAATTTGTAGGGCCCTGATCGTACACGCAGCGCGCTGTTTTATTTAGCCAGTAGGTCCGTCGTCAGATAATTCGCCACATCATGCATTTGCTCCGGGGTGAGAACCGTCCGGAAATTCGGCATCGCGTTTTTACCTGTGCTCAACATTGTCATGATTGCGGGAACATCGAGAGCAGACGTTAATTCGGCACCACCGCCGTGACCACCTTCACCGGTTTCGCCATGACAATACACACACGATTGCTCATAAACCATTTTGCCATTTGCAACATCTGCGACGCGGTCGGCTGGAACGGTAACGGTAGCGGAGACGTCGGCAGCAGGCGGCGCTGATGGAATCTCATTGAGTATGCCGTTCAACGAGAACAACCAGACACCATCACCTTTCTGACCGCCGAACAAACCACCGCCGGCGTAGGTGACAATGTATTGTTCGCCGTCCTGCATAAAAGTGCTGACCGACGAATTGATCGGTGCATCAGTGCGGAATTCCCAAACGCGTTCTCCGGTGCTCGAATCAAGCGCAATCAGTCGCCCATCATTGCGACCCATGAATACGAGTCCGCCCGCTGTAACCAGTGAGCCACTGCGGCAGCCATCATTAAACTGTTTCTGCCACACGACACGATTGGTCTTCACATCGAGTGCCGAATAAATGCCTCGGCGGATCAAGCCAGCGCCAACATATGCGCCGCCCAGAAACTGTCCTTCGAAAGTGGGATCTTCATACTGCGTTGCATCGGCACGCGCACTGTTGGCGACATCCGTCGCGCAGATGAACATGTGATTGGTAGTAGGGTCGTATGCACTCGGTGGCCAATTGACGCCCGCAAGCGGGGTGAATACGACGGGCTTGTCGAAAAAGGGCGTGAAGATACGCCCCTGATTGATGAGTTCGTTGTTCTCTGGTGCGTAAGCAACTTCAAGTGGAATCAGTGAGTCGCCAATTGGATACGGCTGAGTGGCGGCGGTTGCCTGACGCGGTTCCTGCATGACCGCTTTTTCTTCAATGCCAATCAACGGTTCACCCGTGATGCGATCAAGCAAATACACCCAACCGGTTTTACCGGCTTGCGCTAGACCTTTACGCATCACGCCATTGTATTCAGCCTCAAACAAAATGATCGGGTTGGGTGCATCGTAGTCCCAGATATCGTGATGCACTTCCTGGAAGTGCCAGCGATATTCACCGGTGTTTACATCAATCGCGACTATCGACGCGGTGAAAAGATTGTCGCCGGGGCGCACTGCACCGCCGAGTACCGGGCCCGCGTTGCCGGTGGAAAAATAAATCAAACCTGCTTCCGGATCGATCGCCGGTGTATGCCAGATTGGTGCGCCACCGAACTGCCAGACGTCGTCATCAGCGGGCCAGGTTTCGGAACCGAATTCGCCGGGCGCGGGAATGGTATAAAAGGTCCAGATTTCCGCGCCGTCTTTTGCGTTATACGCTTTGATACGGCCGCGTGTGCCGAGATCGCCGCCTGCGAAACCGGTAATCACCATGCCTTCGTAATAGAGCGGAGCGGCGGTCAGGCTATAACCGATTTTTGGATCAGCCGCCTGAATCGACCAGACCACTTCACCGGTTTTCTGGTCGAGTGCCAACAGCTTCGCATCAAGCTGACCTACATATATTTTGCCGTCGCCGATACCAAGGCCGCGGCTTACCCAGCCACAACAGACAAACGCATCGTCGGTAAGGAGGTTCGATTTGTAACTCCATAAAATGTCGCCAGTGTCTACGCTGATCGCGAACACATCGTTCTGGCCAGTGATGATGTAGACAACACCGTCGTACACAATCGGTTGTGCCTGATTGTTATGCCTGAATTCGAGTGCGGAGTTGACACCTGTGCGCCACACGCCCTTGAGATTTTTGACATTGTCGCGATTGATCTGCGTAAGCGGTGAATAACGCTGATTGGAAAGGCTGCCGCCATTCGTAATCCATCCATCGTCCTGAGGTGTTGATAATTGTTCGATGGTGAAGGCGGGCGCGGGAGTGATTTCCTCAGCGCCGTACGAAAATGTTGCGAACAATGCTGTGAGCGTCAGCGTTGTCATCATGAGTTTTATGTGCATTTTTGTTATTGATTTGTGCATTGTTGTTATCCCCAGGAGAGTTTGGTACCGCCACCAGCGAAAAGATTATAGCCAAATAGCTGTGCAGTGGATGGCAGTAATGCTTCCGCACGCAAATTCTTTTTTGAATACGTTTGCCTATAGTCCTGATGCTGCCGGCAATGCTGCGGTTTCGGGGTGGATACAGCCTCGCTGGGGTTATTCGCCATTAGCTTGGCGAGGTTCGACCCCACTGCGAGGTAACTAAAAATTCTACCGGCATGGATGCGAGCTGCAGCCGGTGATAACCTCGTCCCATGACTCATGATCACCGCCAGGAAAAAATTCATGCAGGAATTTCTTGATCGCCTTCAGCACACCGTAAGCAGCCCCCTTCTCACTGGAAATAATATTACTGCGCGTTACCAGCATGACTGGTCTGCAGAAATGCCGGGAATCCCGGTTGCAGTCGCACGGCCTGCAACGACCGAAGAGGTGGCGGCAATTCTTCGGCTGTGTCATGAACGCAATCAGCCCGTAGTCGTGCAAGGCGGATTGAGTGGGTTATGTGGTGGTGGAAATCCGCGCGGAGGCGAGGTCGCCATATCACTGGAGCGCCTTAATGGCATCGAGGAACTTGATCGTGATTCGATGACCATGACAGTAAAGGCGGGTACTCCTCTACAGGTAATACAAGAGGCTGCAGCGGCGGCGGGTTTTGCATTTCCTCTCGACCTTGGTGCGCGCGGCACCTGTAATATCGGTGGCAATATTTCGACCAATGCTGGCGGCAATCAGGTGCTGCGTTTTGGCATGACCCGCAATCTTGTGTTGGGACTTGAAGCCGTGCTGGCCGACGGTACCGTGATCAGCTCGCTCAATAAGATGCTGAAGAACAACGCGGGTTACGACCTCAAACATTTGTTCATCGGCTCTGAAGGTACACTCGGCGTTGTAACACGCGCGGTGCTGCGTTTGTTTCCGCGCGCGCAAAGCCGCTGCAGCGCGTTGCTGGCCGTCGAAAAATTTGATGATGTCGTGACATTGCTACACAAACTGTCGCGTGCGTTTGGCGGTGGGATGAGCGCGTACGAAGTTATGTGGAACAGTTATTACCATTTCATCACTGACAACGTGCCAACTGTCACTTCACCATTCAACACACGTTATCCGTTGTATGTACTGACTGAACTTGAAGGCTCAGATACCGAGCGCGACCAGGCTGTATTTGAAAGTGCGTTGAGCGCGGTCATGGAAGAAGGCATTGTGGTAGACGCCGTGCTCGCGTCATCGCAGCGTGAACGCGAAGGTTTCTGGAAGCTGCGTGATGGTGTCGCAGAGATTGGTGCGTTGATCAAAGGCGGCGCCAATTTCGACGTGAGTGTGCCGATCTCGGTAATGCAGCCTTTTCTGCAGACGATTGAGCGAGAGCTGGTGGCAGCAATTCCCTCCTGCAAGATGCTGGTATTTGGCCACGTTGCCGACAGCAACCTGCACTTCATTTGTTATACCGGCAGCAAGGACGATGTAAAAAACATCTACGACATCGTGTATAAAATCACCGGCGAGTTTAAGGGATCGGTTTCAGCAGAACACGGTATCGGTGTGCAGAAACTCAAATACCTTGCGTATTCGCGCACGCCGGAGGAAATCGCATTGATGAAGGTGCTCAAAGTGGCGATGGATCCAAAAGGAATTCTGAACCGTGGCCGGGTGATCAGCGGCGATTAAGTGTATCGATGTGAAGGCGAGAGCGTTCGCCTTTTTGGAGCAGAACCTACCAGGGCAGCATCACGGCGCTGTTGTTTTTGATGTCGCTCGACAGCGCAGTTTCACCAGGCAACATGTCGTTGCGCGAAAGAATGTAGGCAAGAAGATCGGAGTGTTCTTCTGGTGTCAGTGACATTACTTTATCGGGCGGCATTTTGTCATACATGAACTGCTGCAATTCACCGAGGCTTTTGCCTTTCCATTTGTCGCGAAAGAAACTACCGCGCAAAGGTGTGCCGAACTGACCGTTCGCAAGGCTTGAGCCGTGACAAATCTGGCAGACCTCCTTGTATTTCGCTTTGCCATTTTCTGCTTGAGCAGCGGTGAACGCGAGGCTGGTCTGGGCTAGGACGGGAGCAGACAGCAAAGCAGCACACGCGACGAGTGTAACCAGTGCAGTAGATCTAGACAGTATCTGCATAACCAACTCTCTTCAGGCTGCTATTTTCAGGCCGCTACCGCAGCAGCAGGCTGCAACAAATTGCTCGTGTAATTGAGTATCCAGCGGCGGATCACAATACCAGCCAACACATTACCAAGCGCTGCGCCGAGGAACAAACCGGTAATGCCGCCGAGCATATTGCCTATCAGAGCCAGCGGTACATAAAAAACAAAAAACCGCACGAGGCTTGTGATCAACGCATTACGTGGTGCATGTAAGGCATTAAACGATGAGGCACTCAGCACAACCATGCCCTGGAATGCATAGGAGGCCGGCAGTATCCGCAGCACAAGAGTTATCACCTCTTGCACGGCAGGGTCCTGGGTGAAAATCAGCGCGATCCAGGGCGCGGTGATTGCAATGAGTACATACAGGCCAAACTGCCAGACCAACACAAAGTTCAGCGACATACGCAAACCCTGCTGCACACGCTCATAAAGATGCGCGCCGAAATTCTGGCTGATGAAAGGTGGCACACTCATCGACATGCCAAGCACCACGATCATGATGAACGCTTCAACACGACTGACCACACCAAACGCGGCGACCGCATGGGTGCCATAAGCTGCAAGTGTGGCAGTCAACACAGCGGTCGCGAGTGGAGTAATCATGTTGGCTAGCGCAGCCGGGCCGGTTATCTGCAATAACTTCTTCCACGATTCGATAAGGTGATCCATTCGTGGCAGTACGAGGCTCAACAGTTTTTCCCTGCTGCACAGGAAATAACAAATCACGACGATCGTAAGCGCGAAGGTAATGACTGTTGCAAGGGCTGCGCCCGCGATACCCATACCGGGAATCGGGCCGAGGCCAAAGATGAACAAGGGATCGAGCAATGCATTCACAACAGCGCTGGCCGACATAAGTTTGCCATGTAGTTTTGCGTTGCCGCAGGCCCTGATTACGGCAGTCCCGGCAAACTGCATTAGCTGCAGCGGCATGCCGATAAACCAGATGATCATGTAAGAGCGGATCAGCGGCATGTGTTCGGGACCAGCGCCCATCAATGGAAAGATCAGATCAATCGAAGCAATCGCGGGAATAATCAGAATAACGCCGAGTAACAAACCCATCGACATACTCGCGAATGTCATCTCCTGGACTTGCTGTGGATTTTTGCAACCAATGGCTTTGCCGACCAGAGCGGAGGTGCCAATGCCGAGACCTACGCCAAAATAAGTGATGAGTATCGTCGCGGGAAAGGTAAAACCAAGTGCGGCAAGTTCGTTGGTGCCAAGCATGCTGACGAAATAAGTGCCTGCAAGGTAGTACATGATGACGGCGATTGCGCCGATGGTAGTGGGGACGGCGGTGCGGTAGAGAGTAGTTCCTACTGGATCATTAAGGAGGTCAGGCTTGCGGGATTTAGACACGTCTACGGTGGTCAAAAACGTAAATCCATGAGGGTCAAAGGGATGATCGCCGCGGCATTCTAGCAGAGTACTTTTCTCTTACAAGCCGCTTACAACCAGCTTAACGAAACTATACACGCGGCATCGTATGACACAGGAGAACGGAATAGTTTTACTTTATTGCGTTGCGCATGGCCTTTCTTTATTGGTGCATCATTTTATTGCCGGGTTCATCACAAACTTTGGCGCGATTAACAAAACGCACGAGATTTTCCGCAAGAAAATCGTGCTCGCCGCACTAAACTGGAACTTCACCATCAACAATAGTGCGATACATATCCCGCTTGTAACCGTCGTAATCGTTGTAGGCCTTATGCACGCAAATGCGGTTATCCCAGATGACGAATGTGCCTGGCGCCCAACGTAAACGGCAGCCAAATTCTTCGCGTGTTACATGTTTGCCGAGAAACTGCAGGAGTGGTTTGGCTTCTTCGTCTTCCAGACCCTGGATGCCCAGGCTGTAGACTTGATCGACGTACAGACTTTTCTTACCGGTGTCTGGATGTGTCCTGACCAGCGGATGAAACGAACCATCGGAGATACGCTGCTGATCCATCGTGAGTTTGATTTCGCCGACCTGCTGTGTGCCATCCGGATTGGTGCGAACGTTGACGCGCAGTACTTCGCGTGCGGAAAAATGCACGCGCAGATCCTTGATGAGGTCTTGCATAAGCGGACTTAAAAAATCATAGGCGACTTCTGTATTACACCACCACGTATCGCCGCCATAAGGAGGAATCACGCGACCATACAGTGTACTGATCGCAGGCGGGCGCGGCAGAAATGGCGAATCGGTATGCCAGCCATCGCCGAACACACGATCTACAACGGTACTGGCTTCCTTCAATAATCGCTGCACGTTCGGGTGCCCCGGAATACCTTTCGTGTAGGCGTCGGTGCCGAAAGGTCCGAAGCGTTTGGTCAGTGCTTCCTGGTCTTCAATCGTGATGTCCTGATTACGAAAATAAATCATCTTGTAACGGAACAGGGCTGACTTTACCTGCGCGAACTGTTCATCCGTGATCGTGGCGATATTAACGCCCTGGATTTCCGCGCCCATTGCACTTGCGAGCGGAATCGTTTTGATCAGGGTATAACCGTTGGCTTTGTCGTCGAAATATACGGGAGGATAGAGCTGCATGGATATTCCCTGTCGTTATTGTTATCGCTGAATAATACTCCAGCGTTACAGCCATGATAAGTCGGCGTGCATGTTAATATGCGGCAGCTTGGAGCAGGAGGAAAGTGAAATGAAAAAAATCTTTATAGTGTTCACGGTGCTGCTGTTGGTTGTCGCGGGTGGCCTGTATTACGTCTACAACAACCTCGAGCGTTTCGTAAAACAGCAGATTGAAATTGCGGGCACTGAAGCAACTGGCACAGCAGTTACCGTTGACGAAGTTGTCATTGATCTCGGTACAGCCACAGCCAGCGTGCGCGGTTTTCGCGTCGCGAATCCTGAGGGTTTTAGTGAAGACAGCATGATAAGTTTCGACGAACTGCAGGTTGTGCTGGATTTCGCCAACCTCAGTCGCGAACGTGTTGGCATCACCTCGATCATTGCGCGTAATCCGCACGTGTTATATGAGCTGCAAGGCACCCTCAGTAATCTGGATGTGGTCCGCGCGAGGTTGGCGGGAAATGAACCAACCACCGAAACGGCAACAAATACCGATCAGGCAATTCACCTGGATATCGGTCGCATCGACATCGAGCAGATCAGCGCCACATTGAGTTCTCCACAACTGTCCGCGCCGGTAGGAGTCAGCCTGGGTGACATCAGGTTACGGAATCTGAGTGGGACGCCCGATGAGATTGCGAATCAGGTCATGGAGCCGCTGCTGACCCAGTTATCCTCCAACGCAGCACGTGTTTTGCTGAGCGCGCGTGCGGGAGATCTTCGCGATGACGTTTTGCAGCGCGTGGATGAAAGCCTCGAAGCTGCTGGTGAAACATTGCGTGAAACGGGCGCCACGATACGTGAAGGTCTCGGCGATCTGTTTAAACGCGATAACGATGATGAAGGCGCCGGACAGCCGGTAACGCAGTAATGATTAGCAATGCAACTTATCCACGCGGCACGCTCAACAGTTATTGGCTGGATAGCAGCGTACTGCAGGACAATCCGTTACAGGATTCAACACGACGTCGCATCGATGTTTATATTCCGTTCAATCACACCGGCAAAGATTTACCTTTGCTGGTCGACCTCGTGGGATTTCTGTCAGGTGGTCCTGCCCATACCAACTGGAAAAATTTCGGCGAAAATTTGCCTGAACGTCTCGACCGTCTGATCGCATGCGGTGTGTTGCCACCCGTGGTGGTCGCATTTCCAGATTGTTTTACGCGCCTCGGTGGCAACCAATACATCAATAGTGCGGGCATCGGACGCTGGGCAGATTTTCTGATCGCTGAAGTTGTACCGCACATTGAAGATAAGCTGGGCTGCGGTGGCTCTGGCAGACGTGGTGTATTTGGCAAGAGTTCGGGCGGTTATGGTTCCATTACACACGCGTTGCTTTATCCCGACTTCTGGGCTGCCGCTGCCTGTCATTCGGGCGACATGGGCTTCGAACATATGCTCGGAGAATTTCCTGGTGTGCTGCGCGCGCTCAGTAGTTGTGATAATAATATTCAACTCTGGCTCGAAAATTTTTACGCTAAACCGAAGCAGGGCAACAACGATCTTCACACACTGATGTTGCTTGCGATGTGTGCGACTTACGATCCTGATCCGACTGCTTTTATGCACATTCGTCTGCCAGTTGATCTATATACCTGCGAAGTCATCCCGCAGCGCTGGCATAACTTCATGCACTGGGACCCGCTTAATATTGCGGCTGAACGTGCGTCAGGATTAAAACAGCTGAAAGCACTGTTCATCGATTGCGGAAGCCAGGACCAATACAATCTCGTGTTCGGCGCGCGACGTTTGCACCGTTTGCTGGAGCAGAAAAAGATTCCGCACTTCTACGAGGAATTTGCCGATAATCATTCGGGAATTGACTACCGTATGGATCGCAGTCTTCCAATACTGGTCAATGCACTGCTTGCCTGACACAAACTATTCTTCTTGCAAGTTTGCCCTGGCTTTGACGATTACAGTCTTGCGAGAACACAAAAGTGGATGTTGAATAAAGCAACTTTTTTCAATCCTGCCATGGATCACAACAATGAATGTTAAAGAGGTCGACACGATGACGGACACATCAACCATTGGACATATAACGAAGCGCGGATTTTTCGGATTGTTCTGTATTGCGAATCTGCTGTTTGGTTCAGCGGCCTTCGCGCAGGGCAACAGGGCAGTCACTCTGGAACTGCAATGTGTAGGACAGCAAACGCTGAGTGAAGTTGTGGTCACGTTGCGCAATTCAGGGAACACCGGCACCGCGGTAGTGCTCGGCACACGCCTTGGCAACATCTATCTCGCGAAAACATTATCGTTTGAAGCAAGATCCGGTGCGACGGGCGCGGTACAGAGTTTTGCGTTCGACAATCCGACTTTTTCGAACAGCACCGGGCGCGAAGATCCATGGATTGTTCCTCTGCCAGCGCACTCATCTTATGAAGTGGCGATCAGTGGCAACCATTTTTTGTCAGCAGGCTCAGGCCTGCGCCTCGATGAAACCAGTGGTATTTCTGATCTTCAGTTACGCCTGAAGGGTAGCAAGATAGAGCCGCTCAATCTTGACACGCTTGGTCTGTCGAACTGGGAAGTACTGGTCATGGATATACAAGCGATTCCGGTCGCGGTGCCGGACGATTGTAAATAAGAAAAGCGCTACGCTGCCGGCTTCAATCTGAAGACACTAGCTGGATCAACTGACGGTCTTTTCAGTTTGAAGAGCAGGCGGGTGTTCAGCGACAACCACCATATTCCGACCCTCGCGTTTCCCGGTGTAGAGTGCTTTATCAGCACGCAGCAGCGCGGGTTCGAGGGTTGTTTCACTGAGGTCGACCTGAGCTATGCCAACGGTGACTGTCAGGCGCAGGTCGGCCAGATCACCGGGAAGTCGGAAATCCTCTATACGATTGCGCAGGCGTTCTGCAATGACAACGGCGTTATCCGCATTCGCATTGGGGAACGTAATAACAAACTCCTCGCCACCAAAACGTCCGATGATATCCGTCTCACGCAACTCCATGCGGCATTGTTCTGCCACCAGCGTAAGAACGGTATCGCCTGCGGCATGACCTTTTGTATCGTTGATGACCTTGAAGCGATCGAGGTCGACCATACACAGCGCCAGCGGTGTACGCATGCGGCGTGTATAACGCAGAGCCTGTTTGCTGAGTTCCAGAAACCAGCGCCTGTTGTTGAGGCCCGTCAGGTCATCAGTTTGTGCCAGATGACGCAATTCACCTTCGAGGCGTTGGCGTGCGACGATTTCATTTTCAAGCAGAGAATTGGTTTCCTGCGCAGAAAGCAGGGAGGAAAACTGTTCACGTTGTAAGCTGTTCAGACGCAATGTGGTGAGATAACCGATAACGTTCGGAACGATGATGGCCAGACCGATTACGACAATTCTTGCCACGGGCATGTCGGACGAAACATAAATCGCGTACAGAAAACCAATCGCCATGTAGGAAGACAACGCGACGATCGCGGGAATGCGATTGGGAATGAACAGGTAGAGCGCAAGAGTAACTGCAACGATGGCGGTCAACTGCGTGCCAATGGTTTCCGGCCGCAAAGGTACGACCAGAATGCTGCCCGTAACCAGTAAGAAACACACCAGATCAAGCGGCCAATGCCTGTAAAGCAGGCCAGGGTTGGGGCCTAGACTGAAGGCGAGTATCAGGCATCCCGTGCTGATTATCAGACGTATGACGAGCAGCAGGAAAAAATTTTCCGGATTGCCTACGATGAAAAAATCAACCGCCGCAAATACCAGAACCAGGACCGCTACGACTACGAGCGAGATTCGTACCTGCTGCAAGGTTCTTGTATGCACTGAACGCTTGTAACGACCTTCCATGATCTTGTCGAGAAACTCGCCTGTGTACTTCTTCAGGCCTTGTTGATCATGCATGATTACTACCCGGGGTTATGGATGCCTATAATTTATATGCTTTTTGGTCATCCCTGAGTTGGATAAAGTACTCCAGTGCATGGGGATTGCTCATCGCATCCTTGTTAGCCGCCTTGGCTACGTCGACTCCCAGCAGAATCTTGCGGACCGGGATTTCCATCTTTTTGCCGGTAAGCGTGTAGGGAATTTCATCGACCTGAAAAATCTCATCCGGAATATGACGCGGGCTGTAATCGCCACGCAGTTTGTTGTTGATTTTTTTCTTCAGTTCATCCGTCAGGCTTTGGCCAGCGTGCAGTTTGACAAACAATGGCATGAAGAACCGTTCGCCGCCGCTCAGCTCCAGGTTCACAATCAGTGAATCTTCCACTTCGCTAATACCTGAAACGCTGCGGTAGATTTCCGCAGTGCCTATGCGAATGCCATAACGGTTGAGCGTTGCATCAGATCGACCGAGCACAAAACAACCATCGTCATCGTTGATTTTGAAATAGTCGCCCTGGCGCCAGATGCCGGGATAGTCGGAAAAATACGTCTCGATGTAGCGGGCATTGTCTGGATCATTCCAGAAATACAGCGGCATGGATGGCATCGGCTGGCACACGACAAATTCGCCAACCTCGTTACGAATGGACTTGCCATTGTCATCGAAGGCCTGCAAGTCGACACCGAGATGGGGCATCTGGATCACGCCAGCTCTTACGGGCATGCCTGGCATCGGTCCGCAAAAGCCCGAACAGATGTCGGTGCCGCCGCTGCCTGGCGCAACATAGAGTTCGCTTTTTATATTCTTGTAAAACCACTCCATACATTCGGCTGATACAGGGGAGCCGGCCAACATGATTGATTCAAGCTTGGTAAACGCAAATTTGTTTTTCGGCACGATTCCCGCATTTTCCTGCATTTGTTGCAATGTAGGACTTGCACCGAATAAACGGGCACCCGCCTGGTCAGTCATTTGCCAAAGCGCATCAGCCTCAGGCCAGGTTGGACTGCCGTCGAACAAAATGGGTCGTGCTTCAACCAGCATGCAGCTCACGATGAAGTTCCACATCATCCAGCCAGTGGTGGTGAAAAAGAACATGCGGTCGTCTGCTTTGAGGTCGTAGTGCAGCGAGCACAATTTGGATTGTTCGAGAATAATGCCGCCGTGGCCATGCACAATCGCTTTGGGCAGACCTGTCGTACCAGACGAGAACAGGATCCACAGTGGATGCTGGAAAGGCACTTGTTCAAATTTGAAATCCTGCGCGGCAACATCCGGCGCGTCCATCAGGGTGTCCCACAACACGGCGTTTGCATCGGGCAGCACTGTATCGGTTTTGTCGAGGTAGGGCAGATAGATCACTTTTTCGACTGACGGCAGTGCTTTGATAATGTTCTGCACTTCCTGTTTGCGATTGAAGGGTTTGCCCTTGTAGTAATAACCGTCCACACAGAACAACACCTTGGGTTCTATTTGTGAAAGCCTGTCGAGCACGCTGTGTGTGCCAAAGTCAGGTGAGCAGGAAGACCAGATTGCACCGATGCTGCTTGTGGCAAGCAATGCGGTGACTGCTTCGGGAATGTTCGTCATGTAGGCTGCAACACGATCACCAGGCTTGATGCCCATCGCGCGCAGCTGCGTGGCAAGTTTGCGAACATTGTTGCCAAGTTCCGTCCAGCTCAGCTCTTGCAGTGGAGCTTGTTCACTTGCATAGAGAAGGGCGGTAACGCCAGGCTTTTCGTTGCGCATGATGTGCTCTGCCCAATTAAGCTTTGCACCTGGAAACCAGTCGGCACCCGGCATCGTGCGTTTACCGAGTACGGCGGTTGGTGGCGTACTCGCTTCAATCTTGTAGTAGTCCCAGATTGCCTGCCAGAAATCATCGAGTTTTGTAACGGACCAGCGGCGTAGCGCCGAGTAGTCGGCAAATTCCAGATTGCGATTGATCTTGAGCCAGTTTCTGAATTGTTGGAGATTTGAAGATGCAACCCATTCCGCATCGGGTTGCCACAGGATTTCGCCTACTGTGACCATCTGAATCTTGTCCTGAAATTTATCGTTATTATTTTTGGTTTAGTGTGTTGCTGGTATTCACCGGGGAATAAGCCGGAGTTTCCCTGCTATCATTCAAGGGAAAGCGCATTGCCTGCCTTGATTTAAAGGCGGCAATACTACCATTCTCATCCCGGTCGGTCATTAGTGCACCGGGTTTTAAGTACAAAGACTTTACCTATTTCATGAACAAACTATTCCACCCTTTTTCATTGTTCCTGTTGAGTTCTGTCATCGTTGCGGGTGTCGTGATGTATTGGCAGCACAGCGAAAATTCGGCAGCGGGCGAATCAGGTCGGGCACAGAGCCCTGCCATGCAGCTGGCAGTCGAAAAAGGGTGCAACGCTTGCCATTCTTTCGATGGCAGCACAGGTATTGGACCAACCTGGAAAGGGACTTATGGTACGCTCAGGATCATGACGGATGGTTCGCAACACTTGGCAGACGACGCCTATCTGCGAAAGTCAATGCTTGAGCCCGCTGCAGAAGTTGTCACCGGTTTTGAAAATATTATGCTTCCTCCCGAATTGACAGAAACCGAGATTACTCAGCTGATGTTGTTGATCAGGGAACTTGGAACCACAGGCCCAGGATGAAAGAAATCAGGTTGGGGATTCGGTCAACAATTTCTGCGCGTTCTGCGCTGACAAGGTCTGCACTGCTGGTGAGTTTGTTCCTGATGCTTACGGCATGTGGGCAATCCCAGGATCCCCGAAAACTGGCCATGCAAACCCTGCAGGCACGCACGCTTGAACTGGCAGAAACTTTTCAGGATTGCGAAAGCGGCAGTACTTCATCGATGCCCGCTCTTGTAGCGCGCAGTCGCTGTTTACGTTTTACCACGCCAGAAAATCCGGATGCGCCGCAAGGGCGCGAGCTTCAGTTGCAGGTGATGGTTATTCCTTCCGTCAGACAATTACCCGAACCCGACCCTTTCGTCATTCTGGTGGGTGGTCCGGGTCAGGCCGCGACCGTAGACGCATTACAGGTCGTGCCATTTTTTCAGGCGATACGGCAGAGCCGCGATATTTTGCTCGTGGACCAGCGTGGCACAGGCAAGCTGAGTCCATTTGATTGTGAATTTGGCAACGACGACGAGGTATCGGGCAGCTCAGAACTTTTACTTGAATTGCAGATGCAGTATTTACGGGATTGCCTCGACTCAATCGACGCTGAGCCGGAATATTACACAACGGATCTTGCCGTGCAGGATCTCGATGCGATTCGCCAATATCTTGGTTACAGCCAGCTCAACTTGTGGGGTGTTTCGTATGGCACTCGCGTCGCACTGGCTTACCTGAAATATTTTCCCGCTCAAACCAGAACTGTCGTCATCGATGGTGTAGCCCCTCCCGGGGTGTTGCCACTTGAAGCTGCGCGTGATGGTAGTAGAGCCTTGCAAAATGTTTTCTCGCTGTGTGCCGAAGAAACCGCTTGTTCGGCTGTTTTTCCCGCACTGCGCACACATTACGACGAACTCATGATGAGATATGCGGCGCCTGTCGAGATCAATTTGCTTGATCAGCAAACGGGTAGGGAAGAAGCAATCGAGTTACATGCATCACTCATTCAGGGCAGTTTGTTCGCGCTGTTGTACAGCAGGGAAACTACACGCTTGATTCCGCTTTTTATCGAGCAGTTATATCAAGGCAATTTTCAAATGCTCACGGCAATTTCCGGTGCGGAAACCGGCGTCAACATAGGTATGCACTATTCCGTTGTGTGCAGCGAGGACATACCACTACTCGATGCTGAAGAACTTGCCGCCGCAGCAGATGATAGCGACGTGCTCGTGTACGACATGCTGGTTATGCCACGAGTGGAAGGCTGCAAGGTATGGCCATCGCGCAAACTGGATCAGGAATTTTTTGCACCGGTGATTTCGGATAAACCTGTGCTGATTTTTTCTGCCACCCAGGACCCCGTCACGCCACAACGCTGGGGCGAACAGGTTGCAGCATCACTCAGCAATTCCCGGCATCTGATTGCGAAAGGTGTAGGGCATGGTGTGTTTGGTTATGGGTGCGCGGCGAGTCTCATCGCTGATTTGGTCGAGACCGCAAACCTCAGTGATCTGGATACAGCGTGTCTGGAAGAGTTGAACACACGACCGTTTTTTCTGAGTCCGGGCGGAAGCGCAACTGATGATTAACATCACAAACCTCGTCAAACATTTTGGCAGTGTGACTGCGGTGGATGGCGTCAGTTTTACTGCGCGTGATGGTGCGATCACGGGTTTGCTCGGGCACAACGGTGCGGGTAAATCAACTACGCTGCGTGTGTTGTATGGATTGCTGAAGGCCGACAGTGGTGCTGTTGATGTCGATGGCGTAGATGTCTTGCACGCACCCTTGCAGGCACAGCAACGGGTCGGTGTGATGACCGATGCACACGG
>JAZKES010000035.1:0-3860 GCA_040386995.1 Pseudomonadota bacterium | reverse complement strand
ACACGCAGCGTGCGCGGCATTCTGCAAACCCTCAAGGCGGAAAATAAATGCATTCTGCTGTCGTCTCATATCATGCAGGAAGTCAGTGCGTTGTGTGATGAAGTAGTTGTTATTGCTGCCGGCAAGGTCATGTTTCAGGGAACACTCGATTCACTGATGCAGCATACTGGCGAACACACGCTGGAAGATGCGTTTGTTAACGTGACTGGAACGGCCGCATGAGACCATTCCTGGTGGTGTTTCTTAAAGAGCTTAAGGATGCTTCACGGGATCGCAGAGCCGTGCTCTCACTGTTTTTATTTCCGATTCTTGCTCCGCTCCTGATCTATTTCATGTTCAACAAGATTATTGATCTTGGTGAAGAAGCACTTGATGTTGAACTGAATGTTGCGGGTACGGAATATGCGTCGGACCTGATGGATTACCTGCGCCAGAACGGCATTGTCATCAAACCGATCCAGCTTAATTCCTCTGCGGATGGGTTTTCGTCGGAGGTTAAAGCATCTATCAAAACAGCGATAGAAAATCGCAAATATGATTTTGCACTCGTAATTCCCGCCGATTTTTCGCAATTGGTGGCGCGGTCAACGACGGTAAATGTGGAACTTCATTACGACAGTTCACGCACCGGGGCCAGTGTCAAACTGCAGCGCGTGCAAGGCTTGATTGATGGGTGGGGTCGAGAGACGGCGGTGCTACGTCTGATGCTAAGAGGTGTTGACCCTGCGGTCACGCGGCCGGTCAATGTTGGCCGTATCGATGTTGCGAGTGATCAGGCACGAGCGCAAACCTTGCTCAACATGATTCCGATGTTCGTCATCATGGCAGCGTTTATGAGTGGCGTCGGCATTGCAGTAGATGCGACTGCTGGCGAACGTGAGCGCAAATCTCTTGAACCTTTGCTTGTGAATCCTGTGCTGCGCAGCCAATTGATTATAGGTAAATGGTTGGCCGCAGCACTCTTTTCCATCATGGGTCTGATCATGGTGATGGCGCTCAACATGTTCGCGTTGAGCCGAATCCCGCTGGAAACACTCGGTATCAGTTTTTATATCGGACCGAGAGAGATAGCAGGTATTTTGCTGGTGACGATACCACTAGCAATGTTCGCTACGTCGTTACAGATATTCATCGGTATTTTTGCGAAGTCGTTTAAGGATGCGCAGGTTTATATCGGCCTTATGTCACTGTTGCCGATGCTGCCGTTTCTCTACAACACACTGAATGATAATGCTCGGGAACTCTGGATGAGTTTTGTGCCGATGTTAGGCCAGAATATGTTGCTAGCTGATGTGGTGAGTGGGAGGACTCCCGCCATGCCGGATTTTCTGCTGGCGGGAATCTGTCTTCTAGGGTGGAGCACGCTATTTATTGCATTGGCGTCACGCCTGTTAAAGCGCGAAAGTATCATCTTTTCCTGAAGCAGTGCTGGATTCTCCCCGCACAGCACAACTGTCCTTGCTTCTACCTTTACATCATCGAGCGCAACATCCACGCTGTTTTTTCGTGTAACACCATCCGGTCTGAAACGAGCGACGCAGTCGATTCGTCATTGCCTTTTTGAGCCACTTTCAAAACCTTGCGACAGGTCTTAACGATTTGTTCGTGGCCCTTGGTCAACAATACGAGCATGTCATTTGCCGCAGGAATATCCTGGGTCTCCTTGATGTTGCTGAGACTGCTCAACGCTTTGTAGGTACCTGGCGCATACACGCCAAGGGTGCGAATACGTTCGGCAACCAGATCTACCGCAAGGGCCAGCTCGTTGTATTGCTCTTCGAACATCAAGTGTAGTTCGCGAAATTGTGGGCCCGTGACATTCCAGTGAAAATTATGCGTCTGCAGGTAGAGTGTGTAGGAATCTGCAAACAGTTCCTTCAAACCCTCGGCAATCTGGAGCCGTTGTTTTTCGTCGATGCCGATATCAATGGGTTGTTTTTTCATTGTTTACTCCTTGTTGTCATGATTCGCCTTCAGTAGGGCCAGATTAGTCAGAAGCCAAAGCTCAGTGAAATTGATCTTGCCATCCAGCGCAATAGCTTACGTCTATGACAATGGTGTCTGCCAGCGTCTCTTACAGCGCCGCTTTTACGCGCTACGAAGCCACTCATGCAAAGCTGGGAATAATTTCTGGGCACGCTACCATTGGTTATCTGGATGAGTTTTGATCCAGCCACAATAAACCGGCGACAAAACATCTAAATAACGCTTTTTTGGTGCTGCTTAGTTTCAGAAGGCTCTATATAATGCGCGCCCTTTAGCACTTGTCTTGCTCGTATTTACAGTGACACAATCCTCGGTATTCAGTGAACACCGCTTGAATGGACTGCAACGATGAATAGCGCTGAAATCCGCCGGGCTTTCCTGGACTTTTTTCAGAAAAATGGTCACACCGTTGTGGCCAGTAGTCCGCTCGTCCCCGGAAATGACCCCACGCTGTTGTTCACCAACGCGGGCATGGTCCAGTTCAAGGACGTATTCCTTGGCATGGACAAACGTTCGTACGTAAGAGCTGCAAGTTCACAACGTTGTGTAAGAGCCGGTGGCAAACATAACGATCTCGAGAATGTCGGTTATACCGCACGTCATCACACCTTCTTTGAAATGCTCGGCAACTTCAGTTTCGGCGATTATTTCAAAAACGACGCGATTAAATTTGCCTGGCACTTCCTGACCGTCACGCTGAACATCCCGAAAGACAAACTCTGGGTCACCGTATTCGAGGAAGACACAGAAGCTGAAGCCATCTGGATGAATGACATTGGCGTCGACCCGTCACGTATCACGCGTATGGGCGAAAAATCCAATTTCTGGGCAATGGGTGATACTGGGCCATGTGGTCCTTGCAGCGAAATTTTTTATGATCACGGAGCCGACGTAGCAGGCGGACCTCCAGGGTCGCCCGATGAAGACGGCGACCGTTATATTGAAATCTGGAATCTTGTGTTCATGCAGTTCAATCGCAGCGCCGACGGCTCGATGGTTCCGCTGCCGAAGCCGTCAGTTGATACCGGAATGGGACTCGAACGTATCGCTGCCGTCATGCAGGGCGTTCACAGTAACTACGAAATTGATTTGTTCCAGGCGTTGTTGAAAGCCGCAGCAGATGCCACCGCTTGTAAGGACCTCAGCGAGACCTCGCTGAAAGTTATTGCCGACCATATTCGTTCGTGTGCGTTCCTGATTGTTGATGGTGTTATTCCTTCCAACGAGGGAAGGGGGTATGTGCTCAGACGCATTATCCGGCGCGCGATTCGCCATGGTCACCATCTTGGCCAGAAAGAACCGTTCTTCCACAAACTTGTGAAGACACTGGCTCTTGTAATGGGTGAGGCTTATCCAGAACTTGTCGCTGCAGAAGCTCGTGTTACCGAAGTATTACTCGCGGAAGAAGAGCAATTTTCCCGCACACTCGATAACGGCATGGTCATGCTCGAAGCAGCCATTACAAATCTCAAGGGCACTGTTATTCCAGGCGAGACAGTTTTCAAACTGTATGACACCTATGGTTTTCCAGTTGACCTGACTGCCGATATTGCACGTGAACGTGGCTTGAGTGTCGATACCGCCGGTTTCGATACGGCCATGAATCAGCAGAAGCAGCAGGCGCGTGCAGCAAGTCGTTTTGAAGCTGATGCCGCACTCGACATTACTCACGACGGCGTAACAAATTTCAAAGGCTACGAAGGTCTGTCTTCAACCGGCAAGGTGCTGGCGCTATTTCGTGACGGCAAAGCAGTCGCTCAATTAAATCAAGGTGAGAAAGGTGTCGTCATTCTGGATGAAACACCTTTCTACGCAGAGAGCGGTGGCCAGGTTGGTGACAAGGGACTTTTGCATGGTCCGGGTGTAACGGTGAA
>JAZKES010000034.1:59994-64035 GCA_040386995.1 Pseudomonadota bacterium | reverse complement strand
CGTATCAAATCCAACGTGCCGCTTGCCGACATGTTTGGTTACATCAGCACCTTGCGTACTATGACGTCAGGTCGCGGTCAGTTCTCGATGGAGTTTTCTCACTACTCTGCATGCCCTAACAGCGTTGCTGATGCTGTTATCGCGAAAGAGAAAGAGAAGAAAGAGGCTGCCAGAAAGTAAGCTTCTTAAGTCGCATTTAAAAAGCCCTGCCCGTGCAAACTGGCGGGGCTTTTTTTTGGGCTTGGGGTTAGTTATTTCTTGGAGTGATTGGTAATTTTGCTGAGAGTGTCGTGCGGATTGGAAACTAACGTGGCGTGATAAATGCGGGGGAGAATGGGGATTCAAGTTACGGCATTGTTACTAAAAAAATATGGCCCACGCCCTCGCAGGTATGGGCCATAGTTAAAACGGTTTAGGGTTTTTCACCTGCTTTCAGGCCAATCGTGAAGCTATTGATATAGTCGTTCGGTTTGAGACCATCGTATTCGAGGCCATCAATAAAATCCTTGGTTGCCGGCCGATAACCAGTTTCGGTCGCAAAGTCCGGAAAATCTTCCGCCTTGGCCAGACCTTCGGTAATCAGTGATTGAGCAGCTGTAGCATAAAGATCGGCACGATAAACTTTCTTCGCTACTTCGTCATACCAGGTGTCAGGCATGTCTTCGGCAATCTGACCCCAACGACGCATCTGTGTCAGATACCACACACCATCGGAGGCATAAGGATAGGTAGCGTTGTAACGGAAGAATACGTTGAAGTCAGGCACGCTGCGGGTATCACCTTTCTCAAATTCGAACGAACCCGTCATGCTGTTCTGAATTACTTCTGGATCAGCACCAACATAATTCGGCTTGGAAATAATCTGCGACGCTTCCATTCGATTAGCATTGTTGTCCGCATCTAACCACATGGCAGCACGGATCAACGCGCGGGTCAGGCGCAACGTGGTGTTAGGGTACTGCTCGGCAAACTCAGCGGTCACACCAAACACTTTGTCCGGGTTGTTCTTCCAGATTGTGTCGTCGGTTATTACTGGCACACCGATGCCTTTGAATACAGCTTGCTGGTTCCACGGTTCGCCTACGCAATAACCAAAGATGGTGCCGGCCTCAAGTGTCGCTGGCATTTGTGGTGGTGGTGTTACAGACAGAAAGACTTCGGCGTTTTTCTGACCAAGCGTGTCACCATTGGCGGGATCATAAAAGCCCGGATGAATACCACCAGCGGCGAGCCAATAACGCATCATGTAGTTGTGAGTGGAAACTGGGAACACGATGGCCATGTTGAATGGTTTACCACTGGAGTTGTAAGACTCAACTACAGGCTTCAACGCGCTCGCACTGATCGGATGAGGAATTTTTCCGTCAGGGCCTACGGGGAGATTTTTTTTCATCTCAGCCCACACGCCGTTAGAGACTGTGATCGATTTACCGTTCAAATCCATCGACGCCAAAATGACGATGTCGGATTTGGTGCCGTAGCCGATCGTCGAGGCTAGTGGTTGACCAGCCAACATGTGTGAACCATCAAGACGACCATCAATAACTCCGTCGAGCACAACTTTCCAGTTGGCTTGTGCTTCGAGCGTTACATAAAGACCTTCGTCTTCGAAATAACCTTTTTCATAAGCAATTGCGAGCGGTGCCATGTCGGTGAGCTTGATAAAGCCGAGCGTGAGCTCTTCTTTCTCAGGCGGCCCAATTTCTTGTGCAGCTGCGACACCGGTGGAAAACCATGCGAGCGCACCGACGGCACTTGCCATCAGCATTCTGCGACGCGTGGAAACTGTCGCTCGGGAAACTCCTGACGCGATCATCGAAAGTACTGCCAACATAAGAACTCCTGTCTGGATAAAATTCTGCAAATAAAAAAAGGCGCTCTCCTTAGGGGAGCTATAGTTTTCTCAAACTATAGTTCTCCTAAGAAGGCGCCTTTGCCAAATTCATGCGAATCGCCGTTAATCCGCTCTTGAAAA
Source organism: Pseudomonadota bacterium (assembly GCA_040386995.1). Lineage (GTDB taxonomy): Bacteria > Pseudomonadota > Gammaproteobacteria > Pseudomonadales > Pseudohongiellaceae > CAILUG01. Next base: position 62,060 of record JAZKES010000034.1, on the reverse strand, counting down.
CTATTGAGCAAGCGTTATGCCAACATCGACATTATAGGAATGCCCAGTGGCGAATCATCGCAAATACGCGGTAATTGCCGTGAAATCAACGCGCATGACGACACTGAAAACGGTAATGACGAAAGCTCGAACTGATGCGACTGTGTGAATCGCGATTCCAGATATGCTTTATCCGGGGGCGGCAGTACGCTTTCTGCCCTCAAGTTGTGCAGAGTTGAGTCCGGGGTAAAATTATCTGCGCGCTGATGCACGCTGTTCGTAATAGGAGCCACAGTGTCCTCAGTTGAATACACACGCTTTGATTTGCGAGCTTGCTTCTCCCTGGAACAAGGCCGTTTTAACACGTGGAATGCAGAGTTGGTAAAAAGCGCGTAAGCAAGACTAATCTTGTGATGCTGTAGTGCCTCCATATTTCATTGCCGCCGGTGGCGCGGGTAGTATTGGTTTCGCTTGGGTGCTGGCCAATACATTTGCAGCACCACACTCGATTGATTTGCTAAGGATCTCAGTACGGGGAATTCGCATGAAACATCCGGGAATATTGTTATTTACGCTGCTCGTTATCGTAGGGCAGTCGTCTATTGCCGCGACAGCGTTCGAGGATAGCGTACCGGCTGAAGTGGTTAATCAGGTGATCGGCGCAGCGTTCGGCGGCCAAGCGCGTCTTTACACTGACTTACCCGAAGGATTTCCTGCGTTTGCACTTCCTGACGGCATGACAATACTGGTCGGTGTTGATCAAGGCTGGTCGCAGCGCGTGATTCTGAAAAGCCGCTTCGATTATCAAGCTGCGATTGCGCTAGCTTACGGCGCATTGCTGGAGGCGGGTTGGCAACTGGTCCCAAGGCCCGGCACACAGATGCAGCAAGCGGGTTTCATTAATCCTCAGCAGCCATCACCTCAAACTCAACTGTGCCACACCGAACATGGCGTCATGGAGGTGTCTATACAGTCTGGCTCCGACAGCACTTATGTGAACCTGATGCGCAATGTCACCCAGCCTGGCATGCCCGTGCCTGACTGTAACCCTCAATCATCCATGGATGCTTTGGTGGAACGCGCCCCGCAGATTCCCGCGCAGGTACAATTACAGGTTCAACTGCAGGAATTTATGCCTCGCCTTGTGCTGCCGAGAACCACTGAGATGACAACACTAATGGGTGGTTTCGGCGGGGGAGGTGGCTCGATTAACGAAACAGAAACCCGCGCTGTGCTTAGCGGTGGGTGGAATCTCGGGCAAGTATTTCGGCATTTTGCTGATCAGATTGCAGACCAGGGCTGGAAGCGCGATGCGCGTGTCACAGGTGATGCGATGGCCAGCGGCAGTTGGACAAAAACGGTCGACAACGATGTTGACCTCGTTGCCAATCTAACGGTGCTGATAACAGCAGAAGACACCTATGATCTGCGCTTCCGTCTGCTTCGCGAGGGGACGCCTGATGCTGTTAATGTTCCGGCTATGGGAATTCGCGGAATACGGGCGCGATAATTTAGGGAGCTTCGACTAATTGCGAATACGTCACACCTGCGAATATGTCATACCCGCGAAGGCGGGTATCCAAAAATTCAACAACCGGGATTCCCACTTTCGCGGGAATGACGAATTAATCAGCGCCTCATTAAGAGTTAAGGCGTTCGGCATCACAACGGTAGCTTCACATTTCGCAGCAACATATCAGATGGATCACTTCCAGGGAGCCGTGACATGAAACGTTTGCTTGTGCTGGTTTCGCTATTGACGCTCTCGATCACCAACCACTCTGCTTTCGCCGACACTGAGTTCGTCGACAGTGTGCCACTCGATGTCGTTAAACAATTCATCGGCAGTCCTATGAGGACAGAGAGCGCTCTGTATTCCGACATAATGGATGCCTTTCCTCCGTTCGCAGTGCCAGCGAATTTCGATGTGCTGGCAAGCGCCGATCAAGGTTTTGTCCAACGTGTGATTCTGTCTACGACGCTTGATGAGGAAGCAGCGAGGGCCGCTCTAACCAATGCATTTGTTGCCGAAGGCTGGGTGGAAGTTCCAATCTACGGCATGCCTATGCGGCAGACGGGTTTCGTCA
>JAZKES010000034.1:53724-59894 GCA_040386995.1 Pseudomonadota bacterium | reverse complement strand
GGTGGTGCGCAGAGCGGGGCGGGTGGGGTGATCAGCGGTTCGAGAATTATCAGAGCGCAATAAAGGAACCAGGAAACACGGATAAAAAATCCCAACCGGCTTCTTGAATATATTTGCTGCTTTGGCGTCAGCAACATTTTGAGTTGTTAGTCGTCGCACTCAAATTGACTCAACAGGGTGCGAGGGTAATTAATCGCTGCTATTGAGAGTTAATCATTAGCGTCGAGATTAATCAGGGCGAACGTCTGTTCGCTCCTGTGCTCCCCGCTTTCAGGTAGTGATGATTCTCTATATATCGCGCTATTTCCCAGAGATGCGCGCCTGAATATAATCTCAATCCAGTGCAAGCAGTTCAGTGTCATTCGCGGTTCGGCACGTTGCCAAGCTGCGTCGCGAAAGCCTCTTGTTGTACGAAAGGTGTCTAACCCGGAACAGGGTCTGGATTGATTTTTTTGCTCCGCGCAGATGATTCGGACACGCTGATCAAGTGTGTGAAGAAGTGAGTGGAAGGCTGCCTGGCGGCACCGTATGTTTGTTCGCTTTGAGCATCCTGTTTGAAAGTTGTTAAGGAATTTGCATGGAAGTACAGACCAACTTGCCAACGATCACTTCGATCGAGCAAGTCGCAGGCCCCCAGGTTGCCCGCTTGCTGTCGGCAATCACCGATCTTTCACTTGCACGTGATCTCGACACAGTAATGAGGATTGTCCGTACAGCTGCGCGCGAGCTGACCGGCGCGGATGGAGCGACATTCGTGCTTCGTGATGGCGACCAGTGCCACTACGCCGACGAAGATGCAATCGAACCACTCTGGAAAGGTTTGAAATTTCCGATGTCGGCATGTATCAGTGGATGGGCGATGCTGAACCAGCAGGCCGCAGTGATTGAAGACATTTACGCAGACTCGCGCATTCCAGCAGATGCTTATCGTCCGACGTTTGTGAAGAGTCTCGTGATGGTGCCAATTCGTATAGCTGAGCCGATTGGCGCAATCGGCAACTATTGGGCAGTGAAATGCCAGCCGAAATCGGAAGATGTTGCACTGCTTCAGGCGCTCGCCGACAGTGCGTCGATTGCGATTGAAAACGTGCAGCTTGTGCGTTCGCTCGAGCAGCGTGTAAAGCAGCGCACTGCAGAGTTGGAAGCAGCAAACAAGGAGCTTGAAGCATTCTCGTACGCGGTATCCCATGATTTGCGCGCACCGCTCCGCGCGATCGACGGTTTCTCCGCGGCGCTCGCAGAAGAAGCTCGTGACCAATTGAATGGCGAGTCGCTTTCGTACATCAAGCGTGTTCGTGGTGGGGTCGAGCAGATGCGTCTCTTGATTGAAGATCTTCTTCGACTTTCGCAGACGACGCGCGTGCCACTCCGTCTCGCACCACTCGATATAACCAGGCTTGTAAACGTTATCATCGAAGAGCGTAAAGCAAATTACGTGGGCCGCGAAATTAAAGTTGATGTTGCGAAAGACATGTTCGCGCGCGCAGCAGATCAAGGCCTCGTGCGTGTTCTGTTCGAAAACCTCATCGATAATGCAATCAAATTTACTGGCCAACGCGAGATTGCAGTGATCAGCGTAAGTGCTGAAAGCGTTGATGGAGAGACAGTGTTTTCGGTGCGCGACAATGGCGCGGGCTTCGATGCAAATTACAAACATCGCCTCTTCGGTGCGTTTCAGCGTCTTCATTCATCGAGCGAATTTGAAGGCACCGGCATCGGGCTAGCGACCACTCAACGTATTGTTAATCGGCACGGAGGTCGCATCTGGGCCGAGGCGGCTATTGGGCAGGGAGCTGAATTTTTCTTTACGCTGGAGTAGGCTCAGAGCTTCGCGCGCGATATTTGCATTGCGGCAGAAATTTCAATGCCTGCGTCTTCTGAAATCCTGCACCAATAAAAAAGGCGCCTCGAAGGCGCCTTTTTTATTTTTCTGCTTGGCTTGTTATTTGCCGGCCAGAACAGCTTATTCTGCTTCTACGTCGTAAGTGTGCCAGTTTTCGTAGTCAGGCGCTTTGAGTCGGCCTTCCCACACACCTCTGTTGTTTTCCTCGCAAGAGTATTCCAGCAAGCCCAAACCATCCTGCATTCTGGCGAAAACGCGTTTGTTGCTCCAGGGTGCGGAATAGTAGATCGGATCATCGACGGTAATTTCATAGTCGATAGTGTTGGCATCGCGAAGAGAGAATTTTTCGGTGACCGTCAGTTTGTGGCTGTGCGGATGCCCGATAGTGTCCAGTCTCGTCTTGCCATTGTAATTACCAGTGGTGACCACAAGTGTATCGCCATCCCACTCTGCATGAGAGTTGCCATACCAGCTGGATGGCAAATCCATGATCTGGTTTTCGCCACCAATTGCGAAGGAGTGGTGCCAGGTGTTGACTTCAAACAGATAGGCGAATGCATTGTCAGTTTGATAAAACTGGACAGGGTTTGGAGAGTTCATGGAACGAACGTGCCCGAATGGAAGGCAGGCTCCGGTGTAATCTCCTTGGGTGGCATCGTAACGGTCGAAATTCAATTGGCCGGCCGCAGTGTACGGAACTTCACCGGGACCTATCGACGTTTTGCCGTTGCCCTTGGCAGCCATATCCGGCACGTAGGGGAATTCCCATACGCCATTCAGGTCGGGTTTGCCGCTTGCTGTTCTCGGAATGTCGGCGGTAGATGATTGTGCGAAAGCTAGTGGTGCGAGCCCCGCTACAAGCAGTATCGAAGAACAGGCTGATACGACAGATTTGATCAGATTCATTTTACTGCCCTCCCTGTTATTGATTTCCTGCGCGAGTGAAAACCGGACTGCCGTCGTCCAATGTGATTCTTCTCGTGCTGCAAATGTGTTCACCTACGCGGGCAGGGTTGGCCTGTGCACGGATGACGGTGCCGACGGGAAGATCCTCTTTTTTGGAACCCTGACGGATTAGCTGGTTCGGAGAACCCATTTCACATTCCCATTTCTCTACCGCACCACTTTCAGCAGTGACATCCAGATAAATCCAGATATGTGGATTGGTCCATTCAACTTTGGTGATTGCGCCACGCAGCTCAAAATTGACCGATGTATCAAACTCGCCAACAAGTGAGTGATGAGCCCACGCAGTGCTGTTTACAAACAGTGCAGAAAATAAGGCGATTGAGAATAACCGTTTACTTTTTTTCTTGATTTCCATAACCTCTCCTCTAATTAAAGAACGCAAAATCTTGACCTCTTCTTCTAATTATAAATATAAAAAAAAATACAAAGTCTTCGATGAATTGATAACTTCCAACAGTTCTGACGGACTAGTTTAAGCTATAGCTAAATCAATAAGCGATACCGAAAGCAAAATGTATGCGAAATAACTTTGGTTTTTTTGGCCGCAGAAACTTTTTGAAGATATTGGCAGTACTGACTGGTTCGGCATTGCTTTCAGTCAGTCCGGCAGTTTTGCCTGCGCAATCATCAGAGGTGCAGACTGTTCGACTGTCTGAAAAGGCTCTGTTTGTAAAAGGCCCGGACAGCAACGTGCTCGTGGTGGACAGCAGCGAGGGTCTCATCCTTGTTGATGGTGGCCATACCAGCTGGTTCGACAGTTTGCACGATGCAATTGCGGAGAACTTTCCCGGCAGGCCTTATCGGGCTTTGTTTAATACGCAGTGGCATCCTGAACAGACTGGCTCCAATTTGCCGTTGGGCGAAAAAGGGGTGGAGATCATCGCGCACGAAAACACGATGCTCTGGGAAAGCACGGAAGTCTGGCAGCGCTGGTCAGATATTACTTTCCCCCCGCTGCCTGACGCAGCGCTGCCCAAAACGACTTTTTTCGAAGATGGTGCCATCCAGATCGGCGACCGCAATGTGCAATACGGATACATGAGGAACGCGCACACTGACGGCGATATATGGGTCTACTTTGAAGACGAGGATCTGCTGGTTACCGGCGGTCTTGTATCCAACGGCCGCTGGCCCGATATTGACTGGTGGACCGGCGGATTCATCGGCGGAATGCTCGACAGTTTTGTCTCGCTCTTGACGGTTCCCAATGAGAATACGAAGATAATTCCCGCTTACGGCGACATCATGACCCTTGATGAGCTACGTGCCCAAAACCAGATGTACCTGACTATCTTCGATCGACTGCACGTTTCGTTTATCAAGAGTGAAAGCATCGACGAGTTATTGCTCCAGAAGCCGACCGCTGAATTTGATGCCAAAATGGGTGATCCCAAGCGTTTCATGACCTTGGCATTTCAAAGCATCCAGGGACGCTTGCGGGATCCACTGAACGACAGATTTCTCAATATTCCGTGAGACTTCGTGACGAGTTCTCTGAGGAAAATACATTAGACGCCATGACAGATTCGAAGACGATTACAAAACGCAAAATTAGCGGCAACCTTCTGACCAGCATTTATGTTCCATGCCTGGTGGGTGGTGCTTTGTTGTTTTCCGCTTGCAGCGAAGATACTGCAGATACTGCTGCGCAAACTGGAACAAAAGTGGCTGCAGTGGCCGCGGTGCCCGCGAAAAATGAGCTGGACGCACAGGCTGATCAACAATGGACAATGCTGAATCAGTATTGCATGGACTGCCACAATCTTGATGATTACAGCGGCGGACTGGCATTCGATTTGATGAGCCATGAGACGATCTCCAAGGACGCCGAAGTCTGGGAAAAAGTTGTTCGCAAGCTGCGTGGCAGGATGATGCCTCCCCCCGGGCAGGAACGTCCCGATAATCAAAAAATCGATCAGTTTGTTACATGGCTCGAAGGTAATCTTGATCAGCCACAAACCGTTCAGCATCCGGGCGATAAACTGCTGCATCGCCTGAACCGCACCGAATATGCCAACGCCATCCGGGATTTGCTCAAACTTGATGTTGATCCCGAGGCATTGTTGCCTTTGGACGGCGCAGAAGATGGTTTCGATAACATTGCCAGCGCTCTACAAGTAACACCGACTTTTGTTGATCAATACCTGGGCGCTGCACGAGTGGTCAGTGAGCAGGCGGTCGGTAGCTCGACAGCAAGAGCATCGGGCACGCCTTATTCTTTCTCATCCGTTGGGCAGGGGTTTCATATCGATGGGTTGCCGTTGGGTTCGCGAGGCGGCGCGGTTGTAGAACACTATTTCCCGAGTGATGGTGATTACCTTCTGAACATTGGCAGCATGGCGTCTGGCTTGGCTGTGGGAAGTATGGAACACAAGAACACGCTGGTCGCTACAATCGATGGGAAGAAATTTTTTCAAACCGACATTGGTGGGCTCGAAGAGGCCGCACGTATGGACCAGATCCGTGCACCAGCCATTGATGAATTAAATGCCAGGTTGCGGGATATCCCGCTGACCACAACTGCAGGCCCTCATAAAGTGGCTGTGTTCTTCCTGCATCGTTCGTTTGCGGAATCTGATTCTCCGCTGCAGCAACAGACTCCCCGAACTGGCCAGGATGCCGTGGCCCGATTGGGGGATTTTGAAGTTTATGGCCCGGTGAATGCTACCGGCTTAAGTGCAACGCCAAGCAGGGACAAAATATTCTCCTGTCATCCAGACCGTGACGCGGGCGAGCTCACATGTGCCAGACAAATCGTGACGACACTTGCCGATGAAGCCTTCAGAGGCATGCTGGCTGAAGAAGACACTGAACTCTTGATGAGAATGTACGATGTTGGTGTTCAAGAGGGTGGCTTTGAAAAAGGCATCAGTTTTGCGTTGTCGGGCATTCTCGCGCATCCGAAGTTCCTCTATCGTCTTGAGCCCGTTCCGGCGTCGTTACCGCCCGGTGTATCGTATGAATTGAGCAGCCTCGAACTCGCTTCACGTCTGTCGTTTTTCTTGTGGAGCTCTGCGCCTGATGAAATCTTGCTTGAAGTCGCGGCCGATGATGGTTTGAAAGATCCTGACATTCTGGAAGCGCAGGTGAAGCGCATGCTGAAGGATCCGCGCGCAGAAAACCTTGCCAACAACTTTGGCTACCAGTGGCTAGGTCTGGCGGAGCTCGGGAACATTACGCCCGATGGCCAGTTGTTCAGGGATGTAGACAGGAATATTCGCGCCGACCTGACGAAAGAAGCGCTGCTTTTCATGCAAAGTATTTTTGAAGAAGACCGCAGCGTGGTGGATCTATTGACTGCTGATCACACCTATTTGAACGAGTCGTTGGCTTTACATTACGGGATCAATGACGTGCG
>JAZKES010000034.1:0-53624 GCA_040386995.1 Pseudomonadota bacterium | reverse complement strand
ATCACACCTATTTGAACGAGTCGTTGGCTTTACATTACGGGATCAATGACGTGCGCGGCGGGGAATTTCGTCGTGTCGATCTGCAGGATGAAAGACGCTTTGGACTTCTGGGTAAAGGGGCTGTGCTGATGGTTTCTTCGTACCCCAACAGAACATCGCCTGTGTTACGTGGAAAATGGCTGCTCGAAAAAATTATGGGTACGCCGCCCGCTGCACCGCCACCTGAGGTCGAGGGTTTCGTGGAGATTGAAGTTGGCCAGGAATACACAACGGTAAGAGAGCGGCTCGAGACACATCGCGCCAATCCGTCTTGCAACGGTTGTCACGGCGTCATTGACCCGCTGGGTTTCTCTCTTGAGAATTTCGATGCAGTTGGCCGCTGGCAAGATATTGATCGTATGGCCAGGACACCAATCGATTCGTCGGGCGTTATGGCAGATGGCACGGTAGTGGGAAGTCCCAGTGCTCTGCGGAATGCTATCCTTTCCCGGCCGGAGCAGTTTGTGCAGACTTTCACCGAGAAACTCATGACGTTTGGCTTGGGTCGTGGCGTCAAATACCAGGATATGCCAACCGTCAGGCAGATTGTGCGGGAAGCGGCGCCTGATAATTACAAGTTCTCAACGCTGGTGATGAAAATTGTCAGCAGCGATCAGTTCCGACTGAAAAGCACGCCAAATGCAGAAGTTGTTGCGGCAAATGCTGCTGCAGAGTGATAGAACAGTGTAGTAGGGCGTATCATAACGTTCAGGAACGAGTTATCCGGGTAACAAACCAGATAAAAAAACTGCAGTACGAAAAACATGAGTAAGTAAAACAGACTGAATTCTTAAGATATTGACCAGATTAGCAGTAAGTATTTGATCCGGGTTGGTAACAGGCAAAAAAATAAGGCAAAGACAATCCGTTACGGAACCGAGGGCTAGCGAAATGTTTATCACCAAAAAACATCTATCACGCAGAACTTTATTACGCGGTGCAGGCTCCGCCATTGCATTGCCTTTGCTTGATGCAATGATTCCCGCCGGCACGGCGTTGGCGCAGACCGCAGCCGCTCCCAAGCCCAAACTGGGATTTTTCTACTTCCCCCATGGCGCCATCATGGACAAGTGGACGCCCGCTGCAACCGGGAACGCTTTTGAATTAACTCCCATTCTGACACCACTTGCTGCTTTCAAAGACCAAATGACGATTGTTAGTAACCTGCGCAATACTGCTGCAGAAGGTGCGGGCGTTCATGCCACCCAGCCTGGTACATGGTTGAGCTGTGCTTCCCCATTCACTGTTGATGAAAGCAATCCGAATTACGGTATTTCCGCCGACCAGATAGCGGCGCAGTATCTTGGTCAGGACACACCATTCCCCTCATTGGAAGTATGTACTGAGCAGAAAGCTTCTTCCGCTTCTGGCGTGTGTGGTGCGGATTACGGTTGCGGTTATGGTTCGACCATTGCCTTCAGAACCCGTACGCAGCCGTTGCCGATGGAACATAATCCTCGCAAGTTGTTTTTCCGCATGTTTGGCCAAGGTGATACTCAACAAGAACGCGAGTCGATCATGAACCAGAAATTCAGCCTGCTGGATATGGTTTCTGAAAGCACCTCTTCTTTGACCGGCAAGCTGGGCAACGCTGACCAGGCGCGTATGGAAGAATATCTGGATTCAATCCGTGACGTTGAACGTCAGGTGCAGAAGCTGGGTGAACAGGATTTCACTGGTATTGATATTCCCGACGCGCCGCTTGGTGTACCAGGCAACTGGGAACAACACGTCAACATGATGTTCGACCTGCTCGCTCTTGCATATGAAGCAGAGCTGACGCGAGTTACCACTATGATGATGTCGGCTGAGATCAGCATGCTGACCTATAATCAGGTGGGTATTTCTGATGCCTATCATCCGCTGTCACATCATCGTTATGTGCCGGACAAAATGGACAAATGTGCTGTAGTACAAACGTATCACTCCAAGTTGTTTGCGCGCTTCCTTGATCGCCTGAGCAAAACTCAGGATGGAGATGGTTCCATTCTGGATCATTCGATTCTGCTGTTCGGCAGCAACATGAGTGATTCGAATGCGCATAACGCCGATCCACTGCCATCTGCAATTTTCGGCAAAGGTTATGGTCGGTTGAAAGGCGGACAACACCTGAAATATGCGGCAGATACTCCGCACGCTAACCTTGTTCTGACTATTCTGGAGCGAGCCGGCATTCCGGGTGTTGAATCTCTCGGCAACAGCACAAGCCTGTTTGCGGAAGTTTGATATGAGCTTGGTCGCTACCGGTCTTCGCCGCGCTGTTGCGGGTACTTTTTCTGTTCTGTTGTTTCTGACAACAACTCATGTGTTCGCTATCGAGACGCTTCCTGATCTGGTCAACGATGGCCAGCGCGACGCTGCGCTCGAACAAATTTCTGATGGTGCAGATGTTAATCAGCCTTCTATCGATGGCACCACCGCGTTGCATTGGGCCGTGTATAGAAAAGACCTTGAACTGGTAGAAATGTTGCTGGATGAAGGGGCTGACCCGGATAAACGCAATGATTACGGCTCGTCACCAATGATGGTGGCTTCGGAACACGGCAACTATCCCATCATGAAAGCTCTGATAGATGCCGATGGAGATATCGAATCTCTCAATAACGAAGGTCAGACCTTGCTTATGGCAGTCGCCAGAACCGGTAATACCGACACAGCGAAATTGTTGATTGATAAAGGCGCCAACGTAAACGCCATAGAATCCTGGGGCGGCCAGACTGCCCTGATGTGGGCGGCATCGCAGCAGCAACCAGAAATGACGAAGCTGTTGATCGAGCGCGGCGCTACAGTTGATACAAGAAGCAAGGATCACAACTGGCCCCGCTGGGTGACCTCCGAACCTCGCGTGAAGCCCGTCGACCAAGGTGGTTACACTGCACTGCTCTATGCTGCCAGAGAAGGCTGCGAAGGCTGTGTGGAAGCGCTGCTGGATGGCGGTGCCAACATCGACAAGCCTGACCTCTGGGGCGAAACACCGCTGCACATGGCTACTCTCAACCTGCATTATGATACTGCGGCGTTGCTGATCGAGCGTGGTGCCGACGTCAAACGCTGGGACTGGTGGGGGCGTACCGCGCTATACAACGCCATCGACCTGCACCTCATGACCGGCAGTAGCCGTGGCGATCTTCCTTCGACCGACAAACTGACTGCGCTGGATATCGCCAGGACCTTGCTTGAGAAAGGCACATTCGTCGACATGCGTTTAAAACATGAGCCTCCCTTCCGCGGCGGTGATCGGGGTTATACCGACGGTAGTCCCGATTCGCGTGTACTGGGTGGTGGCGCGACTGCTTTGCACAAAGCCGTCAAGGCCGGTGATATCGACGCAGTAAAACTGCTGCTGGAATATAAGGCCAGGGTTGATGTTCCAAACGTGATGTTCGAGGTCACTCCCGTCCTCGCAGCCGCCGGTGTTTGGCGCGTTTATGGTATTTTCAGGGAAGTACCTATCTCCGGAGAATTCACCACTGGCGCACAAGCTGCAGAGATCGTGAAGCTGCTGGTCGATGCCGGCGCAAATATCAAGGATCGTGCTTCGAACGGACAGAATGTTGCACATGGTGCCGCCAAAGCGGGCTGGAATGATGTGCTCCAACTGGCTTTCGACCAAGGTGTAGATTTCAATGCGACCGATATCGGTGGGTACACGCCACGCGACTTGGCTGAAATCAAAGGCCACGCAGAAACAGTGGCGTTTATCGACGGATTGCTGGGCAAACAGCCTGCGCAACAATAATAAAAAAGTGACCATGAAAATTTTCAATACAAGTGTGCTTCTGGTTCTGTCACTGATGGGCTTCAGTGCGAATGCTCAAATAGCTAACGACGAGGCTACTCAGAACGCGATTATTGCTGCCCTGCCAAAAGGTGTTACACCTGAGCAAGCCACGTCAGATGAAATCGCGCAGGCCGCGACAACGCTTGGTTTCAGCAAAACGGGAGACGAGCTTGAGGCCAATTTAACTCAAGTGATGGTTTCTCTCGGTGAACTGACGAAAGCCGGAAAATTCAAGAATGCGCCGCGGTTTGGCGATAACAATCCTCAAGGCCGGTTCTACGCCAAGGTATTGAATATGGCGTCCAGCAATCCAGATGTTTCGTCCAGTACGTATTACGGTTTGACTGTACAGGATATGACACGACTGACCGCAGCTTTACGAGCAGGAAGTAATTTTTTGAATGGCGCAAAAAGTAACGCCATTACGCGAAAGTGATGCTCAACAGTTTGGTTTGTTAATGGGCTATCGAGTTCGTTAATAACAACGTTAGTGAATAAAACAGCTCCACTTGCCCCGCCATCACACCTCTTCAACAGGTGGAAATCAGTAAATCACCCCTGCCTCGCTATTGGAGGGTGAAAACGCCGCCACAATGTGGCGTAAAAACCCGTAAACAATGAAAAAATAGTGGAACCATCTGACATTGGCCGGTGGTCGCTGGACGAACCAGAATCATCTGTCTATCCTTTCAACCCTATCCGGTTAAAAGGATATCAAGGGGATTCAAAACGGGGGCGGGCCAGATTTCAACGGGCCAATTTTCCCCGCTTAAAAAATCCTGATTCTGAAAAAGGTTTTGCAAGGCAGGAATAATATGGGCCTATCAATCGTATTCAAATCATTTGTTCGCAGCGTCACCATTGTTGGGGGCATCGTCATTTTTACGCCGTACGCCAGCGCCCAGGGCTCCAAAGGCTCTGTGGATACCGGTGCGCTGCTAGGTGAATACTGCACCAAGTGTCACAACCTGGAAGACTATTCCGGTGGTATCGATCTCGAAGGGATGGATGCCCATGCGCTTGCCGAGTCTCCAGAAATGGCGGAGAAGGTGATCAAACGCTTGCGCGCCGGCATGATGCCACCCGCAGGTGAGGATCGCCCCGAGTATGACGTAGTGCAAAGCATGGCGGCGGACCTGGAGCAAACCATCGACTCCCAGGCTTCACTGAAACCTGCTTATCTTCCGGCTCCTGGCCTTCACCGCCTGAACCGTACCGAATATTCGAACGCAGTCCGCGATATGTTGGGCCTCAATATCGATGCGACAGACTTCCTGCCTCCTGATGACTCCAGCCACGGTTTCGACAACATGGCCGGTACTTTGACTACCTCCCCGGCGTTGATGGAAGCGTATTTGTCCGCTTCAGGCGAAATCAGTCGTCTTGCGATAGGCACCGAAACTGCTCCTACGCTGGCCGTATTCGACGTACCAGTTGATACCTCGCAGAACGAACACATCGAAGGTCTGCCGTTCGGAACACGTGGCGGTATGCTGATCGAACACGAATTTCCAGCTGATGGTGAATACGTTTTCACCGTTAAAGGTATGACCGGTTATTTCACCGCCGTGTTGGGTAACGTTGCGGGCGAGCAGCTTGAAGTCACTATCGATGGTGAACGTGTGCACTTGTACGATTGGGACAAAGACATCAAAACCACCGAGGGTAATGGTGGCAAAACTCCGTCTATCCCCATCAAGGCCGGTTTCCACAAAGTTGGTGTGACCTTCATCGCCACCAGCGACCTTCCCGATACCGGTCTGAACAAGTCTTTCGTTCGTACCATGAACTCACCGGGTTCGATCTCTGGCTACACTTTCTACCCGCACGTCGGCCAGGTCTTCATTGAAGGTCCGTTCAAGGGTATTCCTGCATCTTCTACGCAGAGCCGTGAGCAGATTTTCGAATGTTACCCGCAGAGTGTCAGCGAAGAAGCTATTTGTGCTAACCAGATCATTTCAACACTGGTCAGCAAAGCGTTCCGCCGTCCTGCCACTGAGGGTGACCTTGAAGTAATGACGGATTTCTTCCGCACCGGTCGTGAAGAAGGCGGTAGCTTTGACTACGGTATCGAATCTGCAATCCAGCGTATTCTGGCGGATCCAGAGTTTATCTACCGTTCGGAAATCGAGCCCGGTCAGGTTGCTGCTGGCCAGACTTATGAAATCAGTGATCTGGAACTGGCTTCGCGTCTTTCGTTCTTCCTCTGGAGCAGCATCCCGGACGCAGAACTGGTGCAGCTAGCTTCCGAAAAAGAACTTCACAAACCTAAAGTTCTCGAGCAACAAGTACAGCGCATGATTGCCGATCCAAAGGCGCAGGCTTTCATCGAAAACTTCACCGGACAATGGTTGAACGTACGTGGCATGGCAGCGAGCGAGCCAGTAGTAGAGCTGTTCCCCGACTTCGACAGCACCTTGCGTGAAGCTTATCGTCGCGAGATCGAAATGTTCTTCGGCAGCATCATCCAGGAAGACCGCAGCATTCTCGACCTGTTGACCGCCGATTACACCTTCGTTAACGAGCGTCTGGCCAAACACTACGGTATCCCCGATGTGTACGGCTCACAGTTCCGCCGCGTAGAACTTGGACCCGAACTTGATGCACGACGTGGTCTGCTCGGCAAAGGTGCCCTGCAAACAGTAACGTCAGTAGCGGCAGGTACTTCACCAGTGAAAAGAGGCAAATGGTTCCTCGAAACCTTCTTCGGTGTGAGCCCTCCAGATCCACCCCCAGGTGTAGAAACAAACCTTGAGCCAGGTGAAGGCGAAGCGCCAAAGTCCATGCGTGAACGCCTGGAAGCACACCGCATCAACCCGACTTGCTCTACCTGTCACATGATGTTCGAGCCACTTGGTTTGGCCATGGAAAACTTCGACGCCGTTGGTAAATGGCGCACTGAAGATCTTGGTACCGCCATTGATGCCACGGGCACCATTACTAACGGAACACAACTGGACGGTGTCGCCAGCTTGAGAGACCTGACGGTACAGAATGGCGATCAGTTCGCCCGAGTTGTAACCGAAAAACTGCTGACATACGCCCTGGGTCGTGGTCTTGAATACCAGGATATGCCGATGCTGCGTTCCATCACGCGTGAAGCATCTGAGGACGATTATCAGTTCTCTGCTCTACTCATGGGTGTAATCGAAAGTCCTGCATTCAACATGAACCTGAAAAACGAAGTTTCCGATGTAGCTGCTCTAGCGAGTGAGGAATAACCGATGTTTATTACCAAAAAGCATATTGCACGACGTGAACTGCTCAGAGGCGCTGGTGTGGCGCTTGGCCTGCCGTTGCTTGAATCAATGATTCCTGCTTCAACAGCATGGGCACAAACAGCAGCAGTTCCTCCACCGCGTTTCTGGGGAGGTTTTGTTCCTCACGGTGGCGCTCCTGGTTACTGGGTACCAAAGGAAGAAGGCGCATTAGCTGCGGAGCTGCCCTTCACATGGAGACCGTTGGACAAGTTCAAGGATCACCTGACTATCCTGACTGGTCTGCATTCCACTTCAGCTGAGCCGCCTCCGGGCGAAACAGGCGCTGACCATTGGGTTGCTGCCGCGTTCCTTTGCGCTGACAAGCCAAGGAAGACTGCCGGCGCTGACGTATATGCCGGGCAGACAATCGATCAGATCATCGCTGCAAAATATGGCCAGGAAACTCTGCTGCCATCGCTGGAAATATCCGTTGAAGATCCGGGTTCAGGTTCGAGCAACTGTGGTGAAGGTTACAGCTGCGTTTATACGAACACTATTGCCTGGGCTTCACCCACCACACCACTGCCGATGGAGTTGAATCCGCAGGTAGTATTCGAACGTATGTTCGGTAGCGGAAGTTCGGCCGAGCAGCGTGCAGAACGCCGCGGTCGTAACCAGAGTATTCTGGATTCCATCACCGGCAAGATTTCTTCGCTTCGCAACGAGATCAGTGCTCCTGACCGTTCACGTCTGGACGCGTTTACTGAAAACGTCCGCGAAATCGAGCGCCGTTTGCAGATTGCTGCCAGTGCTACAACAGCAGCACCCGAAAACTTCGCTGTGCCACCAGGCATCCCACAGTCTTTCGACGAGCACATCAAACTGATGTTCGACCTGCAAGCACTGGCGTTCCAGGCGGATATTACCCGCGTTGGCACCATGCTGTTTGCTCGCGATCTCACGAACCGCGTTTATCCTGAAAGCGATGCGCCTACGCTTAGCTTCCACGGTGGTTCACATCATGGTGAAGATCCCGCACGTATCGAAGACTATTCCAAAATCAATCAGTACCACGTGAAGATGTTGTCCTACTTTGTCGACAAGTTGGCCAATACCAACGACGGCGATGGTTCTTTGCTTGACCATTCTCTGCTGATGTACGGCAGCAACATGGGTAACCCGAACCAGCATCTGCACTACGACGTGCCGCACATTCTTATTGGTGGCAACAGCGGCAAATTAAAAGGTAATCGTCATATTTCATACCCAACGAAGACAGTGCCTACGGGTAACCTGTTGTTGAGTATCCTGGATCAGTTCGACATTCAGCGGGATACCTTCGGTGACAGTACGGGACGATTGGATAAATTAGTTTAGATCGGAAGTTGAAGACGTATGACTAAGTTGGGAATTAAAGCTATAGCGTTGGGTTTGCTCCTTGCGTCCGCAAATTTTGCAGTTGCGCAGACAGAAGTAGCGGATGCTGCAATGCAGCGCGATAACACGGCAGTTCAGCGTTTGTTGAAAGACGGCGCTGATGTAAACGCCGCTCAGGCTGATGGTGCTACTGCGCTACAGTGGGCTGCGTATCATGGCGATACAAAACTCGCTGAGTTGCTGCTCAAGGCTGGCGCCAATCCTGCCGCCGCAAATCGTAACGGCTCCACTCCAATGTGGCTCGCGTCAAACCAGGGTGATGCAGCAATGCTTGAAACTCTGCTTGATGGCGGCGCTAACGCCAATGAGGAGCTTCCGCTTGGACGCAAACCTCTGATGCTGGCTGCGCGTTCCGGTGTAGTGGACGCAGTTCGCGTGTTGCTTGAGCATGATGCGGATCCCAATGCGAGTGAAACTGAACGTGGCACGACTGCTTTGATGCAGGCCGCCGATCAAGGTCACGCTGATGTAGCAGCAGAATTGATCAAACACGGCGCTAACGTTGCAGCGGTTTCTGCAGCCGTTATGCGTGATGGCCGTACTGCAGCATTAGGACAATCAGAAGATCCAAGACTTACCGTTCGCAGACAAGCTATCGTTTCTCATTGTGAACAACCCACTCCAGACGTTGTAACGTTGGGTGAGTTGGTCGCCGAAGGTACTGATGACGATGTTCTTGTAGAACTCGTTAAATCCGGTGCAGAGCTGACTGCAGAAAATATCTGTCCCAAGTTTGCACGCGGTAACTTGGGCTTCGTTGTAGTCGCTGCTCCTGCTGGCGCGAACGCTGGTGGATTTGGCGGTGGTTTTGGTGGTCAGAAACGCGACCCTGACGGTGGCGAATTGACTCCACTTGTTTATGCTGCCCGCTCTGGCGCAATCGACGCGGCACGTGTGCTGCTCGAATCCGGTGCTGATATAAACCAGACGACTCGTTACGGCTGGAGTGCACTGTTAGCTGCAACCCAGAACCAGAACTATCAGATGGCAAAATTCCTCATCGAAAATGGCGCCGACGTTAATCTCGCGAACAAAGGTGGTTGGACGCCGTTGTACCTTGCAACCGACAACCGCAACATCGAAGGTGGCGACTATCCGACACGTAAAGCCGACCTGGACTCTCTTGAGTACATCAAGCTGCTGCTCGAAAAAGGCGCCAATCCAAATGCGCGTATGGTTGAAAGTTCTGAAACCCGCACTGTGTTCACCAACCAATGGCTGGACGAAAACGGCGCAACTGCATTTTTGCGAGCGTCGCAGTCCGGCGATGTTCCATTGATGAAACTGCTGCTCGAACACGGCGCTGATCCGAAGATCAATACAGAACTTGGCATCACTCCGCTGGCAGTAGCTGCGGGTATCGGCTGGGTCGAAGGTGTTACTACTGAATGGTCGGTCAAACAAACCGTGGAAGCCGTCAAGCTGCTGCTTGAACTTGGCATAGACCCGAACTTCCAGGCTGATACAGGACGTGTTGCGCTGCATGGCGCCGCGCATAAAGGAGCCACCGAAGTTGTGAAGGTGCTGGTTGAAGCAGGCGCTAAAATGGACGTGCGCGACTTCGGCAACACCGACAACCGTGGTAGCCCCGAACTGGCTGCGCATACCTGGCAGGCGATTGATTACGCTGATGGTCTCGTGCGCGTTGGTGTGCAGTCTGCTATTCCTCACCCTGAAACAGCAGCGGTACTTCGTGAACTGATGATAGAAGCGGGTCTTGAGGTTCCACCTGCAGACCGAACGCTCGAATCGATCTGCATAGTTGAAGTGTGCTCGGTTGGTTACAACCCGGTTGAATTGAACTGATATAGCGCTTTTGCGCTAGCTGTACCCCGCATCTTATCGGTGGTAACAACAGGTAGTTGAAAGGAGGATGTCACGTGGCGTCCTTCGTGAATACTATACCCACAGGTAACCTGTTGTTAGCCATCCTGACTATTTTGATATTCGCCAGGAAAGCTTCGGACAACGTGCGGGGCAGCTGGAAGATATACAACTCACACGTGTAGCCATTCAAGCTCGCGCGTGACTACCTTGAAAAAATATTGCGCTTTCTTGAACAGCACCAGAAGCTGGCGGTGTAAGGCAAAGTGACAATCTTGCCAGAGGCAAGCAGGTAGAACAGAATAAATCGAATACGTATTGGGGGAAGGGCACGTATGTTGAAAATAAAAACTATAGCGTTGGCATTGACCATCGCATCCGCAAACTTTGTATATGCGCAATCCGATGTGGCAGACGCCGCAATGGAGCGCGACACCGCAGCCGTAAGCCGTCTGTTGAAGGATGGCGCAAACGTGAATGCTGCTCAAGCCGACGGTGCTACCGCACTGCAATGGGCGTCCTATCATGGCGACACCAAACTCGCTGAGCAGTTACTCAAGGCTGGCGCCGATCCCGCAATCTCAAATCGAAATGGCTCAACCCCGATGTGGTTGGCCGCGAACCAGGGCGATGCGGCAATGCTCGAAACATTGCTCGAACGCGGCGCGAATGCCAACGAAGAACTTCCACTGGGCCGCAAACCTCTCATGCTCGCAGCGCGCTCCGGAGTTGTTGATGCAGTGAGTGTGCTGCTTGACCATGGCGCCGATCCCAACGCGAGTGAAACCCAGCGTGGCACAACTGCGCTGATGCAAGCTGCCGACCAGGGGCATGCCGACGTCATGAAAGTGTTGATCGACCACGGTGCCAATATTGCCGCTGGTTCTGCTCCAATTATGCGCGATGGACGTACCGCAGCATTGGGTCAGTCGGAAGATCCGCGCAAAGCAGTACGGCGCCAGGTAATTTCCGTGATGTGTGATCAGAAGTCGGAGGACCTTGCTGCACTGACAGAACTGGCCACGCTCGGTGGCGAGAATGCGCTGGCTTTTGGCGTTGCTCCTGAAGAACTGACATTGGAAGAGATATGCAAGCGATGGGGCGGTGGCGGTTTCTTCAATGGTGGTGGTGGCGACGGAGCTGCGCCCGAACCTGATGGCGGTGAACTGACTCCGTTGGTCTATGCCGCTCGTTCTGGCGCGATCGATGCTGCACGCGTGTTACTCGAAGCGGGCGCTGACGTAAACCAGACGACACGTTACGGTTGGAGCGCACTGTTGGCTGCGACGCAAAACCAGAACTATCAGATGGCGAAATTCCTGATCGAACAAGGAGCTGACGTCAATCTCGCCAACAAGGGTGGTTGGACGCCGTTGTACCTGGCTACCGACAATCGCAACATCGAAGGTGGTGACTATCCCACGCGCAAAGCTGACATGGACTCGCTCGCGTACATCAAGTTGTTGCTCGACAAGGGCGCCAATCCGAATGCGCAGATGACCGAAAGTACAGAGACGAGAACAGTGTTCACCAACCAATGGCTCGATGAAGAAGGAGCAACCGCCTTCCTGCGTGCTTCACAGTCCGGTGACATCGAGTTGATGCACCTGTTGATCGAATACAAGGCCGATCCCCTTATCAATACCAATCTTGGTGTAACACCGCTGGCCGCAGCTGCTGGTATCGGTTGGGTTGAGGGTGTCACGCAAGAATGGTCCACGGAAAAAACGGTTGAAGCCGTCAAATTTTTGCTCGAACTTGGCGTCGATCCCAATTTTCAGGCCGACACCGGACGAGTTGCTTTACACGGTGCGGCGCATAAGGGAGCGACAGAAGTTGCGAAGCTTCTTGTCGCGGCAGGTGCTCGCATGGACATTCGCGACTTCGGCAATACCGACAACCGCGGTAGTCCCGAACTTGCTGCGCACACCTGGATGGCGATTGATTACGCTGACGGTCTGGTTCGTGTAGGCGTTCAGTCTGCTATTCCGCATCCCGAAACAGCGGCGGTACTTCGCGACCTGATGAAAGAAGCGGGTCTCGAGTTTCCTCCAGCAGATCGCACGCTGGAGTCGATCTGTATCGTCGAGGTGTGCTCGGTCGATTACGATCCTGTTGAATTGAACTGATGTGATAGCGATAAAAAACCCCGGTAAATGCCGGGGTTTTTTTTGAACGTATGTGCAGGATTGGAGCATCAGTCAGTTAGAGTTATATCGATGTTGCCGAGTTCAACTCCTATCGTGGCGGCAAGGCCAGTCAGATAACTATCAGTCCTTGCGTGCCCGTCATTGGTAGTGCCCCGCGTGCCGTGACTGCATTTTCATATGCCGATAACCAGATTGGTCTCCTGCGCGGAAGCACCGAACGTTCATGCAAGCAGGAAAACTATTGGCCCGTTCTATCGTCTTTCTCCGAGCTCGTTGCTGTTGAGTCTTTTTATTTTTGTACACTTGGTGCATGCAGTTGCACTCAGCGTGCCGGTGCCGCAACGGGCGTGAGGTCTTCGCATGGTTCTGGGTTGTATGGCACTGACGATAAAGCAAGCGTGTCGGACCCCGTATAAGGCGCCATGAAGAACAACGGATCTTCAGCCGTATACTCCCGCCGTAGCAACATCGTTTGCGGGTCGAGCGAGAAACGTTCGATCACGTGCAGTTGTTCACTGTGGGGTGTCACGCCGCGCAGTGTTCCCGGCAGGAAGCCTATCGTGTCGATGATCAACACATTATTTTCCCATCGACCAATCGAGTGGCCTGTCCGGGTTGGTTCGAGCGCAGCCGGATGTTCCATAATATCCATGTGAATGGTGCGTTCGAGGCCGAGAAAGCCATACTGAAGCGTAATTGTATCGGCGCTCTGCGTGACGCGGTTGACTGGCTCGCCGCTCCAGTCGGAAATGATGCTGCCTGTGCTGCAAGCCCGAAGCGCAGTTGGTATGGCAACAAGCGTCTGCATCGCCGTGCTGCCAGCATCAGTCAATTCAACAACAGTGTTTCCTGTTGGCCGCGGTGCCGGCGTGCGTGTTACTGCGGCCTCCTCGGTGCCGCGCGCGCCAGGAATCTCGCGCTGTCCTTCTGGAACACCACCTACGCCAAAATTTGTAGCCTCGCTTAATGCTACCAGCGTGCCGTCGCGGCCTCGCGGGTCTGTCATTACACGCTGTTCCTGCGCCCAATCGCCCGCAAGATTCGGCTCACCACTCGGCAGCCTCTCGGCGCGCGCGATATTGGTTGTCGCTTCAATACGCTGGCCGTAGCGATCGAGGCTGCTGCCGTCTCCGAACGTTATCGTACTGACGTAACACGCTGTCGACTCATTGCGATCGGGCGAACCCTGAATGGTAATTTGCATGCCAGTGGGAAACATGTCGGCAGTCCATCCCGAACGCCGTAACGTCGTCGCTGAGCGCAATTCGCAACGGTGTGCGGTGTGTGTACCATCGGCATTAGTCACGTCGAAATGTACCCATGCGTGCGGATTGACGAAGTCCAGGCGCGTGATGACACCTGTCAGCTTAACGTCTTCATTCAACGCGAAGTTGCCGAAACCGTGATGGGCGCTGGCAGTCGCGGCTACCAACATACATGCGCCCAACATGCCCGCTCTTGGCAGTCTCAGTTTTCGTACACCAACGTCCCGGATGTTCATGCTCGCTCCCAAATAGTTCATTAC
The DNA here is from genome assembly GCA_040386995.1 of Pseudomonadota bacterium. Classification (GTDB taxonomy): domain Bacteria; phylum Pseudomonadota; class Gammaproteobacteria; order Pseudomonadales; family Pseudohongiellaceae; genus CAILUG01. The sequence continues at coordinate 39,668 of JAZKES010000034.1, read as the reverse complement.
TAATTGTGATAGCAGTACTTCTGAAAAAGAATGGGACCGCTATATTTACTGCATCGCCTTCGATACATGAAAGATGAAATTGTCCGCATTAATACAGGGAGAAGATGTGGTCTGGCCAACCTGCTGTCAATGCCGCACGAGCGATTGGAGCGACCACATCCGGACGATCACCGGTCTTATAACCATTGCTGCGTCGTTCAACACAACTAACCTGTGAAGTGATGTCCTCTAGTTCATACACTTCTCATATCATTCGCAATCCTGCAAGTAGCCCTGTGCCAGGATTGGCGTTGACGCGCTCTCATTACCCAGGGTTCCAACAATACTTCAGGGGTATCCACGGTGACTTCATGAGATCGCCATGTAGGGAGAGGCATTCGATGATGCGAATCTTGCTGCAAGTGAAAAAGCCGCCGCGAGCAAAGCCTGGTCGTTGAACTCAACGGACGCGAGTTTCGATTGCGCCAACACCCTCGATCAGAGAATCAGGCGATTGGTCGCAATGCCGATAGTGTCGAGTTCGGCCCCGAGCATGTCGGCCATGCCGAGCAGCAGGTTGGAAGTTGGTTCATCCTCATTGGCCTGAATATGCCGATTACCTTTCAGGCGGCCACCGGCACGCCCCACCAGCAGCGCCGGCACATTGTGCCGATCATGTTCAAGGCCGTTGCTCATGCCGGCACCGAAATACAGCAGTGAAGAGTCGAGGAGACTGCCGTCACCATCCGGCGTGGTTCTGAGCTTTTCGACAAACTCGGCAAACTTCACCATGTGATATGTGGTGATCTTCGCGTATTTGTCGATGCTCTCCACGGTGTTCTGGTGGTGAGTGACATTGTGGTGTGGCTCGTTCACGCCCACATGTGCATAACTGCGGCCGCTTGCCTCATGGCCGACCATGAAGCTGAACACACGTGTCATGTCGCCCTGCCATGCAAGATGCATGAGGTCATAAGTAATAGTCATATGCTCGTCGAAGTCTTCAGGAATGCCGACCGGACCACCCTCGGTATTCGCAATCACGGATGAGCGCGTGGACAATTTTTGAATCTGGTCCTCGATGCGGCGGATATTTGTCAGGTATTCATCCAGTAGCGCGCGGTCACCAGCACCGAGCATTTTTTCGAGACGTTGCGATTCATCGAGAATCGAATCCAGCATACTTTGTTTGGTCAACAAGCGACGCTGCCGCTGCTCCGCGGTGCCCGGATCACCAAACATACGCTCGAATATCACCTGCGGACTAATAGCGACTGGCAATGGGCTCTCATCGTCGTACCACGCCATGGTGTTAAAAAACATGCAGGGATAGTTATCGCAAGCGCCAGCCGAGGTGCCCATGTCTTCCGTGCCGACTTCAAGCGACCGTATCGGCGTGTCGCCCGCAATGGCATCAGCGATATATTGGTCGATCGATTTTTTGGACCTGAGCTGATTGAAGTTGCCGTTTTCGCTCAGTGGGCCAGCGCCATTTAAAAACGCTGCACTCGCGCCCATATGAATCCCGCCCATTTTCTGCGCACCCTCGGGTGATTTGAGGCGGCTGATGGTGGTGACGTATTCCCGGTTAGCTTCAATCGGCTGCATGACACGTTTGAACGTAAAATCCTTGCCAACTTCATCTGGATGCCAGTCCGCTGGAAAAATACCATTCGGTATATAAACCGTGCCGAAACGCAGCTTTTGCGCAGCCGCAGTCTGTGATTGCGCCGTCGCTGCAGGCACCATCGCATGGAGCAACGGCAACGCGATGGCAACACCGGCACCTCTCAGGATCGTTCGACGACTTAGATGTTTTTTGGCAATAAACATTTGTTAATCCCCCGTGGTGGCGATGGAATTTATGGTTGAGGCCGAACTGTTGGTGCGCATAAGGAATGGGTAACTTTCTGTGATACCCATGACTATGGATAACAGGCTGTAATCTTGCTCTGCAGCCTTTCGCACGATGCTTCTGACGACGGGCATGTCGCGCGGATCAAGGCCGCGTCCGAGTGCGTAAACCAGCAGCTTCTCGGTGACTGTGCTCGCAAAAAGCTCGGGATCCTTGAGCAGGGCTGCACGCAAGGCCTGCGGGCCGTCGACAACAGTGCCGTCTAGCAGCACACCTGAGGCATCAATGGCGAGGCCTTCGCGAGTCGTGTTTCGCCATGAGCCATCAACGTCAAAATTTTCCAACGCGAAACCGACCGGATCGATGACGTTGTGACAAGTCGAGCAAACCGGATCTGCGCGATGCCGTTCGAGCTGTTCCCGCACCGTAGATGGGCGCCCCTCGGGTGCGCTTGCTTCCAGTGCAGGAACATCTGCCGGGGGAGCCGGCGGCGCGTTGTTCCAGAATTCCGTGAGGATGAACTTGCCGCGCATGATCGGAGAAGTGCGGCTCGTTGCTGATGTCAGGGACAGCACGCTCCCATGCCCGAAAAGTCCCCGCCTGTTCGGATCTTCGACATTCACTTTGCGGAAACGCGATCCGCTCACACCTTCGATACCGTAGTGCCGCGCCAGACGTTCATCAGCGAACGTGTAGTTGGCCGTCAGCAGCTCATGGACGGGCCGGTTTTCCCGCAGCACATGTGCGAACAACATTTCCGTTTCCTGCCGAAATGCCTTGCGCAGGTTGTCATCGAAATCGGGGAACATCAGCAGGTCTGGCCGCGCGCGCATTTCCAGATTACGTAACTGCAGCCATTGTCCGACAAAGTTCTCGATGAATGCGTCAGAACGAGAATCCGAGAGCATGCGGCGCACCTGTGATTCACGCACTGCTGCGTCTTCAAGCTGTCCGTCTTTGGCGAGTTCAAGCAATTCGTCGTCGGGTGTGGAAGACCACAGGAAAAATGACAGACGGGATGCGAGCGCAAAGCCGTCGATGGGTTTGTCCGAGCCAGCGGCTGTGTCCGGTGCGTCGGTCTCGACACGGAAAAGGAAAAACGGACTGACAATCATTCGGGCAACGCCAACACGGATGCCCTCATCGAAGTCTCCACCGTTCGCACGTTCATCACTATAAAACGCCATTGGCGCTGCAATATCTGCGTCCGTGACCGGGCGCCTGAATGCCCGTTGTGCGAGGTTCGCCAGGATTTCTTTTGCACAGGTATCTTCATCTGTAGTGGCATCTGGTCGACAAACCAGGATTCGTTCACGCGGCGCCATATCACTCACGCCGCTCGCGTCGTAGGGGCCTTCTATCATGGCTTTTTCGAGGCGCGGCATGCCGGAGGGATTATGGATTTCGAGCGAATCCCGCAAGGTCGGCTGCCACGAATTCTGCTCTGCGCTAACACGTTCGCGCCACGTGAAGATTATTTCATGCGGGCCTGCTGTCATGTGTATTTTTGGCGAGGTAAGTTTTTCATCGACAATTCCCATTACATCGTTAAAACCTTGGTCAACGCTGATCGCGTGCTGCTCTGGCCCGCCGATCTCGCTTGAGTAGGCAATTTCGCGATCGATGTACACGAGAAACTCATGTGGCCGGTCGTGTCCTTCAATGCCGAAATAACCTTCCGCCACACCCTGCAGTGGGCGGGCTGAAAACACGTACTCGCCATCTGTCGGGAAATAATGGGTTGCGGCAACACCACCGCGTGTACCAATCGGCATGCCTGCGAGATGTTGCTCCTGGGTTGTGTCGAACGGGATGGCGTAGCTTGTGACGCTGAGGGCCGCATCCGTGTTACCAAGCGCCAGATCGGCGACCCGCAAACCTACCGTCATGTAGCGATCCAGCAGCATAGGCGAAGTGCGCAACAACTCCCCAATGTTGTCGAACCCGTGATCACCGCCATCACTTGGCAGCAACTCAGTAAGATCAACATCCACACCGAGTAGATCACGTATTGAATTTTCGTATTCAGCGCGGTTCAACCGATGAATTGTTGTGGTGCCCGCATAGGGATTTGCGGCGGCCGCCGCATCCAGCGTGTTTTCAAGTGCTGCAATAAGCTGCGCGCGGTCTTGCTGGCTTGGCTGAGGTTGATCGCGTGGCGGCATCGCGCGAATCTTGAGTTTGCGCAGTACATCCTCGAATACATCCGGATTGTCATGCACATCCTCGGGTTTCATTCCTTCGAGGGCGAGTCCACCGCGGAACTCATCGAAACTGTGGCATTCCATGCAGTAGTTTTCGAACATTGGCCACTGTTCTGCGAGCATCACATCCGGCGCGGGTTCGGCTGCACTGACTACTGCTGTTACTGCCGCAAACCCGATGCTTGTTGCACAAGCCAGTTTTTTCAGTGGTTTCATTCGGAGTGATTCCCGGCCAACTCCTGGAGGAGCGTGATCATCTCGGCCGGCTGCATCAACGGCTCCTGGAAGAAAAATCCGGGCGTCGGTTTCGGCGGTTTCATTTTTTCAACCGCTTGCAGAGGAGTCAGACCGTCTTTATCCGCTGCATCGAGTGCCGCACCATGTGCTATCAGCGCACGTACGATACCGGGATGTAATGCCTTTGCCGCGAGGTGTAGGGCGGTTTCCTGATTTGGATCGCGAACGTTTACGTCGGCTCCGGCGTCGAGTAATACCGTGATCGCATCCAGGGTATTGCGGTTGGCACTTTCGCGGAATTCCGGCAGACCATAACGCAGATCATTGGGGCCACCCGCGACGCCCACGCCTTTGCCGCCGTTGATCGCCATCATCAATGCGGTTTTACCGACGTTGCCACGCGGCCTATCGGCAAGATCATTTTCTTCTTTTACTTCTTCGCTCGGCGTCCATTCTGTATCGGCACCATGGGCCAGCATCAGTTTCAGGCCTTCGACGTCGGCTGCAACCGCCGCGCGAAAGAACGACGTGGCGTTGGCCTTCGTGTCGCAACACATCGACGTGTTATGCATTTGCCCGATGAAAGGTTTGTTCGGATCGGCGCCCGCTTCCAGCAGGACACGAGTCAGATCAAGCGCATTGAGGCTGTTGGAATGATCGGCCCTGAACACCGTGCCATCGCGCGCCCGCCAGTCAGTCGTTGCGTCGCGCATCTCGGTTACAAAGTAGAGAGAGCCATCATTCGCATCAGCGCCAAGTTCAAGGAGCAGCGCGGCGATGTCGAAGCGGTCATTGACGATCGCGAGCATCATTGGTGTCGAGCCGTCGCCATTTTTTACGTTGATATCCGCTTTCCTGTCGAGCAGGAGGCGGATCATCGCTTCGTTGCCATTACGCGCTGCCCAATGCAACGCCGCGAAACCACCGGAGGGGAAATCCGCATTTTTGCGTTTGGTCAGTTCAGAGACTCGTGCCTGCATGTTGGGATCGGCGCCGGCGTCCAGTAGCATCCTGACGACATCGATGTGGTCTTCTGCGGTTGCCCACATCAGTGCCGTTTGGTTATCGAGTGCTTCGGTACCATTTACATTCGCGCCCGCGTTGAGCAGGACTTTCACGGCTTCGATACTGCCTGCTCGCGCGGCAGCCATGAGTGCCGGTTCGGTTCCAGCTTGTGTCTCTTCAAGCCTGGCACCGTTGGTGAGCAACAGACTGATCATTCCGGCGTCGCCATTACGGCTCGCCTGCAGCAAAGGGGTGATATTGAGGTTGTTCGGAATATTTGGATCGGCGCCGGCATCAAGCAGCAGTTGGACAAGTTCGGGTGATGAGTTGTAGACAGCCCAAAGAAGGGGAGTGGTGCCGTCCGGTTCTGCAAGATTGACGTCTTCGCCTGCACTGAGCAGCTGACGCGACTGGGCTAAATCATCGGTACGTGCGGCGGCTGCAAGTGGGCCGGAAGACCAGGCTGCTGGTGAAAACCCTATGGTACAAGTCGCCACAAATGCCGCGTTTAGTGCAGCAGAAATGAATTTTTTATCCCGAACTCTCATACGTACAACCCCCCTTTTATAGTTGGCATTCTCTGATGCCAAGGTTTGCAGCAAGACATGACAATGCTGGCTGCGGGTAGTGCGACTTACTGAAGTTGGTGTTTTCTATTATTCGCGCGCTGCGAATAAACTGATAAGAATTCCCTCCAATCGCCCAAGATAATGCCTCAGGCCAGAACGGAAAGGAAGAATAAACAGCTAATTTAGGCTGTCGATCAGATCCGCTCTTGAATGAATCGTTTGAAACTCGTTGTGGTCTCCGTGCTCCGCCTAAAGATGAGTATGAGCTTTTTTCGCATGTGAATATTCACCTTGCGGGTGTTCGACTGCGTAATGCCCAGTTCACGCGAACAGTGACACGGGATATTTCGTCTGGATTTTCGAGAAGAGATGCTGCGTCCGGGCGCCACGAGCGGCGATGGCGGAGATCATATCAAAGCCGGCTCTGGAGATAGTCCTTCAGTGCCGGATACTGTTCCTCTTGTTCGCCACCGGCGAGACCCATCGCGGAATCCATTGGTGTTTTGCCGTAGAAGTCAGTGACATCCACCCTCGCGCCATGTGCCACCAGAAATTCCGCAACCTTCATCCAGCCCCACTTGCCAGGACCAAAGATCGGCGTCTGGCCCTGCCGGTTGGTCATGGAACTGTGGCGCGGCCAGTCCGCAGTCAAGCTCGTTGCATCCGTAACAATCGCATTAACGTCGGCGCCAGCTTCAACCAGCACCTCCAGCGTTTCGAGAACGAGGTCTTCGATATTCGGTTCGGGGAACACTGTGCCATCACTGAGCATGCCGCGCGGGGTGGCAAGACCCGAAACGGCTAGCAGCGGTGTCACACCGAAGATATTGGGAAGATCGACCTCCGCACCGTATGCCAGCAGCAGCTTGGCAGCTTCGGCATCATGACCAACCGCAGCACGCAGCAGCGGCGTGGTGCCGGTGGACAAGAGTTCGTCCGAATAACGGCCGTTGCCACCACCGGGACCGGGGCGATGAAAATTCATCTGCGCGTCGACATACACACCCGCATCAAGCAGGCGTTTTGCCAGTGACAGTGCAATGTCCTTGTTTGCCTGGTCGAGGCGGTCGCCCCTGGATTCGATGCTGCGCACGTCAATGGCCATGTATAGCGGCGTTCTACCCCACCAGTCGAACGCATCCGGATTGGCGCCTTTATCAAGCAGGTGACTCGCCACGCCAAAGTGGAAATTTTCGATGGCGACCAGCAGCGGCGTCACGCCGTCGGGGCTTGGCAAGTTTGGATCAGCGCCAGCTTCCAGCATGGTTTGTACACACGTCAGACAACCGCTGCGCGCAGCGTAGAGCAGGGGGGTGAGACCACCGGAAGGTCGATACTGGCCGCGCGGTTCTGAGGTCATCTGACTCGACCAGTCAAAATGTGTGGCGCGTTGTTGCACATCAGCACCACTTTCAATCAGGAATTCGGCCATCGCTGGATGATTACGCGCGGCTGCCCACATCAACGCGGTTTGTCCGGTCCATTGTTCGACAGCATTGACGTCCGCGCCTTTGGCAACCAACGCGCGTGCGACGTCGACCGCGCCGTTGAATGCCGCCAGCATCAGCGGAGTCTGGCCATCCGCATTGGCGACATCAGGATCAGCGCCGGCATCGAGCAGTTGTTCGACAAGGTTCAGGTTGGCGAGTCGTGCTGCTTCACTCAGCGGCGAGGCGCCGAAATTATTGGTCTGATCGGGATCAGCTTCGCGGCTCAGTAAGGCGGTGACGAGTGCTTCATCAACTTGATAGACGGCCCACAGTAACGGCGTCGAGCCGTCGTTCTGCGCATCGTTCACGTTTGCGCCGGCCTGCAGCAGTTCTTGCGCTGTGCGGCTGTCGCCTTGCTGGATAACATCGGCCAGCGTCGACTCCGCATGAGCGTCGAGTGCGAGCAACACGCTGCCTATAGCCAGCAAAAGTTTCAATTTTGAATGAGTGTCAGTGAAACGCATGATATCCCTCGCTCACAAAATGTAGCCGGTCGGGTCAAGGGAGCATTGCTTGTGTAATGTGAATCGCATGATGTCTCCGCTCACAGAATGTCGGGCGCGAGGTTGTAGTGATGTGCCCATAAACCTTTGTATGCGGCATACAGAAAACGTTGCGGGTCTTGCCACGTGCGTCCGAGGTCATTGAGTGCACCTTCCTGTTCCATACACGACGCGCTGCAACCCGAACGAATTAGCTTGTTCAGGCGCGAGTACAGTTCATGGGTCATGTCGCGTTCGGCAATGAGTTCTGCCTTGCTGATTGTCCTGCCAGCAGCTGGCACAATCAGCGTGTCGTCGTTCGCGAACGCCACCAGCGTATCCAGCGACTGTGCGCGTCCGCCGAGCCAACCACCACCATACCAGTCGAGTTCAGGATCAAGCTCCGGCGGCGATACCGCACCACCGACAGCTAGTACATTGGCATTGCGGAAATACACGTAGATGTCGGCATCGGTATGCGCCTCCACCAACGCGCCGTAGTCGATGGTTTCACCGCCTACCTGCAGCGTACCTTTACCTGAAAATTTCACGGTCGGCCTCGCCTTTTCCGGTAACGGCTCGAGATAACGCTCTTCGTGTGGCAGGTAGTATTGCGTCGACAGGCGATGCCAGCTTTTCTGATGCGCAACAATTGCCGCGCCACTGTTGCCAATCGCCTCGTTAGCGCCACATTGATCGAGATGCCAGTGGGTGTTGAAGAGCGTGTGCAAGTGACCATTACCTAGAGTGCTGAGCTGCTCCATCAAGCGACTCGCGTATGCCGGCGCGCCGCTGTCCACCAGCACAAGTCCTTCTGGTGTTTCGCATACCAGCACATTGCTGCCGCCCGCATCGATGAGCGAGATGTTTTCTTTCAACGAAGAGATACCTGACTGCTGCGCGCGGACGTATGACGAAAGTGCGGGCAATGCCAATGCGGCAAGCGACAATTTAAGGAGTGTTCTGCGTTCGGTGTTCATCAATGTTGCTCGTTCATAACGCTGCTGCGAAGGCGTAGGTATTTCTGATTTTTTTCACGATGACCAAGTGGTTGTTTAACTTCTATAAGCCAATCTTCTGGCAAGCTCAGTTGATCTACTCTGTTTTTACTTTCGAATAGTAGTCCGCGCTGAGCTCACACTTCCGCAATCACACCCGTACTGTCCGCAAAACTATTCGCTGCAATCCCCACCTTGTTGAGAATCGTCAGATGCAGATTCGCGAGCGGCGTGCGTTCGGGGAGTACGATATGTTGGCCGCCGCGTTTGAGTGTGCCACAGCCGCCGCCCACCAACAGGTTGGGTACTGGATAGTTGTCGTGTTTGTCGCTGTTGCTCATGTTGGAGCCGTACATGAAAATCGAATTGTCGAGCAGGGTGCCATCGCCGTGCGGAGTTGCGGCCATTTTGGCGAGGAAATCTGCGAAACGTTCCATGTGCCACGTCTGGATTTTTGCGACACGTTCGAGGCGCTCGCGATCATCCGCATGATGCGACACCGGATGAAACGCATCAGGCACACCGATGTGGTTGTAGGTACGGTTGGTGCCTTCGGAGACCATCATGTAGGAGATCACGCGTGTGAGGTCGGCCTGATAGGAGAGAGCCACCAGATCGAACATCAATCGAACTTGCGCATCGAAATCGTCCAGCTCGCCGATGGGCGCACCGGGAACTTCTACGCTACTTAGATCACGTTGTGCAGCTTTCTCTACGCGACGTTCAATTTCCCTGACGGTGTCGAGATAACCTTCGAGTATCACGCGATCACCGGCGCCCAACTGCTTCTGCAGTGACTTGGTACTATCCGCGACCATGTCGAGCAGTCTGGCTTCCTGATGATTGATGGCGTTGCGTTCAATAGCTGAATCGCCTTCGCCGAACAGTTGCAGGTAGAGCTTGCGTGGATTGTGTTCCATCGGCAGCGGTGAGGATTCGTTCGCGAAAGACAGCGTCGAGCTGTAGTAACAGCCGGGTCCATTACAGGCAGCGCTCTGGATCGTGGTTTCGGAGGCGACTTGCAACGAAGGCAATGTCGTGTCTTGCCCGAGATGATCCACGATCACCTGATCCAGTGTTTTTGCCATGCTCGCGCCTGCGGAACTTTCTGGCGGACGCACACCGCTGAGCCATGTTGCGGGATTCAGCGCGTGCACCGAGCCTTTGCTTGCCGCGTTGAGTAAATTGCCGAACGAATTCAGATATGACTTGTAAGGCTCCAGCGGTTTCATGATCTGGTTGAGTTCCAGCGTCGGACCAGCTCCGCCTTTCGGATGCCAGCGATCCATTTCTGCGCCGTGTGCAGTGTTGTACATGACCGCACCGTGCGGGATGTAGAAAAAACCAACACGCATGGTTGGAGCAGCGGCCGTTTGCGCGAGCGCCGTCGCGGCCGGAACCATCGCGCTCAGCAAAGGCAGGCCGATGGACGCGCCCGCGCCTTTCAGCACAGCTCTGCGTGACAGATGTTTTTTGGTCAGGAACATGTTCCGGTCTCCCGCAGGCTGGGTGCCTGCTTTTTCTGCTGCTGATTAAATGTCATTTCAAAACCACTACGCGTGTGTTTGTGCGCGGCGCTTGAAATATTCATGTATTTCCGAATACACCGCGCTTCTTTCGTTCACTGCAACTCTGAAATAACTGTTGTTAATTCTGTGGTGCGCCGTTTTCCGCCGCAGCCACTGCTACGCTCGATGCTGCTTCCGCGTCACGTGCCTGATAACGAAACGCATCGCTCTGAACAATACCCATCACCAGGTCGAACAGATGATAGTCGTTTGCGGCCGCGCCATCGACGACGGCGCGAATCTGCGGCATGTCGAAATATTCCAGTTCGCGCGCGAGCGCATACATCATCATTCTGGCCGTGAATGTCCTCACGAATTTTTCGGGCTTGTCCATCAGTTGGTTGCGCAGGTCGACCGGGCCGTCGATAGGGATGCTACCCGGCATGACCGAACTCGCATCGATGTCGGCATTGGCTTCGGCATCGTGGTCGCGCCATTTACCCGTCACGGTGAAGTTTTCCATTGCCAGGCCGATCGGATCGATGACGCCGTGACATTGATTGCAGGACGGGTTGGCGCGATGACGTTCCATTCTTTCCCGCACCGTAGTTGGTTTTTCTCCGGGCAACACAGATAGATCGGTTACTACTTCGGGTGGCGGCGGTGGCGATGGTGAGCCGAGCAGTTTTTCGAGTACCCAGTTGCCCCTAAGCACAATCGAGGTGCGGTCGCCGTAGGATGTTCCGAGCATTACCGCGCCTTTGCCGAGCAGACCGAAACGTCTTTCGTCGTCGAGCACCACGCGGCGGAACTGCGCACCGTATACGTCATCAATTCCGTAGTGCCGGGCGAGGCGTTCATTGAGAAAGGTATCGTTCGCGGTCATGAGCTCGGTGACCGGCCGGTCTTCCAGCAACACGCTCGCGAGGAAACGCCGGGTCTCTTCCGAAAGATCGGCCAACAATCCATCGCTGAATTCCGGGAACAAACGCGGATCGGGGTCTACGTCCTGCAGGTTGTCCAGATTGAGCCATTTGACTGCAAAATTCTCGACTAATGCCTCGCTCCTCGAATCTTCCAGCATACGTCGCACCTGGTCCTGTAACACCTGTGGTTCGCTCAGGCGACCAGCAACGGCGAGTTCCAGCAGTTCTTCATCCGGCCCCTGGCTCCACAGGAAGAACGACAGGCGCGACGCGAGCTCGAGATCGTCCAGCGCGAAATAAGCCTCGTTTTCCTGTCCCGCATCCGGGACCACGCCGCGGTATAGAAAATGTGGGCTGGCCAATACCGCGGCGACCATTTGTTCGATGCCTTTTTCGAAACCGCCGGCGTCCATTCCTTCTTCGTAGAACGACAACAGCGTCGTCATGTCCTCCTCAAGAACTTGTCGGCCGAACGCACGTCTGGCCAGATTCTCAGTGATCTGGCGCGCGCAGGCTGATTGCTCGTCTGCGGAGGTCGGGTAACAAATAAAAATTTTCTCGCGGCTTGGTGTCATCGCGATGCCGGTGATGTTGAATGGGCCTTCCACTTCGATGCCACTGCTCATACGCGGCATGCGGGTATGGTCTCCCGAGTCGGACCAATACAGCGATTGCGCGAGTGAGCGCTCCAGGAACGTCGCCACAATCTTGTGGGGCCCGGCTTGCACGTTGACCGGAATGCCCTTGAAACGCTCGCCGATGCTGTTGCTGCCGGCAGGCCCCGTACGTTCTGTCAGCTCGAAATCTTCCGGACCGCCAAGGTTCGCGCGGAACACTTCAGTGCCGTCTACCAGCACGACCACGGTATGCGCGGTTTCGAGTGCACTGGAGTTCAGGCCTGTCATCAGGCCGAGCAGATTGAAGCGATATTCACCATCGGCCGGGAAGTTGTGCATGAAGGCCATGCCACCGCGGGTACCGGGCGGCATGCCGGCCTGGTACTCCGTCTGGCTTTCGTCGGAGGGCGCGTAATAGGCAACGGCAGCTTTCGCTTCTCGATTGCCGATTGCTTCGCCTGCTGCAAGGCGAGCAGCGCGAATAAATTGTGCGAGAAAGGCAGGGGAAACACTCAGCGCTTCAGCGATGTTGTCAAAACCATCGACTTCGATTTCGGTCGGCAGGATTTCTGCGGCGTCTATTTCAATGCCGATCAGATCGCGAATGGAGCGCGCATATTCGGTACGGTTTAACCGCTGGAGCGGGACGTGGCCAGCCTTGGGCAACTCGGCATTGGCGTCGAGTGTGTCCTCGACCCACGCAGTGAAGCCATCGATGTTTGCTTGTTCGGGCTGATCGTTGCCCGGCGGTGGCATAAGCCGACCACCGAGTTTTTTGAGCACTGCCTCGAAAACTTCAGGTTGCTCGTGAACGCTATCAGGGCCCATCAGGCTCAACGCGAGTTGTCCGGCCCAGTCCTCGTCGTTATGACAGTCCAGGCAATAACGTTCCACGAGAGCCCACTCTGGATGGCTTGCCTGTTCCTGCGCGGAAGCCTGCACCGCCAGCAGCGGTAACAAGCCCAACATTATTTTTCTGATACAACGGCTCACAAGATCGTTCCGAATTGCAGTAGTAGTTATAGGCTGGTCTGGCCCGCGACGTAAAACAAGAATAATCAACCAGCACAGGACAGTCCAACGGCCCGGCGGTCAAAACAGGCGCAGAGCCCAAAAGCCACACTTTATGCGCAATTATCAATATCGCGCCTGCATCGCCGTGAGCTGCATTGCCCCGGCTAAGGCGGGGTGGGTATTCAGCAATCAACTACATGGATTCCCGCTTTCGCGGGAATGACGGGTTAATGAGATTCTCTGGATTCGAAACCTACGACTTCTTCCCGCCGTTTTTTCCAGAGTTGTCCTCATCAACACCACCGGTACCAGTCTTCTGATGCAGCCGGCTCGTGCGTTGATAATGCGGACTGTATTCCAGCCCGTATGGAGTTTTTATTTTGTTGGCGGCCTTTTCATCGAAAAATTCCTGGCTGGTTTTGCGCCGCTCTGTGATTTCTTGTTCCGTCCCATCGACAAACTTGATTTCCTCGCGCGGCACGAAAAACACCTGGCCGACCGGCAAGCTGTGCGACGCTGAAATCGTTTCGCCCGGCGCCAGTATGTAGCGGAACTCGGTATCGTGAACGTACCAATCCGTTTGTACCCGGATCACCAGCACCGGTGCGATCGGCCGCTCGGTCATGTTAAGCACTGAAGAATAAACGGTGTCCCATCCGGGTGGCGTCTGGAAGTTGTACGCGCCGCGCAACGTTACAGCTCCCGTCGGTGTACCAAGATCATCCGGAACAATAAACATTCGCGCGATAGTTTTGGCAGTGTCCTTGAAGCCTGGCGTTTCAGGAATCATCGCTGTGACTTCCTCCCTGCGCATACCGATGCCGCCCACCGCCAGCCTGTAAGTAACGGTAAATACCTGCTCCCATTTTTTCCCCGTGGGATTTACCGCATATCCAAACGTGTAAACACCTTCGCCTTCATAACCAATCTGGATCTGTTCGTTCTCGGCTAATGAGGGATAGACAAGCGCGCCTAGCGAACTGCCGGCTTCAAGCACTGGACAAAGTCGTGCGTGCTGCGGAAGAAGTGGCCTTTGCGCCTCGATTTTAGGACGTAAGCCGAAGCCGGGGCGGCGAGGATTGGGAAAGAGAGTGACATTCATCTTAGGAAGTATATCGGAACAAAAGTCATCGGCAAGTGTGGTGTTGTTGGCTTTGAAACGGGTCGGTATCGGTTGTGGCGGTTTGCGTTTTATTGCGAGGCTGACAGTCTGATACAACGTCTAAAGCTTGTTTTTGCAGCACCGGGTTCTGTATTCAAACTACTTTCTTTTTGAAAGGCGTGGTGTTGTCGTGCAATGCAGTGTCGACTCCATGAAGGGGGTTGTTTTCCATCGGCGCCTGTCCTGCGGGCACGCTCACAAAATAGCGATCGCGGCCTGCATGTTTCGCCGCGTACAACGCTGTGTCAGCCATGTGGATCAGCTCCTTCAGTTCCGTCGCTTCATCATTCATGCTGCTGATACCAATGCTGACGGTGAAGCGGATTTGCCTGCTCGAGACCGTCACGCGCAACGCACGTATGCGCTCAAGCATACGTTTTGCGGCCACTGTGGCTTCATCGATTGCAGCTTCAGGCATGACCACAATAAATTCCTCGCCACCAAACCTGCCGAACAGATCCGATGTGCGCAGGTCGTCCGCGATGCAGGCAGTCAGCGCGATCAGCACTTTGTCGCCCGCATCATGCCCATAGGTATCGTTGATCTGTTTGAAATTGTCAGCATCAATCATTACGACGGATAGAGGTCGTTCGTGACGACGCGCTATTGCGAAAATTTCGGATGCTGATTTCAGCACCGATCGCCGGTTCATCACTCCGGTCAGTTCGTCGGTGGTGGCCTGTTCCATTAACACCCGTTCGGCGGCTTTGCGCACGCTGACATCCCTGGCCGCGCAGATATGTTTGTTCATGCCATCGATGACTGTATGGCCGATATTGATCTCAAGCGGAATTATTGCGCCGCTCTGTTTGACAGCTTCAATGTCGGAAAGATGTTGCGAATGATCGCTGCTTATCTCCAGTAATGGGCATGTCCCTTCACCTGAGTCGGTGGTCTTGCGCATGAATGTCTTGACGTTCATGTTCTGCAATTCAGTCCTCGAATAGCCGAACAAGTTTTCTGCGGCAGCGTTTGACTCGCTGATCAAGCCGGCATCATCGAACACGATGATTGCTTCTTGCGTAGTTTCCAGAATCGCTTCCATACGATTTTTGGCTGCGGTAATTCTGCGTTGTATATGCTGGATTCGCAGAAAACCAAGAATGAAACAGAGCGCAGCAGCAATGGCGACGGCTTCTATTTTTGCGACGAATGATTGTCTGGCCTGCCAGCCATTGGTGGGCATTGCCGCCAATTGCCATTCTCCACCCGGAATCGCGATTGACTGGATTACCGAGTTGTTTGTGAACAACTCCTGATCTCCCATAATCGGACGGCCAGTTTCAGTGCCGTCTTCAAACGAGCGAATAGCCATTTTTACGAATCGCGCCTCTGGAGCTATCCCAGCGCTCGCGATCAGGCTGTCGTAATCCATTACCAGACTGAGGATTCCCCAATAAGATCCGTCAGTGAGGAATACCGGTGTTCTGCTGACAAGACCACTTCCGCCTTGCACTAGTTCGATCGGGCCGCTGACAACAGTTTGCCTGGAATCCATCGCGCGTTTAACTGCGGGCCATTGCAACGGCACTTCCTGATACTTCAGTCCGATTGCTCTTTCGTTACCTTCGAGCGGATAGATATAGGCGATCTCATTGTTGGGTGCGGCAGCAACGTTGCGCAGATGGCTGCCAAACTCATACAAGGCTTTGAGGGCGATCTGAATTCTGTCTTCGCGCAATTCGGGTTCGGCGTAGATGTAGGCAACAAGTCCGCTGACGAGGTAGACATTTGCATTCAGTTCTTTTTCCAGTTGAGAGACCAGCCTGGCGGTGTCGTCAGAAACCCGTGTCCGCAGGAGCTGTTCTATCCGGCTGCGTTCGATATCCGCGACAAATTCAATTGCCAGGCACGACAGCACGAACAGCAAAAGGCCTGTAAGCCATAAGCTTTTGTGATACTGCATTAATGCCTCTCAAAATACCTTTGAATACACGCGATGAATAATCCGGCGAACTCTTGAGCCGTGAGGCTTGGGCTGCCTGGCGTCACGTTCGTTATGGTTAAACAGGGTGTTTCATTCAATCGGTTAACGGCGGGCTAATAGAAGACTTGACCAATATTCCCCGATTCCGTTTCCCAATACACAGCTAGAAATTTCCGTAGTTGCCCAGCAGATTTGGACACGAAATTGGCGAAGGCACAAGCGTGTAAGGTCGATGAGGTGATCGATCTCACATTATCGGGTCATCGGAAGTGGCACATTGGCATCACTCCGGGGTTTGCAACTTTGTTTGTTGGCGATGCTATAGGGGTGACTACAAAACCATCGATGCATTTCTTCTGGCTTTATGCTGGAGAAAATGGAACGGTGGTTTTTTCCCTTGCTGCACCAGACGAAAAAAAGGCACCTTCGCTCGTGCTTTGTATTCATGAGTTTCTCACTGGTCTTCAAACAAAAACTCATCAACCTTGAGGACAGGCCGATCTGAGGGCGTGTCCCCAACTTCAAAAATGGTGATGCTTCCTTCATTAGATACTGGTGTATCGAAACTGGCTTTTGTATCGAGGCTGATACCCCTGCATTCGTTGAGAAGGCAATAATTTGCCAGTGCGAGTTCGTAACGTTGCCGGGAAAGTTCTCCGAGTATTGAATTTTCGTCCATGTGTTGCCGCGCGACAGTCATCTCTTCCAGCAACTGTTTTGACACGCGGGCCTTATCCGTCTCACTGGTTACGTAAGTCCTGAACAGCTGTTCCGTTGCTGCACCTACGCTCCGAGCGGTTTCTGATTTGCCTTCTGCACTGGGTGGGCAGAAATCAACGCCGTGTTCATTCTGATATTTGATACATGCGCTCAACCAGTCACTCGTCAGCGAAGATTTGTAATTTACGATGTAGGTATTCACCGCGTTATTGATTCTGGCAGCACTGATATCAGGATCTACGATGGTTCCCTTCGTATCGTCGTCTGGCAGTTCGGAAGGTGCATCAATAACATCGGATTCAGCGAGATCCGCCGCAGCTTGTTCACTGGTTTTTTGCTGAACTGTATCGGGCTGCGGAGTGGCGGGTTGTTCTCTGGATGGGTCGGAAGTTTCAGCTTGCTGATTTTGCGCTGGTTCCGGAATGGAATTTTCGACTTCAACTGTAGAGCCGACAGTAACTGATTGTTGTCGCAGTTGTGGATTGGTTCTGGCGATGCTCACTACCATGGCGGTATCGAGTTGACGGAGTTGAGCCGGGCTTGTATTAGTCCTAGATAGAAATATACATCCAACCATGCCGAGATGAAGAATCAGGCTGGTTATGATGGCTGTTCGCACGGCTGATGCGCGCGAACCTTCCGGATCAATCAGCTGTTCACTGATTGCATAGAGGCTGTTTGCATAGGGGCTATATTCATAGGAACTGCTCGCGTCCAGGCTGTTAGCGTCGAGATTACTTGGGTAGAGATCGTCGGTCATAACTACCTGGCTGATTTCATCACTACACCAAGCAGTGACTACTGGCCTGTAGTCAGACAGATAAAAGGCGATCTGGTTCAAAAACTCGATTATAAAATTTGCAGAACACGACGCGGTTCGCGTTTAAACGTGCAGGGGAGACTTGCGCAAACGGCTAAAGGTCCGGGTTACGCATGCAAAACTCGGGCGTCAATTTCGGGTGTAACAATTGAGTTTCGATATCTACGGTGCGGAGCACGGCCAACATTTGCGTAGGTTTGAGTTCGCCGCTCAACATGCCTTCTTCATCTCTGGCATGGACACGGTCGACAAAATCTTTGTCCCATTCACCGTTGACATCGAAATTATGGCCCATCGCGCGATCAATAAATGAATACACGACATTCGCGAATGGCAGGAAAAATTCAAATTTAAAATTGTCGATGAGTAGAGGAAGAATGTCCTGGGCGCGGATACCTTCGAAGGCGTCGATTGAACAATCGTGATTGATAAATTCCGGCTCATGCCTGGAGAGCTCGTAGTTATAACGATAGTTGTCCGGCAGCTCCGGCCAGATCTCGTTAACTACTTTGAGTGCCTCGGGCCAGCGCAAATGACCATTGCGTCCGATCATGTCGGAAACCAGAAAATAGCCTTCCGGATTGAGACAGGTTTTGATTGCCGCAAACAAATTCTCCAGTTCGACCACGTGATGAAGGCATTGATTGGCAAGTACCAGGTCGTAAGTTCCCTTGGGCTGCCAATAGTTGAAATCGCCGGTAATCGGCACGATGTGTTGTGCCACGCCAGAAGTTGCTGCGACCTCGCGCCCGCGTTCAAGCATGTTCGTATTGATGTCCAGGCATTCGATGGTGAATGTCGTGATCCCTTTCTCGACAAGTCGCTGCGCCATTCGCGCTTCCATGTCACAGTTGCCCGACCCTATGCTGACCATGCGAATTGCTTGTTCGGGAAAATGTGCGTGGAACTTCTGTGCGTATAAAAAGAAAAACTGTTCGGGATCTGTAATGCCAAACGGAGCTAATTTAGGCACCAGATATTTGTTGGACCAATAATGAAATATCGGCGGCAAGTCGTGAATGTTGGTGGTTTCGTTGTAGCTTTCGAGTTCTTTTGCAACTCGTCTTGAATAATCATCGTCCGCGTGTCCAGCAGAGGATGCGGTTGGAACTCCGCGTAACTTGTGCAGCACCTTGCGTATAAGTTGCATCATGGATTGTTGCCGGTGGATTTTATTGTCGCAGAATAGGGCGCAGTTATAGTGGGAGCAGCTGACAGCGTTGGATCATATCAATGCCGGCGAAGCAGACCAAGGTTGTTGCGAAACCTGTTATAACATTCAAACACTTGGTAATCATGGTGTTTTTCCTTAAAGCTGTCAGGTTCAACGATCGCGCCGAGCCGGGCTCGATGGCCTTACCGCTCCAACAAATATAGGCTTAAGAGAAATTGGCCAGACTTTTTTTTGCATAATTGAGCCAATCAAAAAAGACTCCGACGTAAATCGAGGGTGAAAGCAACAAAATTAGTCTGGACTTCAATCTTTCGCTCCGTTGGAACAATTCCTGTAACCCACGGTCTGAATGTTACGGCATGAGACCTTCAATGCTTATCGCGTTACTGCAGGAAATGGAGGGTTGCCTTAGTGGCGCACCTGGGCCTCTGCTGCATCAGCACAGGCTGAGGACTCCATCACAAATTTAATGACTAGAATAAATTTGATTTTGCTTCGCTTCGGCGGAAAGGTAATCTAGCGGGATCGCGTTTATGAACAAGAAGTTAAGTATGATCGAAATGCAGGATAGTGAAGATTTCTGGATTGGCCTTGTTGAAGAGAGTATCGAGTTGGACTGGCGCGAAGCTTATGTCCCTGTGGATCGTTTGCCTATCAGTGTGGCGATGGCTCTCGCAGAACGATTGAATCTGGAAGTGGAGGTTGATGCTTCAGAGTATGTTTTCTACCAGGCACGAGAGTCGAAATTGATAATGGTCGGAAGCAGGGTGTTACATTAATTTGAACTACTGCATTCGTCAGGATTTTTCGGCTGACTAGCAACTTGATTCGGTGAAGTCTTGCACTCCGGGGAAACGAGCCCTGAGCTCCAGCAACGTAAAACTGTTTGTCCTCTCCTAATGCGGTCACCCGCGCCCCAATGAACCAGGTTCTCCATTTCCCGCACGTATTAACTATCTGGATACCGAATTTTCAATACGGTGCGAAACAGCAATGAAATTGCCGGGCCGTTGTCTCTGGAGCCACCAGGGACTTCTAAAATCCAGGCCATGTGTGGCGTTTATTTTTATTGTTCGAAACGCATCGCGTCATCTTCAGAAATTATTCTTCCAGCGGAACGTTAGACGCGGGATCACCGGTAACATCTGTCTTCGAGAAGTAGGCATGTGTGATATGGCCAGGCTCGCCGCAAGTCACCACAAACTCGGGATCATCCGGCGTGCCGCCGTAGCGCTGAAGAGACGTAGGATCAAGCTTGGCGCACTCCGGTTTCGTGCGCGCGATTTTGTTCACTCCCGCAATGATGACGCGTTTATAGAGATCAGTGAAAGGCTCCCACTTGAAATCCTTTTCTGTGAAGGGGCCTGCGGCTTGGGCGATAGACGAAGCCAGCAATGGAAATACGATTAGCGCGGCGATGAGTTTTTTCACGATGTGCTCCATTTATGAAATGACATCAATTTTAAACAAGCCCACCTCGAGGTAAGCAGTCAGGTGAGAATCAGGACCTAGTCTAAACGTGTAGAAAACAGTTATGCAAATATGTGCTTTTGCTTTGGATAAATATGGCCATGAGGGGGCCTGGATTGTGAGTTCGTTCCCGCCAATTCGGCTGAGAGTTGAACATCTGATCGCATCTTGTTTGGTGATGATTTAGAGAAACTCCGTGATTGGCGGTGCCATTTAATATCTTTTTTGAGTGTATATCTGACTTCAATAGCGATCCCGGCAAGCCGAGATAAAGAAAAACCTATGCACGGTAGAAGCTGCGGTGAAAATGGTCTTTCGGGTAACGCGTTAATAAAAGGATGAAAACCAGCCATTTATTAGGTTTGGCCGGGGTAAGCTCGTGCAACTAATATGGAAATTTGCAGACGCCGCAGAATTCCTGCTCCCAAAAAAAAAGGTTCATTTATACTTCGGGTTCGCGGCAATCGCTTAGTGCTGCACTAGATTCACATGAAAAACTAAAAGATATCACCACGTCATGGGTACCTCAGGAGGGGCTATGAAAAAACTTGCTTGTTCCATTGCTGCAGTAACGACGATGTTTGCCAGCGGCATCAGTTTGGCACAGGTCCCTGGCCCTGCTGAAAGAGCCTATCCCGAGGGCTTCATTACGGGGACTGTTACGAGCACCGCTGGCCCCGAAGCCGGCGTTTGGGTCATTGCAGAGACCCATGAAACTAATACACCGTTCATAAAAATTGTTGTTACCGATGACAAAGGCGAATTCACACTGCCACAGCTGCCTTCAGCAACTTACGACGTCTGGGTTCGTGGATACGGTCTGGTAGATTCCGCGAAGGTCGAAGGACGTCCCGGTGATACCGATCTCGAACTGACAGCGGTAATTGCGCCCACTCCACAGGACGCTGCCAAGGTTTATCCCGGCGATTACTGGATGTCGCTGCTGGAGTTGCCCGCCAAGGACAAATTCCCCGGCACTGGCCCGGTTGCGGCCGGCGGTAACGGCTTTTTGCCAACTGTGCAAAGCCAGGCCAGCTGGCTACATTCATTCAAGAAGGACTGTAACTTCTGCCACCAGCTGGGCAATGAGCTTACCCGTACTCTCGGCCATATGAGTGCCTTCAACTTTGCTACCCACGAGGAAGCCTGGATCTATCGCACCTCGCTGGGTGTGCGCGGCGGCGCAATGCAGGGCGCGTTCCTTGCGTTCGGCATGGACGGCATGGCGAAAACCATGGCCGACTGGACCCGCAAAGTGGAATCCGGTGCTGTACCTGAGGCACCGCCTCGTCCGAAAGGCATCGAGCGCAACGTGGTTGTCACGCTATGGGACATTGGTGGTCCGAAAGATTTCATGCATGACCTGATCTCAACCGACAAGAACAACCCGACTGTAAACGCCTACGGCCCACTTTACGCCGTGTCTTCTGGCCATGGCACGATCGAGGTAGTAGATCCGGTTACCAACGACAACTACAAATACGAGATTCCTACCCGTCAGGATCCGCGCGAAGTTACCTCGCGTTTCCCGGCTGCGGGCAATCCCTCCAACTTCTGGGGCATGGAACATCTTTGGGGTCTCGAAAATCCATCTGATCCGCACAATCCGATGATGGGTCCCGATGGCCGCGTGTGGAACACCTCAAAGATCCGTAACGAAAATCCTGCGTGGTGCAGTGATCCAAACTCGACCAACAAGTTCGTCCAGTATTACCCGTTGACGCGCAGCAACCGCCAGGCTTCGGTGTTTGATCCGAAAACAGGCGAGTTCGGGCTGATCGATACCTGCTACGCGACTCACCATCTGAACTTCGCTACCGACCCGGATAACACGCTGTACTTCAACGAGTTGCTCGGACCAATCTTCGGCTGGGTAAACACTCGCCTGTGGGATGAAACACATGACGAAGTCGCATCACAGGGCTGGTGCCCACAAATTGTTGATACCAACGGCGACGGCAAAATCACTAAGCCCTGGAATGAAGACGGCACCGAAACTCCCGATGCGAATCTCGATACCGAAGTGAGCTACAACCTTTATAACATCGTTCCGGATCCGACCAACCCGAACGTCGTCTGGGGTGCGTATGAAGGCCGCAACGGCGAAGAACGTGGCGCCCTCATTCGTCTGGATCGCGGTAATAATCCGCCTGAAAGCTGTATCACCGAGGTCTATCAAGTACCCGAGGGTACTCTGAACCCGCGCGGTATGGACCTCGCGAGCGACGGTACTCCATGGGCTGCCATGGCTGCCACTTCGCAGTGGGCTAAGCTCGATCGCTCCAAGTGCGACCGACTGAACGGCCCAGGCACTGACATCAGCGCGGTTTGCCCTAACGCGTGGACCGTCTACAAAACTCCGGGTCCAAGGTATCCGAATTCTGAATACCCGACAGACTTCCATTACTTCGGCTGGGTAGATCAGCATGACGTGTTGGGCCTTGGCAAGGACACCCCAGTGCTGACCGGCTCCAACTCCGATTCACTGATCGCATTGAATCCGGAAACCGGCGAGTGGACGTACATGCGCGTACCTTACCCGCTGGGCTTCTATCAGCGTGGTCTGGATGGTCGCATAGACGATCCAAATGGTGGATGGAAAGGTCGCGCGCTGTATTCCAACTATGGCACTCACCTTGTGTGGCATAGCGAAGGCGGCAAGGGTTTTGTCGGCAAGGCGGTAAAAATCCAGATCCGTCCCAACCCGCTGGAACACTAAGCCACGAAGCTTAACGCTCCAGGTGGATTCGGCAGCCATGCATTTGGCTGCTGAATCCCAGGCGTCTGCCTGCGCTGGACGTCATTTGATTCTGAGTGCAGAGCACTACTTCAAGCCATGTTCTGCACGAACCGGCGTGAGGCGTTTTTGTCGCACACGCTAGATTGCTTTCTGGGTCTTTAGAGCGATGACACACCTTCGCTCGACACTTTGTTCCGCAACCTGAATTCTCATCAAACGACAAGGAAGTGCCACCATGCTCACCATGTTCGCTGCCGCACTGGCTTCCGCAGTTTCGGGTAACAATTGCGCAGCTCTAGCAGAATTTACGATCGAGAATGCTCATGTTGTCAGCGCCGAGCTTGTTCCTGAGAGTGTGTTCGAACCACCTTTCACAGCTAATCGCGCTACGGATACCGATACCGATTCCGAGCCGATGCCTGCGCACTGTCGCGTGAAGCTGGTACTGACGCCAAGCGCCGATTCCGAAATCAACGCTGAACTCTGGCTACCGGCTGAGGACTGGAACGGACGTTTTCTAGCCGTCGGCAATGGCGGTTGGGGTGGAGCCATACAGGGTTATGGCGACATGCAACTGGCATTACGCCGTGGTTACGCCACGGCCGCGTCTGATACAGGGCACACCGCCGCAGATGGTCCCAACGGCATGTTTGCGCTCGGCCATCCAGAGAAACTCGTCGATTTCGCCTATCGTGCCATTCACGAAATGACCGAAAAATCCAAGGCCATCATCACTCAGGCGTACGGTGAGCCGGCGGAATTTTCCTACTTCAAGGGCTGCTCCACAGGAGGTCGTCAAGGCGTGATGGCCGCACAGCGTTATCCGCAAGATTTCGATGGCATCATCGCCGGAGCATTGGCCAACCGCCATATTCACATGCACATAGCGGAGGCCTATCGGCACATATTCAACAACCGCAACCCGGAATATGCGAACTCCTACCAGTACACCGCCAATCTTATCAATAGAGCCATCCTGCAAAAGTGCGATGTGTTAAAGGAAGGGTTCTTGAATGAACCTCGTCAGTGTGATTTTGATTTCAAGACGATCACATGCAGCAAGGAAGCCGGCGATTCTGCTTTTAGTGAAAGCTGTCTCTGGGAACATCAAGCAATAGAAACCCAGGACTATTACGGCGAAGGCCTGCGCACAAGCGATGGCGAAATCGTTTTTCCGGGACAAGTACTTGGTAGTCCAATACCGAGGCTCCCATTCGATTTCCTGGCACCTAATGCGTTCCTGTTCGACACTATCCGCATTCTCGGTTTCCAGGATCCCGACTATAACTGGCGCAATTTCCAGCTGGACCGCGACCTGCCGCTGATCGACGAACGTGTCGGCTACGTCGACGCAACAGATCCTGATCTTCGCGAATTCCAGGCCAGCGGCGGCAAGCTGCTGATGTATCACGGATGGAGTGATACCTCTATCACGCCGCGCACGACCATCCAGTATTATGAAAGTGTGATCCAGGAAATGGGCCCCGATCAGGAAGAGTGGATGCAGCTCTACATGGTGCCTGGTATGGGACACTGCAGCGGCGGACCTGGTCCGTACGAGTTCGAATTGCTGACGACGATGGAGCGCTGGCGAGAAGAGCAACAAGTGCCAGAAGAAATTCCTGCACGTAATCCCGAGTCGGGCCTCACGCGCCCACTCTGCTCATGGCCAAAAACAGCAGCTTATGATGGTCGGGGCGATATTAACGACGCCGGTAACTGGGACTGCAAGGAATTGTGACAGTTGGGCAGGGTTATCGGATCGGGTTCGTGCGTTGACTGTGAACGCACTGGCCCGTTATGTACCGCGTGCTAAATTTCTTTCGTATCAGTGCGCAGACAATGGCAGACGCAAAGGCCACTGAAGATCAGAGCGGCTATTGCGGCAAATCGCATATTCCACTTAATCCACGCTAAATACCTAAAAATGCGATTTTTCGCGCGCGATAAAATCGGACGTTATTTGCGATAACTCGTGTGGCTTATTCAGACAGCATTCTTGTAACAAAAAATCGCGACATGGACGAACCACACTGCCAGACATTCCCGGAGAGCTGGAACTGTCGGTTTCATCATTTGCGGCTGGCGGATACCCGGCGGACGCGGACGAATTCAGCAGGAAACTTCTCATCACCCGTTAGTCCGAGAGCCCCGCATTGGACACTAGCGCGTGTAGTACGGAAGAAGATGGTGCGCTGAGAGATCTGTATTTTCCTTCACTGACTGAACGTATCAACCACGCCAGCAATTATTGGCGTGCAAAATGTTATGTATACAGATGCGTGAATTTTTTTAGTGCACTGCCAGCGAATGATCCGTCAGGCTAAATCATCAAGATCACGGATATATCTCGTCACAGCTTGCATCAAGGCATCCAGCCTGCTCATTGCGGCACTCGCGCCCGCGAGTCGGCCCTGCTTGCCAGCGTTCTCGAGTTCGACACAGGCATCTGCCAGTGCGTTGGCGCCGATGCTGCGCGAAGCGGACTTCAGTTTATGCGCGGCGTGTTGTAGATCCGGCGCGGAAGATTTATCCCAGGCTGCATGAATATCGTGGACGAGCGCTTCTGAGGGTGAGACGAAGTCAGTGAGTATCTCGCGGAACGTCTGCTCGTCGTCGCCAAACATTCCCTTCAGCACGGATGCATCCACGGCAGCCGTAGATGCGTCCGCAAATTTCTGCGTGGACGGAGCACCAAGCATTGCCTCATGAAGGGACTGTGGCTGCACGATGTAGCGCCGCAGCACATTGCGCAGTTCCTTGATGTCTATCGGCTTCGACATATAGCCATCCATGCCGGCGGCAATGCAGCGTTCGGCCTCGCCTTGCAGCGCGTTTGCGGTGATCGCAATGATCGGGAAGCGATCATCTGCATCAGCATGTTGCTGCTCTTGTGCGCGAATAGCTGCAGTCAGTTCGAACCCATCCATCTCCGGCATATGGCAGTCAGTTAGCAGAATCCGGTAGCGACCACTTTCCCAAGCCTTCAATGCTTCTTTGCCGTTTTCGGTCATCTCGCAGGTATAACCGAGCAGGCGCAACTGGCGGCCAATTACGTCGCGATTGGTTGAATTGTCCTCTGCCACCAGGATGAGTGTGCCGGCTGCTTCGGCTTCGGCAATCGTCAGTAGATCGTTGCTCGTCGTGAGATCTTCCACTGCCTCGTAATACACGGCAGGACTTGCTCGACCCAGCGCGATGGACACGGCGTTGATCAGGCTGGTACGCGTGAACGGCGCGATGTCCAGGGTCAGCGTGTCTTCGGTTTGTATGCGGGGTTTTTCACCCTTTCCTACCACGAGCGCAATCACGCGTGTGCCGGCGCCGAGTTGCCTGGCCAGTCCGAACTGTTCTGCACGTGGCGAACCGGAACCAACCATGACGATATGGATCGGATTACCTTCCGCGGCCGCTGTGGCGCATAACACATGACAATCGCGGAGCTCCTCACAAGTCTGCACCTGCGCGCCGAGATGAGTGAGATACGAGTGCAAAATTCCGGCTTCTTCCGTGTTTGCGTGAATGAGTACGACACGCACGTCGCGAAACAAACTTTTATCGAGGGCCTCTGGCTTGGTAAGGTCTGGCGGGAAGGCCAATTCCACGACGAATTCAGAACCTTTGCCCAATTCGCTCACAACGTGGATGCTGCCGCCCATCAATTCACTCAGGCGTTTGCAGATCGACAAACCGAGTCCCGTGCCGCCGTACTTGCGTGTCGTGGAAGATTCAGCCTGGGTGAATTCGCGAAACAGGTTTTGCTGCGCGTCACTCGCAATGCCGATGCCCCTGTCCTTGACAGATAACCGTAACAAGACCTTGTCTTCGCGTTGTTCGACCAGTGTTACTCGCACCAGAATATTGCCTGCTGCAGTGAACTTGATTGCGTTACCGACGAGGTTGATAACAATCTGGCGCAGACGTACAGGATCGCCAACCACGTACGAGGGTAATGCCGGATCGATCCAGATGATGAGGCCCAAGCCCTTGGCATGCGCGTTAACACTGATGGTCTTGACTGCGCCTTCGATCGACTCTGCGAGCGACAGTGAGATGGATTCCAGCTGCAGCTTGCCTGACTCGATCTTCGAGACGTCGAGGATGTCGTTGATGATGGTGAGCAGCGATTGACCGGAGAGCGAAACGACTTTCAACATCTCGTTCTGCTCATCCGTAAGCTGTGTCTGGCGCAGCAGATCAACCATGCCGATCACGGCATTCATGGGTGTGCGGATTTCGTGGCTCATCGATGCGAGGAAGGTGGCCTTGGCTTGTGTTGCTGCTTCCGCTTTCTCCTTTGCGCTCGCGAGCTGTCGCGCAATTTCCTTTTGCTCTGAAATATCGATAAAGGTACCGATAAGGCCACCCGCGGCGCCGTCGCTTTTCTGGAATGCAGTTACCCAGTAAAGCGTCTCGTGAAAGTTGCCATCGGAGAACGGTATCGACATTTCATGTTTGACGGAGCTGAGCGCGCGGATTGTGTCCTCATCTTCCTGCTGATAACGAATACGGTCTTCCTCGGGTAAGTAAGCTAGATCCATCACGCGCAGGCCGATCAAATCAGATGCCTTTACATTGAAAGTTTCTTCGTAAGCTTTGTTGAAGCCGAGGAACCGGGTGGAGGCATCCTTGTAAAAGATGGGATTTGGCAGGGTGTCCATCAAGGCTTGCTGGAACACAAGCTGCTCATGCAGGCGCTGCTCGCTTTCTTTCAGCTCTGCCATTTTTCGTTGCAGTTCAAGCTGAGAGAGTTTTATGTCGGTGATATCGCGGCGCAGCTTGATCAACTTTTTTGGTTTGCCGTCTGCTTGTCGCGCAGTAATCAGTCCGTTGGTTTCGATCCAGCGCAAGGCACCGGCTGTCGTGAGTACTTGATACTGGGCACGATATTCGAGTGTCTTGCCCTGGATGAAATCTCGTATCGACTGCAGCGCGCGCTCGCGGTCATTGGCATCGATGATCTGCATCCACGGATCCGCTTCAAGTTCCGTACTGACAACAGCTGGCTGGGTATAGCCGTATTTCCGGTAGAGATGAAAGTTGGAATAGACGCGGCCTTTTTCAAAATCGATCTCATAGACTTCCATGTCGCCCGATTCGAGCGCGAGTTGCATGCGCGCTTCGCTGGCGACGAGTCTTTCTTCATAGGCTTTTTGTTCGCTAACGTCGCGGATTGCAGCGGAAATCAGTTGTCCTGATGGCGTCTGGATCGCATTAAGCGAAATCGCCACGAGGAATTCGGTGCCGTCCTTGCGGCGGCAGGCCAACTGATAGTTGTTGTCATCGAGCAGGCGTGGTGTCGGATCGTTGATATAGCCGTTGCGCAAGCCGATGTGATGCGCGCGCATTTGCATAGGCACGAGTATCTCTATGAGCTGGCCAATCAGCTCCGCGGCCAAGTAACCGGAAATTTCGCATAACTTGTTGTTGACCAGCACAATCTGGCCATCAGTGTTGACGATGACCATCGCTTCCGGCGCGGAATCCAGCAGAGATTTGAAATAAATTTCGTTGGGGTTCATCCCCAGCCCCAACTCGTTGTTCATGAAGTGCGTCCCATAATCAAGAAGCGACTATAGAATACAACACGGGTTTTTCATATATTGCCTGAACCGCGAAGGTACCGGCCGCGGCAACTGGAGCGCGTTCATGAAGAATAACAACGTACAAATCCTCGTGCTGGATGATGAATCTTTCGTCCTGAATCTGAGTGTTCGCATTCTCGACAAGCTAGGGTACAGCAACGTGCAAACCGCCGGCGATGGATCTTACGGGCTCTCCATCATCGAATTGAACAATCCACCAATCGACGTCGTCATCTGTGATCTCAATATGCCAGAGACTGATGGCATAGAATTCATGAGACGTGCACATGAGAACGGCTACCGTGGCGCGCTGATTTTTCTGAGTGGTGAAGATCGTCGCATGCTCGACACTGCATTGGACCTTGCGCATGCTCATGACATCAACGTGTTAGGAGCGATCGAGAAACCGTTGAAGCCTGATGCGTTGCAGGCAATGCTCGGTCGTTTTACTCCGGCAGCTGAGCGCAAGGAATATGCGCCGCAACAGGAAATAAGTCGCGCCGAACTCGAAGAGGCTGTCAGCGACGTAGACGTCGCCGAACTGGTCCTGTTCTATCAACCCAAATTACACGTGAAAACTGGAGTGGTCACTGGTGTTGAAGCACTCGCGCGCTGGCACCATAGCGAGCGCGGACTGCTTGGTCCTGGCGCTTTTATACCGCTCGCAGAAAAAGAAGGCTTGATCAACGAACTGAGCTTCGCGATCTACCGCAAGGCCGTTCAGCAAGCTGCGGCGTGGCAGGCAGCCGGCATCAATCTGACCGTTGCGATCAACTTCAGCATCAACACGTTCAGTCTCGCGAATTTTCCGCGCTTTCTGATAGATACTGCGGAACAACACGGTGTGAGTCCTTCGCGCCTGATGCTGGAAGTCACTGAAACGCAGGTGATGCAGAACGTCACGAGTTGTCAGGAAGTGATGATGCGTCTGCGCATGAAAAAGTTCGGCCTGTCGGTAGACGACTTTGGAACGGGCAACTCGTCGTTGGTACAACTGAAAAATATTCCGTTCACGGAGCTCAAGATCGATCGTGCGTTTGTCCACGGTGCCGCCACCAATACGTCAGCGCGCGCTATTCTCGAAACCAGTGTCGATCTAGCACGCAGGCTCGGCATGCAGACCGTAGCCGAGGGCGCTGAAACCGAGGAGGACTGGAATCTGGTCTTGTCTCTTGGCGTCGATTACGTGCAAGGCTATTACGTTGCGAAACCGATGCCGGCGGGCGAACTGCAGAGCTTCGTGGCCGGTGTTTCACCGCAGCCGGGCGGATAATATTGATTGCAAAAATCCTCGTTTGTTCCCGAGAAATTTCATTTCCCTATCTTCCCTAAATGGGAGACATCATTTTAAGATCAACACTTCATGGTTATGGCTAATGGCAAAAAGTTATAAGAGGAAGGCTTATCATGGAAGTGCTGAAGCCCAAAATAGAACGGCGCCCCAATGCCGTTGAGCAACTGGAAAACGAAAACCGCGAACTAAACCTTCGCCTGCAGGAAGCTGAAGAAACCATCCGCGCGATGCAAAGCGGGGTGATTGCCCAGAAACAACAAGCGCGCGAATTACACGATACGCTATTGCTGCAAGACGTCAGTGGGCAGTTGATCCAGGCGCAGAACTCCAGCGCACTTTATCGAAAAATTCTCGAAGCCGGCGTTTCTCTCATGCGAGCCGACAAGGGAACTATCCAGTTATTCGACCTCAACACATCCCACCTGAAATTGCTTGCTAGCCACGGAGTTGGTCAGGAACTCCATAACGCCTTCACGACCGTTACGCTTGATTCGGGCACCTCCTGTGCGCTTGCGCTTGCAACCCGCAAGCGCGCAATTGTTGAAAATTTCTCCGAAGGCCAATATCGCGAATCCAGTGCGGGTAAAGCGCACCGCGCGGCGGGCGTGATGGCAGCGCAGACTACTCCACTGTTGACTCGCTCCGGTACATTGCTGGGAATGATGTCCACACATTGGAGCAAGCCCCACCGGCCCGATGATCATTCGTTACGCATGATGGACATTCTTGCGCGCCAGACTGCCGATTTGATGGAACGCAATCAGGCAGAGGAATCGTTGCGTCAAAGTGAGAAACGGCTCGAAATGGAATTGGCAGATACGAAGCTGTTGCAAAGTCTTAGCGCGCAGTTCATTCACGAAGAAAGAATTGATGCGCTGTATAAAAAAATTACCGACGCGGCAGTCGCGATTATGCAATCTGATTTTGCGAGCATGCAGATGTATGAGCCCGAGACTGGCAGTGCAGGAGCGCTGCATCTTCTTGCATCAAGCGGACTCAACGAGGAGGCGCAGGAGTTTTGGGAATGTGTGCGTGCGCAGTCTGGCACTACTTGTGCGGTTGCCATGCGGATCGGCGAACGCTTTATGACATCCGATCTGCAAAATTGCGAATTCATCAAAAACACGCCAGATCATGCCCTGTTTGTGTCAGCGGGAGTTCACGCTGCACAATCAACTCCGCTGTATTCGCGCGACGGTCAATTGCTCGGCATGCTTTCTACACACTGGCAGCGCCCGCACACACCATCGGAACGTGATTTACGGTTGCTCGATATTCTGGCGCGTCAGGCCGCTGATTTGATTGAACGCAAAATGGCTGACGAGGCTCTGCAGCAAAGCAAAATTGCGCTCACAGAAACGGATCGCCGCAAGGATGAGTTTCTTGCAACACTCGCACACGAACTGCGTAACCCACTCGCACCTATACGTAACGCGCTGCAGATAATGCGCATAACACCCGACAGCGCAAAAGTGAAAGACTTGAACGAGATGATGGATCGACAAGTTACCCATCTCGTGCGTTTGATCGATGATCTACTGGATATTTCACGCGTAAGCCAAGGCAAGATCGATCTGCGAAGAGAGAGAATAACACTGCAAACCGCAGTGCAGGCTGCTATCGAAGCAAGCCAGCCTTTGATCGACGGCGGCAGGCATAAACTGATACTGAATCTGCCCAAAGCACCGCTTTACCTTTATGCAGATCTGACGCGAATAGCCCAGGTGGTAAGCAACCTGCTCAACAATGCAGCCAAATACACGCCGGAAAGTGGTCACATCGTAATCTCCGCGACAATGGAAGGTGCGTATGCCGTGTTGTCTGTAAGCGACGACGGGGTTGGCATTCCGTCCGACATGCTGCCGAAAGTGTTCGACATGTTTACGCAAGTCGATAGAAATCTTGAGCGTTCTCAAGGCGGGCTCGGCATCGGGCTTGCACTCGTCAAGCGACTGCTGGAAATGCATGGCGGTGAAATAGAAGCAAAAAGTTCGGGCACAGGCCAAGGAAGTATTTTTGTCGTTCGCCTGCCATTGGCAGCGCCAGCGATAGAAACGCATAACGAGGGAATCCAGCCCATCGTTGGGCACACGGCAACCAATCCCCTCCGCGTGTTAGTGGTGGACGACAATGTGCCCTCAGCGCAAACCACAAGCTGGTTGCTCGAAGCAGTCGGCCATCAACTTGAAATGGCCCACGAGAGTGTCGGTGCGTTGGCTGCAGCGAAAACATTTCTTCCAGAGGTTGTCCTGTTGGACATCGGCCTGCCTGGCATGGATGGTTATGATTTGTGCCGCGAATTGCGCAAAGATGCGCGTTTTGAAAGCACACTCATAATCGCGCAAACCGGCTGGGGGCAAGAACGTGATCGCCAACTCGCCAAGGAAGCCGGCTTCGATCATCACCTCGTCAAGCCGTTGAATTTTGAACAGCTGACCGAGCTGCTCGGTGGGCGGCAGAATTAACGCGGAAAAATAAGCCGATTCTGTTGTTTCGGATATTTGTGTGGAAGACCGGAACCGTATTTGGTTTTACAGAGCCAGAGATTGATGCAGGAGTTTGCAGGTCGAGAGTCGTCGGGGCGCACCTCGAGTTGGTTGCATCGAGAAGCGCAGCAAGCATCTGCAGTTTTTGAACGAAGTCATTGGAATGTGTTGAAGTCGATCTGTTGCTCGCGGATCGCCTGCAGATTCTGCGGCTGATAATCCGTGATTTGTTATCTCCAATATCAGAAGCAAAGCGAGCAGCTCGCGATGATGAACTCCACCTGACGGAAGTAATTCACCAGCTCGATCACTACTCCGCCTTTGCCTGCAACTCCTGCAGCAATTTAATTGTCTCCGGTTTTTCGGTCGGTGCACGCGCCCCTGTCAGGACTCCTTTGGCCCATGTGATGGGTGTGCGACTTTCGTTGTCGGCCACATCCAGCAGCGCGCCGTTTTCGGCCAGGTACGAGATGATGTCGTTGGAGCCACGATTCGCAGCACCGTGAATCGCGCGAATACCCATCGAGTTCACGGCGTTGATATCGTTGCCGAGTGAATGTGTCAGCTTCACCGTTTCGAGCAGCGCGTCAGCACCTTCATCAAACGTCTCCGCGACTGCCCACGAAACGCCTGCAGCAACCATCAATGGGTTGGTTCCATCAGACGTGGTGATATTCGGATCGGCGCCGTGGTCGAGCAACAGGCGCAGTACGCGCAGGTCGCCCGCGATCGACGCGCGCAGGAATGGGGTCT
Organism: Pseudomonadota bacterium; assembly: GCA_040386995.1. GTDB lineage: Bacteria > Pseudomonadota > Gammaproteobacteria > Pseudomonadales > Pseudohongiellaceae > CAILUG01. The sequence goes on along the minus strand of JAZKES010000034.1, from coordinate 6,653 downwards.
GCCCGGTCATGTCGACCCAGCCGTTGAAGCCGGTGCCTGCTATGAAGCGTCGTTCGGGAGGAAATTCTTTCGTGCGCAGATTCGGATCTGCACCTGCGGTGAGCAGCGACTCGATGAGCGCGAACGCACCGTCTCTGTCCACTTTGTTGGTGGTTGCTGTCACCGTGAATTCCAGATTACGGATATCAACCGCGGTCCAAAGAGCAGTCTGTCCATACCAATCCTGTGCATTGACGTTTGCACCAGCCTCGATCAGATACTGCGCAATCTTCAGGTGATCACTCTGTCCGGTGCGATTCACGTTCACGATGCTGTGATTGATAATCGCGTTGATCAGCGGCGTGATGCCATTTGCATCCGGGGTGTTGATATCGGCGCCGGCTTCGACCAGCAACTTCGTAAGCGCGAGATTGCCTTGCCGCGTCGCGTATAAAAGAGGTGTCTTCATGCCGGTGATCGGGTAACGCATGCCTCTGTCCGGCAAGCCCGAACGATTGATGCCCACGCCCTGCGATGTACCAACCGGCACCTCGTTCGGCAATACGACCGGTTGCAGTTCGCCGGCCAAACTCTGCGCGTTTACATCGGCACCGGCCGCAAGCAGGCGTTGCACGAGCTCTGCATGTTCCTCTCGCACTGCAACCATCAGAGGCGATTGCCCATAGTGCAGGTCTCGCGCATCAACCTGCGCACCGTTAGCCAACAACACGTCCACCATGGCACGATCACCAAGTCGTGTTGCCTGTAGCAGTGGTGACTCGCCGCTTGCATCTGCCTGTTCTGCATTTGCGCCGGCCTCAAGCAGCCGCTCAATCATGTCGGCATGGTGTTGCAGCACGGCGATGTGAAGCGGGGCTTGCCCATAGCGGTTTGTACCTTTCTCGTCCGCACCCGCAGCGAGCAGCACGTCGACCAGTTCCGCGTTGTTGAAGTGCACGGCCCAGTGCAGAGCAGGTGTGCCGCCGGTGTCCCAGCCATCAACGTCCTGTCCTTGTTTCAGCAGCGCCTGCACGGCTTGCTGGTCTCCCTTTCTGGCCGCTTCCGCTAAAGGTGAACCTTGCACCTGCTGTGGTATCGGCATCGACACAGGTTGGGCAGCTAGCGGCAATGTAACCCCGGCGAGCACGCCGATCACCAGCGCGCCGCATAACCGCCGCGCGTGAAACAAGTTCAATCTCTCAAGAATTCTCACGACAAAGGCCCCTTTATTTTAGATTTGTACGATGTCGTTGCTGTCTGCAAAACCATCGACAGGTACACCGACCTTGTCGAGTATCGTTACCAGGAGATTCGAAATCGGGGTGCCACTTTCCACGCGCACGTGTTTGCCGCCAGCTATCTTTCCTGATGCACCACCTGCAATTACGATCGGCAGTTCGCTGTGATTGTGATCCTGCGAGTTGCCCATGCCGCTGCCGTACATCACGAGCGAATGATCGAGCAGCGTGCCATCTCCGTCCGGCGTGGCATTGAGCCTGCCAACGAAGTAGGTCATCGTGTTGCGCAGATGGTATTCCTGCAGTCGCGAAAGGCGCGCCATGTTCTCCGCAATGTCCATGTGATGTGAACAGTTGTGAAAGCCATCATTCACACCACTCTCCGGAAACGCCCTGTTACTGAGTTCATTCGCGACCATCATGCTCGATACGCGCGTCAGATCTGCCTGCCAGGACAGCGTCATCAGATCGAACATAATCTTTGCATGTTCCTCGAAGCTGTCCGGAACACCGGTTGGTCGCTCCGGCAGGTCGAGTTCCTGTGACAACGTGTTTGCCTCGAGGCTCAGCCGTCGCTCGACTTCTTGCACATCGTTCAAGTATTGCTCCATGCGAATCCGGTCGCCCGACGGCAGCGTGCGATTCAGCGCGGTGAGCTCCTGTCGCACGACATCCAGAATGGTCGCAGTTTGCGCGCGGCGCGCAGCGACCTGTTGCGGGGAACTGCCGTCACCAAACAGTCGCTCGAATACCACGCGTGGATTAACCTGCATCGGCAGTGGATTGTTCGGTGTTCGGTAAGAAATTGAGGTACGACCTTCCAGCGAAAGTTCGAGCGACGGCAGCTGGGTATCCTGGCCGATGTGATCAGCCGCTAATTGATCCATCGATGTCGGCGATGGGCCCGTACCGGGCGCAACGCAGGTAATCCAGCACTGCGAAGAACGATTGTGATGTTCGCCGGCCGAAGGAGGGCCGTTGTACGCCACGGGCAAAGCCAGGCCGCTGACAACATTGATGTGATCGCGGAATGGTTCGAGCGACTTCAGCGTTGGACTGAACTCGAAGTTTGTCCCAACACTCGACGGTATCCAGTTGGCTTGCACTGCCCCGTGTGGAATATAGATACACGCCAGCCGCGACTTGGGCGTGCTCAACTCGGCGGCGCGTGCTGTGCCGGCCGGAATCATGGATTCGAGCAAAGGCAGCGAGAGTGCAACGCCACTGCCTCGCAGTAATTGGCGGCGGGAAATATGTTTCTTCGTCAGATAATTCATGTCCGGCTCCTGCTTTGTATTTTTATTTTGCTGTCATCGGGTGACTGGCGTGCCCCGTATTGCCCGCGCACTTCTGCGCCGCTATTCTTTCATCGACGTTAGTTCGGCGGAGGAGACACTTGGGCAGTGACAGGGCTTGCCTCATCCAGCTTGATACGTTTCTGGAACGTGTCGCTCATTACGATTGCCTGCACTAACGCACTAAAAGTAAAGCCTTCAGAATCAGCCTGCTCAACGATACGTCGCACTACAGGTCCGTCGTATTGCTCGGTCTCCCTTCCGAGTGCATACGTGAGTAATCGTTCGCTGATAGAAGCCATAAATGCATCCGGTCTCGCAAGCAACGCGTCACGCAATGTAGCGGGGCCATCGACGTAGGTGCCGTCGGTCATCTCCGACACCGTATTGATTGGCAGCCCATTGTCGAGCGCTCGCCAGCGGCCAACCGCATCGAAGTTTTCCAGCGCAAACCCGATCGGGTCCATAATCTTGTGGCACGACGCGCACGCTGGATCGGAGCGGTGTGTCTCCAGTCTCTGCCGCAGCGTGTCAGCTTGCACGTTCTGGCCAGGTTCCGCCGCATCGAGATTGGTTTCAACACCGGGTGGCGGACTCGGCACATGAGCGCCAAGCAGATTCTCTACAATCCATGCGCCGCGAATCACTGGTGAGGTGCGATCCGGTGCTGACGTCGCAGTCAATATGCTGCCTTGTCCGAGCAGGCCTCGACGTGGACTATCTTTCGGCAACTCGACTCTGCGCATGTATCCGCCCCACACACCGTCTATGCCGTAATGCGTAGCAAGACGTTCGTTCAAGTAGGTGTAGTCTGCATCGAGAAGGGTCAACAGATTTTTGTCTTCGTTCACGAGACTCTGGAAAAAATACAAGGTCTCCTGTCGCATGGCTTCACGCAATGGCGCATCGAATGCGGGATCTTGCGGCGCTGCTGTTTCGAGCTCGCGCAACTTCAACCACTGGCCAACAAAGTTTTCGACCAATGCTTCCGCGCGTGGATCCGCCAACATACGTTGCACTTCTTGCGCGAGCACATCACGGTCACGCAGCTTTCCTTCTGCCGCCAATTTCAGCAGTGGTTCATCCGGGATGCTGCTCCAGAGAAAAAACGACAGCCGGGAGGCCAGCTCAATATCACTGATTTGATAGGTGTCCCCAGCAGCTAAACCCTCAGGCTCTTGCTCGAACCGATACAGAAACTTCGGGTCCACGAGTAGCCACGTCAGTGCTCCTTGTATGCCACTCTCGAAATTACCACCGTCTGCGTTGCGGCTCATTTCATAGAAGCGCATTAACGTGCCGACTTCCTGGTCATCAACGCCGACAGGGCGCCGATACGCACGCGTGGCAAGATTGCTCAGTATTTGCCTGGCACACGACAGTTCCTCGTCGTTGCTCTGTGGCTGGCATACAAAAATCGCTTTTCTGCTGGGCGTATCGCCGGGTCCACTTACGTTGTACGGTCCATCGATTTCTAATCCCTGCACACTACCGGCCCCGGCGCTCGCATCGGCAAGATAAAGCTCACCCGCGCCGACACATTGCTGCTGATCAACAAGCGCCAATGCGATTGTTTGCGGACCCGCGGGTACTTGAAGCTTGAAGTGCAGGGGGTCTTCAACTGGCAATGGCACACCATTCACCATGACTTCCATTTTGGGTCCGCCACACCAGATCATGCGGCCCGTATCGTTGCCACGCCCGAACACCGGAATGTTGGCCGCAACCTGAAACTCGTATTCGCCGTCGACCGGAAAATAATGCTCGGCCACCATGCCGCCACGTGTACCAAGTGGCAGACCTTCAACATAACCTTGCTGCGAATTTCCACCGCTCGCGCGGTACTCGACTTGTGTCGGTGTGGTCGTCATATCACCCACCGCTTGCCGACTGATCTGCATCGCAACAGAAAGGTAACCTTCCAGCAAAGTAGGCGACATGCTGAGCGCCTGTGCAATATTGTCGAACCCACCAGCGGTTGCGTCCGCAGGCAATGTGCGCACGAGATCACCCGCGTCGAATGCGAGCAGATCCTTCACTGCATTCGCATATTGCGCGCGATTCAGGCGCGGAATCGGTTCGGCACCCGGGTTCGGCGCCGTATTCCAGGCGAGATCAAGGCCCGTCCCCATCCACTGCACCATGCCATCGAGCACAGCTCGCTCGGGTCGTGGTTGTCCTTGCGGCGGCATCAGTCCTGCGCGAAGTTTACGAACTGCCTCTTCCCAGATTGCGGCGTCTTTGGTCAGTTCCCCGAGAGACATCGAATCGAACGCAACTCCTCCCGCCCAATCCGACGAGTTGTGGCATTCCACGCAGTATTGATCGATGAGCTTCAGTTCCGGATCACTACCGTTGACCCAGCTGTTGAGTTGTTCGTGCGCGGGATTTGTGTTCGCGGGTAGCTCGTCAGCACTCATTGCCACAGAACTCCCGAGCATCGTAAACAAGGCGGCGGGAAGCACGTACGTTGTTTTATTCATCACATCACCCCAAAGCAGGAACGGAACATCAAAGCGTGGACGCCTTGGTCTCTTTTTATGGTGCCAATGTACGGTGTGTTGGAAGGTGCTGACAAGCAAAATAGGCTTGGATTGATAGGTCTCATTGAGGAATGGGGAGCCCGAACTTTGTGGTGCACTGTGGTCTCCAGCATCTGGCGCTAAATCATGCCGCATGAGTACAATCAAAGAACACTGGCCCCCAGGAATAAAAAGATGAGCATCAAACAACTCACACCCGCCAAAATCATCCGTCGCCTCAATGGTGCTTTTCTGCTCTTCGTTACGCTCCTGCTGGCTTCATGTTCTCAACAACCATCCTCTGAATCAGAAGATCGACTAGCCATCCTTGAGATGCAGAATCGCTACATTCTCGCGATGGACTACTTCGATGCCGATGGTTACGCCGCCGTGTTTGCAGAGGATGGCATTCTGGACTGGGCGCGCGGCGAAGTAATCGGCCGCCCTGCGATTCGTGAGTTCATGGCCACGGGCACCTACGATCTGCGCAAATTGAATTTTCAGCCAGCGCAAACCGAAGCGGGCAAGGAATGGCCACCAGCTGTTCGCCACCTGGTCACCAATCAGGTTATCGAGATCAACGGCGACACTGCTCGCGTCGTCTCGTACTGGATGAACTACTCCAACGCCGCCGACCGCCGCAAAATCGAATGGCTGAGCTACGGCAGCTGGGATGATGAACTCGTGAAGATAAACGGGGAGTGGTTGTTCAAGCGTCACAAAATCTTCAACGAGAATAATCCGAATCGGTTTACCGCGGGGCAGGCTAGTCCGTTGGTGCAGTAGACCGCGTTATTGCTGCGGCGATACGCACTTGATGATGCTCCCACAATCAGAGCAGCAAGGATGAAGCAATACGCTCTGTTATTGCTGACCCGCGTGCCACTCGAACGATGATCACCCGCCAATGCCTTACAGTGAGGAGATGACAATGTGGCGTAAATACCTGGTTGCGCCGGTGCTGGTGCTGGCGTCGGTTATTGCTACTGCAGCGGAATCAGGAGACATCATTGCGCAAGCTGGCGAGCTTGTCGTCGAACCACCGACAACCGGCGCGTTAGGTCTCGAATGGCGGATCGATGGAGATACGAACCGCAATGCTTCCGTCGCGCTGGCCTGGCAGCAAGCGGGAGAAACGGCATGGCACGATGGCGCGCCACTTTTTCGTTTGCAGGGCGAAGCAGTGCTGCAGGGTGAATCCTTTCATTACGTCGCGCCAAACATGTTTGCCGGCAGCGTGTTCGATCTTGAGCCCGGCACCGAGTACAACGTGCGTTTGCGACTCTCCGATCCCGATGCGCCTGCGAATGCAGCCGCCATTGAACGAACTGTCACTGCCCGCACCCGGCCCATACCAAAACCCGCAACCGACGGCGCGGTTTATCACGTCTATCCGCGCGATTTCACTGGCACCAAGCTCGAACCGAATTTCAATAGTTTACTGGCCGCGTACAACACCGGTGCCAATAGCGCTGACTGGGTCAATTCTTTCCAGCCACGTGTGAAGCCCGGCGACGTGATCCTGATTCACGCCGGCACGTACCGTGAAGACAGGACACGTTACGCCGGCCCCAATTCCACGCTGTTCGATGGCACGTTTTACCTGACTGCAGACGGCA
>JAZKES010000033.1:0-56386 GCA_040386995.1 Pseudomonadota bacterium | reverse complement strand
GAAGTGATTCCCGAAATGACGCGAGTCCCCGAAATGACGCGGGTCCCCGAAATGACGGGATTCCCTGAATTGGCGGATTATTCAGGGCTTCCTGGTTCTTCAACCAACATCGGCATTACCAACGTTCGCATTGTCAGGCACACAACTGTGATATGGCGGTTCGTTATATACGTACGCCATCTGCATCGCGTCGAGCATGCTCCATAACACGTCGAGTTTGAATTGCAGGATGCTCAGCGCATATTCCTGCTGCGCGCGTGTGACAAAATAAGAGAGTGTGATGTCGAGGCCATGTTGCACATCGCGGCGTGCTTCCGACAGCCTGATTTTGAAATAGCGATACCCTTCAAGATCAATCCACGGGTAGTGCTCCGGCCAGTTGTCGAGTCGACGCTGATGAATTTCGGGCGCAAACAATTCCGTAAGTGATGAACATGCCGCTTCCTGCCAGCTCGCGCGGCGTGCGAAATTCAGATACGCATCACACGCAAAACGTACGCCGGGTAGTACACCTTTCTGCGATAACACATCGTCGCGACTAAGCCCTACGGCTTCGCCAAGCCGCAGCCAGGCTTCGATGCCACCTTCCGCGCCATTGGCGCCATCGTGATCGAGAATACGCTGCACCCATTCGCGACGCACATCGCGATCGCTGCAGTTGGCGAGTATCGCGGCATCCTTCATCGGGATCGTGCTCTGGTAATAAAACCGGTTTATCACCCAGCCCTGGATTTGCTCGCGCGTGGATTTACCACTATTCATCGCGACCTGAAAAGGATGATGAATGTGATACTTGCGGCCTTTCGCGCGCAGGCGTTGTTCGAACTCTTCCCTGCTCCAGGCATCTGTCATGACTCGGCAGTTTCCTTTGTCGCAAGTCGGCGCGCGTTCGCGGTGTTGCGAAACAACAACGGTCTCACCTGCTGCCTTTCTTCCGCATGTTGTTCGCGCGTGTTGGCTGCAGCGGTCACGTCGGTCACTTTATGATGAAGCGGCGAGAGACTGCAGACCGGATCAGTGCTTGCCGCATCACCCGTAAGCATAAATGCCTGGCAACGACAGCCGCCGAGATCGAGATGTTGTTCAGGACAGCTCGCACACGGCTCCTGCATCCACGCAGTACCCCTGAAACGATTGAACAGTGAGGAATTCAACCAGATATCGCTGAGTGAATGATCGCGAATGTTCGGAAATTCCAGCCCTTTTATGATTTTTGCAGTCTGGCATGGCAACACGTCGCCATCAGGATTCACGGTGATAAACGTCGTGCCCCAACCGTTACTGCATTTCTTCGGACGGTCGTCGTAGTAGTCGGGTGCAACGAAAAATACTCTCATTGTTCCGGAGCTGCTGTTCCTGAAAGTATTGGTCGCAGCTTCTGCATCTCTGAGCTGTTGCTGACTTGGCAACAACTGCTCACGGTTGTGCATGGCCCACGCGTAATACTGCGTATTCGCGAGTTCGACAAATTCGGCGCCGATCGATTCGGCGAGTTGCAGAAACTCAGTGACCTGATGAATGTTCTGGCGGTGCAATACAAAATTCAGTCCGAGTGGAATGCCCTGCCTGATGACCTCGCGCGTCATCGCAATTTTATGATCGAAGCTGTCGGTGCCACCGAAACGTGCATTGGTTTCCTTGTCACTGCCCTGGAAACTGATTTGCAGATGATTGAGGCCTGCTTCCTTGAACGCAGCAATACGTTCATTCGTAAGACCAAGCGCCGACGTAATCAGATTGCAGTAGAAACCCATCTTGCTGCCTTCGCGAACGAGCTGTTCGACATCCTGCCGTACGAGTGGTTCGCCGCCCGAAAACCCGAGTTGCACAGCACCAAGCTTGCGTGCCTGGCGCATCACATCGAGCCATTGTTCTGTGGTGAGTTCTTGCTTGCGCGATGCAGATATTTCGAGTGGGTTGGAACAATAAGGACATTGCAGCGGACATGCATACGTCAACTCCGCGAGCAGCCACATCGGGATCGGCGCTTGTACTGCGTTGCTGCTGCCGAAGCTTGCGGCCGAATTAGTGACTGTCATTGTTTAACCTCACTGCGCAGTATCCATTCCTGCTCGCGTGCATGGTCGAGAAACTCGTTCACATCATCGGCTAGTGTTGTCGCGTCGGGATACGCTTGCTGCAATGTGGCAATCAGATTTGCAGCGGTAGTGGCTTGTTTGCAACGGTTCAGTATCTCGACTGCACTGTCGCTGAGTTTTACGAGGCCTTCGGGATACAGCAGCACATGACACTGCTGCGCTTCTTCCCATTGCAGACGGTAACGTGGATTAATCGTGAAAGCGTCGGTGCTCAGGTTCAGGGTATTGTTCACAATGTAATGTCCATGCCGTCGTATGCCACTTCGATACCTGCTGCCGTGAGTGTGCCGCGCTGCGCAGACTCCTCGTCGAGGATCGGATTGGTGTTGTTGATATGAATAAGAATCTTGCGAGGCTTCTGCATGGGCTGCAATACCTCGATCATTCCGCCAGGCCCCGACTGTGGCAAGTGACCCATGTCGGACGCCTTGCGATCACCGAGACCTACACACGCCATTTCGTCGTCCTGCCAGAAAGTGCCATCCACGAGTAGACAATCGGATGCAGCCATCAGTTCAAGTGTTTGGGTAGTAAGTTCACCGAGCCCTGGTGCATAAAACACACTTTTGCCATTTTGCGTGTCGACTACTTTTATGCCGATATTATCGCCAACGTGTGGATCGTGACGATGTGGTGAATACGGTGGCGCCTTGCCTTTCACGGGTATCGCGGTGAACTCCAGATTCGCAATGCCATCGATGGTGAAACTCGTTCCGTCCAGCGGAATACCATGGCGCTTGATACCACCGTTCCAGTGTTCGAGCATCTTGAACAGCGGAAACCCCGTGTTCAGATCTTCATTAACCATGTCGGAACAATAGACGTTGTGCGGACAACCTTCGCGCAGCATCAACAGTCCCGTCGTATGATCGATCTGCGAGTCCATGAACACAATTGCGCGAATCGCGGTATCGCGTAACGTGCGTGCGGGTTGTAATTCGGGAAACGCAGCAAGCTGCGCGAGGATGTCGGGCGAAGTATTGAACAGTACCCAATTGATACGATCACTGCTGACCGCAATGGAAGACTGGGTGCGAGGCGTGGCCTTCAGCGTTTTCTTGCGCACACCGGTACACATGCGGCAGTTACAGTTCCACTGAGGGAAGCCACCACCGGCAGCGGCACCCAGAACGTGTACATACATAAACATACTCGGCTGATTCGAGTGCGGCTTCTGTTAACTTTTCTCTGAAGGAGATCCCTTGAGAGAAGCAGGATCGCAGTCGATTTTGATTATTGTTATTTGTCGGATAAATCGGTCGGGCGGAACGAAAAAACGCCAGTAACTGCTGGCGTTTTTCTGTACATATTTTCTGTACATATTTTCATCGTTTCAGTAAATCATGCAGGAAACCTGCAGTTTACTTTCCCGTTTGCTTTCTTAGCGGGTTTTGAAATACATGGTGATTTCAAAGCCAAGACGGATATCCTGATAAGCTGGTTTGGTCCACATTCTGTCAATCTCCTTTCTAGTAAATGATGAAGGGTCTAGCAGATTTGCCTGCGTGATCTGTAGCAAGCGGGTTCGAAGCTAACATCACTTTTTTGCAATTGCCAGATCTAATTGTTTACACATTCATGATGCTATCAAAGGAATATCTCGTTGTAGAAATCGAGTTCCGCCTGCAATGCAGCGACCTGATTCTGCGGCTTGCGGAAGCCATGACCTTCCTCCGCAAAATAGACACAGCGGCTGCGCGAATCAACCGTCTTGAGTTTCTGGTAAATCGTCTCTGCCTGATTCGGCGGCACCACTTTGTCCTGCATACCCTGCAATAGCAGGACTGGCGAAGTAATGTTGTGGATGTGATGAATGGGTGATCGTGCACGATAGATCTCTGCCATTGCGGGATACGGCCCAATGAGTTGGTCGATATAACGTGATTCGAATTTGTGTGTGTCCTTCGCAAGCAGTTCGAGATCACCGATGCCGTAATAACTTACTCCTGCACTGAAAATATCGCTCCCTGCCAGCGCGGCGAGTACGGCGTAACCACCTGCGCTCGCACCGCGGATTGCGATACGTTGTGGATCTACGCCACCGCTCGCAATCAAATGTTCAACAGCGCCGACGATGTCCTCAATATCGACAACTCCCCACTCACCATAAAGACTGCGCCTGAACTTGCGACCATAACCCGTACTGCCGCGATGATTAACATCAAGCCAGCCGAAACCACGTGAGGTCCAGAACTGCACGGCTGGATTGTAGGCACTGTTGGCACTGCTGGTTGGTCCACCATGCACGCTGACCAGCAGCGGTGGCAGACTATTTGCGAGTGCCCGGTAATGTGGATTACACGGCGGATAATACAGTGCGAAAGCTTGTGACCCGGCGGAGCCATAAGCAAAATGTTGCGGCGCTGAAATGGCTGCCGCTTCGCTGAAACTCTCGACAGAACGTCCCCGAAAAATTGGCATGGCCTTTTCCGGCTTATGCAAATCAATCGTACAAATCGCGCCTGGTCCGTCGATGGGGGCCGCATAAAACACGGCATTCCCGGACTGGCTAAACACATGTTCGAGACGCCCCAGCTGATCGCACAAAATTGTGAGCTGTCGTGTTTGTACATTCAGAGTCGCGAGCTGCCACACACAGTTACGATTAAGACTGAGCAGCAAAGTATCGGCATCAACAAAATCATACTGGTGCTGCCCGAACTGCCATTGCGCTGAACAAAGTTCCGCATCAATTGCCAATACCGCATAAGCATCACTATGCGTGGCAGTGGTAAGCCGGGAATTATCAATCCGGTAGAGATTCCACCAGTCAGTCCAGTCAGCAATAAAATACAGATCACCCTGCGGACTGAATGCGGGTTGTTCAATAGCTCCTGGACGGCCTGCAAGAATCGAATTCAGCTGCTGCAGTTTTCCGTCGGCATCAAAAGTGCCCAACCAGATTTCCGTATCATCCCAAGGCATGTTCGGGTGCGACCAAGCCTGGAAAGCGATGTGTCTCCCGTCGGGAGATATACACGGTGACGCAACAAAATCGCTCGCGGCAAACAGCGCGTCTCCTTCGCCAGTCCCATTCATGGAAAGTGCGACGAGTGAATTGCGCGGTTCCTGCGCATTGCGATGATCTTCCCGAACACAAATCAAACGCTGCCGTTTTTCATCAACGATGAAATCGATATAACGTAATGCTTTTGGACTGTCCTCAACTAACGGCGTTATAGCCTCGGGAGCTCCACTGTTTTGTGTGAGTGGATCGAATGACTGGCGATAAACACGCTGATCGCTGAAATTGCAGTAGAACACCATCCCATCTGTAAACGTGTAAGGGATACCACCATATTCGTGTACCTGCGAACGTAAATTCATGCCGGGCGGTGATACACGCGTTTTTTTTGCGCCGTCGTCGGCAAGATACATCAGGACTATTGCGTTGCTTTCTTCAGGGAGACTCAATAGAAAAAACAGCCCGCGCGTGGCCGGGCGCAGCCAGGAAATGGCTTCAGTTGTTGCGAATAAACTCGCGGGGGTTAGGGGTGAAGGCCAGTGGCCGTAATCGATCTCAGGTAGTTCAGGCGTGACCATATTGTTCCAGATTGAGCTTTTTTTATGCGTAACAAATACCGTGTTGGCATCTGGACCATTTTTGGCCTCAGTCAGGCAAAGGTGGAATAAATAAACGCGCTCGCAAATGCCCAAAAAACGCGTGGTCCGGATTTTCCGCAGCAGCCATGATATGCAGAAATCGCTGCGCTGTGCATTTTTCCGAGGTACCGCTCCACTCACCTCATCTTACGCGCGCCGATGCAGGCTGTTTTTGTCAGACAAAAATAACTTTTAAAAGCCGGGGTACCACAACGCTGAGATTGAGTTAATATCATCTCACAGGAAATATTCCTGACTGGAACAGTTCAGTTTGGCCGGTAAATCTCATAGGTAAGTTTGGGATACCGGTCTTGCCAATTAGCGATTCACCCATCACAAAGGATCTGGTCGATGGGCAGTAAACGCGTTTGAGCTGTTTTCAGGCAAACGGATTTTATTAACGAGCAAAAGGATTTCGCCGTGCGAAGACGTAGCAAGATCATACTAAGCGCTGTATTTGTCACCTTGGTCATCACTGCAACCGCCACCTTGTTTCTGGTCAACTGGTCGAGCGGCGGGCCCTCCATAAATAAAACGGTGGAACACGTAGCTACAGTGGGCGATCCGCTTTTCACGCGCACACTCGAAAATTTACTCGGCCCACCCTGGACGCAAGGGAACTCGATAAAGCCGCTCGAAAACGGCGATAAAATTTTTGCTGCGATGCTCGACTCCATACGCGCCGCACAACACACCATCAACTTCGAAACGTTCATCTATTGGAAAGGGTCGATTGCGGTCGATTTTGCACAAGCGCTTTCGGAGCGCGCACGGAATGGTGTGCAAGTGCGCGTGTTGCTCGATGGCGTGGGCGCCAGCACGATGGACGACAACCTGATTGTGCTGATGCAAGAAGCTGGCGTGATCGTCGAATTTTTCCGTCCACTCGATTGGTACAACCTCGATCAAATAAACAATCGTAGTCACCGCAAGATCCTGGTTGTTGACGGCGAAGTCGGATTCACGGGTGGCGTCGGCATCGGTGACGAGTGGCGCGGTGATGCGCAGGATGCCGAACACTGGCGCGACAGTCATTTTGAAATCCGCGGCCCGGTTGTTGCTCAGCTGCAAGGTGGTTTTGTCGATCACTGGATTCAGGCACATCACGAAGTTCTGCAAGGCGCCGGCTTTTTTCCACCGGTGCATGAAGTGGGCAGCAGTGCCGCGCAGGCTTTCAACAGCTGGGGAGCCGGTGGTTCCGACACCGTTCGCACTTTGTACTTGCTCGCAATTTCTGCATCAATGGAAACCATTTACATCGGTACGCCCTACTTTGTGCCCGATGACTTTTTGTTGCAGGCACTGTTGAAAGCACGCAAACGTGGCGTCGAAATCGAAATAATGACAACGGGTGATGTAACGGATTCGCGTCTTGTCCAGGGCGTGTCGCGTGTCATCTGGGGTGATCTGCTTGAAGCTGGCGTCAGGTTCCATCTTTTTGATCCGACGCTCTACCACACCAAGATTATGGTCGTTGATAAAAAATTCGTGAGCGTTGGCTCCACCAATTTCGACAACCGCTCATTTCTGCACAACGATGAGAACAATCTCAATGTGCTCGACCCCGCCTTTGCGCAACTAATCCTCGAGCAGTTTGAGCTCGACAAAAAACGGAGCCACGAAGTGACTTACGAGGAGTGGCTCATGCGTCCGTTAAAAGAACGCCTGATGGAATGGTATGCGATGTTATTCGAGTCGCAGGTTTAGGCTATTAAACAGACCCGAACTCTGCTGACACCTTGCTTGCTGTCAGCAATCGTTCACCCGTTTTCACTCCACACTTTTGCAGCCATCTACCTATGAAGTTTTTCTCTGGTATCCTTCCGCCCTGAAAAAAATTTGTGCATGGGAATTCGTGTCGGTGAATATTACTTTCGCCACCCAACCAGATTCCTGATGTTTAACGATGGAAGCCTCTCTTATCGAACCTGTCCTTACATTTTTCCAGAACCTGTCTGAGGGGCTAATCTACGTTCTTGGCAGACTTCCATCGCTGCTCATCAAGCCAGCTTTCATCGCCACTTTTTTATTCTTTACCATCGTCATCTGGATCGGTATGAGTGGCGCAGATCGGGAACCTGTTTCATCATTTTCAAGGGCAGGTTTGATTGCGTTCATCGCCACGGTTTTTATGTTCATGGTCATCACCGAATAACAACGTTCGGTGGCCAACGGTACAGAACATGAAAAACTCCATATTTTTTGCGCAATCGCGCAGCTTTAAACCAGCTTAAAAGATTGAATAAACAGCGATTTAGCGTGATCATGGCGGCGCTCTCAAGCACTTCATTTGCATGGAAATGAACCGGGGATTTGTGAACAGCCCGGAACTTATAACCATCACCATGAAGGTTAACGATAATAACCAGAAAGTATTGTGAGACTCACCTCAATGAATATCAAAAAAATGCTTCTGCCCTGTGCTGCGCTCGCACTGGGTGGGACTGGATTTACCAACGCTGCTACCTCAAGCATCCCCGACCTGAATGGCGTTTGGCAGTGGGGACAATGTACTGAAGGCAACGGCTTTGATTGTATGTTGCTCGAAGAAGACGACGAACTACTGACCACACGCGCAAAAGCCTATCGCGACGCGATCGATGAAGTTGCTCAACCAAAATATGATTGCGCGCCAATTTCAATTCCTCACATGTGGACCGATCCATATTCACATCAGATCGAACAACTGGAAGACCGCGTAGTTTTCACTTATGGCAAAGACGATGTTGTGCGCACAGTGTGGCTGGATGGTCATGGCCATGTAGCACCAGTGAACCAGTTTTTCTATTTCGGCTATTCCACCGGCCATTATGAAGACGGTGCACTGCTCGTCGAAACAACCAAATTCTCTTTCGACCCACAAGGTCTTAACGCTGACTTCAAACTGGCTTCATCAACCCAGAAAAAAGTCACTGAACGTTATGAACTTGAAGGTGACGATCTGGTGCTGGAAGTTTCCACAGTGGACACCTTTTTCCTGAAAGAACCATGGGTATACAAAGTTAAATCAAAACGTGATCCGGAACCACTCGCCCTGCCATGGGGTTGTGACGTAGAAGGCTCGCGACAGATACTGAAACTTCTGCCAAGCGCCTACCCGCAGGATCCCATTGTCCGTATTGATGAATAACCCCCACTTACCTATTGGAATTTCCAGGAGAAATTGAAATGAAATTGATTAAATTATTAAGCGCTGGTGTTGGCCTCGGTTTACTTGCCCAAGTAGCTTTCGCGCATCACAGCACCAACGGCATCTACGACGAAAAAACTGAAGTTGAGTTGACAGGCAAAGTCAAAGCCTGGCGCTTCATCAATCCACACCCAAGCCTGATCCTTGAAGTGAATGGTGCGGATGGAAAAGTTCAGGAATGGGATATCAGCTACGGCGGTTCAGCGGTTACTCACCTTATGCGCCGCGGCTACACTGCAGAAACTTTTAAAGATGGTGACGAGCTTACTTTCAAAGGCAACCCAGCCAAAGTTGAAGGTGCCTATGGCCTTCTGGTACGTGGCAACCCAGTACGTCCTGATGGAACCTCAGTACCAGCTGCCGCACCTAACGCAGCACCGTAATACTTCAAGTCAGTTGTAACAAATGAAAAGCGGAAGAGACAATCTTCCGCTTTTTTTTATGTCCGCGGTTTTATCTCCGGTTTTGTTGATACCACTCGAACGGACTAACGCAATCCCTTGAAGATGAGTTGGTATCACCTTGTGAGCGACACTCAAGCTATGGCATAAAAGCGCCATGAACTATTGCAACGCCTGCGCAAGTGCCAATCCACCGGATGCCAATTTCTGCATGAAGTGTGGGCGTCCTCTGCAACAGGAACAAGAGGATATCCCGCCTGCAAAATCCCGGACTGGCGGATTAACCACGTTCGCGTTGTCTATAGCAGGAAGTGTGTTGCTTTCGTTTGTTCTGATGTTCGTATTTGGCCTTCCGGTATTTATCCTTGCGGGTTTTCTGCCGTTGCTCTGGTTCAACCGCAAGAAATAAAAGTCGAATACAGCCGCGCAACCGTCCAGTCACAACGATGCAAAAACCGGATACACTGAAGTCGGCCTGACATGAAGTCGAGTCAGCATCAAATCGCACATGCATCTGTACAAGGAGGGTTACCATGAACAAATCAAAACCTGCTCACTTCAACACACTCAGAAAACATTACCCCACTTACTTTGCCGCACTCGAGCAGTTAGGCGAAGTTGTAAAAACCATTGGGCCGCTGGATGCCCGCACGTGTCACCTCATACAGCTCGGCGCGGCGGCTACCAATCGCTCAGAAGGCGCCGTGCACAGTCACGCGAGGCGCGCAATTGAAGCAGGCGCGACGCGAGAGGAAATCCATCACGCGTTGTTGAGTCTCACAAGCACGATCGGATTTCCCGCTGTATCCGCCGCGCTCAGCTGGGTGGACGATCTCGATGAATTGGTTGATGGCTAATGGATGATGGACGGTGCATGGTTTTTCATTTGGTGCGCGCATCACGTTGCCTGGAGCGTTCGCAAAGCAAGCACTATAGAAAAGTGCCCAGCCAATAAAGCGCGAAGTAAGCCCGTGAAATAACACGTAGTCAGTGCAACATCAAACGCGTGAACATTTTGAATGCGCATATTTGCTACATATTTTTGCAAACAGCTGAGTCAGGCTGATGGTTAATCTCCAGGAGTTGCGGCGTGGAAAACGCGACCAGGTGCGGACCGTCTGGAATTAATACGCTTGGTTGTTCCGTATTTGAATTTATGGTATTCAAGTGACTCCATCGGCTGCTGGCTTGACTTGATCAAACGGCAGTTGCATCCTGAAGTTCACCACTGAAGGATACTGCGACACCAGAATCGCAGCGTAGGCGCAATCGGACACTAGATCACGAGACGCAATAAGGAGGACTGCATGCAGTCAAAGAAAATCAGTAAACGTTTCATCACGCACGTTTTCTGCTGCGCAACACTCGCAATGTTCACGACATTTGCACCAACGGTGACGCAAGCACACCACGCATTTTCTACGGAGTTCGACGCAGGCCGTCCGCTTACCTTCAAAGGCAAGGTAGTCAAAGTTGAACTGATCAATCCACATTCGTGGATTCATATCGAAGTCCTCGATGACGGCGGCAAGCCCGTCACCTGGATGATTGAAGGTGGCAGCCCGAATGCTCTCGTGAGGCGCGGAATAACCAAAGCTTCGATCCCAGTGGGTTCCGAATTAATCGTCAATGGTTATCAGGCGCGCGATGGCTCGAACAAAGCGGTTGGTCGCGACATCGCGTTTGCAGATGGCCGTGAATTGTTTTTTGAAGGTTCGCGCGCACCTGGCGCCGAAGCGGCTACACCATGAAGCGAGTAACTCATATGCGTTCATGGTTATCGGTACTCGCTTTCACGCTACTTGCCTCGCAACAACTCATCGCAGAAATTCCTACCGAGTTTCCACGCTCTAGCGATGGCCATCCGGACTTCAGCGGTGTCTGGCAGACGATAAATACCGCCCATTGGAATCTTGAACCACACGTTGCAGATTATCCGGTTGTGCTTGCGCTCGGCGCGCAGTTTGCAGTCCCGCCGGGCCAAGGTGTCATTGAAGGCGGCACGTTGCCTTACCTTCCGGACGCACTCGCACAGCGCGATGCCAATTTTACCGCGCGTCTGACTGACGATCCTGAAGGCAAGTGTTATCTCGGTGGTGTGCCACGCTCTACTTACATGCCTTACCCATTTCAGATCTTCCAGAACGTCGATGAGATCGTGATGGTTTATCAATTTGCGACGGGCATGCGACGTGTTGCGGTCGGCGGAACCGACGAGGCGCCACTCGATAGCTGGATGGGCTGGTCAAATGCGCACTGGGAAGATGAAAGTCTTGTCGTCGAGGTGACTGGCCTCAACGGCCTCACCTGGCTCGACCGAGCGGGCAACTATACAAGCGCAGGAGCAAAAATCACGGAACGTTATACACCGCTGGGGCCGAATCACGTGCAGTACGAAGCAACGATAGATGACCCTGCTGTGTATTCACGGCCGTGGACAATTCGCATGCCGCTCTATCGCGTCGTCGATGAAGACTATCGCCTACTCGAATTTAAATGCGAGCCTTTTGCGGAAGAAAAACTGTATGGCCATTTGCGCAAGCCATCTGAGTAGAAGTCATTTAAGCAGAAGCCATGGAAGCAAATTTGCAGTCGAAGAATAATTCATCAACCGAATATCACTGCATAACAACACATACATAAGCTGATTGCGTTCACCAATACTGATTGCAACAACTGCTGAGAAAGGAGCACACAGATGAAACTGAAACAGCACAAGTCTGCCGTTGCATTACTCGCCGCACCGCTGTTACTCGCCACGCCACTTTTCGCTGGCGCTCAGGAAGTTGTCAAAACTGCATGGGGCGAGCCCGACATTTCAGGCGCCTATTCAGAATTTACGCTTGCACCACTCGAACGTGCGCAAGAACTCGGCAATAAGGAATTTTTCACCGTCGAAGAAGCGGAGGCCTTTGCAGCGCAGCGCAGTCAGGAGACAACTACAGAGGACGAAACCGAGCCCGGAACCGAAGCTGACGTGCACTACAGCATGGACACGTTCAAGCTCAGTGCAAACGAAGGCATTACCTCGCCTAACTTGCGCACGTCGATAGTTACCATGCCTGCCAATGGTCGAATCCCTGCGCTGGTGCCTGCCGCGATCGCACGGCGGGATGCACGGGCAGCCGCGCGCAAGGGCCATGAATTTGATGGCCCCGAAAATCGTTCACTCACGGAACGCTGCGTCGTATGGTCCAGCACGTTGCCACCAATTCTGCCGGGCGGTTACAACAGCAACCTGCAGATTTTCCAGAGCCCTGGCTACGTAATTATCCAGGGTGAGATGGGTGATCCACGCATCATTCCCACCGATGGAGGAGACCTTTCAACAGATCTCCTTCCCCAATGGAATGGAACTTCGATTGGACGCTGGGAAGGCAACACACTCGTGGTCGAAACAAAAGGTTTTCACAAAGACACCGCATGGCGCAATGCGAGTGAAAATATGCACGTGACCGAATGGCTCACACGTCTTGACGACGACACCGTCGAATATCGTTTTGAAGTAGAAGACAAAGACACCTGGGCTGAGCCCTGGGGCGGTGTATATCCTCTGACCGATCTTGATGGATTACTTTTTGAATACGCCTGCACGGAAGGTAACTATGGCATGGCGAACATTCTGTCGGGACAACGCGCAGCGGAGCAGGCACCCGCAAAAGAATAAAATTCAAACTGGAAAAACAGTAAGCATTTTTGTTCGTTACCAATAATTCGACTAACCTCCAATCCGGGCAGCGCACTGCCCGAGATTTTCATTTCACTCCTGGATTGGCTGTTCTGGAACTACGCCCCAAATTCGCTCAACACGCCCCGCTATGTTCCGCTCTCTGATTGAATTGCAGCCTTGCCTCATATATCCTTAACTGACTTCCGAACATGGGTAAGTCAATGTTTTCTCCTCGTTTTTTACACCTTTCTCTGACCGTACTTGCTGCTTCATTATTTGCGGCAACGGCTCATGCTCAAACCTCAATGCCTGCCCAGCAGGCCGAACTTCTTGATACCTATTGCACCAAATGCCACAACGAAGAAGATTGGGCCGGCAGCCTCGACCTCAACCTGATCAGTCGCGATGACGTTGTCAGTGATGCCGAGACCTGGGAAAAAGTCATGCGCAAGTTTCGCGGCAACATGATGCCGCCGAAAGGCAACGACCGCCCAAACGACAATGAAAAAGCAAAATTCGTGAGCTGGCTGCAAGGGTCGCTGGACAGCGCAATTCTTGCGCATCCAAATCCTGGCAAGAGCTCGCTGCACCGTCTGAATCGTACCGAATACGGCAATGCAATTCGTGACCTGCTCGGGCTGCAGGTGGACATCAGTGAATTCCTGCCGGCCGACGATGAAGGTTATGGCTTCGACAACATTGCCGATGTACTACGCACCTCGCCTTCACTCCTCGAACAATATCTGCAGGCATCACGCAAGATCACCGAACTCGCTATTGGTGATCCGAACATCGCACCAATCAGCAAAGTCTACAAAGTGACGCCCGATCTACCACAGGCTCAGCATATCCCGGGCCTGCCACTTGGCACACGCGGCGGCATTTTGATCGAACATAATTTTCCGCTTGATGCCGAATACGACATCAACAGCGTGTTAACACGCAGCATTGTTGGCTACACGTTCGGCCTTGAATGGCCGCATCAGTTCGAAATCAGTGTTGATGGTGAACAAGTGTTTGTTGCGCAAGTAGGCGGCGAAGAAGACAACCTGCGCTCCGACCAAAATATGTCGGCAGCTGCCGATTTGATCGATGCACGGTTGAAGACCCGTATTCCGGTTACTGCCGGACATCATCAAGTAGCCGTGACCTTCATTCAGAAAAATGCGGCGGAGAGTCACGAACCGCTCGAATTACACACGCGTGATCTGGACCTGCAAAACATGAATGGTGTGCCTTCACTCGATTACGTCGACATCGTCGGGCCTTTCAATTCGACCGGCAGTGGTGAAACTACAAGTCGTAGCAAAATTTTCAGCTGTTATCCCGAAGCTGCTGCGGACGAAAAAACATGCGCAATCGAGATACTCGGCAGCATCGGCAAACGCGCCTATCGCCGCGCGCTCGAAGACGCCGACCTCAACATGATCATGAGTTTTTATGAAGATAGTGCAGAAAATGGCGGCTTTGAACGCGGCATCCAGACTGCGCTGCGTTTTATCCTGACCTCACCCGAGTTCCTGTTCCGCAGCGAACCCGACCCTGATTCAGTGACCCCCGGCGAAGTTTATGCACTGAGCGATCAGGCGCTCGCATCACGCCTATCGTTTTTTCTCTGGAGCAGTATTCCGGATGATGAGCTGCTCGATCTCGCTGCAAAAAACCAACTAAACGAACCGAAAATTTTCGACCAACAAGTCGAGCGTATGCTGCGTGATCCGAAAGCAATCGCATTGGTCGACAACTTTGCCGCGCAGTGGCTCTTTCTGCGCAACCTCAAAAGTATCAATCCTGACACGCGCACGTTTCCGAATTTCGATGACAAGCTGCGCCAGGCGTTCCGCACCGAGACTACACTTTTCATCACCTCGATAATGCAGAACGACAGTTCGATCCTCGACATGATCAACGCCGATTACACTTACGTGAACGACAGACTCGCGCAGCACTATGGCATTCCTAACATCTACGGCAGCCATTTCCGCCGCGTGCAACAGACAGATCCAAACCGGCGTGGACTACTTGGCCATGGCTCCGTGTTGACCGTCACTTCATATCCCAATCGCACGTCACCCGTGCTGCGCGGCAAATGGGTGCTCGAAAACATGATCGGCGCGCCACCACCATCACCACCACCCAATGTACCTGCACTGGATGAGAACACACCCGGCCTCGCCGCGTTGTCGGTACGTGATCGGCTGGTGCAGCACCGCGCTGATCCTGCTTGCAGTGGTTGTCATGCAGTGATGGATCCACTGGGATTTTCGCTCGAAAACTTTGATGCAATCGGTCGTTACCGTGCGAAAGATGCGAGCGGTGTTATCGACAGCAGCGGTGAACTTGCCGATGGTACTCCGGTGAAAGACGCAATCAGCCTCGAACAAACACTGATGCAACATCCGGAATATTTCGTCGATACGTTTACCGAAAAATTACTGACCTATGCACTCGGTCGTGGTCTTGAGTATTACGATATGCCGGTTGTGCGAGCAATTACTGAACAGGCTGAAGACCAGGATTATCGGTTTTCGGCAATCATCAAAGGGATTGTCAGCAGTGTACCGTTCCGTATGAAACAGGCGGATGCGAAAAACAGCAGCTTGGCAACGGCGTCAGTTCCAGTGACTGAGTAATCGTCAACAGCAACATATAAATGCGGTGTTCAGACTGAACACCAACCGAAGAGGGGAAACGTCATGTTCATCAGTAAAAAACATCTGAGCCGCAGACAACTGTTGCGGGGCACCGGTGTGATGCTGTCACTGCCCCTGCTCGACGCGATGATTCCGGCATTAACCGCGCAAGCGCAAACTGCGGCAAACGTTACGCCGCGCCTCGGCTTCATCTATGTGCCTCATGGCGCAATCATGAAAGAATTTACGCCGGAAGCGACTGGCACCAACTTCGAATTCAAGCCCATCCTGAAGCCGCTCGAAGGTTATCGTGATCGCCTGAACATCATCAGCGGGCTTGGCCATACGGCTGCCGATACCACAGCGGTACACTCGCTCAGCCCCTGCACATGGTTAAGTGGTGTGCGCCCAAAAGCGACCTTGGGTTCCGACGCATTCGCAGGCATCACCGCCGACCAATATGCCGCGCAGATAATCGGCCAGGATACACCGCTGCCGTCACTCGAACTCGCAACGGAAGATCACAGTGGTTTGATTGGCGCGTGTGACCGCGACTATGGCTGTATATACATGAACACTTTGTCCTGGCGTTCACCCACTACACCAAACCCGATGGAAATAAATCCGCGCAAGGTATTCGAACGGTTGTTCGGCCAGGGCGGTACTGTGGAGGAACGTCTTGCGCGTCAGCAAGAAGATCGCAGTATCCTCGATGCGGTCGTGCAACAGACACAACGCTTCAACAATACGCTTGGCCAAAGTGATCAGCAGAAAGTCAGCGACTACCTCGAGAACATTCGCGAAATCGAACGCCGCCTGCAGCAAGCCGAAAGCCAGATCGCGCGTAACGCCGATCTCGTGATTCCAGAAGCACCTGCAGGTATCCCGTTTGTTTATGAAGAACACCTGCGCATGATGTTCGATTTGATGACGCTCGCATTCCAGAGCGAAATCACGCGTGTTTCCACCTTCATGATGGCGCGTGAATTGAGCAACCGCACGTATCCGCAAGTTCAGGTATTCGAAGGGCATCACGCAACATCGCATCATCAAAACGATGCGGAGAAAATGGCGAAGAACGCCCGCATCCAGACTTTCCACGTTGGTATGTTCAAAGAGTTTGTCGACAAACTCGCCGCGATTCCGGAAGGCGACGGTACACTGCTCGACAATTCGATCCTGTTGTATGGAAGCAACATGAGCAACAGCAATGCACATGATCATTATCCACTGCCTGCAGTGTTGGTAGGTGGTGGCGCTGGCAGGATCAAAACCGGTCAGCATATTCGTTACGATCAGCGTACACCGATGGCCAATCTGGTCCTGACCATGATCCAGAAAGCGGGCGTCAAACAAGACAGCCTCGGCGACAGCACCGGCATTGTGACGGAAGTGTAAAAACAGAATCAGAGCTTAAACAACAATGAAAACTTCCCTATCAAATTCCGCCACCAAACCTGCGGGCAAATTCGGCAAAAAAGCTGCGCTCCACGCATATGTATTGCAACTCGCTCTTTTTGGTTTCGGCGCTTTCACGCTCTCATCAACAAGCCTCGCGCAAAACCTGACTGACAACGATACTCGCAGTCTCGACCTGATCGCCGCAGTCAAAGCTGGCGACAGCCAGACTGCACAGTTGCTACTGGACGGCGTTAAAGACGTGAATGTTAGCGAAGCCGATGGTTCCACCGCATTGCACTACGCAGTGCTCAACAACGATGCTGAACTCGTCTCCGACCTGTTGCGCAAAGATGCGGATGTAAACGCGCGCAGTCGTTACGGCGTAACGGCAATTTACCTCGCGGCGCAAAACGGCAGCGCGGATGTGCTGGAAACTTTGTTAAAAGCTGGCGCCAACCCAAACGAAGAATATCGTGAAGGTGAACGTGTATTGATGACCGCAGCGCGCACGGGTGATTATGCAACTGTCGAAACCCTTCTCGACGCGGGCGCGGAAGTTGACGCACGCGAAACCTGGCACGGCCAGACGGCGCTGATGTGGGCGACCGCGCAGCAACATCCACAACTGATTCCGCTATTCGTAAAACACGGCGCCGATGTAAACGCGATCTCGAATGTCGAAGTATGGGAACGCCAGATCACTGAAGAGCCGCGCGATAAATGGCTACCACCGGGCGGTATGTCACCACTGCAGTTTGCTGCTCGCGAAGGTTGTGTGGCATGTATCGAACCACTGCTCGAGGCTCGCGCCAACATTGATGCGGCGACGCAGAAAGGTATCACGTCACTTCTGCTCGCGATCATCAACGGCCACTACGATGTTGCGTGGACACTGATTGAGGCAGGCGCTAACGTCAATATAAACGACGACACCAACCGTTCACCTTTGTACGCCGCGGTGGATTTCAACATCATGCCTGAATCCAACCGACCAGCACCGGACGTATTCGGCAACACTCACACCGCATTCGAATTGATTGACCTGCTCATCACAAAAGGCGCCGATGTAAATGTGCAACTCAACCAACAGGCGCCCTACCGTTTGAAACTGGATCGCGGCACTGACTCGATGCTTGTGGCTGGCACTACACCTTTTCTGCGCGCCGCAAAAAGTGCTGACATCGCCGCGATGAAAATTCTGCTCGAACGTGGCGCAGATCCAACACTCAGCACCGTTCAAGGTATAAACCCGCTGATGACCGCCGCTAATCTGTCGACCAAGGAATCCGACACAACGGGCCGTTACAAAACAGAAGCCCAGATGATCGACGCTATCCGGATTTGCCTGGAGCAAGGGCTTGACGTCAACGCAAAGGCGAAAGATGGCCGAACTGCAGTCTTCGGTGCTGCCACCTTTGGCCTGAATGACGTCATCACATTCCTGCATGAGCAAGGCGCGATACTCGACTACACCGATACCAAGGGGCTCTCCCCGCTCGATGCTGCAAGCGGCAAGGCTGGCGGATTTGGTTTTGTCGGCAATGACGGAGTTTTCTGGGAAGATACCGTCACGCTGATACAGGAACTGATCAAGCCTGCGTAGGTGCTATCGAGATTTAGGGAGGCTCTGATCGACTCGTCATTCCCGCGGCTTTCAAAGCCTGTCCCCGCGAAGGCGGGGACGGGAATCCATGTTGTTGATTTTTCTGGCTACCTTTTCCGTCTTCCTGGAGACAAACTCCATAAACCGCGGGTATGACGTCTTCGCAATTAACCAGAGGTTCCTTAGTCATTCTTTGACATCCCGTGTTGTGCTGGCAAATCCATTACGACTAACTACCTGCCTTAGACATTTCTCATCTTCAAATTGGTTTACCCGCGCATAAATCTGAACATCACCTGATTCAGGTCGCATGCTGGTAACTTGCGCATGAACGAATCAACAAAGTCCTGACACCGCAGGCGAGAACGCAATATCAATAGTCGAACATGTATTGACCGTTGTTGCTGCGCTGGCTTTGTGAATGGCGAATAATTTCTCCAGTTCAAAAGTCCAACACCGCTCAATAATTGCGTCGACATTCTTCCTGACCTTCACTAATTCCATCTTGTGAAGTACCTCGGACTCTGCGACTATTTTCAGCCGGTTGCACGCCGCTTATTCCGGCCGACGATTCCGGAATACAAGCTTCTGAGTGATGGCGTTTTCACCTACACCCCGCCGCATCTACCGTAGATTCCGGACCAACAATAACAACAGGAGACTTCCATGTTACGCAGCACCGAACGCTTTCTTACTACTCACGTCGGCAGCCTGCCGCGCGAACGCGACCTGACCCTTGCGATGTGGGCGCGTGAAGACGGCGTGCCTGTCGACAAGGACGCACTACGCTCGCGTGTGCAGCAGGAAGTGCGCGACATCGTCAAAAAACAAATCGATATCGGCATCGATATTGTTAACGACGGTGAAGTGTCCAAGCCAAGTTATGCCACGTATATCAAGGATCGCCTTAACGGTTTCGGCGGCAGCGAAAATCGTTATGTATTCGACGATCTTGTGGATTTCCCCGATATCGCGCGTCGTGTTGGTGAAGATCCTTCGCGCCAGCATCGTCACGCGCCAGGTTGTATTGGGCCACTCAGCGTACGCGACCTGAAGGGGCCGGAGGAAGATGTCACCAATTTGCAGAGCAGTGTTGGCGGCAAAAACAACATGAACCGTGTGTTCATGAGTGCAGCCTCTCCCGGTGTTGCCTCGATCTTCTTCAAGAACGAATACTACAAGTCCCACGAAGAATATGTATTCGCGCTTGCCGACGCGATGCGCGGCGAATACGAAACTATTGCACGCTCCGGCGCAACGCTGCAGATCGACTGTCCCGACCTCGCGATGGGCCGTCACATGAATTCGGCTGGCGTCACGCTCGAAGATTTCCGGCGTCGCGCAGCACTACATGTCGAAGCACTTAACCACGCTGTAGCCAATATTCCCGAAGAGCAGTTGCGTATGCATTTGTGCTGGGGCAACTACGGCGGTCCGCATCATCATGATGTCAACTTTTCCGACATCATCGACATTGTGTTCAAAGCCAAACCGCAGATGTATTTGTTCGAAGCCGCGAACCCTCGCCACGCACATGAATGGTCCATGTTTGAAAAAGTGAAGTTACCTGCGGGCAAGATTCTTTGCCCGGGTGTTATCGAGTGCCAGTCGAACTACGTAGAACATCCTGAGCTGGTTGCGCAGCGCATCAAACGTTACGCGGATCTTGTTGGCCGTGAGAATGTCATGGCTGGTACAGACTGCGGTTTCAGCATCCACGTTGGCCAGGCTGCAATCGATCCGCAAGTTGTATGGCTCAAGTTCAGAGCGTTGGCAGAAGGCGCACGTATCGCCTCTGAGTGGTGCTGGAAAAAATAATACCCGAATGTGCATCAAGGCGAGGTGTTTAACGGATAACATTTCGCTCTGATCGCGGGAGCTGGCTTTCACATTTTTTCATCCCAGTGTAATCACGAAAAAATGTTTACGTAAGCCGCATAAGAAATTGCTCGAGTCGATCGGCCCGCGTTTCAATAACGTTTAGTCCATACCGGGTATAGGCTCTCAGCCATTTCCTTTCGCTGCAGATTTTTCTTCACACGCGGAAAAATGAGCAACAAGAACCGGACACTGAACAGCCACAAACACATCAATAAACTATCAGGACTATCCCTCATGAAAATCCAGAGGCTCATAACTTCACTCATCATGTTTGCGCTGTTCTCCACAACAACCTTCGCGCAGACAGATCTTGGTATTGCGCAATACACGGATACCGGTGAGCTGCGTTATCCGGATAATCTGGTCGAGTGGATCCAGACCGGCGCCTCACTTGGCAGCGAGTACAACGAGACACCGTTCGATCCAGCAGAGCCCGGCACCATCGGTGTTGTGCAGATGGAACCTGCCGCTTATCGGTACTTCATGGCAAACAAGACCTACGCGGACGGCACGATGTTCCTGCTGTCGTTTTACCGTGCAGAAAGCAAATCGGAGCCGCAATTACCGGGTTTTGTCCAGGGACCACTCCAGAGTCAGGAAATCCACGTACTCGACAAAAGCCGCTTTGGTGATGGCCATGGCTTCTTCATGTTTCCAACCAAACAACAACAGACCAGCACGAGAATTCCCGAAGCAAATAATCTGTGCACGGCTTGTCACACTGAACACGGCGCTTTCGATGGCACCTTTGTGCAGTTCTATCCAGCAATGCGGGAACATCTTGGGTTGAGCGAATAAAACGTCAGCAACTTTGCTATTTTGTTTCCAAACCATCGGTAGCTAGTGAAATGAACCGTAAATTTCAGAGCTTCAGCAATTGTGCGTTACTACTGTCGACATTGACGAACGTTGTATTAGCCGCAGAAGCAGTCGAATGGCAGGCCTACGGCCGTGATGTCGAAGGCACACGATATCTACCAACGTCGAATATTACTCGCGACAATGTTCAGCAACTCGAAGTCGCATGGACTTATCGCACGGGAGAAGCGGATCCGCAGTTTGCTACATCCGAAGAGACTGCGTTCGAAGCAACTCCCATCGTGCTAGACGGTGTGATGTATCTGGCAACGCCACTCGGCCGAGTGATGGCTCTCGACCCGGCCACGGGTAATGAATACTGGAACTTCGATCCCGCAATTCGCCGCGACATTGGTTACGGCGATTTTGCGTCACGCGGTTTGTCGACCTGGCTCAATGAAAATGTAGCTGCGGGTAGTCCTTGCAAGCGCATGTTGTATGTAGCCACTGCGCAATCGGAGCTGCTTGCTCTCGATGCGGCGAACGGCACTCTCTGTACCAATTTTGGTGACGCAGGTCGTATCGATCTACGGCAGGGACTACGCATTGCGCCGTTCGAAACGCAGGCATACACCGTTACTTCTCCACCACTCGTTGAGAATGGGCTTGTCGTGGTGGGTTCATCGATCGGCGATAACAGCAGGCCGAATCCTGCCAGTGGCGAAGTGCGTGCGTTTGATGCAATCACTGGAGAGTTGCGCTGGACATGGGATCCTGTTCCACAAGACCCAACAGATCCGGCCTATGGCGACTGGAGCGGCGAGCTTGCTCACGATACCGGTGCAGCAAATGCATGGTCAGTTATTTCCGCTGATCCCGAACGCGATCTGGTATTCATACCAACCTCAAGCCCAGCGCCTGATTATTATGGTGCTCTGCGACTTGGCGACAATCGCTACGCCAACTCGGTGGTCGCACTACAGCTTTCAACCGGAAAACTCGTGTGGTCATTCCAGACTGTACATCACGATCTGTGGGACTACGACAATGCAGCACCTCCTGCCCTGGTGACATTGACGCGGAACGGCCGCGCAATTCCCGCAGTCTTGCAGGCAACCAAAACGGGTATGTTGTTTGTGCTGCATAGAGAAACCGGTGAACCGTTATTCCCCGTTGAAGAACGTGCGGTCCCTCACAGTGATATTCCCGGCGAAATTGCGGCGGCTACGCAGCCGTTCACCTCATTAACACCGCCACTCAGTCCTCACAGTATTACCGCAGATGAAGCATGGGGTCTTACCGAGGCCGATCAACTCAGTTGTCGCGAAACGCTTGCAGGCCTGCGCAACGAAGGAATTTTCACACCACCGAGTTTACAAGGCTCTCTTGTATATCCATCGAATATCGGTGGCGCGCATTGGGGAGGAGTTGCGATTGATCCGGTGCGACAAATCGCTGTTGTGCCAGTTAATCGCACTGCATGGATGGTGCAATTGCTTCCGAGGGAGAACTTCAGTTTTGCTGAAGCGCAGGAACAGGACGACCGTTTGCAACTCGATTATGAATATAACCGAATGACCGGAACGCCTTATGTAATGCGCCGCCGTATTCTGCTCAGTCCATCGGGCTTGCCGTGTACGCCACCGCCGTGGGGCTCATTGGTAGCAGTAGATTTGCAGACGGGCGGCGTACTCTGGGATGTTCCGCTTGGCGCAATTACGCAGCCGTTTACACAAGAGTTTGTCGCGCAAATCAAGGAAGAATGGGGTTCGATAAATCTTGGTGGCCCTATCGTGACTGCCGGTGGCATCGTGTTCATCGGTGCCTCACTCGACAGCAGTCTACATGCCTATGATATAGAGACTGGTCGCGAACTCTGGCGCGGCGTATTGCCGGCCAGTGCGCGTGCGACACCCATGAGTTATGAGTTAGCGTCCGGAGAGCAGTTTGTCGTCATTGCTGTAGGTGGCAATGACCTATGGGGAGCGGGTGATCATCTGGTGGCGTTTCGCTTGCCGAAATCTGCCGAGTGAAAAAGTAATCACTTAATATGAACGAACCTCGTCATTGGACACCACACATGAATCGAAGATACGAAGTGTTGCCTGGACCAGATTCCTGCTGAAATCCGGTCCAGACACAAGCAATCATGGATAGTTTTTAGTCCTAACCCTCATCCCACAGCGAATGAATGTAATACGGCAGGAATACCGACACGCCGTCTATACGCACTATTTCGCCATCAACAATCTTGAACAGATCCAGGCGACCACGCGTGTTTGGATAACGCACATCAACATCGTGTGTCTTGCCATCAAGCGTGTCGTACTGCAGCGTGCGTGTTGCATGATCCTCAAGTGACAACGCAGCCACAATTCCCTTGGCAGTATCTACAACCGCATAACGTCGTGCACGAATACGTTCAACGGGTTTGTATAGGCCGATTTCGAGTTGTGCTTTACAACCTTCTGCGGCGAGCGCTTTCGGATGTTCACCTTGCGTGAGATTTACGCCATTGACGAGTTGTGTGCAACCGTTGCTGATTTCGGTTTGCAACTTACCGTCATTCAGTTGCTTGCTGTCGAAATAACCGTCCACTATGCCGACTAACTCGTCACGACTCGCGGGTGTTTTTACTGTTGAAGTAAAGGCATCATCAAGCTCATAACCATCGAGTGGAGCAAACAGGTCCGGTGTGCCTTCGCGACCAAGCAACGATTCTACTTCGCTGATTTTGCCATCAGTCACTTTTAGCCGGAGCGCGTGATACGCGGCCTGACCATGTTCCTCAGTGCGTCCATACCACAACACATTACCTGTGGTTTCGTCGGCGAGAATATACGGTTTACCGCTCGAGGAGGGACCAGCGCCCCA
Source organism: Pseudomonadota bacterium (assembly GCA_040386995.1). Lineage (GTDB taxonomy): Bacteria > Pseudomonadota > Gammaproteobacteria > Pseudomonadales > Pseudohongiellaceae > CAILUG01. Next base: position 32,233 of record JAZKES010000033.1, on the reverse strand, counting down.
GAAGCCATCACCAATCATCATCGCAACGTTATTTTCGGTATAACGCACACGTTCGGCCCAGGGTAGTTTGCTCCAGTCCTGGGTAGCAACGTCAGTCATATATTGCTGCGCAATCTGTGTCATACATGCAGCGTTGCAGGCATTTTGTGCGTGAACAGCACCACTCAGTGCAAAAGCTGACAGTAGCAGGGAAATTTTTCTGATATTCATTCTGCTTCTCCTCAGCGAGTCTGGAAATTAATGTTAGGCACGTTGAACGGCGACGGCATGAAATACGGCACGTACGTGAACACTGCCTCGATACGATAGATCTGGCCACTCTTGATTTTGAATGCTTCGAGCAAGGTGATGGTGTTGGGCCATTTCAGAACAGTATTCATTTCGCGGCCATCGGTTAGTGTGTAGCGATCAAACGTATTGGCGTGATCGAAGAAACCCGACGCCACAACGACTCCCCTCTCCACATCGACCAGCGGATAACGCCGTTCGCGAATACGTTTGTTGATACGGTAAATACCGAGCTTGAACTGTGCTTCACAACCTGCAGCAATCGCGGCGGAATTACCACCCCCAGCGGCAACACCACTTGTTGTGCTTATGCCGTTCTCGAGACGCCCACAGTCTTCATGGAACGGAGCGAACACCTGGCCGTCGTTCAGCTCCACTGTATTGAAGTAAGAATCGGCAATTGCGATCAGACGTTCACGCGGCTTGCGTTCTTCGACTGGCAAAATTTCGGTGAACGCTGGATCGTGTTCAAACGCATCCGGATCACCAAACGGCTTCGGCATATCGGGTAGTCGATTGACCACAGTTTCTGCTTCGGTGATCTGGTTATTCTCGACTTTGATGCGCAGCGCAAAATAGGCAGGATTACCATTTTCCTCAACAAGCCCGAACCATGCGGCGTTGCCCGTTTGCGGATCAGATAATTCCAGACCGGGGAAATCCACACCGCTCGCGGTGCCCCACAAACCATCATTGCCAATCGGCATCGTGACATTGTTTTCACTGAATATCGCATTCGCGGCGAACGCGACTTTCGATGGATCACGCACTGCAACACCTTCCATATACGTCTGGAGATGGCCTTCAAGGCATGCTGCGTCACAGTCGATCTGAATTACCGCACTTGCCTGACCGGGTGCCTGCGCGAACACGGCAGTGCTCGCAGATAGCAGTAGCAGCAGACAAGTGCTACGAAGTGGATGTCGAGAAAATTTAATCATTATGTTTCCCTGTGCTGAGGTGATGTCTGTTGTAATTTTTTTCATCGTCACTATGGCTTGTACTACGACTTGTACTACGACTTGTACTACGGCTTGCACCATGTGACGACGTTTTGTCGTGCAGAGTTACAGTTATTAACGGTCGTTATTTCGGCAGCTCAATTGCCTTCACAATAAATGCTGCTGGCTCTTTCCCTTTCATGGCTGGATTGACCAGATATTGAATATTGCTTTCGAGCGCATAGGCAGTGTTACCTACTACAGTGACACCAGGCGATGACTCCAGTGTGTCGTCCAATACAGTGATCTTGGCATTATCGCCGTCAATTTCTGCTAGATGAATACGACCAACGGTTCCTTCTGCCTGAATAAAACGGTTGCCACTGACGAGCCGTAAACCATCCGGGCCGCCAAGTTCAGTGGTGAGGGTCAGTTGCTTCAACGCGCCCATCGTGCCATCACTGTTCTGGTCCACGCGAATCAACTGATTGGTGCGCACGTTATTGACGATCAGTACGTTATCACCGCTGAACGCAAGACCATCGATGCCTACAAGTGAGGGATCACCGCCGAACAGTTTCAATTCGTTCGCACCTGGTGCCAGCGTAAAAATACGGCCATTGCCAGTGTCGGATGCGAACGCTGTTCCATCTGCTGCAATCGTGATGTCGTTGCACACACCACCGGGCGCGGGAAAATCATAACTGCCTTTCAGCTCGCCGCTCTTGAGGTCGAATGCCTTCAGTGCTGTGACACCTTCTGACCGTTCGGGTCCGAAAAAATTGGGTGCAGAACATAGCCACAACGTATTGCTCTTTGCGTCGGCGAGCACACCAAGAATGGTGAGAATGCCATTTTCAGGACTGTGCCGAATCCACGCAGTTGCAGTGGTGCTATCGGGTGCCGCGCGATACACGTTGCCCTTGACGCTGCCCATATAAAGCGTGCCATCGTCAGTAGAGGTGATGCTCTCGGGAAATACCGCCGTGTCGTCTATGCGTACATCACCGGGCACCCGTTGGGCACAGGCGGTGGTACACACTAAAACGGAACAAAGGCTAAAAAACGCGAATTTTTTTATCATGGGTTTTCTCATTGTGGACCAGTGAAAGTGTTACCAGGAAAGGCAGCGTTTTTACATGTATGCCCAGGGGCGTAGCGCTGCTGGATGTGATCAAATAAATATCGGTGGATTGTTTTGGCCTGTTCAGCGTCAGACACGTTGCCCCACTCAGATGTATTGCAAAGCAGTGGTATATCGCAAAGTGGTGCTCTATCGCGAACGCCGATGTCGAGAAGGTCAACGGTGGCACGTGCATATACACGCATTCGCGCCGTTATGAAGCCGATATTCGAATTTGTGTGGCGGTCGGCGCAACTTGCATCAGGCGGTTGGCTGCCCAAAGCAGAAGATGCAGATGAAGAAGTTTTGGCAATTTTTGTAGACAGTTGCACAGAGGATCATTCCGATTCTTGTTTTTATGGTTACGACTTTCAGAGCGTCTTGCCGAGGGCAGAGAGTATAGCAAGATGCGGTTTTATGGTATCAGCAGGCTGAAAAAAGTTATCGGCAAATACCAGAAACAACCACAAAATTTCTGCCATTAATCACTCCGCTCGGCTTGCAGCAGGCCCCCATCATATTATTTTATTTAGTTAACTATTTTTATCGGGCGTATACTGATGACGCTTCGATGTTCGCAGTGAAGTTTCTTACCGTTCGGTTTTGTTAAATCCATTAAGAGATAAACAACCCAGGGGAAACAACATGAGAAAGTTACATCTGCATTTTCGTCCTGCCTCGTTAGCTCTCGCAATCAGCACAGTAATCACGTCATCCTGCTCGTTCGCCCAGATCGAAGAAATCATTGTGACCTCTGAATTTCGCGAGCGAAATGTTCAGGCCACACCAATCGCAATAACGGCTGTGACGAGCGAGATGCTCGATGCGCGCAGTCAGACCAATATTTTCGAAGTAGCCAACCAGGCACCGAATGTCACGCTGAAACCTGGCGGTCAGGCACGCTCGGGAATGGTAGCGTTCATCCGCGGCATTGGTCAGGTGGACTTCATTGCGGCACTTGAACCGGGTGTCGGCATTTATGTCGATGATGTTTATTATTCACAACTGACGGGTTCCCTGCTCGATCTGCTTGATCTGGAACGGGTAGAAGTCTTGCGTGGTCCGCAAGGTACATTGTCGGGTCGCAACTCGATCGGGGGTGCAATCAAGCTGTATTCAAAACGCCCCGGGGCGGAAGAAGGTGGCAACATCTCTGTAGGTTACGGATCGTACAATCAAGTTGATGTGCGCGGCAGCGGTGATTTCACGTTAGTGGAAAATACGCTATATGGGCGGGTTTCCGGCGCATCACGCAATCGTGATGGTTATGTCGATATCGTGGATTTTGGTTGCGTATTGCCAAGTAGTGGCGCTCCGATTAATCGACAGGCCGATGGTTGCAAGCTTGGTGAACTCGGCAATCAGGTTTACACGACAGGGCGCGCTTCGCTGCGCTGGTTACCTTCGGACGATCTTGAGGTGTTCATCAACGCTGATTTTCTGAATGACTCCTCAGGCGCCTCCGCGAACACACTGCTGTGGGGCGACCGTACAGCAATCGAAGCGAATCCGGCCAATCCAACCATTGCGCTTGGCAATCTCAATTATCGCGATCATAAATTTGTTCCATACGGTGACTTCCGCAACAAACAATTACCGTTTAATGATCCTTACATCAGTTTTGCGAGTTTCGCGGATCCCAACACCGGCAACGTAATCGGTGGCGGCAACCCCGCCCCGCGCGCGACGGTGCCCTGGCTGCCGTTGTATCTGCCTTCGCGAAATTACCTCGACTCATGGGGTCTCTCAGCGCAAATCGACTACGATCTAACAGAGGACTTTGCACTGACATCCATCAGCTCCTACAAAGAGTACGACTCATGGATGACCTGGGACAGCGACAACTCGCCTATTCCAGTCACCATGCTTGATAACCGGCTTGACCATTGGTCGCTCTCGCAGGAGTTTCGGCTGAACGGTGCTATATCAGCGCTTGATTACACACTCGGGGCATTTTATTTCAAGCAGCAGAACCACTATGAAGCGCGTGTAACCCTGCCCTATGCATCATTGGACTTTGTACACGGTCCGGACCCTACGCCTTCCACTACCTGGGCTCTATTTGCAAACGGCACGTGGAATATCACTGATCAGTTGAGCCTCACGGGAGGCGTACGTTATTCCGATGAGTACAAATCCTACACGCATTTTCGGCATAACCCGGATGGCACCGATGTCGCTGCACCGGGTCAACCCGGCTTTCCTGTAAACGTCAGGGTGTTGGGAGTTAATGGTCTGACCGCAGTATTCCAGGATGAACGTACTGACTGGCGCGTGGCTGCTAACTACCAGATCGATGACAACCTGATGGTGTATACAAGTGCTGCAACCGGTTACAAAAGCGGTGGGGTAAATCCGCGTCCATTCTTCCCCCAGCAACTAAACGTATTCGAGCCTGAAACCTTGCTGTCTTATGAAGTTGGCTTCAAGAGTACCTTGCTCGACAGTTCACTACGGCTAAACGGCGCGGTGTTTTATACCAACTATGAAGATATCCAGCTCACGCTTAATGAATGCGAAGTACCGACTTTTATTGATCCGGATGGGATTTCTGCTCCTTGCGCAAAACCCGCTAACGTCGGCAATGCGGACATCAAGGGTGTAGAACTCGAAGTGGAATATTTCTTCACTGAAGATCTGTTTGTCGATGCTGCGATCAGCACACTGGACTTTAAATACACGGAGATAAATCCGCTCGCGTTACGCGGCAGCACAATCAGGGCCCTGGACATGATCACGCCATACACGCCCGAACTGAAATGGAACGTTGGTGTGCAGTACAGTTTTCCGGTCACGGAACACGGTAGACTAAAAGCAAGGGTCGATGCGAATTACCAGGACGAGGTCTACTCCGAACCAACCAACAATGCGCTGAACCTGATCGAAGACTACACGCTGTACAACGCAAGACTGTGGTGGACATCACCGGACGAAGACTGGGAAATTGCGCTCGAGGGACAAAACCTCACGGATGACGTTTATTTCTACACCAAGTTCGAACAAGCGTTGAGTGTAGGACAAGTAACCGCAACACCCGGGTTACCACGCACATGGAGAATCAACGCGAGGAAATCTTTCTGACGGAACCCTAAATCTGATCACTCAACATTAGTGACCCTGGACCAGCAGGGTGTTGTTCGCAAGAGCAACACCCTTTTTTGGCGTGCACATCTGGTACTGGAATAGCGCAATTTGCTTGCGTATTTTCAGGCCAGGAACTCGAACGCAGTGACGAGCGAGATTGCCACGAACCAATTGTCGTGCTGAAAAAATTCAATTGCAAAATGGGTGTATTGAGTAATCTGGTCGGTGTTGGTACGGTTGGATGAGGCCATATACCTGCGCGAGCGACCCCAACACAATTCAGGAAATTTTCATGACTATACGCAATATTCTCCTGGCTACCGACTTGAGTGTGCGCTGCGACCGCGCGCTGGAGCGTGCAGTGAAACTCGCCACTGAATACTCTGCACACATGATCGTGGCACATGCGCTACAACAGGTGGTGTCTCCGGATGACCAGGCTTTGTGGCGCCGACCTGTCGATCCTCTGGAGTTCGCACGCAAAAAAGTGCGCGCAGATGTCAGCGGCCACAATGACGTTGTTACCGACGTTCTGGTTGAGCAAGCAGAACCGGCGGATATGATGGTGCGAGCGGCGAAACGGCTTGATTGCGATTTAATAGTTACCGGTATGGCACGTAATGAAGCGCTTGGCCGCATGGCTCTGGGCAATACCGTCGATACGGTAGTGCGCCAGATCGACGTGCCCGTGTTGGTCGTAAAATCACGTCCTCACGATGCCTATCGGAATATTGTCGTCGCGACAGATTTTTCTGAAGGCGCGCGCTCAGCGCTCGAAACTACACTTGTGATGTTTCCGAATGAACAGATCATCCTGTTCCATGCGTTCGACGTACATTACGAGGCCTTCATAACCGATAAAACTGCTGCACGAGATGCTGCGCATCACCACGCGATGGAAAGCTCGCGCAATTTTATTGAAGCAAGCGACATAGACGCAGGCGCTAAAAGCCGCATATTGCCCGTCTGCCAATATGGATACACCGGCGCGTTGCTCAATGACCTGGTACTGGACGGCGGCGCAGACCTTGTTGTTCTAGGAACCGAGGGCCGGACTGGCCTGGCGGCCTTCCTACTTGGCAGTACTGCACAAAGACTTGCCACTGAACTGCCGGTGGACGTACTGCTCATAAGGCGGCGCCGGAATTTAACGGCAGGGAGTTGAATCGCTGCGCTCATCCTGCCCCTCTCCCCCTCAGGAAGCAGATTCACCTGCTGGTGCAAAACGCTCAAGTATGTGGTTCGCCATGCCGCGCGCCAATTCTTCTTCGCCAAAAAATATCGTGCCTATCCCATCGTTACGTAACATTTGCAACTCTTCGTCGCTGTGTGTACGCACCATGATTTCTATTTTGGGATTTAGCTTGCGCGCGGTGTCTGCCATCGGCCGGCTGTTCAGTGGATCAGGCGTGGCAATAACCATCATCGCCGCATCTGCAATATGCGCTTGTGTCAGCACAGCAGGATCTGCGGCGTCGCCCTCTACTGCAGCCATGCCAGCTTTGCGCATTTTTTCCACGAGTTCCCGGTTTTGTTCGATAACCACGTAAGAAATGCCACCTTCCTCGAGGCGCTTGCCAATCCGCTGCCCAACACGGCCATATCCCACAAGCACAATCTGCCCTTCGAGAAAATCGGTTTCCGTTTCGGCTGGTAACTCCGCGTATTTCGATCGACGGTCTTCAAGCCGACGAGCGAGACTCGAATGTTTATGGAGCCAGCGCTGCACAGGATCGATCGTGGCGAACAGCACCGGATTTAATGCAATGGAGACTAATGCTGCGGCGAGTACAAGGCTCATCCCCTCCTCCGGCAACAACCCCAGCTCGACCCCAAGCCCGCCAAGAATAAAAGAGAACTCGCCAATCTGCGCCAGACTCGACGCCACCATGATTGCGGTTTTTAACGGGTAATGGAGCGCGATGACCAGCACAGCAGCCGCGATCGACTTTCCGAACACGATGATCGCAACAACTGCCAATAGTCGTATTGGCGACTCAATGAGAATCATCGGATCGAACAGCATTCCTACCGATACAAAAAACAATACTGAAAACGCATCGCGTAGCGGCAACGATTCCGCCGCAGCTCGATGGCTGAATTCGGATTCGCGCATCACCATGCCCGCAAAAAAGGCACCGATTGCAAAAGACAGATTGAACAAGGCAGTCGCACCGTAAGCAATTCCGATGGCCGCGGCGATTACCAGCAAGGTAAACAATTCGCGTGAACCAGTGCGAGCAACCTGCATCAATAACCACGGCAAAACACGCCGGCCACCAATCAGCATCAACGCGATGAACGCACCGACCTGCAGCATTGTTTTCGCGATTGTCAGCCACAATGAGCCGGTTTCGTCTGCAGGTGTAGCCGCGGTACCTCCGAGCGTTCCAGCAAGCGCGGGCAGCAATACGAGCATCACGACGGTGGCAAGGTCTTCAACGATTAGCCACCCTACCGCAATCCGTCCGTTCATCGTGGTAAGCACACGTCGCGACTCAAGTGCCTTCAACAGCACCACAGTGCTCGCGCACGACAGGCACAGGCCAAACACAAGGCCGGTACCGAGGCTCCAACCCCAGGTTGATGCGAGCAGCATGCCGAGCACTGTCGCAATCGTCATCTGCACGATGGCACCAGGAATGGCGATACGTTTCACGGCCAGCAGGTCATCAAGTGAGAAATGCAAACCAACACCAAACATCAGGAGCATCACGCCAATTTCCGACAGCTGCGACGCAATTTCGATATCGGCTACATAACCTGGACTGTAGGGTCCGATGAGAATGCCTGCCACGAGGTATCCAACGAGAGCAGGCATCTTGATCTTGACTGCCAGAAAGCCAAGCAGCAGAGCCATGCCGAAGCCGCTCGCTATAGTGGTGATCAGGGTTATGTCATGTTCCATATGAACTCCTCTGGTGATTTTTGAGGATAACCGATCAAGCTGGAGCAGGCCACGATTGATGTTCACTAACAATGATGCATCAGGTCATCGGTTGTGCGGCACAATCTCCCATGAGTATCGAGCTGTGCTGGCTTCTGCTTTACCGACGAGGATAATTCGTACGCGTTCGAGCTTTGACACTCATAAGAATGCAGCATGTATATAACAACAACCCCAGCCAACGACTTATCACTCGATGAAAAAACACAATTGAAATGTGACTCGCTCAACACTATATGAACAGATGACCGAATTGACGGGTGCGGGATGATGCCTGTGTGCTCAAATCGTGTTGGACAGATTCCTCAGCAGAATTTTTATGAACGCCTATCACCGCTCGCCTGCTTCAACTCGCCGCTTGTCGACTAACGTCCGGCAATTGCAGTTGTTGTTATTTAGCGTGCTTGCCTTGGGTTTTTTCCTGTCGCTCGCATCTCTTCCATCTACCTCTCATCACATCGTTCAGCCCGATCGCGCAGATCATCTCCTGACGCACGAACCTTTCCTCGCAGTTTCCAATGATTTGTTGCGCGCGGTCAGAAGCGACTTCACAGCCGAGCATGACAATTCTTCGAGGGACCAGCCTGCGTTGCAGCGGTTATCCTTCGATGTTTTGCAGGTCGCATTACTCGTTGCATTGTTCACTATCCCAGTATTTTTCACTCTTCATCGTCGCCCGGTCAGCAGCTCGCCCGGCACACCTCGTGGCCCTCCCGTTTTCTCTCTGTAGTCAGTTCAACACATTATTCGCAGGACAAAGCTGCTTTCAGTCAATGAACGCAGGGTGCTTGTCGTGCGCACATTGTTCTTGCAGGCACTTTCCACACACGCCTGTGCGAACGAATTACACGAGGAATTCACAATGCGTAATTTTTCCGCAAGGGCGATCATTTATGGCCTGATCGTGCTGCTTGGCCTGTTGAGCGCACTCCCGAATTTATTGTCACAGGCCACACTGGATAAACTGCCAGCGTGGTATGCATCAAACCAGGTCACACTTGGTCTGGACTTGAGAGGCGGTTCTTATCTGTTGCTGGGGGTCGATGTTGATGGACTTATGCTTTCACAAAATCAGCAGTTGTCTGATGATCTGGTTGCCAGTTATCGAGAAGCCGGACTGAGATACAACAGTCCTGAGATTACGAAAACCGGCGTGATTATCAAACCACGCGATGCCGGACAGTTACCCGATTTTGCGCGACTTGCACGAGAACTTATAAAGGAAAAATCTGGACCAGTGCTCGCGTATGACATCGAAACCGGCGCCGATCAGTTGCAATTGAATGTCGATAACACCTACCTCGACAAGACCGTGACTGATGCGGTTGAACAAAGCCTTGAAGTGGTTCGTCGTCGCCTCGACGAAAGCGGACTCGTTGAACCCAGTATCACGCGCCAAGGTCAGGATCGCATTGAAGTGCAGTTGCCAGGAGTGACCGAACCAAAGCGTATCCGGGAGCTGCTTGGCACAACCGCCAAGATGGATTTTCGCTGGGTGGCGAAGCCCGGTGCAGCAAACACAATCACGCTGGAAGGAAATAAACCGGGCGAACGAATTGAACTGGAACGTGAAGTCGCAATGGAAGGTCGCCATGTCAGTGATGCACGCATGGCATTCGATCCAACCACCGCTGCGCCAAGAGTGACATTCAAGCTGGACAAAGAAGGCGGCAAGATTTTCGGTGAAATGACGAAGCGTAATGTTGGCCGTCAGCTGGCCGTCGTGCTGGATGATCGTGTGATCACCGCGCCAGTGATTCGTACGGCGATTACCGGTGGTAGCGGCGAAATCAGCGGCGGTTTCACGAGTAGCGAAGCTGCAGATCTTGCCGTGATGTTAAGAGCGGGTGCGTTACCTGCCGAATTACATGTGCTGGAAGAGCGCACGGTTGGCGCAAGTCTTGGCAGCGATTCGATCCATATGGGCATGTTGTCCGGCATCGTCGGTGGTTTGCTGGTGTTGGGTTTCATGATGGCTGCTTATGGACAATGGGGTTTGATCGCGTGGGTCGGGCTCACCGTCAACGTCGTGCTGGTGTTTGGCATATTGAGTCTGTTGCGCGGCACACTGACGTTGCCGGGTATCGCCGGCATCATTCTCGGAATTGGCATGGCGGTGGATGCCAACATTCTGATCAACGAAAGAATTCGTGAAGAAACACAGACCGGGAAAAAAGCGCGGCTGGCATTGATTGCAGGCTTCGACAAAGCCTGGGCTGCCATTCTTGATTCCAACGTCACGACACTTATTGCAATCAGCCTGCTTATCTCTATCGGCTCTGGGCCAGTCAGAGGTTTCGCAACAACCATGGGGATCGGCCTTGTCACCTCAATGTTCACCGCGATTGCCGTGACCCGATTGTTGATGGAATGGCGAATCCGCAAAATGGGTCGGAACTCGCTTGAGATTTCCGGCCTCGGTTTTATCGACAGGCTTGGCAAGACGTTCCAGCCCGGTGGCAAGGTAATCCATTTCATGCGCGCAGGCATGGCTGGCCTGATCGTGTCGGCAGTGTTGTCGACCGCATCGGTCGTCCTGATGATAAAACCCGGCATGGAATATGGCATCGACTTCAGCGGGGGTGCGTTACTTGAAGTTCACAATGCTTCCGCGACTATCGAAGAATTAAGAACAGTTTTTGCGAATACCGGATTGAGCGAACTTTCGATTCAGGAATTCGGCAGCGAGCGTGATTTTCAATTGCGAATGCCGGTGTCGGACTCTTCCGGTGATAGCAGCCAGTTACTCACCTCAATCAAGGATGCGGTGCTTGCGATTGCGCCTGATGCCGAATTTCCGCGCGCGGAAGTTGTTGGTCCTCGAGTCAGTGGTGGTTTTGCCGATCTTAGTATCCTCGCCATCGTGATGGCAGAGCTAGGTATGTTGGTGTACCTGTGGTTTCGCTTTGAAAATCATTTTGCGATGGCGGCGGTTATTACTATCGCACTGGATCTTACAAAGACCATTGGCTTCTTTGTTGTTACCGGCGTGGAGTTCAATTTAACGGCGGTCGCAGCCCTGCTTGCGCTGATGGGTTATTCAGTAAACGACAAAGTCGTGGTGTTCGACCGTATCAGGGAGAATCTTGCGCATCACCCTGACGCATCGCTGGAAACTGTGCTGGACGAAAGTATTACAACAACTCTCACGCGGACAGTTTATACATCGGGCGCAACATTTCTCGCGTTGCTGCCAATGGCTATTTTCGGAGGTTCCGCGGTGGCCAGTTTCGCGTTGCCGCTATTGTTCGGCATAGTGGTAGGCACGAGTTCTTCCATTTTTATTGCCGCACCGATTCTGCTGTTACTCGGTAAAAACAGGCAACGTAAAGGTTTGCCGCAACTCAAGAGCATCAGGGGACAGAATCTATTAGAGGATACAAGACCTTGAGCTAGCAAACTGATGAGACGTAATACCGGTTCAGGGTTTTATGCGTCCTGGACCGAAACCCTGACGAACCGCCATCACTCTGCCTCATGAAATTGGCCTTCATTTGCCGCGTATAGCACGGTGATAGCATGCCTTCAATGCGAACTCCGGTCAGGATGAAAAAACACTTCCCGAACAATTATCATCGACCAAAGTAAAGACTGGCCAATCAGCTGCTTTTTCTGAATTCCCTTCCAGTTTTGCTGAGACAATCACTTACGTGTCCACAGCCATATAAGATAAAGTATAAGTGCCATTTGAGGCATCAAACCTTCCCATTTTTGAATCCAATAAAAAATTATGAAGCCAAAATCCTTGTCCTGTTTAATTCCTGCCATCCTGGGTATGCAATTTGCTCTTCTGGCATCTTGTGATCAAACAGCGGATGTTCCACCGCCCGTAATTGAAACTCCAGTCGTTGTGACACCAGAAGTTGTGACACCGGTAGTTGATACCCCCCCGGTTGAAATATCTGGCAATGAAACCGCGCTGAAGGTGTTTGCCGACATGGCAACTCCGGACCAAATCAAAGCCATTAATTATTTCAACAGTCTGGTCGTCGTGGATCCTGCAGCAATCAGAGCCACCAGTGACGTGTTCAGTTTTGATTTATTGATGACAAGTCTTGCGCAACAAGGTGGATCACAGGTCGCCGATCTCGATAAAAGCTGGATTGATTCAATGACGAATCCGCAAACTGTGAATGAGGATACTGCGGAACCAAGAATCGACGCAGCCGAGGCGCTAACCGCTGCATTGGCTGACAAAGCAGCACGCATCCAGCTGATTGCTGTAACCAACCGAATGGATCTCACCAAAATTGATTCAACCACTCACTCAGTAGACAGGCTTGGCGAAACCCATCTGGTCTATGAACTGAGAGACGCGCAGAACAACCCCCTCCCATATACGGTCATCATGGAGTTCGGCTTTCCTCTAGCCGCAGGTGACACTCGGGAAGCCGCTTTAAAGAGATGGGCAGAACGTTGGAGCAGCCTGTCTACACGCGCCCTCGATTCCGATGAATACCGTCAGGAGCTTTTAGCGCTGTTAACAGAAATCGCAACTCGCGATAACTTTCTCCAGATGAGAACCAACGAATCTGTCGATGCCAGTTTGAAATGGGAACTCCGCCAGTTCTCATTACAGGGTGATACTTTCAAAGTGGATGTGCTGCCGCAGACCCCCAGCGAACGCTACAAGGAAACGGACAACCTGGTTTTCCTCAACACCTACATTCAAGATCACAGTACTGCATTTCTTGACGGAGATTATGACTTCTCCAGTTCACCCGACGGCGCCAAGATGTTAGGTATGCGCGCACTGGGTGGATCAACCTGGAAACAGAACAATTCGCCAAGCGACGCTTATTATATTTTTTATGCAAATACGTGTACTGGCTGCCATCTGGAAGTGAACAAAGGTGGGGACAGACATGTTTTTACCAACGCCGATGCGAAAACCGTAATGTCTCCCTTTCTCACCGAGGCAATCATGATTGACGCAAAACTCTCCAAAAGCTGTGTGCCCCGCGGAGCCTTCTCCTGGTGCGTGCAGGGTGATCCAGGTACCAATCAGTGGATCTGGAATGAATCATTGCGAAGACGATCACTGCTCGCGTGTTTTGCTGCCGGGTTTACGAGCTGCAGAATCGCAGATAACAACCTCGTTGAAGAATCTGCTTTAGATACAGGAGCCGTAATAAGAATCGACGGCAAACCTTACCATTAAAAAATATCAAGGAAATTGTTGATGTCCAAGCAATCAATCGCTCAATTCATCTGCTCGAAGACATGGACCAGTGAAGGCGCCGTAAGACACTCCACGACGACAAGCGCACGCCCTCAGTATTATCCGAAAGTTGGCATGAAATTCACCGGTAAATTGTCCATGACCAATATACCGGCCCCGGTCAAGCCAGTTAAAAAATGGAAGAAGGATGCTCAGGGTAAATTTCAACCTGTTCCGGTCACCGTACCTGAGCTGTTCTTCAAAACAGTAAGATTCACAATCGATCAGCGTTTGGAAAGTGCCGGTGGCACGGTTCCCGATATAGATCCGGAAACCAATAAGCCAACCATTCTTTTTCCTGATGGCAACGATGGTTTCGTCACGCGTTATCAACAAACGGATTTTTACGAGAATGGCAATCTGTTGATTAGCAGACCTCTCATTATTCCGGAACTTCCCGACGTCGCTGTTACATACGTAATAGAACTTTATATATCACCGGTGGATAAGCAAACGTATATGTTGCAAAGGTCCTACTGGAATAATCAATACCTCGGAACTTATTGCTGCGGTTAAAACTCATGACCAAAGTTTGGCGATGTTTTTGCCTACCGACTTTATTTTTTACTACCCATGCCCAGTCCATCTGGGCATGTGCTCCCGAAGAGTTTCCCGGCCAATTGCTTGGCAATCAGGTTTTAACAGTTTCCTCTTCGTCACCAAAACTCATACTTGTTGAACAGCAAGTGCAGGACATAAAAATATTCGTTAATTCGGCAGCGCCATTCTGGATTAATGGGCCGGGGGGAAAAAACGGCACTGATTTCTTGTTCCTCGAAACCGGGGAAGCGTCAGCCGACATCGAATTATGTTTCTACTCGACTTTTGCCCACTCAGCCCAAGGCACTCACCGAGTGCAACAGGTGGATATCGCCTCACCTGACCCATCGACCAATGAACTTCTGAGAGATTTGAATACTGCCGGCTCGGCGTGGGTCACCAGAGATACAGCGGCAATTGAACTGGCGACTTCTATCTATCAGAAACTCGCGGAGGCTGACCTGCAACAAGTACAGCCTCAAGAAGATCTGGCTTTTTTCATCCGCTTCTACGCGGCGCTCGGCAATATTCAGCTGCGCAATTACGACGTCGCCGTCAGTCAACTCAAAGAGCTGCAACAGGAACCTTTCAGATCAAACCCAAATTATTACAAAACACTTTTTCATATGGGTCGTACTCTCATGCGACTGCGCAAAACCGAAGAAGGGATTGTAGTGCTCGAAGAAGCACGCGGTTTGACAGACTTTTTTGGCGAGCCAAAGGACAGTGCGCTACGTTATGAAAGAGCCAACATCAGTAACATGTTGGGTGAAGCCTACGTTGCAACAAAGCGGCTAGATCTCGCTGCGGACAGGTTAAATGAGGCCAAAATTGCCGCGAGCGATGATTTTGAATTGCTTGGCAAAATCTTCAACAACTTTGGTTACCTTTCGATCGCGCAGAGCGCAGTGCCTGATTTGGACAAACCAACGCAGACCGAAATTCTCAATCGCTCAACTGAAGAACATCTGATGGCTTCGTATTTTGCTTCAGAGGCTAAAGACTGGAACACCTATCAGATAATCGAAAACAATATCGCAGTTCACTATGCGCGAATTGGCGAACGTAGAAAGTCTCTGATTCATTTCATGAACGTTATCAAACTGCTCGACGAAATCGACAACACTGAAGCAAGGGCATTTCTGTACTCCAACCTCAGCAACTACTCGCAGATATTAGGTGATTACAACAAGGCAGCGATCTACCTGAATCAGGCGATGCAACTTGCTGGCGATTCAGCACCCCCTGCGCTCTCCAATTATCACTGCCGCCTCGGTACGTTGTTCCGGATGCTCAACAATCCTGAAGAGGCATTGAGCGAACATACTTTATGCCAGGAAATGGCGAGTACCACAGAAAATTTTGCAACTCAGGCAGAGGCCTTCCTGCAGCTTAGTATCGATAGCAGCGAGAGTGGATTGTCATCAGAGGCGCAGGCGTACGCACAATCGGCAAGAACACTGCTGCCGGAACTGGAAGACTACAATCTGATGCAAAAAATCTGGACTCAACAAGCTGAACTTTTTCTGGAGGCAGGAGAGCTTGAACAAGCGAAAGTTGCAATTGATACCGCTATCGCTTCAGAGTTGGATGAACGTTATCCAAACGACAAAATCGCGGCGTTGAATGTTGCAATGCGTGTGAGCAAGGCAATGGCCGATACTGACGCTGCGGTTCGCTACGGCCAGGAATCTGTTGTAAAAATTGAAAATTTGCATACCCAGCTTGAAGCCGAACGAATCGGACCGGCCTGGAGCAATCAAACTGATGCCGCATACACAACGCTTGCGACTATTTATCTCGAACAGTACGAGCAAACAAATGATCCAGCCCAACTCAGCCTTGCCTTCACAACCAGTGAGAGATCGCGAGACATCAGCTTGCGCCAACGTATTGCTTCAGGTCTCCCGAGCGATACTGCGAGCATGGAGGAAAAGGAGCAACTGAAGATTTACAGCAACATATCGAGTCTTCTTGCTGAAGCAGGAACGGTACAACCTATCCCCGCACCAGCAACTTTAAACTACTACCACCAACACGATTTGCTGGCGCTAGCGCGGCTCAACAATGTGGAAAGTTTGCCAATTCCTGCAACTGTCAGTCTGGACGAGGTGCAAGCCAACCTATTGCCAGGCCAACTGGTGCTTTATTACATGATGGAGAAAAATTCGTTATATGTGTTGTCCATAACTCAAAATCGCAAGGAGATTAAAAAAGTACCACGCGAAGGTGAGTTGCAGACATTACTGGCGGGGGCCGAAGATCTTCTGGACAGGCCCGATTCATTTTCTGCATCTCAATTCGAAACACTTGGAAAATATTTGTTGCCTGACTTGACCACTTTCCCGGACGTAAACGAGTTAGTGATCGTTGGCCATAGCTCTCTTTACTCGTTTCCTTTCGCCGCATTATCCCTGCCCGACGCAAGCGGCACTTATCTGCCACTGATAACAAAGTATTCGCTGAAAACAGTGCCTTCTCTCAGCGCTTACTTTATGGACAAACCACAAAAAAGTACGAACTACTCAACACAGATAGCGATTATTGCGGACCCAATATTCGCGAACAACCAAATAGCCTCGCTCGATCCGCCATTGGCGCGAACCTATTCGCTACGAAGCTGGTCAGAATCCCTGCAATCGCTTCCCTATACTGCACAGGAAGCACGCAACATTCAGGAGCGAATAACAGGTAACGCAATAATTTTTACTGGAACGAGTGCTACGCGCGCAAACCTGAGTAGTCCACAGTCCCGCAATGCACGTATTCTTCACATTGCAACGCATGGTTATTTCAAATCCACCAGTGAAGACAACATCGGACTGGCACTTTCGACTATCGACGAAGCAGGCAATCCGGATCCCGGCTTTATTACACCTTCCGAGTTATTTGGTTATGCATTCAATAACGAACTGGTTGTTATAAGTGGTTGCGACACAGCGATGGGTCAGGAGCAGGCGGGAGTAGGACTAAACAGTTTAAGCAGGGGTTTTATTGCTCAAGGCGCGAAACACGTCATATCAACGCTCTGGCCGGTTTCAGACCGTGCTTCGGCGGAATTCATGGCCCTGTTTTATCAACATTTGCAGGAAGAAAAGGACGTTACTCGAGCATTACAACAGGCGCAATTTGATGTAAGCCAAGACCCCGACTATCGTAATCCCTATTACTGGGCGGGGTATACGCTAAGCAGCGTATCACCTGATTCCACTATTGAACTACCGGACTAGCTGACCTTCAGTTTCCCTTCAGTTTCCCTTCAGTTTCCCGCACAGATTTCCCTATAGTTTGCTTTGCAGCTCGCTCTAGAGACAGTCCTCCAGCCGGTCGTTCAGGTGATCATTCAATCAGTTGTTTAGTTATTTATATCAACGAGGGAGCTGCGTGTCTGGGTAACGCCCTGATCATCGGACCAGGTCAGTTCCACCGCATATTCACCGGCTAATTCGGCATTT
The DNA here is from genome assembly GCA_040386995.1 of Pseudomonadota bacterium. Classification (GTDB taxonomy): domain Bacteria; phylum Pseudomonadota; class Gammaproteobacteria; order Pseudomonadales; family Pseudohongiellaceae; genus CAILUG01. The sequence continues at coordinate 14,634 of JAZKES010000033.1, read as the reverse complement.
ATTACTACACGAACCCAGCCATTGTTGTCGGCCTGCAGTCCTTGTTCCTGGACAACTGGCGAATTTGTTACGCGATTGCGAAGAGTCACGGCAAAGGCTTCCGCCTTGGTGCCAAGTCCCGCATCGATTTGAAAGAGGTAAGGTCCAGAACCAGTAAAAGTAGAACTGGTGTCGCTTCTCGTGCCTTCAACCAGAACCAGAGAGCCGATAGGCAACGCACCTGACCGCCCGGTTTGATTCAAAAAGCCCTGATAAAACGTTTGCACACCCAGCACAGCAACCAACACTGATGCGGCTAGTGACATTGGTTGCCGCACCCACGCGGCAAAAGGCAGGATCAGTGCTGTTGTACGTGGAGAAGATTGTCTCGTCGCCTCAGAGGCTTGTACGAGTGCTTCTTTGTCAGATATCAAACCCTGCTTCAAGGCATCCACTAACTGGACGCGCTCGAACAGAGCCGAATCTTCGAGCATTAACACTTCAAACGCAGCTTTGTCAGCTGCGTCCATGGTGTTATTCAGATAGGCATCTACCTGATCTTCATACTTATGTTCGCTTATGATTTCCATCCTTATTCTGCGCCGATTTCTCAATAGTCGGTCAGATTTACCTGACCATATACCGCGTTAATGGTTACGTTCGTGACTTTCTCGAAGAGGACTCAGTATCCTCTGTGAGCAGTTCACGAAAACGTTGCTTGGCTCTGAACAATACTTTGTCGAAGTGCCGCAGACTTAAATCCAGCTCATCGCAAATTTCAGCTTTGTCTTTCTCCTGAATGAAAAAACCATACAAGAGCTTCCTGTCGCGGGTGTTATCCATTGACTCAACCAGTTGTCGCACAGCCTTGGCTACGCGCTCCTTTTGCAAAATGCGGTATTGATTCTGGCTCGCATCGGCAACTACATCTAATACTGCCTGGTTGGTAAACGTCTTGCGGCGACTGGACTTACGAATCTCCCCAATATGTAAATTTATGGCAATCGTATGGAGAAATCCTGCAAGCTTATCCGGCTCATCCAATGGTCTGGACCGCAGACGTTCTAGCATGATGCAAAAAGCCTCCTGACAAAGATCCTGCGCAAGCTCAGCATCACCGGTTTTCCTTTCCAGTATGTACAACGTGGGCTTGTAGTACTTTTTAAAAAGTACTTCTTCGGCTTTTTTATCCCCTTTGCTTATAGCTGTTGCGATAAGGGCAGGTGTCTCATAGCTGTTAGTTAACAAGGGAATTTGGATCCATCTGAAGACTGAATTTGCTTCCGGATAGTGAGGAAAGTACCCACGAAAGCGTCCACAACTCGATAATATCATTGAAAAATAGCGCGGTCGGATGGTATGCCATGGCCTTGGGAAAGTCTATTTGAACAGCCTGCCAATCGCGCAATAGCCACTCTCCATCTCAGTGCGATAAAGACCAGAAATATTACAAATCGCAGCCAAGGGTCATATTGAAGGTCAGGTTAGACACCAGCAAAGGAGGTCAGCTAAAAATTGGCAACGTTGCTTGCCATATTTACTTTCCTGCTGTTTTTGCACGCAATTTTCGGATGGACAAGGCTTCCAGAAAGGAACAGTCAGCCATTCCCAGGTATAAATCTCAGGATTACCCCGGACTTATGCGATGACAGCACACCCTGAATATTGAGTTTTCAACAATTTGCCGTTTTTCAGGGTTCAAGCGGATGCAGCCCCGGTGCAAAACGCTCCTGTACGTAACTTGTCATGCCTCGCGCCAGTTCTTCCTCGCCGAAGAACACCGTACCAATTGCGTCACTACGCAGCATGTTGGACTCTTCTTCACTATGGGTGCGCACCACGATCTCGATGCCGGGATTGAGCAATCGGGCGGTGTCGGCCATCGGCCTTACATTGAGCGGGTCCGGAGTTGCGATCACGAGCATCGCTGCATTTTTGATATGAGCCTGGATCAGCACAGCTGGATCGGACGCATCCCCCGCCACAGCGACAATCCCACTCTTGCGAATTTTCTCGACGACTTCCCTGTTCTGTTCCACGACCACATAGGGAATTCCACTAGCCTCCATACCCTTGCCGATACGCCGGCCAACGCGCCCGAAACCTACCAGCACTACTTGTCCTTCCAGATATTTCGTTTCGGTGGTGGTTGGTAAATCCACGAAAGGTGTCTGGCGATGCTCCAGCTCGCGTGCAAATCTGGAATGTTTGAGCAGCCAACGATGCAGCGGTGTTATAGATGCAAACAACAACGGATTAAGCGCGATTGAAATCAGTGCTGCGGCAAGAACAAGACTCATACCCTCCTCGGGCAACAAGCCTAGCTCCACGCCAAGGCCACCGAGAATGAATGAGAACTCACCAATCTGCGCGAGACTGACTGCCACGACCAGCGCAGTCTTCAACGGATACCGCAAAATCAGCACCAGAGCCGCTGCTGCCGTCGAATTGCCCAGCATGATGATGGCGAGTACGCCCAGCAGATGCAGGGGTTCATCGATGAGAATCATCGGATCGAACAACATGCCGATCGATACGAAGAACAGCACTGAAAAAGCGTCACGAAGTGGCAGCGATTCCGCTGCTGCGCGATGACTGAACTCAGACTCGCGCATCACCATTCCGGCGAAGAATGCACCAAGCGCAAACGACACATTAAAAAGTGCGGTAGCGCCGTACGCGATACCAATCGCCGTCGCGACGACAGACAGCGTGAACAATTCCCGCGAGCCGGTTCGTGCGACCTGCCACAACAACCATGGCAGCGCGCGCCGCCCACCGATCAACATCAAGGCAATAAACGCGAACACTTGCAGCAATGTTTTGCCGATTGTCAGCCACAGAGAACTATCACTGGTATTGGCCTCAACCAACGTACTGCCAAGTACACCGGCGAGCGGCGGCATCAATACAAGTACGAGCACTGTCGCGAGATCCTCTACGATCAGCCAGCCAACTGCGATGCGCCCATTCATGGTTTCAAGCAAGCGCCGGGCTTCGAGCGCTTTCAGCAGCACTACTGTACTTGCGCAGGACAGGCATAAACCAAACACCAGCCCAGTGCCCCAATTCCAGCCCCACAACGACGTCATCGCGATACCCAGCAATGTGGCCAGCGACATCTGCACTATCGCGCCTGGCACAACAATGCGTTTAACCGCGAGAAGATCGTCCAGCGAAAAGTGCAGGCCCACGCCAAACATCAGCAGCATCACGCCAATTTCTGATAGCTGTGAAGCAATTTCCAGGTCGGCGACAAAACCTGGGCTTGATGGTCCGATTATGATGCCTGCAACCAGATAACCGACGAGCGCAGGCACCTTGATTCGCTCAGCGATGAAGCCAAGTACGAGCGCGATGCCAAAGCCGCTGGCCACCGTTGTGATGAGGGTTATTTCGTGATCCATTCAAACTCCTTGCAGCCTTCGAGGATAACCGAACAAGTAGAGCTCAGTCATCTTCATTACTGCGTGATTTGACGGATAACACAGCGCGATGCCATAGATTATTGAAACACGCAAAACATGAACACTCTTGGCTTACAAAAAGTGAATGTTTACGTGAGCAGAATGTGCAGATTTGTTACTGAGTGGTAAAAATATTGAGAAGTGAATATCGCGGAGAAAAATCGAGAAGAGTGAAAATGCATTTGCTTCTTGACGAGAAAGCTCAGGGTAAACTGATGTCGTCATCAGCTACCCTGAACTCTTAACACTTTTATCGCGGTAAATTAATTATCGGTTGTTTCCGATTCCACATGCTGCTGTTCAGCGGCAGGCGGAGCTGTCTCGATTGGTGGTGCTGCCTGTTGCGCAGCAAGTGCTTCGGTCGCACGCGCGATCAGATAGGCGCGAATTGCTGATGTATCTGCAGGCTGCAGGCGATCAGCAAAACTTACCATGCCACGTTCCTGCCGTGCTCCGCCAAGTACAATCGAATCAAAACCTTCCTGCGAATGTAACATCGGGCTGACGAGCAAGTTAGGGAAGTTCGCACCGCGTGCTGCACCACCATTGCCATGGCAGAGCGCACAGGTTGCGTTGTATTTTTCCTCGCCTGCCGCCACTTCTTCAGCACTTGCTACCATGGGTGGTGGGCTGAGTTGCGGCGGCGCAAAGCTGACTGGCTCGGGCAACACGGTAGTGCCACCAACAGTAAATACCAACATGCGCGAATGGTTCGGCGCGTAGTAGTTGCCAGCCTGATTGATACCCACGCTTGCCGCGATGTACTGCTTGCCATCAAGTTCGTACGTGATCGGCGCTGCTACCATGCCGGTCTGTGTGTCGAACTCCCACACTTTTTCGCCAGTCGCCGCATCGTACGCGCGGAACTGATTATTGTTGTTGCCGCCACCTGAGAACACCAATCCACCACCTGTGGAAAGTACAGCGCCAGTAGGACCATTAAGCTCTTCGCTGCGCCATACTTCCTTGCCAGCAACCGGATCCCACGCAGAAACATAACCGACGAATTCACGTGGTGCGTCGGGGTTGTCACGATAGTAGGCAAGGCTCGCGCCCATATCGATGCCAAGGTTGGTGCCCAGAGGATTAGCGACAAAGTTATCCATGCTCCTCATCACAAAATAAGCACGCTGTGCAGCAATGTAGACGAGGCCAGTTTCAGGATTGAACGCATTTGCATGCCATCCGTGTGCGCCCTGCACGCCGGGTGCAAGGTTATAAATTTCATCACGATTGTAACGGGCTTCGGGTACTTCGATTGGACGACCGCTGTTCATGTCGACGCCTGTAGCCCAGTTCACTTCGGTGAACGGATCAGCCTTCAACAATTCACCAGTAGCTGCATCAAGCACATACATGAAACCGTTCTTGTTTGGCTGCACTACCACATGACGCTGGTCACCATTGAAGTCCAGATCAAGCAACATCATCGGGCTCATCGCATCGTAGTCCCAGGTGTCGCCCGGAGTTGTCTGGTAATGCCATGCGTATGCACCGGTGTCGGCATTAACCGCAAGGATGGAAGCGACGAATAAATTGTCGCCACCATTCGGGTCACGCACGCGTTGATCCCACGGAGTGCCGTTGCCGGTGCCGAACATCACGAGGTTATTTACTTCGTCATAAACGATAGCGTCCCAAACGGTACCGCCTCCACCGAGCTCCCACCATTTGCCACTCCAGGTACTAGCCGCCATTTCAATCTGGGGAGTTTCAAAACCAAGTTCAGGATTGCCGGGCACGGTGTATACACGCCAGAGGTCTTCACCTGTGCTCGCATTGTATGCACCGAGATAACCACGCACGCCAAACTCGCTGCCGGAGTTGCCAATCAACACCTGACCCTTGATCACGCGCGGTGCGCTGGTCACAGTGTATTGTTTGCTCTGGTCAACGGTGAGTTTGCGCCATTCTTCTGCGCCGGTGCTGGCATTAATTGCAATGAGATAACCATCCAGCGTGCCGATATAAATTTTGCCTTCATATGCGGCGAGGCCACGGTTGACGATGCCACAGCAAACTTTTACCGCGATATCCTTCGGAGTTTTTGGATCGTATTGCCAGAGCTGTGTGCCAGTACGCGCGTCAAATGCATAAACTTTGCTCCACGCGGTGGACACGTAGATCACACCATCGATGTAAAGCGGAGTACCTTGCTGTGAGAGGTTAGTGTCGTAATCTGCAAACCAGGACAGCCCCAGTTCATTGATATTGTCGCGTTTGATTTCAGCCAGCGGACTGTAGTGGCGTTCTTCATAAGTACCGCCAACGCTCAGCCACTGCGAAGGCTCGTCCGCTGCATTCAAAAGACGTTCTGTAGTCACGTTAGCCGCAAGTGCAGCGGCAGTAGTAGCCGCCGGCGCAGCAGCTTCTGGTGCAGCAGATTCAGTAGTCTGCGTGGTGTCCTGCTCGGCAGGCTGACAGCCCGAGAGCAGTGCCAACGCCAACGCAGTGGCGAAAAAAGTATGGTTGCGGATCATTCGAAGGCCCCCTTAAAAGAGTGTTATTAGTGTCTTATTATCATTCTGGGTTAAAAGCGATGCGCGGCTGAAACGACACCGCGACCGAACCAGTATAAAGCGGTATTGCAGGAAGGAAAGACCGTAGTTGTAGTGAAAGTTTACCGGGAGACCAACAAACCATATCTGCAATTGTTGCGTGTCATTTTGTTTATATTGTTGTGAGGCTGCAGAACAGCTTTTGCGGAATGGCACTTCTTCGTCGCTTAAGCTGCGCTTCATAGCGGCAGGTGACCAAATTGAGCTGATGCCGCTGAATTTTTTAAAATCTCGACCTCCATTTCATGTTTTCCTTTATCTGAACAAGTGAGTCTCCCGCTGGGTCAGGCTATACTTCGCAACCTCAAATTATCTACCAGCCAATACAGGACAATCTCATGCCCGGCTTACTTCCCAACGTCGATCCCGACGGCCTGCTCGAATATTCCGTGGTCTATACCGACCGCGCACTCAACCATATGTCGCAATCCTTCCAGACTGTCATGCGCGATATCTCCGCCATGCTGAAGGACGTCTACCAGGCAGAGGGTGTTGTCGTCGTCCCCGGCAGCGGTACCTTCGGCATGGAGGCAGCTGCGCGTCAGTTTGCCACCGATAAAAAATGCCTGGTAATTCGCAATGGCTGGTTTTCATTTCGCTGGACCCAGATTTTCGATGCCGGCAACATCCCGTCAGAAAGTATCGTATTAAAAGCACGTCAGCAGAAAGCCGAAACACAGTCTCCCTTCGCGCCCTGCCCGATTGAAGAAGTAGTCGCAACAATCAAGGCGGAAAAACCCGAAGTTGTATTTGCTCCGCATGTCGAAACATCATCGGGAATGATTCTGCCCGACAGCTACATCCGCGCGATGGCCGATGCCGTTCACGAAGTTGGCGGCATGCTCGTGATTGACTGCATCGCTTCCGGCACGATCTGGCTCGACATGAAGAAACTCGGCATCGACGCATTGATCAGCGCACCGCAAAAAGGCTGGAGCGCATCACCTTGCTGCGGCCTCGTGATGCTCAGCGCACTCGGCCTCGAACGTACCCGTAATTCACGCAGCACCAGTTTCGCGTGCGACCTCGGCAAATGGTTGCAGATCATGGAAGCCTACGAAAAAGGTGGCCACGCATATCACGCAACAATGCCTACCGACAGCCTGACCGTGTTCCGCGACACGATGCAGGAAACTGCAAGTTTGGGTTTTGCAAAAGTGAAAGAGCAACAACAGGAACTCGGCAACAAAATGCGCGCGGTACTGGAAAACAAGGGTTTTCGCAGTGTTGCGGCCGAAGGTTTCAAAGCTCCTGGCGTAGTCGTAAGTTTCACGCAGGACTCCGATGTGCAGAACGGCAAGAAGTTTCTTGTGCAGGGTTTTCAGATCGCAGCAGGTGTTCCGCTACAGTGTGACGAAAGAGAAGATTTCAAAACTTTCCGCATCGGTTTGTTCGGATTGGACAAGCTGCAGAATGTTGACCGCACGGTTGCGCAACTGGAAGCAGCACTGAACAAGGTTGTGTAAGAAGTAGACTATCGTAGTCGCTAAATGGAAATAAAAGCAGTTGGTGGACGTTAAGCAGCAAGAAATTTATTAAGCGAAACACACCAACTGCTCTTCAAGATTTTTTCTCTAATCTTTCGCAACAGTGAAAAATTACGGGAAAATTGCTCAAAAACAGCGCTGGCATCAATCACGACACCGGCACTGTATCTGTTCTAGAACTCTACTGCACGCGCATCACCAACGATCAAGTCGTGATACACCGGCAGCGACCATCCAGCAGTTTCCAGCGCATCGAGATCCGCTTCAAACATACGCACGTAGTTTTCTTTGGTGCCATAAAGTTCGCGCATTTTCTCCTTGGTGAACGGCGCTTCCCACATCGACAGCCTGCACAATATTCCAGCGGTACTCGCCGGAGTGTTTTCGTTGCCCGCAATATATTGCGTGAAAGGAACATCGACATACGGATTGCGGATTCCACCTTCCGGATTGCCATGTTCATCGAGAATCATCAATGAGCCATCGTTCACAATATTGCGATCCAGCAACACCCGATCCGCGTGTGGAGGTGAAGTGCCTTTGTCGACCCACTCAAGCAAATAATGCAAACCAAGCGAGAAGTAAGGCTCCAATGGAAATGTAGTGATCGGACGTGTGCATTGATCCGGCGTGAGGTCGTGATTATTACGCGCCATCAAGTGTCCCATGCCGACAAATTCGTACGAGCGAAACTGCTTGCCGGGTTCGTCACTGTCTTGCTGTGCAGTCGCCACATTCATGTATTCGTGTTGCGTTGGCAGCTGGATCATCGGCACATCGACTGGCGGAATTGTCGTGCCGTTGGAAGTAGGCATAAATCCATCGTAGATATTTTCCATCTGCGCAGTTTTGAAGACTTTGTGTGCAGGCAAATAATCGACAAGAATTCTTGAACTCGCTGACGAGCCCCACAACACCATTTTGCGTAGACCAAGTTCTGCGATGGGGCTCTGTTCGCTTTTGATCAACGCACCGGCCTGGGCCAGAATTTCATTCACCTGTGCAGGCGTTACGCTGAAATCGCCGTATCGGGCAGGGTTGAACGCTTTGATTGGATCAAGGCCAAGTGTAGTTACTTCAACGGTAATATGGCCCGCATCCATCACGTAAACAGAATTGTGTTGAAACGCATGCGCCTGACCTGCCGGATGCATCGCTTCGGCTACCACGAGGCCACTGAATTTGGTGTCGTCGGCGGGCTGACGAATCACGAGCCGCGTTTTGTAAGGTGCACCAGCTGCCGTACCTGTAATCACATATTCATTTATTTCATAGTTGTAATGTTCGATGTCGTAACCCGGCCACTGCGCGGTAGACGAATCAAAGGCAGGTCCTGCCCCTGTGTTCTCTGTGATCTCGGGAATGGCCGCAACGATAGGTTCCACAGGTTTGTCAGCAGCGGCACTTGATGGCTGCGCCTCCACTGCCATGGCTGTGAATAGAATGCTTGTTGTGATTGCCAAATGTTTGAAGTGCCGCATTGGTCCCCCCTTGCCGTTTGTTTTTATTGAGTCGCGTTTTTTATTGAGTAAAAAGTCTGAATGCCAGCGCTTACGTGCTTTCTTTGACAGAATTTACGTCGGCCACCATACCGTATTTTTATCAAATAATTGAACGCAAATTGCGGAAAATTCACTCCTGTTCGCCGCCATAACGCTCGTTGACTCAAAACCGCGGTCTTTAAATGCCGACGATCCAGGCAGCCTGGCAATCAAACCCGAGCTCTTCTTTAGTTGAACGCGACGACGCGCCGCTTCCGTACAACTTGAAACGATGGCCGGCTCAAATTAGTGCACGCAGGTCCTTGAAAAGCCTGCAACTGACGGCATTGGTGCTAGAAGAACATGCTGATGAAAAACTGAACCTGATCTAAAACACGAGCTCTGACTGATGTATTCGCTGACGGCAAAAGCTCTCAATTTTTGCTGTGAATTCAGGCTTTCCAGCCAGTGCCCGCGCTCTGCGAAATCAGGGAAAAAGAGTGGAGAAATCCGCAAGTTAGTGGACAAACCGTACCGTGTGGCAGCACAATCCTGTCAACACACGGTTCTGCCCTTACGTCCCTTATTTTTTAACCCTGTTTACTGGCAGAATCGCTAACAACAATAAAAACCAGAGGTGTTGGTCATGATGAGTAAGCGAAGCATTCATGCCGCCGTTTTCGCTGCCTGCGGAACGATGAGCGTAGTCCCTGCCATTGCAGCTGAACAAGAGCATGGTAAGTGGGATGTTGTCGAAAAATACTGCTTCGAGTGTCATAACTCCGAAGACTGGGCCGGGAAGGTCGCTTTCGACCTGATGAGTGCCGATGAAGTCGCCAGCGATCCCAAAGTTTTTGAAGCGGCTATCCGTAAATTACGCGGCGGCCTGATGCCCCCTCCCGGTGCAGAACGTCCGGACCCCGCAACAGTTAACGAACTGGCAAGCTGGTTTGAAACCACACTCGATTCCGCTGCCGCGGAACCTCTCCCTACCCGCGTACCGTTACGTCGTCTGAATCGCCGCGAATATTCCTACGCGATTCGCGATTTGCTGGGCATGAACATCGATGTAGAAAAATTGCTGCCGACTGACGATCTTGAAGGTGGCTACGATAACAACGCCGATGCACTACAGGTGTCCCCCGCGTTTATCGACCAGTATCTCAACGCGGCTCGTACCATTGCACATGATGCAGTGGGCGACCGCCGTCCGATCCCTATCATGGAAACTTACGGCAACGTGGCAGACATGATCATTTCGCTGCCCCCACGCGGCATTCCCGGCACCGGCACCCAACAACGTCATAACGAAGGCATGCCGTTCGGCACGCGCGGTGGCATGAGTGTCGAGCATAACTTTCTGGCCGACGGCGAATATGAGCTGACGATTGGCGACCTCGCACTTGCGCGTGAAGTGCCTAACATGGAATTCGAAAATACCGTCGTCGCGCTACTCGATGGCGTAGAGTTTTTCCGCACCAATATCGGCGGTGAAGCAGACCACAAGGCAATCGACCAGATTCAGGACGATGCAGTAGCAGAAATTAATCAGCGCTTACGCGGTATTCGTTTCAACGCCACTGCGGGCCAACATGTCGTGACCGTAACTTTCGTGCAGCGCAGCTTTGCAGAGAGTGATGAACTCGCGCGTATCCCCGCACTTGAAGGTGGTCAGGACCGCGTGCATGCCGTACATGCATTGCAGGTTCGCGGTCCATTGAGTGTTGCTGGAATGAGCGATTCTGCAAGCCGCAAAAAAATATTCGTTTGTTATCCGAAAGAAAGTGCCGACGAATCCGCGTGCGCGAACCAGATCATTGTCAGTCTGGGCGAACGCGCTTTCAGGCGCCCTCTTACTGAAGAAGACACCACCGCACTATTAGGATTTTACGAACAGAGCCGTAAAACACAGGACTTTGAAGCGAGTGTGCGCGACGCACTCAGCGCAATTCTGGTAAGCCCACATTTCATATATCGCGCTGAAGCTGGTTTCTCCGATGTTGATACACAGGCAATCAGCGACTTCGAACTCGCCAGCCGTTTGTCGTTTTTCCTCTGGAGCAGTTTGCCTGATGACGAATTGCTCAAACTTGCAAACGCCGGTGAACTCCACGAACCTGAAACGCTGCAAGCGCAGGTTCGTCGTATGCTACAGGATGAAAAATCACGCGCGCTCGTAACTGATTTTGCAGCACAGTGGCTGAACCTGGCCAAGCTCGATGAAATTGCTCCTGACCGTGCCCTGTTCCGCACCGCAAGTGGCTTTCTCGATCCGCGCGATATGTTCAAGGAAGAGCTGAACCTGTTCATCGACAGTGTACTGCGCAGTGACCAACCCGTTACTCGCCTGCTCGATGCCGACTACACCTACCTGAATGAACGTCTCGCGATGCATTACGGCATGGAAGACATCAAGGGCAGCAAGTTCCGCAAAGTGCAGCTGACTGACACCGCCCGTTACGGCTTGCTTGGCAAAGGCGCAATCCTGATGCTGACCGCCAACCCGAACCGCACCGCACCCGTATTACGTGGCGCCTGGATTCTTAAACATATTCTGGGTACACCGCCAGCTGATCCACCACCAAACGTTGAAGCATTTCCGGAAAATGCGCCGGGGCAGGTAGCCAAAACAGTTCGTGAACGCCTTGCCCAGCATGCGGGTAATCCAAGTTGTTATGGCTGCCACGGCGTGATGGATCCATTGGGTCTGGCGCTCGAAAATTTCGATACAGTCGGTGAATTCCGCGATCACGATCCCGTCACCATGACTGCAATCGATTCTTCAGGTGTATTGCCTGATGGCACGCAAATCAACGGAATGCAGGATTTACGGCAGGCGTTAGTCGCACGTTCAGATATGTTCGTGCAAACTCTAACCGAAAACCTCATGACGTTTGCGTTGGGTCGCCCGGTGGATTATCGCGACATGCCAACAGTACGCGGCATCGTTCGCAACGCTGCCGATGACGATTACCGCTTCGAATCGATTGTGTACAACATCGTCAGCAGTCCCGCGTTCAAGATGCAAGCTCGCTCATTATCCGTATCTGAAGAAGCGAAAGCGCAGCAGGCGGCCTTGTGACCGAAACGAAAAATTGAAACAAAATGGTTAACGCAAATTTGCGTTAACCAGAAAACGATAGTGAATGGTTTTTGAACACAAACATAACAACAATAACTCAGTAAACGCGCCTACAGGAGGCTGAGCATGTTCATCAGCAAGAAACATCTTTCAAGACGTACTCTGTTAAGAGGTGCAGGCGCCTCTATCGCCCTGCCATTGCTGGATGCCATGATTCCGGCGAGCACTGCGTTGGCTCAGACAGCCGCCGCGGCAAATCCGCGCCTCGGTTTCGTTTATTTCCCGCACGGCGCAGTCATGCACGAGTGGGTACCAAAACAGACAGGTACCGGCTTTGAATATTCGCGCATCCTGAAACCACTCGAATCATTGAACGAATACGTGACCGTAGTGAGTGGTCTGCGCAACAAAGGTGGCGAAAGTTCCAACCCCCACGGCATCATCGAAGAAACCTGGCTGTCATGCGTAGCACCAACGGATCGTGGTGGTGTAAAAGGTATTACAGCGGACCAGTTGGCTGCCGCCGCAATCGGCCAGAATACGCCGTTGCCCTCACTTGAACTGTGCGGCGAACCCGGCGGTGCCATTTCCTATCGCACACCACAGCAGCCGCTGCCGCTCGAAGGTAATCCACGCAAAGTGTTCTACACAATGTTTGGTCAAGGCGACACCTACGACGAGCGCATCTCAATTCTCGGCCAGTCGCAGAGCCTGCTCGATTATGTGAAAGCCTCTACTGACAGCCTGAACCGCAAACTGGATCCTGCTGATCGCGTGCGCGTAAGCGACTACCTCGATTCCGTCCGTGAAATCGAACGCCGCATCGAAAATCTCGAAGCAGGCGCGCGCAGTTTGAGCGATCTGCCCGACGCACCAATCGGACCACCCGAAGATTTCACAGAACTGCTGGATATCCAGTTCGAAATGCTCGCACTCGCCTTCCAGACCAACCAGACCCGCGTCGTTTCCATGCGTATGATCAAGGAAGCCAGCATGCGGGTGTTCTCCAACGTTGGTATCAATGAAGCTTTCCATCCGTTGTCACACCATCAGGATGATCCTGAAAAATGGGAGAAATTGCTTCTCGTACAACGTTACCAGACCGAACGTATGGCCAAGTTCGCAGAACGTCTGAAAAATATGGAAGATGGCGAAGGCAGTGTTCTCGACAATTCCATCCTGCTGTTCGGCAGCAACATGAGCAACAGCGACAGACACAACAACGATCCCCTGCCCTCAGTTCTTCTCGGCAAAGGCGGCGGAATCAAAGGTGGTCAACATCTGGCCTATCCACAAGACACCCCACATGCCCAGTTGTTACACACAATGCTGGAACGTGCTGGTGTTCATCTGGATGAGTTTGCTGACAGCAAAGGACCATTCTCTGAAGTGTAAGCAGTGCCTACTTACTGAAGGCCTGCTTGAAGTTTTACTGCAACGCGATTATCCCTCATCAATACCAACCTTGCCGGCCACCCAGGCCGGCAAATTATTCTCCGCTCCCACCCTTCTCTTTTTAAACAGCCACTCTGTGCTTGTTGAGCAAGTGGTTGCCAGCAATATGTCGACTCGTTGTGGCAACCGGCTCGCTGGTAGCAGCGATTGCATTACGCTTTATCAGACTTAACCCAGCGTCCCCCGCGCGCTAAATGCAACCATCTTTAATAGGCGCTAAGTTGGACGGCAGTTGAAGCCCACAGAAATCATGGCAATAGGAGCAAAAGTGCTGCAGCACTAATAAGGTAATGTCCTAGAAGGTAAGGATTTGTCGCGAACGTGGAAACAACAGGCCAAAAAAAAGCGGGTATTGCCATCATCAGTGACAACACCCGCATTAAAATTTACTCAGGGAGCTGAGCAAAGTATTACCCGATTTGTAAAAAACAAACCGGCAGACTCACCACAAGTCCTTTAGCCATTTCTGGCCAGCATTTGCGCTCTGTTGAACAGCAAACACAGGGTCGAAGATATAGAAAAGAACTATGGATGCCTTTAATACTGCCTTAAAGGTTCTGAAAAGATCTGAATAACGCCGGATTTCGCCGCTTTTTAATGGTTTTATGGTTGCAACAGTCATAATTTTTAGTGGAAAACCTTGCAGAAGGACCTTTCCGGCCGGTTTTTCAGGGTAATTATGACGAGATGAGCGAGATAAAAACCTTGTTTTGTATCTGCACATGCGGGAAACGATTGCCGAAGCAAGATAAGCCTATGTTTCAAAACGATAATTTATTATAGCCATTAGCTGCGTAACTTTTCTAGATGTTCGGCGGGATGCAAAAATCGCGAGATTTAGCCGATCACTTCGAAAACGTCATGACTATTGTGGCCAGAAGGACTCGCAGACGAATAAAAACAATGCGAGATCTAACCAGAGTAGTGCCCGAATCCAGGCTGCATCTTAACTTTGCGGCTATGCCCCATCCGATATTCGATGGGCATGTGCTCATCATCGTACTCAGCAACTAACCAATTCCCCCCAGCCCACAACCAGCGTCACGCGGCGTGACCAAAAACGTAACCGCCTCTTTCCGAATCCATAATTATCTGTCTTTTTCCTTTTGAAACTTTTCTCCCCGG